>NZ_JAUSZF010000001.1:1461666-2070833 GCF_030817315.1 Sphingomonas faeni | reverse complement strand
CGCTCCGACTGCCAGCGCGCGACGAAGGTCGGCTGGTCCTCGACGAACATCGCAGCGCTGTCGGCGGCCAGACGGTAGACCAGGCCCTTCTCGCGGGCGTCGGCGCGATCGACATGCTGGGCGCAGGCAAGGCCGCGCTGGCGACAATCCAGCGCCAGGTCGCGGCTCGCACCCAGAATGAACCGGTGAAGGCGGTCCGACGCATAGGGGTAATCCTCGCGCAGCCCGTGATAGACGAGAACCGGCAGCCCGAGATCGTTGCCGAGGCGGATCGATGCGTCGATCACCGGATTGTCCCGCGCCCGCAGCGCTTGTTGCAACCAGCAGAGGACGTACCGTCCGTCCGCTCGGATGTCGGCCGTGTTCATGCTCCGGACGCGAGGGGCTTCCGACCATGTGTCCAGCGATCGTATGTTCAGCGGTGGCGAAAATTGCGTTACCATTGCCACCCAACACTCGGGGCAGCAGGCCGATCCCTTTTATGAAGGAGCGTGGCTGGCCATCGCGTCGAGCGCCTCGGAGATCAATGCGGCGACGACCGTCTGGCCAAGCGCATCGGCCTCCGCCAGAGCATCCTCGAGATGCTCGCGAAGCCGCTGATCGGGATTGAGCATCCGTTGGGGCATTTCCGAGATGTATCACCGGCAACGTTTGACATCACGAATGGATGTCGCCGTTTACCTCAAAAAAAAACCACACAGTCCGTCGTGAATTATAGGTCCCGGTAATAGAAGATCTCAGCCTCGTCGGCGGGACGCAATCCCATGATCTTTCCGGCCGGCTGCCAGTTCGTCAGCGTCAGCAGACCGACCGCCGCGACATTGTCGGCGCCGGTCGAGATGAAAATTCTACCGTCCAAAACCGAATGCAGCGCCGCGATGAGCGACTGCGCGATGCCGTGGCGGCGATAATCGGGATCGACGACCAGCTTGTTCACGTAATCCTTGCCGATGCAGCCGCCGGTCTGCCACGCGACATAGCCGGCGATGACGCCGTCCACTTCGGCCACCAGCATCCGGCGGTCGACGATCTCCACGATCCGGTCTCCGGGGAAGGAATCGAACGCCATCAACCGGGACAGGTCGTAAGGCTCGGCGGCTCGGATCGCGGTCATGGTCTCTCCTTGCTGCAACCGATCGCTAGATCAAGGTCGGCAGCTCGAAGGGCAGAACGGCCATTCCGGCCGGAAGTCGCACGAGTTGCTGTAGATCATACAAATTCCCGGTCGGGCGCCTCTACCGTGCGCGAACGAGTTGCCTCGACGCAGTTCGCGCGGATAAGCTGCCGTCATGGAAAACACCGCACCGCAACTCGACCTGTTCACCCGCCTCGAAATCGCGATCGAGGAACGCAACGAAGCCGCCGAAGCCTTCGACGTCTTCAAGCAGGATGCCGTGATGGCCCACGCTCCGGCCGCTGGCGAAGAGCCGGCCGTGACGAGCGAGGACGCCGCCGATGCCGCCGCGGGCGAAGTCGACGACTTCAACGCGGAGGTGAACGGGCTGCTCCAGGATGCAACGGACGCGGAGCTTGCGGCCGCGTACGAACAGTCCGGCGGCGAGGTCGGCAACCCGGTCGCGGAGGCGCTGTTGGGCGAGATCAAGCGCCGCGAAGGTCGCGCCTGACCGCATCGAACGTCGCTCCACCAGCGCTGAATCCACCAGCGCTGAATCCAAATCCGGCACCGCAACGTATCTGTGACATCGCTGCGGCGTCGGCGTTCCCTCGCCGACCCCGGCGGTGCTCGTCGATCGAGCTGCCGAGGCGGTCGGCCTACCTTGTTTTCACAGCATGTTTTCGAGGTAGGCCGGCCGCTGCGCGCCGTTCTTCGCGCCGTTCTCAGCGAGCGTCTCGAGGCCCCCAAGTGCGCAGCGCGAGGCACACCAGCCAGATCAATGCGATAGCGCTTTCCACCGCTCGCCCGACCGCCTAAGCCGCGCGCATCCCCGGGGGGCCGCTCATGCGCGGCTGAGAGGTGGGCAGCAGCCCATGACCCGCTGAACCTGATCCGGCTTATACCGGCGTAGGGAGGGTCTGCGGCTGGCCCGTCGTCCCTCCGATTGGAGTGGACGTGACGTTTTTCAGTGCTGGTTTTCGTGTAATGTCCGCCGCGCGCGAGCGCAGGCTTTTGGGCCTGGTCGTAACAACCCTCGCCGCATCGTCGGCAGGCGCGCAGGTGGCCGACCCGGTCGAACCCGCAGAAATCCGCGTGGTCGGCAAGCAGGACCCAGCCGGCTTGCTCCCCGACCAGAAGGTTCCGCGCGCGCAAAGTGCGATCTCCGCCGACTTCATCGTCAAGCAGGCACCGACGCTCAACGCGTTCCAGCTCGTCACGCTGCTGCCCGGCGCGAACGTCGCATCGAGCGACCCGTACGGCCTGTCGACCAGCTCCAGCCTGACGCTGCGCGGTCTCGGCCAGGACGAGATCGGCGTGCTGATGGAAGGCGCGCCGCAGAACGACATCGGCTATTATTACGCCTACCCGTCGCAGTTCGCCGACCCCGAGAACCTCAAGCGCATCTCGCTCGCCCAAGGCTCGGTCGATATCGACTCCCCCACGCTCGGCGGGGCTGGCGGGCTGTTATCGCTCGCGCTCGACGATCCGAAGGCGCGTCCCGGCGCGCTGGTCGACTTGTCGCTCGGCAGCTACGCGGCGCGGCGCGGGTTCGTCCGGATCGATAGCGGGACGATCGGCAATACCGGGTTGAAGGCCTTCCTTTCCTATTCGAACACGCGCGCTGACAATTGGCGGGGTGCCGGTTTCGACACGCGCCAGCACATCGACGCCAAGATCCTCAACGAATGGGGCGCCGGCAACCGCGCCAGCCTCGCGCTCTCCTACAACGACGCGAACTCGTCGAGCTACCCAAGCCCGACGCTCGCCGAGTGGAACGCGCAGGGCCGCGATTTCAATTTCGACGAGCGCTACACGGCGGGGAACACCAACTATTGGCGCCTGTACCGCGCGCCGTTCCGCAACCTCTACGCCTCCGCGCCGGTCCATCTGGCGCTGACCGATCGGCTTGCACTCGACACCACCACCTATCTCCAGTTCGGCTATGGCAACTCGCCCTACGGCACACAGCTGACCACCGAAGGAAACTTCCTCGGCACCGAAGAACTGGCCCAGCCGATCGCGCTGCCCGGCGCAGTCGACGGCGTCGCGACCGTGCTTGGCAATTACACCGGCGACCAGATGCGGACCGGCAACGTCAGCAAGCTCACGTTCAAGACAGGCGTGCACACGCTCACCGCCGGACTCTGGTTCGACTACGGCACCGATCGCGTCACGCAATCCTACACGTCGATCGACGCCGAGGGGCAGCCGGTCGATCGCTGGGGTTACCGCGCAAAGGCGATCCGCACCGCCGATGGCCGCCTGCTCGCCTATGAGAACCAGCGCACCGTCACCGTGACGAAGGGCTTCTTCCTCGCCGACAGGATCGCGCTGACGCCGCGGCTGACGATCGACGCCGGGTTCAAGGGCGTGAACGTGCTGCGCAACGGCCGCACCTATTTGCCCGGACCACAGGACAAGGTGCGCAACGACAGCTTCGCCGCATTGCCGCGCGCCGCGATCCACTACCGGCTCGACGATCGCCAACAGCTGTTCGCCAACATCACCACCAACTTCCGCACGCCCAACGAGTTCACGCTCTACAACAGCTATTACGGCGGCGAAGTCGTCGTACGGGGCACCGACGCGCTCAAGAACGAATATTCTGTCTCGCAGGAGATCGGCTATCGCTTCATCGGCGAACAGCTCTCCGCCTCGGTGACCGGCTTCCACTACAAGTTCCGCAACCGCCAGTTGGCGACCGTGCTCGACCAGGGCGGCGCGCAGGTGAACGCGACGATCAACGCCGGTGGCCAATCCTCGTACGGCGTCGATGCGGAGATCGACTACCGCCCGGTCGCAGGGGTCAGCCTGTACCTCTCGGGCGAATATCTGCGCGCGCGGATCGACGCCGACCTGCCCGTCGGCGCGGACTTCCTGCCGACCCGCGGCAAGCATGCGGTATCCAGTCCCACCGTCCAGTTCGGTGCGGGCGGGATCTACGACGACGGCCGCTTCTTCGGCAGCGTCGCGTCGAAATATATCGGCCGGCAATATGCGAGCTTCATGAACGACGAGCGCATCAAGGGCTATGCGACGCTCGATCTGTCGGTCGGCATGCACCTCGCCGACTGGCTCGACGGCAAGCGCACCGATCTGCGCGTCAACGCGATCAACGTCACCGATCCGCACGTCCTTGCCGGCGTCCAGTCGGTCAGCACCAACGCGCAGGACACGATCGGCCGCAACGGGACCGTCATCGCCGGCTCGCCGCCCGCCTATTATGTCGGCAGCGGCGCAGCGGTCATGGCGACGATCTCTCGGGCGTTCTGAGGTGGCATCGCAGCTGAAGCATCTCGTCCACGGCATGGGCACGACGCTGGAGGCGCCGACCTGGCCCGCCATCGCTGCAGACGAGGCCAAGGCCGTGCTCGCGCATTTTTCGGCGGCGGGGCGGATGACCGGGCTGCACTGGCATTCCCCGCGACCGTTCTCCGCCGCCACGCTGGTACACACGACGAACGGCGCGTTCCTGTTGAAGCGCCACCATCACCTTGTCCGCACGGTCGAGGGGTTAGCCGAGGAACACGGATTCATCGCGCATCTCGCCGGCGCAGGCGTGTCGGTGCCCGATGTGATGGCTACCGATGAGGGCGCGACCGCCGTCGCGATCGGTCCGTGGTCGTACGAACTGCACCGTCAGGCTGCGGGCGACGACCTGTACCGCGACCGGCTGTCGTGGACGCCGTTCCTGTCGCTCGACCACGCCCATGCCGCCGGCGTGGCGCTGGCGAAACTGCACGTCGCCGCGCGCGGGTTCGATGCGCCAGCGCGGCGCCAACAACCCCTGGTCTCGAGTTTCGCGATACTCCCCGCCGCCGATCCCCTGACGGCCGCGAGCGCATACGTTACCGCCCGCCCGGCGCTGGCTGCGTTCCTCGCGGACCGGCCGTGGCAGGCGCAAGTCGCCCGGCTGTTCGGGCAAGCCGATCACGACCTGTCGTCGCTCCTCGCAGACCAAGCGCCTTTGTGGACACATAACGACTGGCACCCGTCCAACCTGCTGTGGACGCGAGAGGGCGCAGTGCGGACCGTGTTCGACTTCGGCTTGGCCGATCGCACGACTGCCGTTCACGATATCGCGACGGCGATCGAGCGGACGGCGGTGCGGTGGCTGGACCTGGGGCAGGGGGCGGACGATGCGATCGCCGATTCCGAGACGGCGCTGGCGCTGGTGGCAGGCTATGCCACCGTCCTGCCGCTGAACCCTGCGGAGATCGCTGCGATCGTGTCCCTGTTGCCGCTGGTCCATGTCGAATTCGCGCTGTCGGAGGCCGACTACTTTACCGCCGTCGTGGCGGATACCGCGTCCGCCGCCATGGCCTGGGACGGGTATCTGATCGACCATGCCGCGTGGTTCTTCTCAGCCCCGGGTCAGGATTTCCTGCGTCGGATCGCGCGGTCATGACACCGTTCGAGATCGTCGCGGTCGTCGTCAGTTTTGCCGGGATATGGCTGACCGCCAAGCGCAACATGCTGTGCTGGCCGATCAATTTCGTCGCGTGTGCGCTCTATTTCAAGCTGTTCCTCGACGTGCGGTTGTACGCGGACATGGTGCTTCAGGCGTTCTTCGCGATCGCCATCGTCTACGGCTGGCTGGCCTGGGCGCGGGGCAAGGACGATAGCGGCGATGTCGTCGTCGAGCCGTTGCGGCCATCGCGCGCGCTCGCCGGTCTCGGCGCGGGTGCGGTCGGGGCGTTCGCGATCGGCTGGTTCATGAGCCACTATACCGACGCTGCCTTGCCATGGGCCGACGCGACGCTCAGCAGTTTCAGCCTCGTCGCGCAATATTGGGTCGCGCGGCGGCATGCGGCGAACTGGTTGCTGTGGATCGTGGTCGACGTCCTGTATGTCGGGATGTTCGCGTACAAGGGACTGGTGCTCACCGCCGGTCTTTACGCGGCGATGGTCGTGCTGGCCGTGATCGGATATCGGCGCTGGCAGGCGCGCACTCCCGGATAGTGCGCGCGAGACGGAGAGCGAGCGTTGGCGGAAAAGGCAAAGGCAAAGGCAGAGGCAAAGGACTGGGACGGCGACGCGGTCCGCAAATGGCTAGACGCGCGCGTCGTCGCCGCACGATCCGAGCAGGTCGTCGCCGAGCGTGGCGGTCGGGAACTACAGGATGACTGCGACAAGGCCTCCGCCGAGGAGATGGTCTGTTCGCTGATGAACCGGAAGGGGGTGGCGGACACCCAGGCCGCGTTTGCCGCCGCACTTGCCGCCATATTGGAGCGCGACGAATATATCTGGCGTGGCGTCTACAACGACACGCGCTTCGACCGCCACGTGCGCTCCTACGCCAGGAAGCTGGTCAAGATGGCGAAGACGAACACGGGGTTCGAGAACGTCGCCCACTATCAATAGGCAGCGACATCAATAGGCCCGACAGGGCGGCTCGCTCGATGGTGAGCGGGCCGCCCTTTGGAGATTAGCGACGGTCGAAGTCGAACCAGCCGCGCTTCGTGCCATCGTTATTATAGGCCGGACGCGCCGACGATGCCGCGACCGGGCGCGTGCTGGGCGTCGTGAAGATCGATCGGTCCTCGACCGGCGCGCGGGTCGTGGTCACGCGCGCGACCGGCGTCACCGGAGCGGCGACCGGCGCCACCGGGGTCGCCTTCACGAGGCGTGCATTCTCATGCTCGGCTTCGACAGCGCGCTTTTCCGCGGCGGTGGCGCGGATGTCGGCATCCTTCTTGGCGGCCGCGTGTGCGTCACGTTCGGCGAGATAGCGCGCCTTCCACTTCTTGCCGCCGGGATGGCTCGCCAATCCGAACAGCCAACCGGCGATGAAGATCAGCGCGAGCGCGGCGAACTGCGTGGGCGTGGAAAACAACGGCATCTGGAAACCCTCCTGTTACGGGGGCTCAACGATCCGGTCGCGTTGCGGTTGCCTTAGCTCTTCACCAGGGCGTCAGCTCTTTAGCAGTGCGTAGGAGAGCGCCTTGACGCGCTTGGCCATCGGATCGCGGACCGTGGTCGTCGCATAGATCGCGATCATCACGGCGAACGCGGCGACGCCCGACAGGATCGTCGCGACCCAGAGTATGTCGATCCCGAGCAGGGTAGGTCCGGCGGTCTCGCCCATCGTCAGTCCCTCAGATTTCGAAGCTGATCATCTTCGACATGATGAAGGCGCCGATCGCCATCCACACCATGGCGCCCATGCCGATCAGGATCAGGCGCTCGTCGACGAAGAACCGCTGCATGTAGGAGCCGTTGATGAACCAGATCAGCGCGAACACGAGGAACGGCAGCGCGCCGATGATGTAGGCGGACGCCTTCATCTGGCCGCGCATGCGCAGCACGTCGGCGAGGTTCGCCAGCGTCTCGCGCTGGATCGCGATGGTGATGACGAAGAACTGGAATTCGGGGACGTCGAGCCGGTCCGCGGTTTCTTGGAGCGCCGCGTCCATCGTCTGGCGGATCTTCATCTTGTCGCTGACCGATCGGAACTCCTCGCCGACCGGGCCGTCGAGTTCCTGGCCGACGACGGCGATCGTCTCGCTGATCGGCAAACCGGACCGCAACCCCCGCACACCTTCCTTGCCGCGCATCAGATCGTTGGGGTTGGCGATCATCGCCGCAAGATTGCTGTTGATCGCGCAGCCGAAGTCGGATGACGTGTGGGCTTCGAAAACGTTGGTCGAATTAAGCGACCAGTCCGGGCGGCGGGGCATCTGCGCTCGCGTCCGGCTGACTACCACGCGCATCGATCCGGGCGTGACGGCGGCGGGTGTGACCGGCGCGTCGTCGCTCAGCAATAGGCCGTAGGTTGCGACCACCGCGGCGACGTCGCCGTGCGCTTTAGGGCCTTCGCCCGCGGGGTCGTCGATCGCGACGCGGTCGCCATAGCCGAGCCACATCGCGTTCATCCAACCGGCAAGGCGTTGCTGTTCACCCGCTGCCAGCGCTCCGCCCGACACGCCGAGATCGATTGCATAGCCGGATCGGCTGACGACCGGTTGATGGACCGATTGAAGTCCGCGGTTCCCGATGCCCATGCCGCCACCGAGCAACAGCGCGGGCATGAGGGACGCTAACAGAATCGACTTGGTGATCATCGGAATTCCTTGATGCGTTGTTCGCGAACGGCAGGGCAGGGCCCGACTCAATTCGATAAACCTGGCGCGGGGATGGCGCCCTTCCTTGTCTTGGCGCCTTCACCGGTAGTCGGGGCTGCGGCCGTATCGTCCTCGTTGCGACGCGTATTGCCATGCAGCATTGGCATGACGGGGGCGGTGGCACCGATCGACGGCGAGACATGGGACGGCCGTGCGATCGTCGGCACCGGTCGCTTGCCGCCGCCGCTGGCGCTCAGCGTGACCAGCAGCACGCGGTCGATATCGGTCGGCGCCCGTGCACCGTCGTCTCGGCGCGGCGCGTCGTAAGGCCGGGCACGCGCGTACCACTGAGCGTGATCGCGTTGGCGTAACCGAGTTGCGACACTTCGGGACGTACCCGAGGGGAATTGCAGCCATCCGACAATACCCTCGGCGGGTAGGCAAGGCTGATGCCGTATTGCTTGTACTCGACCGATATCGTGCCGAGCGCCTGCGTCAGCGGAATCGGAATTTCGCCGCGTGCGAGGAAGGTGCCCGTCTTGCCCGACAGCGCGGTAAGATTCGGATTGGCGAGTGTCGTCACCTGACCGAGTGTTTCGCCAAGACCGATCGCGCCGAGCACGTCCATGCCCAGCAGACGCCCTGCTAGACCAACGGTCAAGCCGATCGCCGCTTTGGCAGGAAAGCCGAAGAGAGTGTTGCCGGGGAATGCGCCGTTGGCATCTACCGGGGCATTGGGGGCATTGATGACGCGGGCACGATCGTGATGGTGCCCTGGCGACCCTGCGCGATGTTGAAGAGGAAGTTGCCCGAACTCCGCCTTGTCAGGTTCACCCCGATGTTCTTGACAAAGTTTCGCGTGACCTCGGCGACGCGCACTTGGAGGTTCACCTGCAGAGGTGTCGCCGTCTTAGTCGCGACACAACCTTGGTCGAATCGCCGACGAACGCCTGCACCAGCCGCTCGGCTTCGGCGGCGTCCTCGGGCGCGGCGACCGTGCCGGTGAGTAGGGTCAGCCCGTTCATCGGCGTTGCGACGACCTGCGCTTCGGGCATTGCGAGCCCGAGCATCTGCTGCACAGAGTCGAGGTTGCTGCCGACGCGGATGGTCGAGGCGTAGATGACTGCGCCGCCCTTTGCCGTCGCAGAGATTGTCGTCTCGCCGGTCTTTTTGCCGAATACGTAGAGTTGCGTCGGTGAGCGGACCTAGACGTCGGCGATCGTGTGTCAGCGACGAACAGGTCGCTAATCGGCCTCGCCAGCGTCACGAGACGGCAGCGACCGGTGTTGACCTGTACAACGGGCAGTCCTGAGGGAGCGGCCTGGGTGCAGGACCGGGCGAGTGCGGGGACGGAAGGGGCGGCGGTGGCTGCAGCAAGGGCGACCGCGAGCGGCCAACCGATTGGGCGCGTCGTGGAGATACGCATCCCAGTTCTTCCCCCGACCGGAACCATGGTCACAGCATTGCCGCGCGCGACGCGTGCGGCCGGCCTCTGCACCACGCGGGCGCCCCGCCGCCCGGCTGCGGCGCGCCCATCATCTGCATCAGACGATCATCTTGGTTGCTCGATGCTTTGCCGGGCACCGTGCTGCGCTGGTACCGCGAGATGTCCGCGCCGGTCTGATAGCTGGATCCGCCGGAGATCGGCTGGCTGGCAACGCGTACCAACATCGCCTTCTCCGCTTTCGGATCGGTGCCGTCGGGCAGCTTCACCGCGCCCGACGCGATCGCCTCTTCGAGTTCGGCCGAGTTGTCCGCGATAGACCGCAGCGACAGCGACAGCGAGCCGCGTGTCTGCGCAAGTGCGACTTGTTCAGCCATCTTTGGCGTCGCTTCGATCGTCACGTTGGAGAACGTCTTGACCTCGGTCTTGCCGTCCGATCCGACCAGATTGTCGGTCCGCTGATCGGTCGCCAGCACGCGCATGTTGCGCATGATCGTCTCCGACACTTTCAGCGGATCGCCGTCGCCGCCGCCCCTTACCTCCTGCGTCAGGACAAGGTCGATGCGGTTGCCGGGAAACACGAATCCGGCGAATGCGCCCTGCGCCGACACGGGACCGTTACCGCGCGCATGCCGGGTCCGAGCGCGGCGGCAAGGAACCCACGATCGCCGGGCTTCACCAGTCCACCCTGCGTTACCGACTGTCCTGCTGTGATGATGCTGCGCACAACCGTGCCCTGAAGCGACTTCAGGTCGGTTTTGTCGCGGAAGTAATAGGCGTTGTCTACCAGCTCCTTTGGCCAGGGTTGGAATTTCAGCGCCGTCGCGTCGAGAATCGTGCCGACCGGTAGCGAACGGGTCGCGACCAGCACTTCGGGGCCGTCGACGACAGGGGCGGCGATAACGACCGCGCCCGCCTGCGGTGTGGAGCTGCCAGCGATCAGCGTTCTGGCAAAGAGCGCCGTAACGGCCGCTACAATAAGCGCTCCGAACAGCAAAATGATCTTGCGTGTATCCATGACTAGATCGTGCCTTTCAGGCGCCAAGAATGTATCTTACCGTTAATCATCACTGAACCTGGTTAAGGAGCGGTTCTCGGAGCGCGAGAAGGCCGTCGATTGCTATCGCGACGCCGTAGGGAACCTCGATTTTGCCTTCGTTAAGCTTGACGCGCAAAGACGACGAGCGCCACACCGATCTGAAGAGCCATGTCCGGCCATCGATCTAGCGCGCTCGCATACCACCAGACCGGCGCCAGCAGCGCGACCGCCGCAGTCTTGCAGTTTGCGATCTCGCGCGTCCGTGCGTCCTAAATGCCCGCTGAGAGCAGTAGGCTGCCGAGCACCAGAATCAAAATTGGAAGCAATGTTCCATCCCATCGGCTAGGTCCTAACGGACATGGCTTTCGAAAAAGTAACCGTCCCTGGAGAATTTCGAATGGTAGCAAGGGCTTGCGCATGACGGGCGACACAGCCTCGGTACGGCGAACGATCCCGGACGACGCGCCCATCGGCTATTGGATCGCCCCCGACGGCTGGAAGCTGCGGCGATTCGACTGGCCGGCATGGGCGCCGCGTGGTCGGATACTGTTCCAGACGGGGCGTGGCGATATCTTCGAGAAATATCTTGAGACGTTCGCGCACCTGCATACGGAGGGCTGGTCGGTAACCGCGTTCGACTGGCGCGGCCAGGGCGGCTCTGGGCGCTTGTCGAGCGATCCGCACGTCGGCCATGCGAGCGACTATGGCGTTTTCGATGCCGACCTCGCCGCTTTCTGGGCAGACTGGAGCGCGGAGGCGGAGGCCGGAGGGGTACCACGCGTGGTGCTCGGCCATTCGATGGGCGGGATGATGGTAATGCGCGCGCTTGCCGCTCGCGTGATCGCCCCCGATGCGGCGATCCTCGTCGCGCCAATGATCGGATTCAAAGCACCGTTCGGGCCAGCGTTCAGCGCCCGGATCGCGCGGTGGATTGCGGGTCGCGGCGACCCTGCGCGGGCGGCATGGCGCAGCAACGAGCGGCCGGGATCGGTCGCCTCGCGCCAGTCGCTGCTGACGCATGACGCCGATCGCTACAGCGACGAGGGATGGTGGCAGGCGACGTATCCCGAACTCGTGCTGGGGCCGCCGAGCTGGGCATGGCTTGCCGAGGGGTTCGCGGGCGCAGCGGCGCTCGCCAACGATCCGCGGGTGGAGTCAGTCGAGACGCCCCGTGCTGATGCTGATCGCGGAGGCCGACAAGCTGGTCGATCCGCGTGCGGCGCTGCGGCTCGCGGCGCGGATGCCCGCTGCGCAGGTCGTCCGCTTTGGTCCGGAGTCCGCGCATGAGATCCTGCGCGAGGCCGATGGAGTACGAAATCGCGCGCTGTCGGCGATCGACTCGTTCCTGACTGCGCGCAGAGGCGCACGATGACGCGCGTGTACGACGTCGCGATCGTTGGCGCGGGGATGGCGGGGGCGAGCCTTGCTGCGGCGATCGGGTCGCGGGTGCGTGTGCTCGTTCTCGAAGCGGAAGATGCACCGGGCTATCACGCGACGGGGCGCTCGGCCGCCTTCTGGTCGGAGACCTATGGCGGGCCGGATATTCAGCCGCTGACCACGGCATCCGGGCCGTTGTTGCGCGCAGGCGGGCATCTCGCGCCACTCGGTTCGCTGCACATCGGCCGCACGGAGGACGAAGCGGCGATGGACCTGTTCCTCTCCGAGTTTGCCGATAGCGAGGTCCGTCTGGACCGAGTCGATCCCGCCGCTTTCGTGCCCGGACTGCGTTCCGAATGGACGCTCGGCGTACAAGAGGCAAGCTGCGCCTATATCGACGTCGCGGCGCTCCATGCCGAAAGCATCGCTATCGCGCGGCGTAGCGGTGCGGTCTTCGTCACCGATGCCGCGTTTGCGGGGGCGGGACGGGCCGACGGGGTGTGGACGATCGAGACGAAGGCGGGCGCATTCCGGGCGCGTACGATCGTCAATGCGGCTGGCGCGTGGGCGGACGCGGTCGCGGCGCGGGTCGGCGTGCGTCCGCTCGGGTTGCAAGCGTATCGCCGGACGATGGCGCAACTCCGCACTGATCCCGGCGCGCCCGAGGGCATGCCGCATATCGCCGACCTCGGCGGGCGCTTCTATTTTAAGCCCGAGCCCGGCGGTCGACTGTGGCTGAGCCCGCATGACGAAACGCCGACAGAGCCGTGCGACGCCGCACCCGAGGAAATCGACGTCGCCATCGCGATCGCTCGGTTCGAGCAGGTCGTCGACTGGCGAGTCGCTGCCGTCGAGCGACGCTGGGCTGGATTGCGCACGTTCGCGTCCGATCGCCTGCCGATCTATGGTTTCGATCGGGACGTGCCCGGCTTCTTCTGGTGTGCGGGGCAGGGCGGCTTCGGCATCCAGACCGCCCCCGCGGCTGCGTTGCTAGCCACCAGCCTGCTCCTCGGCATCAATCCCGACCCTTCGGTCGCAGCGATCGACGTCGCACGCTATTCGCCCGCGCGGTTCTAGGCTTACTTACGTCCGGCAGCGACTGCGGCATCGCTTGCCAACTTGTCCGCCCGCTCGTTCTCCGGGTGGCCGGCGTGTCCCTTGACCCATTGCCATTCGATCTTGTGCCGCGCCACCGCGGCCAGCAGCGCGTGCCACAGTTCGGCGTTCTTCACCGGCTTCTTGTCGGCGGTCTTCCAGCCGTTGCGCTGCCACCCCTTCACCCACTTGGTCAGGCCTTCCATCACGTATTTGCTGTCGGTATAAAGTGTCACCGCGCAGGGCCGGGTCAGCGCGTTAAGCGCCTCGATCGCGGCAGTCATTTCCATCCGGTTGTTGGTCGTCGGGGTCTCGCCGCCCGACAATTCCTTCTCGTGCGTGCCCATGCGGATCACTACGCCCCAGCCGCCGGGGCCGGGATTGCCCTTGCACGCGCCGTCGGTGAAGATCTCGACCTTAGTGATGGAAACGTCAGTGTCGTCAGTCATGCAAACAAATCGTCCTTGCGATACGCCTCGAACCGCCGCCAATAGGCCAAGGGATCCTTGCGCGTCACCAGCGCATCGGCCGGCGTATTAAGCCAATCCCACGCGCGCGTCGCTAGGAAGCGGAGGCACGCGCCCTGCGCCAGCACCGGCAGCGCGGAACGTTCGGCCCGAGATAGCGGATGGCGATCAACATAGCCCCCAACCAGGGCCTTGCCGACCGCCGCGTCATAGCGTTCGCCCTGCGCATCGAACGCCCAGGCGCTGTGCATGATTGCAAGGTCATAGGCGCGGACGTCGGTGCAGGCGAAGTAGAAGTCGATCAGCCCGGTCACCCGGTCGCCGAGCATCAGCACGTTGTCGGGAAATAAGTCGGCATGGATGACGCTGCGCGGCAGGTCTGCAGGCCAAGCGGCGACCACCGCATCCGCGGCTGTGCCGATGGTATCAAACAATCCCGGCTCGATCGCATCCAGATCGCGGCCGCACTTATCGAGCAACGCGCGCCAACCGTCGGGCCCCAGCGTGTTCGCCCGCTCCTGCGAAAATCGCGCGAGACTCAAGTGCATCGACCCCATCGCCGCACCGGCCGCACGTGCCTGCGCTTCGGTCGGATGCGACACCGACACCCCCGTAAGGAACTCGATCAGGCACGCCGGCCGCCCGCAAAGCTCGTGAATCAGCGCACCGCTGCGATCGGGCAGCGCGCGTGGCACCGGGTTGCCGTCGATCGCGAGATGGTCGAGCATCGCCATGAAGAACGGCAGATCGTCCGCGGACACGCGCTTTTCGTACAACGTCAGGATGAACCGCCCGGTCGTCGTATCGACCAAGTAATTGCTGTTCTCGACCCCCTCGGCGATGCCCTTGGCCGAGACCAGTTCACCGTGATCGAACTTGGCGAGGAACGCGCTCAGCGCCTCCGCCGACACCTGCGTGTAAACCGCCATGCTAGGCGGCCGCCTCCAGTCCGCGCGGCAGCTTGAACGCGATCGTCTCGCGGTTCGTCTCGACCTCGCGCTCCGTCACAGTGAAGCGTTCGGACAGCCGATCGACGAGTTCGCGGACCAGCAGTTCGGGTGCCGACGCGCCGGCCGTGATCCCGAGCGTGCCAACGCCCGCGAGGAAGTCCCAGTCGAGTTCGCTCGCGCGCTGAATCAGCATCGCCGGCGTACCCGCACGCTCGGCCACCTCGACCAGTCGCACCGAGTTCGACGAGTTGGGTGCACCGATCACCAGCACCGCATCGACGCTGTGCGCGATCGCCTTCACCGCGGTCTGGCGGTTCGAGGTCGCGTAGCAGATGTCCTCGCCACGCGGCGGCAGCATCTGAGGGAAGCGGCGCTGCAACGTCGCCACCACGGCGGCGGTATCGTCCACCGACAACGTCGTCTGCGTCAGGAAGGCAAGGTTCGACGGATCGGCGGGTGCGAACACCTCGGCATCCTCGACCGTCTCGATCAGCGACATCGCACCCTCGGGCACCTGTCCGAACGTGCCGATCACCTCGGGGTGCCCGGCATGGCCGATGAACACGATGTGGCGGCCCTGCGCGACCAGCCGCTCGGCCTGGCGATGCACCTTCGATACCAGCGGGCACGTCGCATCGAGATATTCAAGCCCGCGATTCTGCGCGTCGAGCGGCACCGACTTCGGCACGCCGTGCGCGGAGAATACGACCGGCGCACCATCGGGCACCTCGTCGAGCTCTTCGACGAAGATCGCGCCCTGCGCCTTCAGCGTGTCGACGACGAACTTGTTATGGACGATCTCGTGGCGGACATAGACCGGGGCGCCATGCTTCTCGATCGCCAGTTCGACGATCCGGATGGCGCGGTCGACGCCGGCGCAAAAACCTCGGGGCGCTGCGATCAACAGTTCGAGCGGCGGCTTGTCGATTGGGCTCATGATGCGTCAGCCTCTACGCGATTGCTTGCCTGGACGATAGCCGGTTCCTATGGTGCGCCGCGACAGGGGCCGCTTGCGAGATGCGGTGGCCCTTTCGCTCGTTCGAGAAGGTAAGCGTCGCCGTGAAAGCCCCTATCCTAGCCGTTTCGGCGTGTGCGATCCTCCTGACCGGATGCGCCGGCAAGGGCGAAGTCGATGCGACCGGCGGCATTTCCGCGGTCCGCTCGGTCTGCCCGCCTGTCGCGATCCCTGCTGCAACCGGCGACATCACGCTGTTCAATCCCGCCACCAGCCGTGACCAGTCGGCGATCGACGTCGCCGCCTTCATGACCAACGTCCGCTCGACCTGTGCCGATGCAACGGATCAGGTCGTCACCAACGTCACGTTCGACATTCGTGCCCGCCGCACGCGTACCGAGGCCGCGCGCGACGTGACATTGCCGTATTTCATCACCGTCGTGCGTGGGGGCAGCGCGGTCGTGGCTAAGCGCGTCGGCCGGGTGGTATTGCACTTCGCAGCGGGACAGGCGCTGGCGTCGGCGTCGGCCGCCACCACTGCAACCGTATCGCGCGCTGCGGCGACTTTGCCGGAAGACGTTCGGGAGAAGCTGACCCGTCGGCGCAAGGCGGGTGACCAGGACGCTGCGGTCGACCCGCTGAGCACCCCGGAAGTTCGGCAGGCGGTGCTGCGTGCGAGCTTCGAAGCTCTGGTCGGCTTCCAGCTCACCGACGATCAGTTGAAGTACAACGCTACGCGATAAATGCGATGGACGGCTGACGCCAACGCGGTTTTTCGGATGAAATGCGGCCTCCTCTTTGTAGTGAAGAGAAGGCCGTAATTTTACTTGTCGCTGCGGACCAGTTCGGTCGCGGCAAGGTGTTCCGCCAGGAACCAAACCTGCGGCTCGTGTGTGCGGATGATGTTGCTCACCAGCAAGTCGTTCGTGCCGTCGTCGCCTGACTCGTCGGCGGCTTCCGCGCCCTCATGTGCCTGACGCAGGATTATCTCGTGGGCTTCGAGCAGACGGGCGAGCTGCGTCGGAACGTCCTCGCGGCCCTTTGGCGGACGGGGAATCGTCGTCATCTCGGCGACATCCGGCGCCATCGCGATGCTGATACCGCCGAGCGCCATGATCCGTTCTGCCACGAGATCGACGAGCGCGGCCTGTTCCTCGTAATGCTTGTCGAGCAGTAGATGCAGTTGATAGAAAGTCGCACCCGACATCTGCCAGTGATGCTTCTTGTACATGTCACGGATCGTCATCGTGTCCGCGAGCACTTGGTTCAGCGTTGCCACGCTCTGCGCGCGCGCATTGTCTTCGAGGGCGATCGGTAAGCTCTTCAGTGTGCCGTAGGGCTGGATCTCGCGATACTCGACCTTGTACTGGGGCTGTGCCTCGGTCGAGACGCCAGTGTCCGCCTTGATCAACTTTGCGGGTTTCTTCGCCATTGGGGATTCCTGTCTGTTCGGGTGAACTCGATTGGCATAACGCATGACCGGACGGATCGACAGCAGATCAAATCATCGTTCAGCATGATCGCAATAACCGGCCTGCACTTGACTGGACGGCGTCGGCAAAGGAAGCGGGCCGCATTCACGTGTTGGGAGTTGAGGATGACGGAAGCACCCCTGGTCGCAGGTATCGAACTTGGTGGCACTAAATGCATCTGCATTCTTGCGCGAGGACCCGACCAGATCGAGGAAACCGTGCGGATCCCGACGACCCGTCCCGAGGAAACGCTGGCCGCGATCGAAGCTGTACTCGATCGCTGGAGCGGGTTCGTGGCGATCGGTATCGCGAGTTTCGGGCCGGTGTCGATCGATCGTCATTCGGGCGATTACGGTCATATCACCTCCACGCCGAAGCCGGGCTGGGCAGGGACCGACATCGCGGGACGGTTGAGCCGACGCTATGGGGTGCCAACCGGCTTTCATAGCGACGTAGTCGGTGCAGCGCTGGCTGAGGCGTTCTGGGGCGCGGCGAAGGGCCTGCCGGACATTGCTTATGTCACGGTCGGCACTGGTGTCGGCGCCGGCATGATCGCGGGTAACCGTCCGGTCGACGGGCTGACGCATTCCGAGCTCGGGCATATCCGCCCTGCACGATTCCACGGGGACGACTGGATCGGCAACTGCCCGTTCCACGGCGCGTGCGTCGAAGGCTTGGTAGCCGGCCCGGCGATCGCCGCACGGATTGGCTTCCCCGCAGACGAAGCGCCGGCCGAGCATTCCGTTTGGGACAGTGTTGCCGATGCACTCGGACAACTCTGCCATACGCTGGTCCTTACGGGCATCCCTCGGCGGATCGTCATGGGCGGCGGCGTGATGGGTGCATCGCATCTGTTTCCGCGCGTACGGGCGGCGATGACGCGCAGTCTTGGCGGCTACATCACGCTGCCAGAGGTCGCGTTGGTCGATACGTTCATCGTGCCGCCCGCCCTCGGCAACAACGCGGGGCCGCTTGGTGCAATCGTGCTGGGTGCTCAAGCGCTTGGACATAAGTTACAAAATTCTTTCGCAGGCGATTAACTGCTTTAGGTTACTATCCTTCGTAACAATGAAGGCACTTGGCGAACCGCGCCGGACAGATGCGGTGGTCGGTGAAGGACGGTAACCATGCGCATTCTGATCGTGGACGACGAGCCAGCGATGCACGACAGCTACCGGCGCAGCTTTGCCGGGCAACGCTCGGAAGGTGGGGTCGCGCTCGGGACGATGGCAGCGGACCTGTTCGGCGGGACCGTGGGCGAGGTTCAGGGGGAGCAAAGCGCCGACTTCGCGCTGGCGCATGTGGATCAAGGATTGGATGCCGTGGCAGCAGTCGAGCGGGCGCTGGCGGACGGCAAACCGTTCGCGGTCGCGTTCATCGACGTGCGCATGCCGCCCGGCATTGACGGTCGCGAGACCGCGCAACGCATCCGAGCGCTCGACCCGGAGATCAACCTCGTCATCGTTACCGGCTTCTCCGATTTCTCGCCGATCGAGATCAGCAAGGTTGCGGGGCCCACGGACAAAATCTTTTACATCGCCAAGCCGTTCGAGGTCGCCGAGGTAACGCAGACTGCAACGGCGCTAGCTAAACGGTGGGAGATCGACCGCGAACTGAAGGCCGCGCGCATCACGCTGGCGGCGCAGGTGGTTCAACTTGAGGGGCAAAGCGCAGAGCTCGCCGCGAACGAAAGTCGGGCGGTTCACATGGCAACGCATGATTCGCTGACCGACGCACCGAACCGGCTCGCGTTTCTGCGCGCGCTGGCAGACCGGACGCGGGCTGAGGGGTTGTTTGCGACGGTCATGGTCGATCTGGATCGCTTCAAGCTGGTCAACGATACGCTTGGGCATCTTGCGGGCGACGCGTTGATCCGCGAAGTCTGCATGATCCTGCAACGATCGGCGCCGGAGGATGCGCTGGTCGCTCGGCTGGGCGGCGACGAGTTCGGCATCCTTTTCGAGACGTCGGATGAAGCGGCAGGCATCACGGCGTGCGAGCGGCTCGTCGCTGCGTGCTCGGTCAGCCTCCAGGTATTCGGCAATTCGGTGCAGGGTGGCGCGTCGGCGGGCGTGGTCGTCAGTGAGGGTGGGCAGGGTCACGATCCGGTCGACGTCATGCGCCGCTCGGATCTGGCGCTCAACGACGCCAAGCGTAGTGGGCGCGGGATCGTTCGCCTGTTCGACGAGAGCATGGACGAAGGCATCCGTTTTCGCAGGCGGGTCGAGGGTGGGTTGAGCCAGGCGATCGCAAAAGGCGAGTTAAGCCTCGTCTATCAACCGATCGTGTCGCGCGACGCGGTCGAGGTGGTCGGTTTCGAGGCGCTCATCCGCTGGAGCACCGACGAGTACGGCGCAATGAGCCCGAGCACGTTCATTCCCATCGCCGAGGAATCGAACCTGATCCACGAACTGGGCGACTGGGTGCTGCGCGAAGCGCTCCCCGTCCTGAAACAATGGCCCGACCAATATGTCTCGGTCAATTTCTCGCCCCGCCAGTTTCGCCGCCACGATTTCGTCGGGCACATCATGGATAGCGTCGAGCGTGCCGGGGTCGAGCCCGCGCGGTTGCAGATCGAGATCACGGAGACCGCGATCTTCGACGATGCCGAACGTGCCGCGGAGACGCTCTACAAGCTACGCCAGATGGGGTTCCGGATAGCGCTCGACGACTTCGGCACGGGCTATTCGAGCCTTTATAACATCCGCAAGTTCGCGCTCGATTGCCTGAAGATCGACCGCTCGTTCATCGATGGCATGAGTCGCGAACGTGAAAGCGCGGCGATCGTGCATTCGATCATCCATCTCGGCCGCGCGTTGGGACTGGGCGTCATCGCCGAGGGCGTTGAGACCGAAGCGCAGGTCCAGGCGCTGAAACTGGCCGGGGCAAGCCATTTCCAAGGCTATTTCTTCTCGCGTCCGGTTGGCGCGGATGTGGCACTCGGCATGGCGGGCGCGCGCTATCTTGGCGGCCAGGATGATGTCGCAGGCGATGGACCGCCGCCGCCGCGGCAACTAGGCAACGGAATGCTGAACTAATGCCGACCGTCGGGATGGGTCGTGTTCCGGCAACGCTAGGGCGGCAATTCGGGAGGATGAGGCGGCCGACGTCGCTTGGCGCGAAGCTCGTGCTGACTATGACGGTCGTTGCCCTGTGCGGGACGGTAGCGATCACCGTGTTGTTGGCGTCAATCATCACGCCAAGCTTTACCACGCTGCAAGACGTGGTGATCGCCAGGCAGGTCGAACGGACGCACACTATGTTGTCCAGATACGCAGCTCAGGCGCAGGCCGAAGCGCGTGCGTACCGCGATTCAGCAGAGCTATCGGGAGCCCAGCATGCGCCGGCTAGTCTTGCTACGCCAGCGAAGCGATCGCTCTCTGCGGATGGTTTTGCCAAAATTGGCGCGGACGGTCGCGTCGTCCGCGCCAAATGGAACGAACCCGCTGGTTCGAGCCTGCAGGAACAATGGGCCGCGCTGCTCGGTCGCACGGATTTTGCGCATGCCGTTGGCGGTCGGCGGTCGACCCGCTTCTATGCGCGGTTGGGGAACGGTGTCGCAGCGATCGGCGTCGCGCGAACGGAAGTTTGGGGCGATGCCGATACCGTCCAAAGCTATGTCGTGATCGCCCGCGTAATAACCGCTACGCAGATTTCCCGGGCGTTGGGCGCCGATGCGACAATCGATCTCGGGTCGGACCATGCGGGGGCGACGACTTCCCGCGGGGCGAGAGCGATCATCATCGTGCCGATGATCGGTGCCGATGGGCGCGCCGTCGCAACTACCCGGTTCGACCTGCCGGGCGATGTATCGAGGCTCGGCCGGCGCATGTTGGCGTTTGCGGTTGCCGGATCGATCCTGCTCCTGCTGTTCGTGCTCATCGTGTTGCGGCGCCTGATCTCGCAACTCGTGCTGCGTCCGTTGCTGCGTATCGAGAATCATATGCGCCGAGTCCGCGCGTCGGGCTCGCTGGCTCTGCTCGAAGAAGATGAACGACGCGATGAAATCGGTTCGCTGGGACGCAATTTCAACGCCATGCTGCGGCAGTTGAGGGATTTGCGCGAACAGATCGGCGTGCAGTCGTTTGATCTCGGGCGCGCCGAAAGCGCGGTGGCGGTGATGCATAACGTCCGCAACGCGCTGAACCCGATCAGCACAATCCTTAGCCGCGAGATCGCACAGGCGCCCCCGATCGACCGCGCCACGCTTGATAGGGCAATCGACGAACTCGCGCGCGGCGACGTTTCGGACGAGCGCCGTCAGAAACTCGCGACATTCGTCGCGGCCGCGATCGACACCGAAGCTGCCAATCGCGAATCGACTCGCAACGAACTAAGTATCGGCCGCGAGGCGATGGGGCATGTGTTGGAGATCATCGGCCAGCAGCAGCAGGCGGCACATGAACGCCCCGCGTTGGAGATCTGCGACGTGACGACGATCATTGCGCGCAACGCGACGATCGTGCGCTATCTGGACGGGGCATCGATCGCGTTCGGGTTTCCGGCGGGTCCCAGCCTGGTGATGGCGAACCGGCTTATCCTGAGCCAGGTGATCGGCAATCTGTTCGCCAACGCGGCCGAATCGATCGTCGCGCGCGGGACCGGCAGCGGATCGATCGTCGCGGCGACCGAGCAGGCTGAGGGTCGCGTGACGATCGAGATTCGCGACGATGGCGAAGGGATCACGCCCGAGGTAGCGGCAACGCTGTTCCACCGCGGCTTCTCTACGCGCGCGCGCAAGTCGGGCGGGCTCGGGCTGCACTGGTGTGCCAATTCGGTGAATGCGATGCAGGGTTCGCTGCGTCTCGAGAGCGAAGGGCCGGGGCAGGGCGCCGTTGCGGTCCTGACGCTGTTGGCGCCGGACAGTGGCGGCGCAGACGCTGACTGAACCTCTGGACAAGGTTCTGACCAACTACAACAAGCTTGGCTGAGCCTCGTCGGCTTCGCCCATGATGCCCGACAACGTTAGCCCGAGCAGGCGCACGCCGTCCGGTACGGGCAGTTGCGCCATAAGCAGGTCGAGCCCCGCCGCGAGAAATGCAGCCTTGTCGGTCATGGGCGCCTGAGACGATCGTGCGCGCGTGATCGTGCGGAAGTCCGCATGCCGCAGCTTAAGTGTGATCGTGCGGGCGCGGGTGCCCTGCCGTTCGATCCGCGCCCATGCTGCATCCGCCACCCGGTGCAGCGCCGCGCGCAGATCCCCCGCGGTCGTCAGGTTTGTCTCGAACGTTCGTTCCGCGCCGACCGACTTGGCGGCGCGGTTGATGCGCACGAGGCGGTGATCGATGCCGCGTGCTGCGCCGTAGAGATAGTCCGCATAGCTACCGAAATGCGCCTGCAGGAACGCGAGGGTCTGGCCGTAAGAGGTCTGCGCCCGTGAGAATGCCAAGCCGCTCCATCTTCTGCCCGGTCACTGGCCCTACACCATGGAAGCGTTTGACCGGCAGCGACTGGACGAACGCCGCGCCACGCCTGTGCGTAATGATGCAGATGCCGTCGGGCTTGTTCTGGTCCGACGCGAGTTTGGCGATGAACTTGTTGTAGCTGACGCCGGAGGATGCGGTGAGCCCGGTATCCGCCTTGATCCGTGAGCGGATTTCCTCCGCGATGGCGGCCGCCGTACCGAGCCCCCGGATATCCTCGGTCACGTCGAGATACGCTTCGTCGAGCGACAGCGGCTCGATCAAGTCGGTGTAGTCAGCGAAGATCGCGCGGATCCGGTCCGAGACTTCGCGGTACACATCGAACCGTGTCGGAACGAACACCAAGTCGGGACATTTGCGGATTGCGGTGACCGAATGCATCGCGCTGCGGACGCCGAACGCGCGTGCTTCATAACTTGCGGCTGCCACCACACCCCGCGCACGCGATCTGCCGACCGCGACGCCCCTGAGCAAGGGATCATCGCGCTGTTCGACCGACGCATAGAGGCATCCATGTCGACGTGGATCACCTTGCGCTATGCCGGCGGCTGGGTAGGAGGAGCGGCCATCGTCCCTCCAGATTGGGCGGCGGCGCGCGGCTATACAGGGCGTTCACGAAACCAAACGGCGGGCGGCATATATCATCCGGCAGCGGGCGAAGGGATGCCGAGGCAGGTTGGGACGGAGCGCTGGCGGATCGAACGCGCCGAGCGGATGGCGGTGATCGTCGATGCGGCGGACTATTTCCAAACGGCACGCGTTGCGATGCTCGGTGCGAGGCGGCGCATCCTGCTGATCGGCAAGGCCTTCGATGCGCGCATGTCGCTGGAGCCGGGCGTCGACCGGCCGGGCGAACCCAGCACCCTTGGAGCATTCATGCATTCTGGTCGAACGCGATCCCGAATTCGAGATTTTCGTGCTGCGCTGGGAATACCGGTGCGTTCAAGTCGCTGTTTCGCGGGTCGATGCTGTTCACGATGATCAAGTGGATGCGGCACAAGCGGATTCATACCAAGCTCGACGGGCATCATCCGACCGCGGCGTCGCATCACCAGAAGATCGTCATCCTCGACGATGCGCTGGCGTTGATGGAGGCAATGCACCGGCGCGACACGCACCGGCGGCTGATGTATCATCCCGAGGGCGCCCTTCTATACCCTGGGTCCTGACTTTCGTCAGGATGACGGAGACGGAGCGGGCATCCTGTAAAACTTCGTGGTCCCGGGAAACTGGGGCGTTACGCGACTTGCGATTCGAGCGCTTCGTCGGGTTCGCGCAGCACGTAGCCGCGGCCCCAGACGGTCTCGATGTAATTCTCGCCATCGCAGGCGAGGCTGAGCTTTTTCCGCAGCTTGCAGATGAACACGTCGATGATCTTCAACTCCGGCTCGTCCATCCCGCCGTAAAGGTGGTTGAGGAACATTTCCTTGGTCAAGGTCGTGCCCTTGCGGAGCGAGAGCAGCTCCAGCATCGCATATTCCTTGCCGGTCAGGTGGACGCGGCTGCCGCCGACTTCGACCGTCTTCGCGTCGAGATTGACCGCGAGCTTGCCGGTGCGGATGACCGACTGGCTGTGTCCCTTCGAGCGGCGGACGACGGCGTGGATGCGCGCGATCAATTCCTCGCGGTGGAACGGCTTGGTGACATAGTCGTCGGCACCGAAACCGAAGCTGCGCACCTTCGAGTCCATCTCGTTGACTCCCGACAGGATCAGCACCGGGGTCGCGACGCGGGCGACGCGCAGGCGCTTGAGCACGTCGTAGCCGTGCATGTCCGGCAAGTTCAGGTCGAGCAGGATGATGTCGTAATCATACAGCTTGCCGAGATCGAGGCCTTCTTCCCCGAGATCGGTGATGTAGACGTTGAACCCTTCGGTCGTCAGCATCAGCTCGATAGCCTTGGCCGTGGTCGGCTCGTCCTCGATCAGCAGCACGCGCATGCGTCGTCCCCTCTAAGCGAAACCGCCCGACACCCCATGCCAGCCGCTCGACTTCTATTCATTAACCACACAACGTCTGAAGGCAAAAGGTTAATTTGAAACTAAGGTTGACGCGCCCGAAAGCACGGATCTCCGCCGAGCAGTTGAATTCCTTACAAATAATCGGCCAGAGGTCTGGGCGTCAGGTTGGGCCCGAGCATCGTCCGGTCGATAGTCTTTGCGATGTCCCCGCCAGGCAACACGCGCAGATGCATGCTGCGGACTGAATGCGATCGAATGGAGCGCGAATCGTCTGCTTCGGGGGCCAGGCGGTTCATGCTGGTGCGGGCCGCGTGAGGGGTGCCGTACGAGGCAAAACCGAGTGAAGTATAGGAAGTATAGACGCTGGGAGAGTTTTCGCAGGTCGCGTTCGATCGCTGGATGCGGGCGTTTTGTGGCCAGTTTGGCGTTGCAGGGGTTGGACGGTTGGATCGCTCATTGGTCGATCGTGGCAGATGGTCGTGATGTAGGACAGGAGTGTTCCTGGGTGTTGGTCGACGTGGCTTAAGTTGCTGTCGGGGTGTGGGGCCGTGGCTGGTACTCTGGGTCCTGACTTTCGTCAGGATGACGGTGTTATCCTGACTTTCGTCAGAGTGACGGCGTGGCGGGGTGGAAAAGAGTCAGCCAAACGTAGCTGGTGCTCGTGCCCTCACCCTTCGCCGCCTTTGGCGTCTCTCCCTCTCCCCGATGGGAGAGGGGACGGGGAAGGCTCGCGCCTTTTACAGCGCGAGGTCGGGGCTGCGGTCTGGCTTTACGCGCATTGCCGCGGGGCGCTGTGTGGTTGCGACGCTTACTGTTGGCGAGGGGATCGCGAGTTGCAGCGTGTCGGCGGTCGAGGCCCAATGCTCGGCGAGGACGTCCGGTGTCTCGTTCAGCATGACGCCGTAGGTCGGCACGATCTCGCGGATCTTGGCCTGCCACCCGGCGGTGGCGAGGTGGTTCGGGAACACCTTTTTCAGCAGGTTGAGCATGATCGACGGCGCGGTCGAGGCACCCGGCGAGGCGCCGAG
This sequence comes from Sphingomonas faeni, assembly GCF_030817315.1. NCBI lineage: Bacteria > Pseudomonadati > Pseudomonadota > Alphaproteobacteria > Sphingomonadales > Sphingomonadaceae > Sphingomonas > Sphingomonas faeni. Next base: position 2,045,442 of record NZ_JAUSZF010000001.1, on the reverse strand, counting down.
GAGTGCGGCGATCGAGCCGTCCTTCGACGCGACGATCTCGGTGCCGAGCCGCAGCACGCCGCCCTTCTCAGGATCGCGCTTAATGATCTGGACGCGCTGGCCCGCCTGCCACAGGCGCCAGTCGCCGTCCTTCGCGCCCGGGAAATACTCGCGCAGGGCGTCCATCCGGTCGCTGTCCGACATGATGAGCTGGCCCGCGAGATATTCGACGAGGTCGAAATCGTCCCAGCCGACCGCGAGCATCGGCCGGAAATTGTCGAGCGTGACGGACGCCGGAAGATCGAAATACGAGCCTTCCTTGAGGAACTTGGTCGAGAAGGTCGCGAACGGGCCGAACAACAGCGCCTGCTTGCCGTCGAGGAACCGCGTGTCGAGATGCGGCACCGACATCGGCGGCGAACCGACCGCGGCCTTGCCGTAGACCTTGGCGAGGTGGCGGTGGGTGATCTCGGGCTTGTCCGCGACGAGGAACGAGCCACCGACCGGGAAGCCGGCATAGTCGTCGGCTTCGGGGATGCCGGACTTCTGCAGGATCGGCAGCGCGCCGCCGCCGGCGCCTGCGAACACGAAGCGCGCCTTGATGATCTGCTTCTCGTCGGTCTTCATGTCGCGCGCGGTGACGCGCCAGCGCGCCTTCTTGCCGCCGATCGTCTCGCGTTCGAGCGAGCGGACTTCGTGGCCGGTGGTCAGCGTGAAATTGTCCTGCTTGTTGAGCGACGCGATGTACTGGCGCGTGACTTCGCCCCAGTCGCAATCGGTGCCGAGCGGCGAGCGCGTCGCGGCGAGCTTCGTGCCGGGCGCGCGGCCCTCCATCATCACAGGCACCCACTGCGAAATCTGCTTCGGGTCGGTCGTGTATTCCATGCCGGAGAACAGCGGGCTCGCCTGGAGCGCGGCGTGGCGCTTTTGCAGGAAGGCGACGTTGGCATCGCCCCACACCAGGTTCATGTGCGGCGTCGAATTGATGAACGAGCGCGGGTTGGCGAGAATGCCGGTATCGACCTGGTGGCTGAGGAACTGGCGCGTGACCTGGAACTGCTCGTTAATCTCGACCGCCTTGGCGATTTCGACCTTGCCGTCAGCCTTGTTGACGGGCGTGTAGTTGAGTTCGCACAGCGCGGAGTGGCCGGTGCCGGCGTTGTTCCAGCCGTTGGAGCTTTCATCGGCAACTTTGTCTAGGCGTTCGACCATCTCGATCGTCCAGGTGGGCTCGAGTTCGCGGAGCAGGACGGCGAGCGTCGCGCTCATGATGCCGCCGCCGATCAGCAGGACGTCGACAGTCCGTTCGGTGGTCGCGGCGTCGGCGTGCGCGATCGGCAACGCCGCCGCACCGCCGGCGACGATCGCCGAGCCGAGCAGGTTGCGCCGGGTCACGCCGGTCTGGGGTGCTGGAGAAATCGTGTCGTTAGCGTCTGGCCGCATGGTCATGCCTTTTCGTTTCGGCATGGTCCGCTGTCCCGACACAGGCCGAAGACGACGAAAATCCATGACCGGATTATCGGGTCAGCCACGCGGAAATCACGGAATCGATACAGATATTACCGACTGAGCGCGGCCGCTGCTCAAAGTCCTCATCCCGGTATCGGGTGTCGTTGGGATTGCGCTGGGTTGCAAACTCGAGCGTCTATCCAGCACGTTACATGGCATCTGGCCCGGTTTTACGCAAGGTTGCCGCTTTGCGCTTGCCCCGCGTGCGGATCGCGGAGCCGTGCCGCGAGAAAGTCGATCAACGCCTCGACGCGCGCCGGACGAAGCGGGCTCGGCGGGGTGAGAAGGTGGAGGCCGATCTTGGCTGGCGCCCAGTCCACGAGGATCGTGACGAGTGCGCCCGAGGCGAGATGGCGGTCGATGATGAAGTCGGGCAGGCGGGCGATGCCGAGGCCGGCGATCAGCGCGGGGACGATCGCCTCGCCGCTGTTGGCGGTGAGCTGGCCTTGCAGCCGCACCGAGACGTCGGCGCCGCCGGGGCCGTGGAAGCGCCACGGGCCGACGACGTTCGAATAGCCGACCAGCTGATGCTCGCCGAGCTGTGCCGGGTGCGTCGGGGTGCCGTGCTTCGCGAGGTAGCTGGGTGCGGCGACGGTGTGCGCCTGGATGCTGCAGAGGCGGCGGGCGCGGAGCGAACTGTCGGGCAGCTCGGCGATCCGCAGCGCGACGTCGAAGCCTTCGGCGACGATGTCGACGCGGGCATCGGAGAGGTGGAAGTCGACCTCGATCCCCGGGTGCGCGACGAGGAATTCGGCGAGGATCGGGGCGACGTTGGTGACGCCGAAGCTCATGGGGGCGGCGAGGCGGACGCGGCCGGTATGCGCGCTGGCGGCGTCGTGCGCGGACTCCTCGGCGGCGCGGGCTTCGGCGAGGATGCGTGCGGCGTGTTCGGCGAGGGGCTTGCCGGCTTCGGTCAGCGCGAGCCGACGCGAGGTGCGGTGGAAGAGCGACTGGCCGAGATGCGCTTCGAGGCGGGTGATCGCCTTCGACACGGTCGCCTTGCTGAGCCCTACCGCGTCCGCGGCAGCGCTGAACGAGCGGTGCTCGACGACGCTGGCGAAGATCGCCCAGGCTTCGAGATCGGGCAGGCGCATGGGGGACTCCAGATCTTCCACCCTCCCTGGAAGGGAGGGCTGGGGGTGGGCCGCTATCGAGGGAATGCTGCGTCCGCCAAGCGGCCGACCCACCCCCGACCCCTCCCTTCCAGGGAGGGGAGCAAGAGTAGGAACATTACCCACCGAAACGATCGGTTTCCAGCGTTTCTATTTACGGCGTGATCGCAGCGCTTATCTTGAGTTCAACCAGTGGAGACCTATCATGACGACCACGACCCTTTCCAAAGTTGATCGCCGCAGCTTCGACAGCCTTGGCCATGCCGATCATGGCTGGCTGAACGCGCGGCATCATTTCTCGTTTGCGAGCTACTACGATCCCGCCCGGATGGGCTGGGGTGCGATCCGGGTTTGGAACGACGACCAGATCGCCGCGAACTCCGGGTTCCCGCCGCATCCGCATCAGGACATGGAGATCATCACCTATGTCCGCAGCGGGGCGATCACGCACCAGGATTCGCTCGGCAACAAAGGGCGTACCGAGGCGGGCGACGTCCAGGTGATGAGTGCTGGCACCGGCGTGCGGCATGCCGAGTATAATCTCGAGCCCGAGACGACGACGATCTTCCAGATCTGGATCGAGCCTTCCCGCAAGGGTGGCGCGCCGAGCTGGGGTGCGAAGCCGTTTCCGAAGGGCGAGCGCTCGGGGCAGTTCGTGACGCTTGCCAGCGGGTTCGAGGATGACGGCGATGCACTGCCGATCCGGGCGAATGCGCGGGTGCTGGCGGCGACCCTGAAGGCCGGCAATAGCGTCGACTATGCGGTCGGCGAGGGGCGTCACGTGTATCTGGTGCCGGCGACCGGCGCGATCACGATCGGCGACGAAGCCTTTGGTGCGCGCGACGGAGCGGCGCTGCTGGGCGGCCAGACGGTGACGATCACGGCTCAAGAGGACGCGGAGATCGTTCTGGTGGACTCGGAGTAAGCTTTTCCCTTCCCGCTTGCGGGAGGGGGCAGGGGGTGGGCTCGCGCTCACCTCCGCCTTGACCGTCGTTGTAGATACGCACTTCGATCCGGCTTGCTTGCCGCAGCCGGGTGCCCACCCCCCAGCCCCCTCCCGCTTGCGGGAGGGGGAGCCTAAGAAGGAAATGCCCATGACCAAGGTTCTTGTGCTTTATTACTCGTCCTACGGCCATATCGAGCAGATGGCGGACGCCGTCGCCGAGGGCGCGCGCGCCGGTGGGGCGGAGGTCGACATCCGCCGCGTCGCCGAGACCGCGCCGCAGTCGGTGGTCGAGGCCGCGCACTTCAAGACCGACACCGCGCATGCCGAGATCGAAGGCCCCGCCGCGCTGGAGCAGTATGACGCGATCATCGTCGGTGCGCCGACCCGCTTCGGCCGGATGCCTGCGCAGATGGCGCAGTTCTGGGATACGACCGGCGGCCAGTGGTTCTCGGGCGCGCTGATCGGCAAGGTCGGTGGTGCGTTCACCTCGACCGCGAGCCAGCATGGCGGCCAGGAAACGACCCTGTTCTCGATCATCACCAACCTGCTGCATCACGGCCTGACGATCGTCGGGCTCGATTACGGCTTCCAGGCGCAGATGGGCGTGGACGTGGTCAAGGGCGGATCGCCTTACGGCGCGACGACGATCTCGGACGGTGACGGTAGCCGCCAGCCGAGCAAGGAAGAGCTCGACGGCGCGCGCTATCAGGGCAAGCGAATCGCCGAGACGGCGGCCAAGCTGAAGGGCTGAACCCGAGAAACTTCGGTGGCTGGAGAGACGAAACTTACCCCGCGGTAAGGGCGTTTCCCCACCACCGGAGCATTTCGCTTCGCGTGCACCAGCTCTGCGAGGATATGATCATGGGCCTGTTTTCCAAGGACATCGCGACGTTCGAAGACCTGTTCCTGCACCAGTTGCAGGACGTGTATTACGCCGAACACCAGATCACCAAGGCGCTGCCGAAGATGACCGAGAAGGCGACCGCGCCGGGTCTCAAAAAGGGTTTCGAAACGCATCTGCGCGAGACCGAAGGCCAGATCGTTCGCCTGGAGCGGATCTTCGAACTGCTCGGCGAGAAGGCCAAGGCAGTGACCTGCCCGGCGATCGACGGGATCATCAAGGAAGCCAACGAGGTCGCGGGCGAGATCGCCGACAAGGCAGTGCTCGACGCGGCGCTGATCGCGTCGGCGCAGGCGGTCGAGCATTACGAGATCACGCGCTACGGCACGCTGATCGCGTGGGCGAACCAGCTTGGTCGCAGCGAGATCGCGGCGATCCTGAAGGAGACGCTCGACGAGGAATATGCGACCGACGACAAGCTGACCGCGATGGCGACGTCGAAGATCAACGCGAAGGCGGAGGCGGTTACCGCCTGAGCCTTTCGTGACTTGGTAAGAAAACGGGCCGGCGATCATGCGATCGCCGGCCCGTTTTTCGTTCAGGCCTTCTTGCGGGCGCGCTTGGGAGCGGCGGCGGCGGCGACGTCCTCTTCCTCGTCGGGTGCGTCTTCACCGGCTTCGGTCAGTGCTTCGCCCAGTGCCTTCAGCTTGTCCTGCGACTTGTCGGCCTTGTCGGCGATCTTGGTGGTCGCGGTGCCGAGGCGGTGGAGCAGCGCGTGAACTCGGTCGGCGTCGGGTTCGTCACGCTCCAACTGCTTCCGCAGCGAACCGAGGTCGCGAAGGATGCCCTTGGCGCCGGAGACTTCGGTATCGGCGAGCGCGGCCTCCCAATCCTCGACCATGTCGGCGCCCTTGGTGGGCTTGGTCGCGTCGAGCCCGCGGTTGATCGCGTTCATCGTTCCTGCAAATTTAACGGCCATGTGATCTCTCTCCGCTTGCCTTTGTGGCGACCGTCAACGCGACGTGGCGGCGGAAATGTCCTCTCGATCGTATCGACTTAGATCAGTATCGAAGCCCGAATTAACGCAGGATATCGGGCGCTTGCGCCCGCCGGATGACGTCGGCGAGCGCGGCGTTCGGTACGCGGTCGGCGGTGTCCGGCGAGCAGGCGAGCAGGCCGTTGGGGCAGTAGCGATCGTCGTCCCAGCCGGGGTGATCGAGGATCGGGTAGAGGCATATTCCCTCGACCGGGACGCCGAGCGACTGGGCGATCTTCACCTCGCGCAGGATCATGCGGAGCCACGCGGGGCGGGCGCTGCCCTCGATGCCGGTTTCGGCGATGAAGATCGGGCGGCCGTAGCGGGCGTAGGCGTCGGCGAGGATCGCGTGGAGCGGGCGGCTTAAGGGGTGGTCGTACGACAACGGTGGGCCGCCGTGGATCCACTGGTTGTTGTGGTAGAAATTGACGCCGACGATATCGAGCAACGCCGGGCGGCCACCGATCTGAGGCCAGGCTTTTCCGGCGATCATGTCCCAGGCCTGATATTGCGCGAGGCGGTGGCCTTCGGCGGCGGGGGCGTCGTTGGGGCGGGCGGGGTCGGTGATGACGTTGATGACGGGGTCGGCGTGGACGAACCTTGCGGCGGGGTCGACCGCGAGGATCGCTTCCATCGCTGCGATCGAAGCGCGGGCGAGTTGGACTTTGAGTTCGTAGCCGCGCCCGCGGGCGAACGGGTTGAGATAGGCTGCGTCGCCGCCGCCCCAGGCGAAGAACGAGATCTCGTTGACCGGGGCGTAGAAGCGGGTCTCGCCGAGTGCGGCCGGGCCGATGTGGCGCGCGGCGGCGGCGGCGAACGCAGCGAAGCGGGTGACGAAGGCGGGCGTCCAGACGTCGATGTCGTCGGGCCAGCCGTAGTGGAGCAGGTCCCAGATGACTTCGGTGCCGGTCGCCTTGGCGGCTTCCAACTGGCGGTCGAGGCTGGACCAGTCGTAGCGACCGGGTTCGCGTTCAATCAGATGCCAGCGCAGGCCGTCGCGGACGGTGAGGATGCCGAGCTTGGCGAGTTCGCTGTAATCGTGCGCGGCGAGGGTGTCGTGATGGCTGTCGGCTATGACGTCGACGCGCTTGCGGTCGTGCGCGCGGCGGTGGGTGGAGGATTCGAAGCCGCCTTGGAGGACGCTTTGGAAGAGGCCGGTCGGACGCGGGAGTGGCGGCCGGTCGGACAGGACTTCGGCGAACAGGCTTTCCCAGCGGGGGACCACGGCGGCGACTGCGTAGTCGGAGTCTACCTTGGCGCGGAGGGCGGTGCCGAGGCGGGTTCGAAGTGTCGGGTCTTGGAGCAGTTTGCCGATCGCGGCGGCAACTGCAGGCGGGTCTTCGTGAGGCACAAACAAACCGCTCACGCCGTCGACGATCTGTTGTTCGGAGCCGTTGTCTCGTGTCGCTATGACGGGGAGGCGTGCGGCGCCGGCTTCGGCGATGACGTGCGGCATGCCTTCACCGCGCGAAAGCCAGACGAATATGTCGAGCGCGGCGAGCAGGTCGGGCACGTCCGCCGCGGTCGCCGAGGAAGGTCAGCGCGCCGTCCAGGCCGAGAGCGCGCGCGCGGTTGCGGAGCGCGACGGCGTATTCGGGGATGAACGCGTCCGGTCCGCCTATGACGACGAAGCGGGCGCGGGGGTGGCGGGCGTGGACGAGCGCGGCGGCCTCGATAAAGTCCTCGACGCGCTTCTTCGGGTCGAGCCGGCCTAGCCAGCCGATCAGCGGCACGCCTTCGGCGATGCCTAGCGCCGCGCGGACGGGGACTCGTCGGGTCGGATCGAACGCGCGCGTGTCGACCATCGACGGGATCTCGATCGCGTGCTGTTCGCGGCCGGGCATCCTGCTGGCGGCGGCGTCGCGGATCGACGCGCAGACGCCGACATAGCGCGCGGTGAAATGCTTGGGGCCGGCGAGCGCTTCGGAGACGAGCCCGCCATGCTCGATCAGCGGCGGGCGGAGGTGCATGCGTTCGAGCGCGGGATATATGTCGGCGACGTTCTGGCACGAGACGACGACGTCGTATGCGGGCAGCTTGCTCGCGAGATAGGCGACGGTCTCGTCGAAGCCGAGCGCGTAGGGCGTGCGGTCGACGGGGACACCGATCGCTTCCAATTGCGCGTGGGTCTGCTCGGGCATGCCGTCCTTCCGGAAGCAGGCGACGACCTCGATCCGGTAGCGGGTGGGATCGAGCGCCTGGGCGAGCAGGCGTACCTCCGTCTCCTCGCCGCCGACGACGAGCCAGGCGAAGACGAACAGGATGCGGATCGGTCGGGCGTCGGCGGTAGGTGCGGTGCTCAATCGCCGACCTTGAAGACGATCTGGAGGAATTCGGGCCGTTCGCCGACCAGTTTTGCGATGAACTTGGGGGCGTCGTCATAGGGGACGACGTGCGTGATGAGCTGCGCGCGGATCTCGGGGCCGCGGGCGAGCAGCAGCTTGACCGTTTCGTTGGCGAGGCGGCGGCGGTCCCATTGGAAGCCGAGGCCGCGGGGGACGCGGTTGATCTGGGCGCAGCGGAGGTTCAGGCCGTTGTGGTGGAATTCCTCGCCGAGCCGGAGCCGGTCGGCGCCGCCCTGGTAGAAAGCGAGGTCGATCACCGTGCCTTGCGGTCTCAGCGCGCGCATCGCGGCGTGGAGGCTGGCGGCGTCGGCGCGGGTCTGGAACACGACGTCGGCCCCGCGATCGTCGCCGCCGTGGAGCCAGCGTGCCTTGGCATAGGCCCAGGCCTGATCCTCGGTCATCGCGGTGATGCCGAGGCATTCAGCGCGCAGGCGGCGAAAGGGGGAAGGGTCGGCGATCACCACTTCACTGGCGCCAGCGGCCTGTGCGAACAGGGCGGTCAGCATGCCGACGATGCCTGCGCCGATCACCAAAGCGGGGCGGCCGCGGATGCCGTCGCCGAGGTTGACGACGTTGGGTCCGAGCAGTTCGGCATCTGCGTGGAGAATGCCGTTGGCGGCGATCGGACCCATCTGGCCGATATAGATGCCGAGGATCGGATCAAGCTCGGGGGGGAGCTTGGTCAGCAGGTCGTTGAACGGATCCGCGGTGTGGCCGGTCTTGTGGCCGAAGACGGTGCCGACGACGTCGCCGTTCGCGAAATCCTCGACCCGGCTGTCGCTGACGCGCGCGCATTCCATGTAGCCGAGGAACGGCACGGGATAGTGCGCGCTCGGTTCGCCGGGGACGAACACGCCGCGCCCTGCGTCCCAGCGCGAGTGGAGATACGGGTTGCTGTTCTTGACGAAGGTGAGTTCGGTCCCGGCGGAGAAGCCGGTGTAGAGGAGGTCGAGGCGGACCTGGCCGTCGCCCGGAGGCGCTTCGTCATAGCCGAAGAAATACGCCTGGCCGGGACGTTCGACGCCGAGCGAGCGGACGTGGCGCCACTCAGACATGCGCCACCTCGCGCTCGCGGACGTCGATCGCGCGGCCTTCGACCGCGGAGCGTTCGATCGCCAGCGCGAGGCGGAGTGTTTCGAGCGCGGCGGGGTAGGGGCAGCGGATACGGTTCTCGCTCCCACGGACCGCGTCGATAAAGTCGCGATCCTCCAGTACGACCGGGTCGCTGCCGGTGCCGCGGACCGGGCGGCCGCGGCCGATGTCGATCATCACGTCTCGGTCGGTTAGTTCGATCGCCAAACCTTCGCCGAACAGGTGCAGGCCGACGCGGTGGTTCCAGTTCAGCAAGCAGGTCGAGGCGAAGTTGGCGATCGCGCCGCTGGCGAAGGTGAGCATCGCGGTGCTGGTTGTCGCGACGTCGAGGCCGGGGAAGGCGGCGCGGTCGATATGGCCCGACTGGCCGTAGACGCGGACGACGTCGCCGACGAGGTAGCGCGCGAGATCGACCAAGTGGGTCGTCTGTTCGAGCATCTGGCCGCCCGATGCGTCCTTCTTCCACCACCAGCGCGGCGGCGGGGTGGAATCGAGCCAATAGCCGGACAGGAGGCGCGCCGGCGTCGCGGAGAGCAGCGCCTTCACCTCGTCCACGGTGTCGAGATAGCGCCAGTGATAGCCGACCGCGGTGACGAGGCCGAGCCGGTCGACCGACGCCGCGACGTCCTCCGCGGTGCCAAGATCGAGCGCGACGGGCTTTTCGACGAAGAATGGCAGCTTGTGGTCGATCGCGAGGCGTTCGGGTTCGCCGTGCGCGAACGGCGGCACGCAGATGTAGAGCGCGTCGAGGTCGACCGCGGCCAGCATCGCGGAGGCATCGTCGAATGCGCGCGCGCCGAAGCGGGCGGCGGCCTCGGTCGCGCGGGCCATGTCGACGTCGGCCACCGCGACGATCGCGACGTCGTCGAACTGCTCCAGCACGCCGAAATGGCGATTGGCGATGCCGCCTGCGCCGATGAACCCGATCCGTGTCCGCTCCACGCCGTCTCCCTTTGTGTGTTTGGTCTGGTCTTGCACGGCGTCGTAGACCGCGCGCGTATCGGCGATCATGCGATCGGCCGAGAACAGGTCTTGCTGACGTTCGATCGACGCGCTCACCATCGCCTCGAGGCTATCGCGATCGGCTAGCAACGTGACGATCGCATCGGCGAAACTCGCCGGGTCCGGGGCGGTCAGGCGGCCAGTGACGCCGTCCTCGATCGCTTCGGCATTGCCAGGCGCGACCGTGGCGACGACGGGGAGCCCGGCGGCCATCGCTTCGAGCGCGACCAGCGGCAGGCCCTCGAACGCGGAGGGAAGGACGAGCAGGTCGGCGAGCGTCATAAGGTCGGCGACGTCGCTGCGAGTCCCGAGCATGCGGACGGTGCCGGCTAGGCCCTTGGCGGCGATGGCGCGCGCGGTCTGGGTGATGAGGGGACCTTCGCCGGCGAGCAGTACGATCACGTCCGGGTGCGCGGCGCGGATTGCGGGCAGCGCGTCGAGCAGGAGCGCGTGACCCTTTTGCTCGGCAAGGCGCGCGACCATCAGCAATACCGGCGCGTCACCGACGCCCCATTCGCCGCGCAGTGCCGCTCGCGACCGTGACGGCCGGTGCGGCCCGACGCCGTTGTGGATCGTCTCGACCAGCGCAGGATCGACGCCGGCCGCGCGGTAGCTGTCGCCGACCGCATCGGAAACGCAGATCAGTCGTGCGAGCGCGGTCGAGGTATTACGGTGCTCGTCGCACTGCGCCGCGTCGGTCAGCAGATAGGGAAGATGTTCGGTGCGGACGACGGGCACGCCCGCGGCCTGCGCGGCACGGACCGCGGCATGGCCCTCCCAACCGATTCCGGCATGGACGTGGACGATATCCGGTGCCGACCGCTGCATCCAGCGCGTCATCGCCGCGTCGTCGTCGAGCATCTTGACCGCAAAGCCCTTGGCGGCGGCGCGTTCGAGCAACCCGGTGGCCGGACGTCCTGCAAAGACGATTTCGTCGCCGGCAAGGCCTTCCGCGAGCATCATCATGTGTGCGCCGACGCCGGACGGGGCCAGGCTGTCGGTCAGCAGGCAGATACGGGTCATTCTGCTGCCGACAATATAGGGGCCTGCGACGTGGGTGATTCCGTGGTCATCTTGGCGGCCATGCGGCGATAGGTGGCGAGCGCTTGTCCCACGACCTGGTCCATATTGTAGTAGCGATAGGTCGCGAGACGACCGACGAAGGTCACGCCTTCCTCCGCATCGGCGAGCGCTTCGTAGCGTTTGAACAGCGCCTGGTTTTCGGGGCGGGGGATCGGATAATAGGGGTCGCCCTCCGCGCTCGGGAATTCGTAGCTGATGCTGGTCTTCGCGTGGAGCTGGCCGGTCAGATGCTTGTATTCGGTGATGCGGGTCTGCGGCACGGTCTCGTCGGGATAGTTGACGACGGCGACCGGCTGGAACTGCGCAACGTCGTGCGTCTCGTGGCGGAACTGGAGGCTGCGATAAGGCAGCTTGCCGAAACGGAAGTCGAAATACTCGTCGATCGGACCGGTGAAGACGATGTGGTCGACGTCGATGCGGTCGATCACGTCGCGGTATTCGACGCCGAGATCGAGCGTGATGCCGGGGTGGTCGAGCATCGCCTCGAACATCCGCGTGTAGCCGTTCGCCGGCATCGCCTGGAATGTATCGGTGAAATAGCGGTCGTCGGTCGAGGTGCGGGTCGGCACGCGCGCGGTGACGGCGCGGTCGAGTTCGGACGGATCGAGGCCCCATTGCTTGCGCGTGTAGCCGCGGAAGAACGTCTCGTAGAGATCGCGGCCGACCGCGGCGACGACGACGTCCTCGGAGGTGCGGATGTCCTCAACCGATTCCGCGCGGCTGGCGAGGAAGGCGGCGGCTTCCGCGTCGTTCTCGAGCGACAGGCCGTAGAGTTCGTTCAATGTGGTGCGGTTGATCGGCATCGGCACGAGCTTGTCGTCGACGCTGGCGAGGACGCGGTGCTCGTACGGGCGCCACTCGGTGAAGCGCGAGAGATAGTCGAACACGTCGGGGGAATTGGTGTGGAAGATGTGCGGGCCGTAGCGGTGGATCAGCACGCCCGCCGCGTCATGCTCGTCATACGCGTTGCCGCCGATGTGTGGGCGGCGGTCTACGACGAGGACGCGCTGGCCGCTGTCGCTCGCGAGCCGTTCCGCAAGGACGGCACCGGCGAACCCTGCGCCGACGATCAGCGTGTCGTAGCGTTCGCGTTCCGGGGCGGGGCGGAAGGTGCGTTTCGCGCGAAGAACGCGGTCGATCTCGGTTGCCATGGCTGTTTGGGTCCGGTCCCAGGATTGTGTGGCGAGCAGGCGATCGGCTTCGTCGCGCCACGCGCCTTCGCGGGGGAGGGCGAGGGCGGCCTCGCAGGCGGCGACGAACGCGGTCGCGTCGGCGGCGATCGCCACGGCGGCCGCGTCTCCGTAATGGCGGATCACGTCGACGATCGGGGTCGAGACGACGGGCAGGCCGCCGGCGAGATATTCGGGGGTCTTGGTCGGGCTGATGAAGCGGGTCGCGGCGTTGATCGCGAACGGCATCAGCGCGACATCCCAGCCGGAGAGATAGGCGGGGAGTTCGTCGTACCCACGTCCGCCAAGCCAGTGGATATTGGCGCGGCGGGGCAGGTGCGCGGAGTCGATCTTCACGACCGGGCCGATCATCACGAACGACCAGTCGGGACGTGCAGCGGCGACGGCGTCGATGAGTGCAAGGTCGATGCGTTCGTCGATGACGCCGAAGAAACCGAGCTTGGGGCCGGGGATGTGGCGCTGGTCATCGGGTTCGGTGTTGCCGGTACGCGCTCGTGCGAAATGCGCGACGTCGACTGCCGAGGGGAAGGCGTGGACGTCGCGGTGGCGGTCGCGCTTGGCTTCGTACAGGCTGTAGCCGCCGGTAAAGACGAGGTCGGCGCGCGCGAGCAGCCGCGCTTCGCGGTCGAGCAGAGCGGGGTCGGCGAAACGGAACGCGGACAGTTCGTCCATGCAGTCGTAGATCACGGCGGCGGCGTCGAGATGCTCGGCGAACGGGAGCATCATCGGCGTGTAGAACCAGAGTACGGGCTTGGCGCGAATGCTCGTCGCGACCAGCATGTCGAGCAGTTGCCGCAAGCCCGTCTCGACCTGTTCGGCGCTCCACCAATGCGGCAGGCGGGGGCGTAGCGCGATCACGTTGTCGGCGGGGAAGGGGTGGTGTTCGAGGAAGGGCAGAGGGTGGTCGCAGGGGATGTGTTCTTCCCAGACGAACACGCTCTGGTTCCGCGCGAACCGCTTCATCAGATGCTGCGGGCGCTGGGTGACGAAATCCCAGCGGAGATGCGAGAAACAGATCAGCGGCGGAGCGTTTGCATCATCGGACATCGGGAGGCTGGGGGTGGGTCCGATACCGTGCACGCTCTTCCAATCCGCGAATCCGCGGTCATCCGCGTTGTTGCTCGAACCTAAAACCATGTTCCGGCCAAGTCATCACGGCCGGTCAGGTATTTGTCATTGCTTTGCATCATGTATTCGCTCGATGATCTGCGCCAATCGGGCCACGCTATGCGTCCACGTCCAACGGTCCAGAACGGCCTGGCGGGGCCGAAAGTCGTCGGCGGTTTCGCGCATTGTAAGGATCGCATCGGCAAACCCGTTCGCCGAAGCGGTCATGCCGGTCTCGGGCAGAATGAACTGCAATCCGCAGCGCAGATCGGCATTGGCGAGCACGGGCAGCCCGGCGAGCATGTATTCGGCGAGGATCGCCGGCGCGCCGTCGTCGACACCGCAGACGACGCCGAACCTGGCGCGGTTCATCAGGCGATTGACCTCGTCGATCGGCACGCCCGGCGGCCCGACGAACTCGATCGACAGGTCCTGGTCGCGGGCGCGTTGGCGGAGCGCGTCAGCGTCCTCGCCGTAGCCGAACACGCAGAGCGCGCGCACGTCGCGCGGCAGTTCCGCGAGTGCGTCGAAGAGGATGTCGTGGCGCTTATAGGGTTGCGCTGCGGCGACATAGATCAGGTCGATGTCCTTGACCGTGTCGAGCGGACGGAATTGATCGGTCGCGGCGAATTCGGGTCCGATCGGCATGATCGCGGTTCGCATGCCGGGGTGGCGCGCCTCGACCTCGTCCGACTGCCACTGCTCCCCGGTGATGACGAGGTCGAAATGCGCGCTGACCTCGGGCGGCACGCGCAGCGACGGCGCGTCGATCGAATTGTAGAGGATGATGCTGTCGGCGCAGGCTTCGAGCAGGTCCGGCGCGACGCCGAGGCCGAGCACGACGAGGATATGCGGCGCGCCGAAGGTTCGCACGAAGTCGATCATCTCGGTGGAGGCGAACGGAGCGTGGTCGTGATCGAGACGGAACGCGCGTCGCGCGAGCACCGGATTGTCGCGGTGGAACGGCGGTTCGGCATCGCCGCGCCAGTGATGCCAGATCTCCGCCTGTTCGACGACGCCCGCCGCGACGAGGGCTAGCGGCAGTCGTTCCAGATATCCCCCCGCAACCGGTTCGCGGTGCGTGGCGGCACCCCTCCAGGGTTGGCTGTCGGGATCGAGCGATCGCCATGCCGCCTGGTCACGGTGGCTCGATGCCGCGGGCTCCACCGGGGGCCAGCCATCGACCCAGTCGCTGATGACGACGACCGATCGCCGTTCGCTCAGTGCGACCACGGATGCGTGCCCTTCATCGTACCTCCCGCCGGTTTCGCTGCCCTGTCGTTGCAGGGCAGGCGCTTAACGGGCGAAATCGCGGATCGGGATCACGCGGCGCAAATTTAGTCGGCGCGCGCGTTCGCCGTCATTTCCTGGTGCGGAGGCCCCATAGCATCGTGCCGATGAGCGCGATGCCGGCCGCGGTGCCGCCGACGGCGACTGCGGCCATGACGGGCGAGATGCTGCCGTCGGCGCGGTGGAGATGCGGGCGCAGATTCTTGAGCAGCGGCTTGCGGCCCGACAGCCCCTCGAACATCTCGCCCGGACCCTCGGGATCGAGGATCTTGTTGTCGGCCAGCCATTCGCGCACCGAGTCGAGTTCGGGGACCTCGTACGGGCGGAGCGAGCGACCGTCGCCGCGCAGCCGTTCGATCGTCTCGATCAGCGAGCCGGTTTCCGCGATCGACGCCTCGATCGTTACGACGTCGGTGTCGAGATGCTCGGCGAGCAGGCCGTTGCGGATGCTGGCGATCGTGCCGCGCTCGTTCGCATTGCGAGCCCGGGCGGCGTCGATGACGACGTCGCATTCGCTGTCGAGCCGCAGAGATCGGTTGTTGAAGTTGGACGAGCCGACGCGGAGGACCTCGTCGTCGACCACCGTCACCTTCGCGTGGACGTAGATCGGCTGGCCACCGGCGGTGAACGGGTGATAGAGGCGCAGCCGGTTGTGCGGGTCGTGTTCGTGCAACGCCTCGACCAGGCGCGCGCGCGCCGAGTCCATCGCGATCGGTTCGAGCCAGCCCTCCGCGGTGGTCGGGTGGACGATCACGAACTCCGGACCATCGGGTTCGCTCAGCCGCTTGCCGATCGCTTCGGCGACCTTGCGCGAGGCGAAATACTGGCTTTCGGCGTAGAAGAAGCGTTTCGTGCGCGCGATCAGGTCGACGTACAGCGCCTCGATCTCGTGGCGGGGCTCCTGCTCGGCCATTTCGGGAATCGTGAGCGCGATGCCGACCTCGATGTCGGTGAACTCGGCCGTCACATGCTCGGGCCAGCAGTCGGCGCCGTCGGTCACCGGCTCCAGCGCGCCACCGCCGGACACTTCCCAGCGACCGCGGCACATGTCGCCGAGCGCGCGGGCGACGGGGCCCTGCAGGATCGTGGTCGCGTCGTGCCACGGACCGTAGGGCGAGCCATCGGGCTCGATCCGGCGCGGTTCGTCGTCGGCATGCGCGCGCGTGTCCCAGCGGTCGACGGTCATGTCGATCCCGCCGCAGAACGCGACGTCGTCGTCGATCACGACCACTTTCTGGTGATGCGAACCGGCGGGGGGATGATGGCCGTCGAGGCGAAGATGGACCTGCGGGTCCTTGATCCACTTGGCGATGCGCAACAGCGTCTGGCCGTGGAACAGCGTCTTGATCGCACCGGTATCCCAGCGGAGGATGTGGATGTTGAGCCCCGGCGTGCGGCGTGCGAGCCAGCTGACGAACTCGCCGACGCGCTCGGGACCGCCGTCGTCGGCGTCACCGCCACCGAAGCGGATGCGCGCATCGAAATCCCAGCCGACGAGCAGGATCTGCTTCTTGGCCTTCATCATCACCGCGCGGGCGGCTTTGAAATAATCGTCGGCATCGACGATGACGGTAGCCTGCGTTGCGGGTTCGATCCGCCAGCAGTTGCGACCGGGCTCGAGCAGGGTTCCGTGGGAATTCATGGCACTGCTTTCGCAGGCTTGGCGCGATCAGCCAACCCACCGGCGCGAGTTTTGCGTCTCGACAGGCACGGCGCGGAGGCGTTCACTATAAAATGTCGATGGGGCGCGTGCGTCATGGATATTATTCGGGCGGTGCGTGCTCTGCGGCGTCGAGCGCCTGTGCCAACAGGGCCGCGACGAGATGATCGTCCAGGGCATCGGCGAGCTGCAGCGCGCGGACGATGGCCATGCGAAGCGAACGACGATCCTCTGGCGACGTAGTCATCTCGGTACCTTTTATCTCTGTCGGGACCTCGCCGCACCGCGTTACCGGGTCGGCAGCGACGAGGGAAACCCGTTCGTCGAATGGGATGCCGTCCAGTTACGCGGACGGCATCCGTTACACGAACCGATCGGCCGTATCAGACGGCGTCGGTGTAGACGCGGCGGCGGGCGGCGGTGGTCGCACCGAAGCCTGCTGCGGCGGCGCCGATGAGCAGCGCGATGACAATCATGAACGACGTGCCCGCGGCTGCACCGGCGGCGGTGTCGGTAGCCGACTTCGCGGTCTCGACCGTCTTGTTCTTGGTCTGCACGAACTGAGCCTTGGCGCGCGTCACCTGGGCCTGAGCCTCCGGACGGCTGATCTTGCGCTGGGCGGCGACGATGTCGACGATGCGGCTTTCGGCCTGTGCGCCGTCCTGGCCACCCTTTGCGAGCGCGGGAAGCTCCTTGGCGATTTCCTTCTGCGCCTGCTCAGGCGTCATCTGCGCCGGGTCCGACGGTGCGTCCGACAGATACTGTGCGGCTTCCTCGCGAACGTCGGTGACGTCGACATTGGCGACGTCGGCAACCTTGGGAGCTGCTGCGCCGATGCCGGTGCCGGCTGCCGATGCGACCGAACCGACGGTGCGGAAGGCGCCGCCGATGATGCCGCCGACTGCCGAGGTGAGCAGGTACATGGTGAGGATCAGGGTGACGCCCCAGACGACCAGGCCGTGGATCAGGCCGTCGAACCGGTCATGCACGCCGGCGCCGCGAGCCGCGGCATAGCCGCCGGCGCCGAGTGCGATGATCGTCGTGATGATCCAGTAGATCCCCGCGCCGATGCCGAAGCCGGTCGCGCCGGGGGTCGTGCCCTCGACCGGATCGACCAGGCTGAGGCCGATGCCGGTGCCGAGAATGCCGAGCACGAGCTGGATCGCGATCGCGATCACGACGCCGGCGAAGATTGCGCCCCACGAGATGCGGGTCGGGGTCTTCACGCGACGAAAGTCGTCCGCCGGCAGAACGCCGGGGTTCACATGGTTAGCCATTATTCACTCCTGTTATTCTTGAATTCCGGGGACGGCGTCAGTCCTTGCCGTCCCTATCGATGGGGGTGTCGATCTGTGTGTCGGCCTTGGCCGGGGAGGGGCGTTCAGCCTTGGTCGACTGGTCGGCCTTGGCTTGTCGCGCGCCGGCCTCGCTCTCCTGCGAGCCGCGCCGTTCGATCGCGGCGTTGCCGATGATCTTGCCGATCGCTTCCTGGACGGAGCCTTTCGCCTGGCGGGCGCGGGCTTCGTCCCGGTTCGCCGTATCCTTGTCGCGTGTCATGCCGCGAGTTCCTTCGATGGCGCCTTGACGTGCAGCGCGTGGGGCATTGAATCGCCGTCGAAGCCGCGCGCGCGGGCCCAGGCGGCAGCGGCGTTGCGACGGTTGACGCCGATCTTCGAATAGATCCGCGCGACGTGGTTGCGCACGGTGTTGCTCGAGACGTCGAGCGTGCGTGCGATCGACTTGTCGTCGAGCCCGCGACAGATCAGCGCCAGCACCTCGCGTTCGCGGTGCGTCAGTTCGTCGAGCCCGACGCCGACCGGTTCGGTGTTCGGCGTGCGGATGCGTGCGAGCTTTTCCATGATCGAGCGGCTGAGCCAGCTCGTGTCCTTCATCACCGCTTCGATCGCGTTGACGAGTTCACGCTCTGACGCTTTACGCGTGCTGATATCGCGCATTGCCCACAGCACGCAGGCCTCGTCGTCGAGATGGATCGGCTCGGTCGAGACGATGCAGTCGATGACGTCACCGTCCTTGCCGCGGATCCGGACTTCGCGGTCGCGGATCGCCAGTCCGGCGTCGATGTCGGTTTCGATCGCGTGGCGAAGCTCGGGCGTCTCCCACAGGTCGACGTCGCCAAGCGGACGCCCGATGATCTCGGCCGACGGATAGCCGGTGAGGCTGGTGAAGGCCTCGTTGACGTCGCACAGGCGGTGACCGTCGCGCGCGCCGATCGCGAGCGCGACGGGCGCGAGCGAGAAGGTCCGCATGAAGCGTTCCTCGCTGTGGCGCAGTTGCGTCTCGGCCTTGCGGCGCGGTTCGAGGTCGGCGAAGGTGAACAGCATGCAGGGCTGATCGCCCATGTCGATCGGCTGGCCTGCGACGATCACGAGCTTGGTCTCGCCGCCCGGCAGGCTCAATTCCGCTTCCATCTGCGGAATGGTGCGGCCCTCGGCGAGGCGCTCCTTGCCCAGATCGCGCTTTTCGGCACGTTCGAGGACGTCGATGTCATAGACCGTACGCGACAGGATCGTGTCGCGGTCGTGCCCGGTCATGTCGATGAAGCCTTGGTTGACCTTCACGAAGCGAAGATCGCACAGGCGACAGATGACCGCGGGCGCGGGGTTCGCGTTGAACGATTGTTCGAAGCGATCCTCGGCCTCGAACCGTGCGGACACGTCCTGGATGATCATGACGAGGCATTCGGGCTCGTCCGCGTCGTTGGTGAGGACGAGGCTGCGCACCTGATGCACCCAGCGGGGCTCGTCCTCGCCGGCGACCGCGACTTCGACCACGACCTCCGAAAACGCCTCGCCCGAGACGACGCGTTCGATCGGGTAATCGGCGTCGTCGAGCTTGTGGTTGTTGCGGTAGCGCAGCTGGAAACGCTGGCGATAATCGTCGACCGTGGCGCCGAGATCCTCGACCGAATCGACCCCGTGCATCCCGAGTGCGGCAGTGTTGGCCCACAGGATGTCCTGATCGGGATCGACGAGGATGACGCCTTCGTTCAGCCCCGCGATGATCTGGCGCAGATGGCGCAGGTCGGCGGAGTCACGAAGCGACTTGAGGGGCGGTGCCACGGTCACGCGATCAGTCGCGCTGGCCGTGGACGAACCAGGCGATGCCGTAGCCGATCGCGGCGGCGCCGAGAGCCCAGAGGACGGGCGCGTCCTTGGCCGACGCCTGCGCGATCGAGGCGGCACGGCGGGCGGCGTCGGCGGCGCGGTCGCCGGCTTCGCGTGCTTCGCTGCCGATCTTGTCGGCGAGTTCGGGAGCGCCGTCGACGGCGTCCTCGATCGCCGACTTCGCGCGACCGTAGAGGTTCTGCGCACCGCCCGCGACCTGATCGACGACGCCGTCGACCTGCCAGTCGCGGCTGCTCACGGTGTCGCCAACGGCCTTCTCGACCTTGCCGCCGACATAGCGTGCGCCGCCCTGGAATTCGTCCTTGTTCATGTCGGGTCCTTGAGTTTGAAGTTCGGGAAAGACGATTGCGTTACGGCAGCACGCCACAGCCCGCCGCGGCCTTGCCGACTTCGAGCGCGATCTTGGGATCGCGGAGTTCAGAGGCGACACGGATGAGATCGGACGGAGTGAGTACGCCGGGCGTGGTGTCGCCCTGGCGATAGGCCGCGGCGGCCTTGCCGAGACGCTGCAACTGGCCGAGAGACAGGTTCGCCTGAAGGCGCTCGCCGACGCAATCGGAGCGCGACGGATCGAGCCCGTAACGCTGGAGCCCGGTCGAGATGCGGGTCGCGGGTGCGGCGCAACCGGCAATGGACGCCAGCAGGGCCAAAGCCCCGGTGGCGGCAGTTATGCGCTTCATGTGAGCTGCTCCAGTATATGGCCGACCGCGGTATCGCGACGGGGACTGGACGCATAACCTACCGGTAACTGCTTGGTTCCTGGTAGTTTTGTGTAGAAATACTAGGTCTATTGTACCATCTCAGGACATCGCACGCGCCGCATAAAGGCGCGCGAACCGCAGATGGAGCGACCGCGTGCTCGAGTCCTCGGCAACCTTCGCGCGGCCTTCATGCCACTCGGCTCGACGCTGAAAATAGGTCGAATCGTCGTTGTCTTCGGTGGGAAAGCGGCTGTCGTCTTGAACCGTCGTCATAGCATTGCCCTTGGTAACCTTCGACATTGAATACGAAATCGCAGGCGGGCGCGCGTGATCCGAAACGACTAGGCGAGGCAGTACTCTAATCAGTCTGGTGGGAGGGAGATGTGTCGCGGGGAAGCTGGCGAAGCGCCGCCGCGGCCACGTTGGCCGGGCGGCGACGCTGTCCTTATTTCGGCCGAGGATCCCGCGAATTATTTAGCCATTGCCGCGGATTGATCGAGCGGGACGACCGGCAGCCAGACCGCGCTTGCCGATGCGCCGCCGCGGACGATGGTGACCGTTGCCGGCTTATAGTCCGCTTTCTTCGCGAGAAAGATGTTGGGGACGAAGGTCTGCGGGTTGCGGTCGTAGAGCGGGAACAGGCTCGACTGGACCTGGATCATGATCTTGTGGCCCGGCTGGAACACGTGGTTCACGGTCGGCAGGCGGAACTTGTATTCCTGCACCTTGCCCGCCGGGATCGCAGTGGGCTTGGCGAAGCTCTGGCGATAGCGGCCGCGGAAGATGTCGAGGCTGATCGGCAGTTCATAGCCGCCCATCTTCGGATCGGTCGCGTTCTCAGCCGGATAGACGTCGATCACCTTGACGACGAAATCGCCGTCGGTGCCCGTCGTTTTCGCGAAGATGTCCGCGATGGGTGCGCCCGACACGCGCACCGGCGCAGTCAGCGCCTCGGTGGTGTAGGTCATCACGTCGGGACGGCCATCGACGCCGCGCTGGTCGCTGACGAGCCAGTCGCCCCAGCGGCCGTCGCCGAAATTCACCGGGCGCGGCAGATGCGGTACGGGCTTGGACGGATCGGAGACATAGCTGTCACCGCCGGTCGCCGCCTTGCCGAACCCTAGCGCGCCGCCCTCCTGCAGGTAGATCGGCTTCAGCGGCGTGGCGCATCCGGTCTCGCACGCGAGCGGCCAGGTCGCGAATTTGTCCCAGTGGTTCTCGCCGGTGTTGTAGATCGCGGCGGCGGGCAGCGTGACGGCGGGGCCGTCCTTCAGATACTGGTTGAAATAGGGGAGCAGCATGTCCTCGCGGAATTGCTGTGCGGTGTCGCCATTCCACTGGAACGGCCCGAGGCTGCGGCCTTCGCGGTTGATCTGGCTATGCCGCCATGGGCCCATGACGAGGTGGTTGTTGCCGAGCTTCCCCTTGGCCTTCAACGCCTCCCACGCGGTGATCGCGCCGTACATGTCCTCCTGGTCCCACAGGCCCTGTTCCCAGATCGTCGGCACGTTCGACGGGTTGGCGGCGAGCAGCTTGTCGAGCGCCTGGCCCTGCCAGAAACCGTCATAGGCGGGGTGCGACACCATCCGCTGCCAATAGGGCAATTGGTCGTAGCCGGACTTCTTCGCCCAATCGCCCGCCGAGCCGACCTCGCGGAAATTCTCGTAATCGTCGTAGCCGCCGGTGGGTGGGGCCTTGCCCGCGCCCTTGTAGCCGGTCTGGCTGCCGAGCCACGCGATGTTGGCGAGGCGGAACGCGCCGTAGTGGAACCAGTCGTCGCCCATCCAGCCGTCGATCATCGGGCTCTCGGGTGCTGCGACCTTCAACGCAGGATGGGGGGCAAGCAGCGCCATCGCAACGGTGAAGCCCTCGTAGGACGAGCCGATCATGCCGACCCGGCCGTTCGACTCCGGCAGGTTCGCCTTGTTCACCAGCCAGTCGATCGTGTCGTAGGCGTCGGTGACGTGATCGACCTTGGTCGGGTTGAGCGGCCCGATGACGGGACGCGTGACGACGTAATCGCCCTCCGACCCGTATTTGCCGCGGATGTCCTGATAGACGCGGATATACCCTGCCTTCACGAACATCTCGTCGGCGAGCGGCAGCGTGGCGAGGATGCTCGCACTGTCCGAACGGTTCGCGCGACCCTTCGCGTTGTAGGGCGTGCGGGTGAGGACGATCGGCGCGTTGGTGACGCCCTTGGGATAGACGATGACGGTGTAGAGCTTGGTCCCGTCGCGCATCGGCATCATCACCTCGCGCTTCACGTAATCCTGCGCGGCGGTCGGCGGCACGAACTTGGCGGGAATGTCGCCGCCGACGGGTGCGGTCTTGTCCTGTGCCGCGGCGGTGGCGGCGAGGGCGATCGAGGCGAGCAGGACGAATTTGACGGTCATGGTGACGGGCTCCGGAAGCGTTGGGGCGAAGCTAGGCGCAACCGGGGCGCCGGAGCAATCGCGCTGACGGCCTTTAATTGCGCACTTTAGTTGCGCGGAGGAATCGAAGCGGCGGTCGAGGACGAGAACGGCCGCGTCTTAGTGCCCTTGCCCCAGAGCTTGTTCGGTTTCGCGGCCATCACGAAGCGGAGTTCGCCGCCCTGGCGGATCTCGTCATCGCGCAGATAGCTGCGGGTGAGGGGTTTGCCGTTCAGGATGACCGATCGGATGTACGGGTTGGCGTCCGACAGATTGTCCGTGCGGATCGCGAACTGCTTGCCGCCGGGCAGCGCGAGCGTCGCCTGCGACAGGAACGGGCGACCGATGACATATTCGTTCGACCCCGGCGCGACCGGGTAGAAGCCGAGCGCTGTGAAGACGAGCCATGCGGACATCTGGCCGAGATCGTCGTTGCCGCTCAGCCCCTCGGGCTTGGCGCCGTATTGGCTCTGCACGATTTGGCCGAGCCGCTCCTGCGTCCGCCACGGTGCGCCGGCGTAATTGTAGAGATAGGCAACGTGATGGCTCGGTTCGTTGCCGTGGATATACTGGCCGATCAGCCCGGCGATATCCTCGGCGTGGCTGTAATCGACCTTCGAATTGTCGAAGTCGAACATCGCGTCGAGTTTCTTCACGGTCTTCGCATCGCCGCCGAGCAACCGGAACAACCCCGCCTGATCCTGCGGCACGAACCAGCTATATTGCCACGCATTGCCCTCGGTATAATCGGAGCCGTAGTTGATCGCGGTCGGATCGAAGGGGGTGCGGAAGGTCCCGTTCACGAGCCTTGCGCGCAGCCAGCCGGACTTCGCGTCGAAGCTGTTGCGCCAGTTGCCCGCGCGCTTCTCGAACCGCTCGGCGATGTCGGTCTTGCCCATGCGGCGTGCCATTCGCGCGATCGTCCAGTCGTCATAGGCATATTCGACCGTCTTCGATGCGGCCTCCGGCTCCTTGTCGATCGGGACGTAGCCGCGCTGGATATACTCGCCGAGTCCGCCATAGGAGGCGCGATCAGCGCTCGCGACCATCGCCTGCAACGCGGCGTCCGCGTCGAAGCCGCCGATGCCCTTCATATACGCGTCGGCGATAACGGGCACGGCGTGATAGCCGATCATCGTCCACGTCTCGCGCCCGGCGAATTGCCAGACCGGCAGGATGCCGTCGGGGCTGTGCCGTTGGCTGGCGATCAGCGAGCGGACGATGTCGGAGTTGGTCTTCTCCGGCTGGATCAGCGTCAGCAACGGGTGTTCGGCGCGGAACGTGTCCCAGAGGGAAAAGGTCGAGCGGACCGTGAAGCCGTCGGCTTGGTGCACCTGATCGTCGGGGCCGCGGTAGCGTCCGTCGCTGTCACTCCACACGCTCGGGGCGAGCAGGCTGTGGTAGAGCGCGGTCGCGAAGATGCGGCGCATCGGTGGGGCGGCCTCGAACTTGACGGCGCCGAGTGCGGTATCCCAGTCGCTTCCAGTCTTTGCACGGACCGCGTCGAAGCCGCCGGGTTCGCTATCGAGATTGGCGAGCGCGCCAGCCTCGTCGACGCCGGAAATCCCGACCTTCACCTCGAGCGGCGCGTCGAGCGGGCCGAAATCGAGCCGTGCTTCCAGTGCCTGGCCAAGCTTCTCCGCCAGTGCATCGCTGCCGCGGCCTGGGCCCTGGAAGCCCTTGTACGGGATATCCTTCTCGCGGTTGACCAGTGCGTGGCCGACCAGTGGGGCGGAGAACCGCATCGCGAAGTAGAGCTTGCGGCCGGGCGCCCAACCGCGGGTTTCGCGGAAGCCGGTGAGCACGCCGTCGTCGCGCAGGTGCAGCCCCGACCACAGGATCTTGCCGGGGTAATTGTAGAGCGACGAGCGGAGGTCGACGACGAGATGCGCGGCCTTGCCCTTGGGGAAGGCGTAGCGATGTACGCCGATGCGGGTGCCCGCGGTCATTTCCGCGCGCACGCCGGGCCCGTCGAGGGTGACCGCGTAATAGCCGGGCTTGGCGACTTCGGTGGCGTGCGAAAAGCGCGAGCGATAGCCGGGCGCGGCTGGCGTGCCGGGGTCCATCGGCACAGTGTCGCCCGATACCGGCATGACGAGGATGTCGCCAAGATCGGAATGTCCCGCGCCCGAGAAATGCGTGTGGCTGAACCCCTCGATCGTCGGGTCGTCGTAGCGATAGCCGGCGGCGTGGCCGTAGCAGGTGCGGATCACGCAGGACGTATCGGTATCCGGCGACAACTGGACCATGCCGAACGGTGCGACTGCGCCGGGAAAGGTGTGGCCTTCGCCGCCGGTGCCGATGAACGGATCGACCGCATCGATCGGTTTGGCGCCATCCTGCGCGAAGGCGGGGCCGGCGAGGATCGTGGTGAACAGCGCACCCATGAGGCACGATCGCGTGAAGATGGACATCGAGGTCACCCGTTCGGAGGGAAATAGGCAGGGGAGCTTGCCGGGTGCCAGATGAACCATGTCGCGCACATCCCCTCTATTCGTTCGGTCGCCAGACTGGCTTCATCGCCAGCTCTTGCGCAACCGCAGAAGTGGATTAGAACATCAAATTGGATAATTCAAACGAACAGTTTGGAAGCGGGGGGATGCAGAACATGGTCTTCGGATCGGGGCGATATGCCGCGTATTCACCGGATGTGAATAGTGCGCGCTTGCCAAGCCTTCGCAATCGCGGGATCACTTCGCCGCCAGCATCGAAGTCGCGACGTCGCGACGGACGGCGGCTTCGTCTTCTGTTCTCCAGCATGGATGATCGGTCCGCATGACTCTTCAAACGCCGCCGCGTCTGTCGGGGACCAACCTCGAGCGTGCCGCCGATCACAACCAGCGCGTGACGCTGCATGCCATTCGCCTCGGCGGGTCGCTGACGCGGATCGACCTCGCGCGGATCACCGGGCTGACCGGGCCGGCGATCGCCAACATCACGCGGCGGCTGTTGCAGGAAGGAATGATCGAGGAAGCCGGCCAGCGCCGCGGTGGACGCGGCCAGCCGCCGACCAAACTCGTCGTCCGGGCCGACGCGTGCTACTCGATCGGCGTCAATATCGACCGCGACCATATTACTATCGTGCTGGTCGATTTCCTCGCGCAGATCCTCGCGCGCAAGTCGATCGAGATCAGCTTCGCGCTCCCCGACGACGTTCGCGATCTTTTCCGGCGCTCGGTGCGCCAGATGCTGAAAACCGCGAAGGTCGATCCCGCCAAGCTGGTCGGCATCGGCGTCGCGCGGCCGGATGATCTTGCGCTGGTCGCGATGCCGGGCCGCCCCGCAGCCTATGCCGCATGGGACGGGATCGACATGGCGGCGCTGTTCGAAAAGCCGTTGTCGCTGCCCGTGTTCGTCGAGAACGATGCAGCAGCCGCTGCGATGGGCGAGATGCAGCTCGGCTTCGGACAGAATTACAGCAGTTTCTTCTACATCCTCGTGTCGTCGGGACTCGGCGGCGGTTTCGTCGCGGATGGCGCGTATGTTCGCGGCACGCACGGGCGCAGCGGCGAGCTCGGGTTCATGGCGGCCGGGGGCGGCAAGCGGGGGCGCGAAACCGTGCAGAAACTCGTCTCGCTGTCCGGGCTTGCCGAGCATCTGGCGAGTTCGGGGTTCGAGATCGGGCAGGTGCTGCATCAGTCCGAGTGGGCACCCGACGTCGAAATTTGCCTTGAGGAATGGGTGGAGCGGGCGGCGCACACGCTGTGTACGCCGCTCGACGCGATAAACTGCCTGATCGACCCGGCGGTGATCCTGATCGGCGGGCGCCTGCCGAGCCGGTTGGTGGAGCGGGTCGCGGAGCGCGTGAATCTGCTGATCCGGGACGTGACCGATGCGCCCGCGATCGCGCCGGTTCGTCGTGCCGCCTTGTCGGAGGACGCGCCGGCGGTCGGTGCGGCGATCCTGCCGTTCAGCCACTTCCTGCTGCCCAAGGCCGCTGCGCTCTGGAAGGATTCGGGCGCACCGGCGGACTGACGCGGGTCGCCGATTTCGCCACTGCTAACGTCGACTGATCGAACCCTGCGCTTGGCGTTGGGATAAGGCCGGCTGGGCGTTGGTGGCGCGCGACTATGCGAGAGCGACGGTGAGTCCTCTCGATATCTTCACTCAGACTAACGACGCGCCGAAGGGTATTCGTCGAGTTACGTCCGCAACGGGCCAAAACTAGTGCAACAATCTATTTGACAATTTGCTTTTACAATTGGCAAATAGCGGCGTCGAGACTGCACGCCGACAGGATCCGATTCAACCGGACAGCCTAACCGAAAACGGTGGGCAGGCGCGCTATTCGCAGGGGTAAGTGAGGGGGCGCAGGCATCCTCACGAGGAAGAGGAAAGTCTGATGACCGTAAGCATAGAATCGTGCTCGATCGTGACGCATCGCCGTCGTCCGTTGTCGTTCCTGTTGGCGACGGTCAGTCTTACTGCGGCGTTGGCCGGTGCCGCGCAGGCTCAACAGGCCGCGCCTTCCACGACGCCAGCACCAAGCGCTACGCCGTCCGACCAGGCGCAGCCCGCCTCGACCGCTACGGCACCGTCCGGCCAGACCGCCGGCACGACGCAACCCGATGGATCGGCGCAGGATGCCGCCCCGGATGCAGGACAAGACATCGTCGTCACCGGCTACCGTCGCTCGATCGAGAAAAGCCTTACCCAGAAGCGTGAAGCCAACGCCTTCGTCGACGTCATCACCGCCGAGGACGTCGGCAAGTTCCCCGACAAGAACGTTGCCGACGCGTTGCAGCGCGTTCCGGGCGTCGTCATCACCCGCGACGGCGGCGAGGGCAGCCGGGTCAGCATCCGCGGCCTTCAGGCGGGCCTGACGCTCACCTTGCTCAACGGCAATTTTCTCGCCGGCGCCGACAGTGGCGAGCCGCAGCGGTCGTTCAACTACGTCCTGCTGCCGTCGACCTTCATCGCCAGCACCGAAGTCTATAAATCGCCCGAAGCGCGCCTGGAGGAAGGCGGCGTCGGCGGCACGATCATCCTCAACACGCGGCGGCCGTTCGACGTGCCGGCCTGGTCGGGGTTCGTCTCCGCTGAAGGGACGTATTCGGATACAACGGAGAAATACGAACCGCAGCTCGGCGGGCAGGTTTCGTGGAAGAACAAGGAGGAGACGTTCGGCCTGCTGGTCGGCGGTGTCTGGCAGAAGCGCACCAACCGCGAGTTGCGGAGTGCATCCGAGAGCTGGCTGTGGTGGAGCGATCGCGACGCGCAGGGCAATGTCCGGACGCCCGCGACCGACGTCAACGGCAAGGCGTTCGCGAACGACGATGCGATCTCGTACTGGCCGGGCCAGGGTACGACCGCGCGCGATGGCACGCATTATTCGGGCTATTGGGCACCGCAGTCGGTCAACGCAGAAGTCTTCGACCAAGAACGCGAGCGGTACGGTGTCCAGGCGACTGCGCAGTTCAGGCCGTTCGACGCGGTCACGGTTACCGCGAATTATTTCCGGTTCGGCTATTCCAGCAACTTCACATCGAACACGTTGAAGATCCCCGAATGGGGTTACGACAATTTCTTCACCGGCGCGACGCTCGACAAGAGCGGGACGATCTTCCAGTCGGCGAACTTCGCGGTGCCGGCGCCGGGTACGGGCTGCCTTGCACGCGCGACCCCGTGCACGATGGAAACGCCGCAGATCGCCGGCACGTACAGCCGCGAGAAACAGGTTTCGAACACGTTCGAAACCGAAGTCAAATATAGCCAGGATCGATTCGATGCTGTCCTGAAACTTGGCAAGACCAAGTCGAGCGGTGGCCCGTCGGTGCGGTTCAGCGCCGCCGCCAAGCCGCGCCTGACGACGCCGGGACAGGAGCAGAACGGCAATCTGGTCAGCAACTGGGACATCTCGGACGGGATCGCCAATTTCGAGTTCTCGCCCGAAATCCAGAACAACATCCGCAACGGCATCGCGCAGATCGACGTCGGCTCGACCAACTCGAGCTTCGTCAACAGCGACCTCGGCCAGCGTTATGTGCAGCTCGACCTGACGCGGCGCTTCGATGGTTTCCTGAAGTCGGTGCAGATCGGCGGCAAATGGCGTGACCTGAGGATCGGCCGCGAGACGGGTCGCAACGACTGGTATGCCGATCCGGCGACGTTGCTCCGCTATCAGGATACCGCAGCCGGCGCCGTTGCGCGTCCCGAATTCTTCTACGCAAACCAGATCGGCAACATCAACGGCGGCTTCAACGCCAATGTCGTGCCGGGCATCAATTTCGACGAATATCTGAAGTATCTGAACTCGACCTACGGCCAGGCCGTGCGCGTGTACGAGCCCGATTTCGTCTATTCCCTGGGGGAGCGGGTCTTTGCCGGGTACGCCCAGCTGAACTTCGGAACGGGCGGTCTTCGCGGGAACGTGGGTCTGCGCATGGCCAACACGAAACAGTCGGGCAACACCTCTGATCGCCTGCAATATCTCAACGACTATTGCGTCAACGGACCCGGTGGCGCGAGCGATCCCAACCGTCCGCTTGGGCCCGACGGCAATTGCCAGGTCCTGCCGCTCAGCGTGCGCGAGACGATCGTCAACACGCGCGCCGATCAGTCGAAGACCTACACGGACTGGCTGCCGAGCTTCAACGTGTCGTACGAAGTCACGCCCGACCTGCTGGTTCGCGGCGCGGTCGCCAAGGTCATCGCCCGGCCGTCCTTCGCGGATCTCGGCTCACAGCGCTCGCTCACCTTCCGCTCGGATGCCTATGCGTTCGATCGCGGCCAGTTCGGCGAGTTCGCCGGCTGGTCGGGCAGCGGCGGTAACTCGGATCTGAATCCGTTCTCGGCGTGGCAATATGATCTCGGCATCGAATGGTATTTCCATCGCGGTTCGGTGCTCGGAGCAACCTTCTTCCGCAAGGACGTCTCCGATTTCGTCGTCCCGCTGGTGTTGAACGTCACCCGCGACGTCAATGGAACGCAACAGCTGATCCAGCCTTACTCGACGGTCGCGAACGGTTCGAACGCGCGCTCGCAGGGTGTCGAGCTGTACGCGCAGCACACGCTGCCCTTCGGTCTCGGCGCGCAGGTCAACTTCACCTATAACGACACGTCGGTGGCGGACGTCACGCTCGACGGCCAGAAGGTCGGTTCGTCCGCGTTGGTCGGCAGCGCCAAGACCCAGGTCAACGCCTCGGTCTTCTACGAACACGACAAGGTGCTGCTGCGGGCATCGTACAACCGGCGCGGCGAGGTCGTCGGCGGGTTGCAGTCGGGCCTGAACGAATACACCGACCCCTATGCGCAGGTCGATCTCAACGCGGCGTATGCGCTGACCGACCGGCTGAACCTCACCGCCTCGGTGATCAACCTCACCAAGGCCGAGGAAAGCCGCCATCTCGGCAACGATACGAAGGACCGTTTCACCTACCGGAATTACTTCGGTCGCCGGGCCTATGTGGGCGTGTCGTTCAACTTCTGATGGCCTGGTTTGATCGACTCTTGTCTCGGGTGGCGCCTTCGCGGCGCTACCCTCCCTTTTTCTCGCGGCGCCACGTCGAAGGGCGTGGGTGAAACGCGCGGGCGGCGTGGGGTTCGGATCGCGCTGACCGTGTCCGCGCTGCTGATGTGCGGTCTGGCCAGCGCGTCGAACCCGATCGTTCCCGGCTGGTATGCCGACCCCGAAATCCGTGTGTTCGCCGGGCGCTACTGGATCTATCCGACCTATTCGGATCACTACGGCAAACCCGACGTCACCAGCCGCTTCTCGGCCGCGCAAAAGCTCGCCCGGCAGCGCAAGACGGTGCGCCCGTCCTACGGGATGCAGACCTTCTTCAATGCGTTCTCGTCACCCGATCTGGTGCACTGGACCAAGCACGACCACGTGTTCGACGTGCGGAACGCAGGGTGGGCGGCCTATGCGATCTGGGCGCCGTCGGTGATCCAGGCGAATGGCCGCTATTATATGTTCTTCAGCGCCAACGATATCCAGAGCGATGCGGAGCTTGGCGGGATCGGCCTCGCGGTCAGCGATCGGCCCGGCGGTCCGTTCAAGGACGCGATCGGCAAGCCGCTGGTCGGCGCCTTCCACAACGGTGCGCAACCGATCGACCCGTTCGCGTTTCGCGACCGGGACGGCCAGGTCTATCTGTTCTACGGCGGCTGGAAGCATTGCAACGTCGTCCGTCTCAGCGCGGACCTGAAACGCATCCTGCCGTTCGCGGACGGTTCGAAATACAAGGAAGTGACGCCGCCCGGCTATGTCGAGGGCTCGTTCATGATCGAGCGCACGGGCGTCTATTATCTGATGTGGTCGGAGGGCGGCTGGACCGGCCCGGACTATAGCGTCGCCTATGCGACCGGGCCGGGACCGACCGGACCGTTCACGCCGCGCGGCAAGATCCTGTCGCAGGACCTCCGCATCGCGCGCGGGGCGGGGCATCATTCGGTCGTCAATGTCCCCGGCACCGACGACTGGTACATCGCCTATCACCGCCGCCCGCTCGACACCGATCGCGGCGAACACCGGCAGATCGCGATCGACAGGATGGTCTTTGCCGCCGATGGTCGGATCGAGCCGGTGGTGATGACCAATGCGGGCGTCAAGCCGCGACCGATCGGCGTGCAGAAGCCGACACAATCTTCAGGGAGAGCGATGTGAGAAACAGGGTGATCGCCAATTTGCGCGGCACGGTAGCGACGGTCGCGTCGCTCGCCCTCGTCGCGCCCGCGCCGATACTGGCCCAGACCAAGGCCAGCGCGGCGGCCGCTTCAGCCACCGGAGCGATGCAGCCGCAGGACCAGCCTTCGGTCGATCTGGTCAACCCGCTGATGGGGACCGATTCCGACTACACCTTGTCCTATGGCAACACCTATCCCGCGGTGGCGGTGCCGTGGGGGATGAACTTCTGGACGCCGGTCACCGGCAAGACCAACAGCGGCTGGGGCTACACCTACGACGCGAACAAGATCAACGGCATCAAGCAGACCCACCAGCCCAGTCCGTGGATGAACGATTACGCCGCGTTCTCGCTGATGGCGACGACCGGCGCGCTGAAGGTGAAGGAGGACGAACGCGCGTCCTGGTACAGCCACAAGGCGGAGGACAGCCGGCCGTACAGCTACAAGGTCTATCTCGCCGATTACGACGTGACGGCGGAGGTCGCGCCGACCAACCGCGCCGCGCAGTTCCGCTTCACCTTCCCGCAGAGCAACGACGCGCACATCATCCTCGACGGCTATGCCGGCGGCTCGATGGTCTCGATCGACAAGGCCAAGCGCCGCATCACCGGCTATGTCCGCAACAACCACGGCGGCGTGCCCGATAATTTCCACAATTACTTCGTCGCCGAATTCGACCATGACTTCATCGTCAGCCAGACCTGGGACGGGAAGGGGCAGGTCACCGCGACGCCGACGCGCCAGGGCGATCATGTCGGCGCGGTCGTCAGCTTCAAGACGCGCAAGGGCGAGCAGGTCGGCGTCAAGGTGGCGTCGTCGTTCATCAGCCTCGAACAGGCCGAGCGAAACTTGCGCGGCGAGATCGGTGGCGACGGGTTCGAGCAGACCAAGACGAAGGCCAAGGCGATCTGGCAGCGCGAGTTCGACCGCGTCCAGGTCACCGATCCCAATCTCGACAACCGCCGCATCTTCTACTCGGCGCTGTACCGCATGCTGCAGTTCCCGCGCATGTTCCACGAGGTCGATGGCAAGGGCCAGACCGTCCATTACAGCCCGTACGACGGCAAGGTGCACCCGGGCTTCCTCTATACCGACAACGGTTTCTGGGACACGTGGCGCGCGGTCTTCCCGTTCTTCGCGCTGATGTATCCCGAGCGCGACAGCGAGATCATGCAGGGGCTGGTCAACACCTACAAAGAGTCCGGCTGGCTGCCCGAATGGGCGAGCCCCGGCCACCGCGACGTGATGATCGGATCGAACTCCGCCAACCTGATCGCCGACGCCTATCTGAACGGCGTACGCGGGTTCGACGTCGAGACGCTGTACGAGGCGATGGTCAAGAACGCGACGACCTCGCAAGGGCGTCCGGTCGACAAGAAGGGCAAGGTCGTCGGCGCGGTCGGGCGCGAGGGCGTCGAATATTACAACCGCCTCGGCTATGTGCCCTATGACGTCGGCATCAACGAGAATGCCGCGCGCTCGCTCGAATATGCGACGGCGGACTTCTCGATCTCGCGGCTCGCGGCGGCACTCGGCAAGACCGAGGATGCGAAGCTCTATGCCACGCGGGCGCAGAATTACCGCAAGCTCTATGATGCGCAGAGCGGCTGGATGCGCGGTCGCAACAAGGACGGGAGCTGGTCGACGCCGTTCAGCCCGTACAAATGGGGCGATGCCTTCACCGAGGGCAATGCGCTGCATTACAGCTGGTCGGTGATGCAGGACGTGCAGGGTCTCGCCGACCTGATGGGTGGGCGCGAGGCGTTCGTGAAGCGGCTCGATTCGATCTTCACCACGCCGCCGATCTTCGACGACAGCTATTACGGGCAGACCATCCACGAGATCCGCGAGATGCAGATCGTCGACATGGGACAATATGCGCACGGCAACCAGCCGATCCAGCACATGACCTATCTCTACGACTGGGCGGGCGCACCGTGGAAGACGCAATATCACGTGCGCGACGTGATGAAGAAGCTCTACTCGCCTGCGCCCGACGGCTATCCCGGCGACGAGGACAATGGCCAGACCTCGGCGTGGTACGTGTTCTCGGCGCTGGGTTTCTACCCGGTGACGCCTGCGGTCGGGCAATATGCGATCGGCAGCCCGCTGTTCCAGACCGTGAAGCTGACGATGCCGGGCGGCAAGACGCTGACGATCGAGGCGGCGAACAACGGCCCCGGCAACGTCTACATCCAGTCGGCGAGCTTCAACGGTACCCCGCACGACAAGCCCTGGCTGACTCGCGCGGCGCTGCAGCAGGGCGGCACGCTGCGGTTCGTGATGGGCCCGACGCCGAACACCGCCTGGGGTGCGGCAAAGGCGGATGCGCCGTTCTCGATGAGCGCACCGGTGGCGGGACGTTGACCATGGAGACCGGAATGCGCTTTCGTCGTCGCGACGTCATGACGGGGGCCGCGGCGCTGGCCGTCACCGCCAGCCTCCCGCGCACCGCCTCCGCTGCCGCGCCCCTCTTGAGCAAGCGACCGCCGCGCGCGCAACGTCGCTTCGTCAGCCCCGCGGTCGAGGCCGAGATCGCCCGCGTGAAGGCGAAGATCGCCGACCCCGAACTCGCCTGGCTGTTCGAGAATTGCTACCCCAACACGCTCGACACCACCGTCAAGGTCGGCACGGTTGATGGCAAACCCGGGGGCAAGCCCGATGCGTTCGTCATCACCGGCGATATTGAGGCGCTGTGGCTGCGCGACAGTTCGGCGCAGATGCAGACCTATGTGCACCTCGCGCCGAAGGATGCCGGCTTGCGCCGTGTCTTCGTCGGGCTGATCGCACGGCAGGCGCGGTGCATCCTGATCGACCCGTACGCCAATGCGTTCATGGAGGATCCGACCGCCAAGTCGAACCTCGGCGCGCGGACCGACCAGACCGACATGAAGCCGGGCGTCGCCGAGCGGAAATGGGAGATCGACTCGCTCTGCTACCCGATGCGGCTCGCGCATGGCTATTGGACCGCGACGCGCGACAAGACGCCGTTCGACGATCTCTGGGCGAAGGCGATGCGCCGCGCGGTCGCCACCTTCCGCGAACAGCAGCGCAAGGACGGCAAGGGCCCGTATCGTTTCCAGCGCCTGAACGTCTCGCCGACCGAAACGCTCATGTTCGAAGGCTACGGCGCGCCGACGCGGAAGGTCGGCCTGATCCATTCGATGTTCCGCCCGTCCGACGATGCGTGCCTCTATCCGTTCCTGATCCCGTCGAACCTGTTCGCGGTGTCGGCGTTGCGCATGCTGGCGACGGTCCAGCGCGAGGCGCGCGGCGATATGGCGGGCGCCACCGACAGCGAAGCACTGGCGACCGAGGTCGAGGCGGCGCTCCGCGCGCATGGCCGGATGCCGGACGGGCAGGGCGGCGAGGTCTGGGCGTATGAGGTCGACGGCTTCGGCAACGCGATCTTCATGGACGACGCCAACGTGCCGAGCCTGTCGGGCCTGCCGCTGCTCGGCGCGGCGGATCGCACCGACCCGCTGTTCCGCCGCACCGCCGCGCTCGCCTGGAGCGACCGCAACCCGTATTTCTTCACCGGCACCGCCGCGCGCGGGATCGGCGGGCCGCATATCGGGCTCGACATGATCTGGCCGATGTCGATCGTCACGCACGCGATGAACAGCGACGACGACGCCGTGATCCGCCAGTGCCTGACGTGGCTGAAGACGACGCATGGCGGCACCGGCTTCATGCACGAATCCTTCCACAAGGACGATCCGGCCAAGTTCACGCGGCACTGGTTCGCCTGGGCCAACGGCCTTTTCGGCGAGCTGATCCTCGACCTCGAGCGCCGCAAGCCCGCCTTGCTCGCCGCGCGCTACTGACCCCCCGCTACTGACATCGACTCCGGGAGATACACATGACCACCGCCAACCGCCGCCAGGTGCTCGCCACCACCGGGCTCGCCGGCCTCGCGGGCGTCCTGCCCGCCGCATCGCAGGCGCAGGGCCAGCGCCCGGTCGCGGGCAAGCCCGACCTGTTCGTCGGCACCGGTGGCCACGGCCATACCTATCCGGGTCCGTCGCTGCCGTTCGGGATGGTCCAGCTCGGTCCCGATACCGACAACAGCCGCTGGGATGCGTGCTCGGGCTATCACCAGGACGACGGCTCGATCATGGGCTTCAGCCACACGCATCTGTCGGGCACCGGGATCGGCGACATGCTCGACGTCCTCGTGGTGCCGACGCGCGGACCGTTGCAGCTGAAACCCGGCGCGCTCGGCAAACCCGAAGAGGGCTATCGCCAGCGCTTCACCGACGAACTCGCCGAGCCCGGCTATTACCGCGTGAAGCTCGAATCCGGCGTGCTCGCCGAACTGACCGTGACCGAGCGGACCGGTCACCACCGCTACAGCTTCCCGCAGGGCCCCGGCCACATCCTGGTCGACTTCGCACACATGATCCTCGACGTCTGGGACAAGGGCACGTTGATCGACGAGGCCTCGCTGGCGCTCTCCCCCGACGGGATGCTGACGGGCAGCCGCCGCGTCCACCGCTGGGCGAAGGGACGGCGTATCCATTTCGCGATGCAGCTGTCGCGCAAGCCCGACCGCGTCCAGTTCTTCGGCGACGACGACACGCCGGCACCGGCGGGTGCGAAGGGCGTTACCGGCAACCGCCTGAAGGTCGCGTTCTTCTTCGATCAGGCGGGCGGCGCGCCGATCCTGATCAAGACCGGCATCTCCGCGGTCGACGTCGCCGGCGCCAAGGCCGCGCTCCAGGGCGAAGCGGCAGGCTGGCAGTTCGATGCGGTCCGGCGCTCGGCAGCGCGTATCTGGCAAACCGAACTCGACCGCGTCCGCGTCGATGGCGGTACGCCCGAACAGCGCACGATCATGGCGAGCGCGCTGTATCACGCGTTCCTCTCGCCGACGCTCTTCACCGACCGCGACGGCCGCTATGTCGGGCTCGACCGCAAGGTACACCAGACGACCGCCGCCGAGCCCGCGTTCAGCACCTATTCGATGTGGGACACCTATCGCGCGCTGCATCCGCTGCTCACGCTCGTCCAGCCCGACAAGGCGGCGCAGTTCACCCGCGATCTCGTCCGCCAGACCGTGCAGAGCCCGACCGGATCACCGGTCTGGCCGCTGCAGGGCGTCGAGACCGCGTGCATGATCGGCTGGCATTCGGTGTCGGTACTCGCCGAAGCCTGCGCCAAGGGAATCGAGGCGGATTACGCCGCCGCGTGGCCGCAGATCCGCAGGCGCGCGTTCGACCGCACCTTTCCGGACATCGACAGCACGCTCGGCCGCGGCTTCTATTACGACCTCGGTTTCGTGCCCGCGGACAAGACGTGGGAGTCGGTCAGCCGCACGCAGGAATATGCCTATGACGACTGGGCGATGGCGGTGCTCGCCGAGGCGGCTGGCGCCAAGGCCGACGCCGCTGTGCTGCGCAAGCGCAGCCTCAACTATCGCAACGTCATCGATCCCAAGATCGGATTTGCCCGGCCGCGCTTCGCCGATGGCAGCTGGTGGGTCGATTACGACCCGATCCAGCTGGGCCACAACCCCGAGAAGCAGCGCGATTATACCGAGGCGAACGGGTGGCAGGCGACGTTCCTCAACCAGCACGACGCCTATGGCCTGATCGCGCTGTTCGGCGGCGATGCGGGGTTCGTGAAGAAGCTCGACGCGCTGTTCACCGCGCCGTCGACGCTCCCCAAGAATGCGCCGCCCGACATCACCGGGCTGGTCGGCCAGTATGCGCACGGCAACGAGCCCGATCAGCACGCCGCCTATCTCTACGCCTATGCGGGCGCGCCGTGGAAGACGCAGGCGATGGTGCGTCGCCTGCTGACCGAGATGTACAAGGCCGATCCCGACGGCGTCATCGGCAACGACGATTGCGGCCAGATGAGCGCGTGGTTCATCCTGTCGGCGCTCGGCTTCTATCCGGTCGATCCGGTCAGCGGCGTCTATGTCTTCGGCTCGCCGCTGTTCGACGCGGCACAGGTCGATCTCGGCGCGGGACGAACTTTACGCGTCGTCGCCAAGGGCAATGCGCCGGCCAGCCCCTATGTCCAGTCGGTCCGCTGGAACGGCAAGCCCTGGACCCGGAACTGGATCGCGCACGCCGACCTCGCGCGCGGTGGCGAGCTGGAGTTCACGATGGGACCGAAGCCGTCGTCGTTCGGCACGGCCAAGGCCGACCGCCCGCCCTCGTTCGAACCGCCATCGTTCGAAGCTAAGCGGCGATAGATAAAAAGACGCCTCGGGAACGACGTTCCCGAGGCGCTGAACCGTTCGCCGGCAAGGGGGGAGCCGACGAACTCCCCTCGCTATGACGCGGGCGGGGACAAGGACGGGGGCGCATCCGCAACGGCGCTCCCCCAATTCGGATTGGGTCTGGCTCCCATGATCAGCTCCAGCCGGGCGCCATCCTTGACGTCGGCATGGCTGAACCAGGACTTCGTCCACGGCTTGCCGTTCAGCGTCGCCGACTGGATGTAGATATTGGTCGGCGAGTTGCCGCGCGCGACGATCTCCAGCGTCCGGCCGTTGCCGAGCCGGATCGCCGCCTCGTCGAACACCGGACTGCCCAGCACATAGACGTCGCTCGACGGATCGACCGGATAGAAACCCATCGCGCTCAGCGCATACCAGGACGACGTCGCGCCCTGATCGTCCATCCCGGGATAGCCGTAGCCGGACGCATCGCTGCCATAGAGCGTGTCGAGGATGCGCCGCGTCAGCGCCTGCGTCTTCCACGGCTGGCCGCTCCACGCATAGAGATACGCGGCGTGCTGGTCGGGCTGGTTGCCCTGCACGTACTGCCCGATCAATCCCGTGCAATCGCGGCAGATGCCCGTTGGCGTATAGGGGGTCGCAAAGAACCGATCGAGCTTGGCATTGAACGTCGCGCGTCCGCCGAGCGCGGTGGCGAGCCCCTGCACGTCGTGCGGGACGAGCCACAAGGTCGACCAGCCCGACGCCTCTTTCATCATGTAGTTGTAATAGGGCTCCTGCGGATCGAACGGCGCGATCCATTTGCCATCGGCAGTGCGGCCCCGGATGAACCCGATGGAGGGATCGAACACGTTGCGCCAGTTGGACGCGCGCGCGCTGAACAGCTTTGCGTCGTCGGTCTTGCCGAGCCGCTCGGCGAAGTCTGCCATCGCATGGTCGTCCCACGCATATTCCAGCGTCGTCGCCGCGCCGGCCTTGCCGCCGGCATAGGGTGGGCTGGGATTGCCCGGTGGGATCTCGTCCGCGATCCAGCCATTGCGCTGATATTCCGCCAGATAGCCGCGCGGGCCTTTCGGATCGACGGCGTTGCGGCGGAGGAACTCGTACGCGGCGGCATAGTCGAACGCGATGCCGCGCTTCCACGCGCCGAGATACAGGAACACCGCGTTGTCGCCGTGGAACGAGGTGTTCATGTACCCCCGCTCGCGCGCCATATCGAGTTCGGAGCGCATCACGTTCTGGACCAGCTCGGGCTCCATCAGCTCCAGCAGCACGATCTGGTTGCGCCCGGTATCCCAGAACGGCACCGGCCCGTACCGGTCATAGGTCGCGGTCCGGGTCTTGCCGTTGGTGTCGGTGAAGCGCTCGCCCTTGTGCGCCAGCAAACGCGGGCTGGCAAAGGACTGGAACAGCGTCGAATAGAACAGCATCCGCTGCTTGGCCGTGCCGCCCTTCACCCGGACGCGGTTCAGCAACGTCGCCCATGTGTTCGTCGCCGCCTGGCGGACTCCCTCGAAATTCCACCCGGGCTGTTCGCGTCGCAGGCGTCGTTCGGCGTCGGCGAAGCTCTGGCCGTGCGCGATCTTCACCAGCACCGTCTCGTCCTGCCGGGTGGTGAAGTTCAGGTAGGTGCCGGCGAAGCTGCCGGTGATCGTGCGCGATGCGGGGACGACGTCCTTGTCGCCGATGCCGTAGCCGCGGCTGTTGCCAGGCGACTTGCGGAAGGTGCCATAGCCGCTGAACGGCTTGGAGAATTGTGCGACGAAATAGCGGCCGTCACGCGCATCGTCGTCGCCCCGTTCCGCCGCGATGCCACGCACCTGGTCGTTGCCGACCACCTCGACCTCGCCGCCGCGGCCGGGCAGGTTGAGGATCAGGTGCGATCGCTGGCTGGCCGGAAAGGTGAACCGCATCAGGCTGGTCCACTGCGTCGCGGTCAGTTCGGCGCGCGTCCGAAACGTGTCGAGATAGACCGAATAATAGCCCGGCCGCGCGACCTCCTTCGCCTTGTCGTAATAGGCCTGGGTATAGGCCGGCGGCACCGTCCAGTCGCCCACCACCGGCATGATGATCGGTTGCGCGCGCGCGCCATAGGACGGCCCGCCGCCGCCGGTGAAGCCGATCATCGTCAGGCTCGGATAATGATAGGGTGTCGCCACCCCGGTCGGATAGGTCGCCTCGACGTTGACGTTGACCGGCGCCGCCGCGACCGAGCTGTTGGGCAGTCGCGCACCGGGCGAGGTGATCCCCGAATAGACCGGCTCGCCCGGCGGCGGCGCGTTGCCGATCAGTTCGGGGCGATCGAGCGGCGCGGTGCCGACGAGCGGGTTGGCTTCCTCGACCGGCGATTTGTCCGACCCGGGGGAATGCTGGCCGTTCACCGCACCGAAGGGCGTCAGCATCAGGATCGCAGCGACCGCCGTGGTTCGCCGCGCGATCGATAGGCTGCTGGCGACGCGGGGGCGCGGCGACGGGGGCGGGCCAGGGCGTGTTGTATCGGTCACGGGGCAATCCTCCTCCGCCGCCGGGTTTCTATGCGAACCGCGTGCTGCACCCCGATACTTTATTAAACTAATTTGATTGTCAATAAGGACAGGAGTCCTGCTGTAAGTCGGGGTCGGGCCGAGAAGGGATGGCGACCGACTTTGCTCGTAGCGTCAGCTCAGCGGCGGCGCGTTCCGGGCGCGGCGGTGCTGCCACGGACGATCAGTTCGTGATCCAGCGTGACCTGCCGCGACGGGCTGTCGACGCCGCGGAGGATATCGACGAGCAACTCGACGGTGCGGCAGCCGATCATCGACTTGGGCTGGGCGATCGTCGTCAGCGGCGGCTGGAAATAGCGTGCTAGCGGAAGGTCGTCGAAGCCGATGACCGAGACGTCCTTCGGGCATGACAGCCCCGCGTCGCCGATCGCGCTGAGCGCGCCCATCGCCATTTCGTCGCTGAAGCAGAAGATCGCGGTCACGTCCTGCGCGATCAGGTCGCGGGTATGGTCGATGGCCGAGCCGGCGGAATAGTCGCCGATGCGGATGTGGAGGTTCTCGCGGAGGCCGGCGCGGGTCATAGCGTCGATCGCGCCGGCGAGACGGTCGCGGCTGATCGGGCTGATCTCGGGGCCGGTGACGACACCGATCCTGCGGTGGCCGAGGCCAATGAGATGCTCTATCGCGTCGGCGCTGGCCGCGGCGTTGTCGATATGGACGCTGGGGACGCCCAGGTCGGGACTGTATTCGCAGCCGTTGACGATTGGCGCCGAGGCCCCCTTGCGC
Organism: Sphingomonas faeni; assembly: GCF_030817315.1. Taxonomy (NCBI): domain Bacteria; kingdom Pseudomonadati; phylum Pseudomonadota; class Alphaproteobacteria; order Sphingomonadales; family Sphingomonadaceae; genus Sphingomonas; species Sphingomonas faeni. The sequence goes on along the minus strand of NZ_JAUSZF010000001.1, from coordinate 2,004,899 downwards.
GACAGCAGGGGAGCGAGGCTGGCGGGCAGGCGGTGGCCGAGGAAGATCAGCCCGTCGACTTCGCGGCGCGAGAGCATGTCGGCATATTGGTCCTCGACCTCAGGATCGTGCCGCGTGTCGCCGACCACGACCGAGTAACCCGCGTCCCTCGCGGCCTCTTCCGCACCGCGGATGACGCTGGCGAAGAACGCGTTGGAGATGTCGGGGACGGTCAGCAGGATCTTGGCGGCGCGCAACGTGCGCAGGCTGCGCGCGGCTACGTTGGGCGTGTAGCCGGAGGACCGGACCACCGCGAGCACCCGCAGGCGCGTTTCCTCCGACACCTGTTCGGGGCGGCTCAGTACGCGCGAAACGGTGGCGGTGGAGACGCCCGCGAGTGCGGCCACTTCGATGATCGTCGGCATGGCGTCGTCATGTATCCGGTCGGAGGCAGTGTCGATATATATCCGATGTAATCCTTTACATCCGTTTCATGGATCCGTAGCTTCCTGTCAGACAAGCAGTAAAACTGCGATCGGAGAGGTTGGCGAATGGCCGTTGCAGACACTGCACAATATTCAACAGGCGTAGCTCCGTCGGGTGGTCTTTTGACCGGCCGCCTGAGCGCGATGATGTTCATGCAGTTCTTCGTCTGGGGCGCGTGGACCGTCACGCTCGGACTCGTCATGCAGACGGTCGGGATCGGCAACCTCATCGGCAACGCCTTCTCGGTCGGGCCGATCGCGTCGATCGTCGGGTCGTTCCTGCTCGGCATGGCGGCAGCTCGGTACGTCAGCCCGCGGATGCTGATGGTGATCCTGCATCTTGTCGGCGGCGTGCTGTTGTTCGTGCTGCCATCGCTGGTGACGCCGGAGAACGGCCGGACCTTCGTCTGGCTGCTGCTCTGCTACATGATCCTCTACATGCCGACGGTCGGCCTCGCGAACACGATCGCGCTGAAGAGCTTCGGCGAGCGGACCGACAAGTTCCCGTTCGTCCGCGCGTTCGGCACGCTCGGCTGGATCACCGCCGGCCTGATCATCGGCTGGGCGGGGCTGTCGGCGAGCCCGGAGATCTTCCGCGTTGCGGCGGTCGTCTCGATCGCGCTCGGTCTTTACAGCTTCACCCTGCCGAACGTCACCGCGGATGCGCCGCGCGACGAGAGCGTGCTTCGCCAGGTGTTCTGCGTCGAGGCGTTCGGTCTGCTCCGACAGCGCTCGTTCCTGATCTTCATGACCTGCGCGACGCTGATCTCGATCCCGCTGGCGATGTATTATGCCTATGCCTCGCCCTATGTCGGCGCGACCGGCATCAGCAACGTCGGCGGCACGCTCGCGATCGGGCAGATGTCCGAACTCGTGTTCATGTTCTCGATGCCGTGGCTGTATCGCCGGTTCGGCGTGAAGCCGCTGCTGCTGGTCGGCATGGCCGCATGGGCGTTGCGCTACGCCTTGTTCGCGCTCGGCGATGGCGGTTCGTCGATCTGGGCGGTGTATCTCGGCGTCGCGCTGCACGGCGTGTGCTATGATTTCTTCTTCGTCGCCGGCGCGATCTACACCGGCACGATCGCCACGCCCAAGGGCGTCAACGCGCAGGCGCAGGGCATGCTGACGCTGTTCACCTACGGCGTCGGCATGCTGCTCGGATCGCAGATCGGCGCGCTGCTTTACGCGCAGCTGCCCGCATCGCCGACCATCGCCGACTGGCAGCATATGTGGTGGTATCCCGCGATCGCCGCGGCCGTGATCGCGCTGCTGTTCCAGTTCACCTTCCGCGACGATACCAGAAAGAGTGCAGCATGACCGGCATGAAGGGCCCCGGGATTTTCCTCGCCCAGTTCCTCGGCGACGAGGCTCCGTTCGATACGCTCGACGCGCTGGCCGAGTGGGCGGCTGGACTCGGCTATGTCGGCGTCCAGATCCCCTGCAACGCGCAGTTGATCGACCTGAAGCTCGCCGCCGAGAGCAAGACCTATTGCGACGATCTGCGCGGCAGGCTGGCTAACCACGGCATCGAGGTCACCGAGCTGTCGACGCATCTGCAAGGCCAGCTCGTCGCCGTCCACCCGGCGTACGACACGCTGTTCGACGGCTTCGCGCCCCCCGAACTCCACGGCAAGCCGGCCGAGCGCCAGCTATGGGCGGTCGAGCAGGTCAAGCTCGCCGCACGCGCCAGCGCCAATCTTGGCCTGTCCGCGCACGCCACCTTCTCGGGCGCGCTGGCATGGCCGTACGTCTACCCCTGGCCGCAACGCCCCGCCGGGTTGATCGAGGAGGCCTTTGCCGAACTCGCCCGCCGCTGGACCCCGATCCTCGACGTGTTCGAGCAATCCGGCGTCGATTGCGCGTTCGAAGTCCATCCCGGCGAAGACATTCATGACGGCGCGACCTGGGAACGCTTCCTCGCCGCGGTCGACAACCATCCGCGCGCGCGCCTGCTGTTCGATCCGTCGCATTTCGTGTTGCAGCAGCTCGACTATCTCGACTTCATCGATCGCTATCACGACCGGATTTCGTGCTTCCACGTCAAGGATGCCGAGTTCAACCCGACCGGCCGAACCGGCGTGTACGGGGGTTACGAGAACTGGGTCGACCGCGCCGGCCGTTTCCGCTCGCTCGGCGACGGGCAGGTCGATTTCTCCGCGATCTTTAGCAAGATGGCGCAATATGGCTATGACGGCTGGGCGGTGCTCGAATGGGAGTGCGCGCTGAAACGGTCCGATGATGGCGCGCGCGAAGGCGCACCGTTCATTCGCGACCACATGATCCGCCTGACCGAACGCCCGTTCGACGACTTCGCCGCCAGCGGCATCGACCGCGCCGCCATCCGCAAGTTGCTTGGGCTGTCGGAGGAGCAGGCATGAGCCGTCTTCGTCTCGGCATGGTCGGCGGCGGGGAAGGAGCCTTTATCGGCGCCGTCCACCGGATGGCAGCCGCGCTCGACGGCGATTGGGACCTCGTTGCAGGCGCGTTCAGCACCGACGCCGGGCGCAACACGCGCACCGGTACCCTGCTCAACCTCGATCCACAGCGCGTCTATCCGTCGATCGACGCGATAATCGCAAACGAGCGAAACCTACCCGCAGACCAGCGCATTGACGCGCTCGCGGTCGTCACGCCGAACCATCTCCACGCCCCGATGGCGATCGCCGCGCTGAACGCCGGCTTCCACGTCTTCTGCGAAAAGCCGATGGCGATGAGCGTGGTCGAGGCCGAGGCGATCGCCGCCGCCGCCAAGGCCAGCGGCCGCCACTTCGCACTGGCCTTCACGTACAGCGGCTATCCGCTGATCGAAGAGGCGCGCGCGCGCGTCGAACGCGGCGATTTCGGCGCGATCCGCCTGGTCCAGGTCGAATATCTGCAAGGCTGGCTCAGCCAGCCGATCGACACCGACGGCAACAAGCAGGCGGAGTGGCGCACCGATCCCGCCCGCGCCGGTCTTGGCGGCTGCCTCGGCGACATCGGCACGCATGCGTTCCAGCTCGCCGAGCATGTCTCCGGCCTGTCGGTACACTCGGTTTCCGCAGACCTGACGACGCATGTCGAGGGCCGCCGGCTCGACGACGACGTCAGCGCGCTGCTCCGGTTCGAGGGCGGTGCACGCGGCGTGCTCAAGGCGACGCAGGTCGCGGCGGGCGAGGAGAACGGGCTTCGGCTGCGCATTCACGGCGAACGCGGCGGCTTGGACTGGTCGCAGATGGAACCCAACACGCTGACGCTCCGCTGGCTCGACCGCCCCGCCGAGATCGTGCGGACCGGTGGCCCCGGCATGCTCGACGCGACCGCCTCGCTGGCGCGTACACCTGCCGGTCATCCCGAGGGCTATATCGAGGCTTTCGGCAATCTTTACCGCGCGTTCGCCTCGGCGATCCGCGGCGATCAAGACGGCCGCTGGTTTCCGGGCGTGACCGATGGCCTACGCACGATGCGCTTCATCGAGGCGGTGATCGCCAACGCCGGCGCAGACCAGAAATGGACTTTAGTAAATCCGGGAGAGAATGGATGAAGCTGCTCATGGCTCTGGTCGCGGGAAGTATCGCGGCAGTTGCAACAGTCACGGTCTCAGCACCGACCACCGCGCAATCCACCGCTGCTGCACCGCCGGCCTTCGCCGCGTGCCGCGCGTGCCACACCGTCGTGAAGGGCGGCAAGAACGGCATCGGCCCGAACCTGTACGGCGTGGTCGGCCGTGCCGCCGCCGCGACGCCCGGCTTCAACTACTCGCCCGCGATGAAGGCATCGAAGCTGCGCTGGGACGAGAAGACGCTCAACGAGTATCTCGCCGCACCGCAGAAGAAGGTGCCGGGCACGCGCATGCCGATCGCGACGCCCGATGCCGCCAAGCGCGCGACGATCATCGCCTACCTCAAGGCCGAGGGCTCGAAATGACGGTAATGGTCGCATGACGCTCTCCCGCCGAAACCTGCTCGGGGCCGGGCTCGCGGCAGGCGCTGCCGCGTCGCTGGTGCCGGGCATGGCCGGGGGGCAACGCCGCAGCTCGAACGCCGCGCGCTTCTCGCTCGGCTACGCGCCGCACGAGGGCAGCTTCGCCAGCCGCGGCGGGCGAATCGAACAGATCGCCTTCGCCGCCGATCAGGGCTTCACCGCCTGGGAGGACAACGAGGCGGCGACGCGGTCGGTGGCCGAGCAGGAGCAGATGGCCAAGGCGCTCGCGCAGCGCGGCATGACGATGGGCGTGTTCGTCGCCAGCATGCCCAAATGGTCGAAGTCCAGGCCATTGCTCGGCGCGACCGACGGCGCCGAGCGCGAGGCGTTCCTCGCCGATATCCGCGCCTCGCTCGACGTCGCCAAGCGACTGAATGCGAAGCGGATGACCGTCGTCACCGGCTTCATGGACCCGAAGGTTCCGGTGGATATCCAGACCGCGCGCGTGATCGACGTGATGCGCCGCGCCGGCGATATCGTCGCGCCATCGGGGGCGGCGATGGTGATGGAGCCGCTCAACACGCGGACCAACCATCCGGGCGTCTATATGCAGACGATCTCGCAGGGCTATGCGGTGGCGCGCGGTGCCAACAGCCCGGCGGTCAAGGTGCTCGCCGATCTGTATCACGAGCAGATCCAGTCGGGGAACCTGATCCCGACGCTCGACACCTGTTGGAACGAGATCGGCTATATCCAGTTCGGCGACAATCCGGGCCGCAACGAACCATCGACCGGCGAGATCAATTACGCCTCGATCGTGAAGTGGCTGCGGGCAAAACGCTATTCGGGCGTGATCGGCATGGAACACGGCAATTCGATCGCCGGGCGTGCGGGCGAGGATCGCCTGATCGCCGCTTACCGCGAGATCGATGCAGCATGAGGGGGACGGGGATGAGGGGAAGACGCATGAACACCTTTTTGATGGCGAGCGTCGCCGCGGCGATGACGTTGATGGCGACGGGGTCTGTCGCGGCTCAGGAGAAGCCCGGCTTCAAGGACACGCCGATGCTGCCCGGCGGGCAGTGGCGCGTTCATGACGCCGACCGCCCTGCGCCGGTCGTCGTCGCGCCGGCCGCGACCCCCGGTGGTCCACCCGCCGATGCGGTCGTGCTGTTCGACGGGCGTTCGCTCGATGCATGGAAGCCCGATCGGATCGCATGGCCGATCGCGGACGGTGCGCTGACGATCCCGTCGCGTGCGAAGAGCGGCGGCGAGAACAACCTCGTCTCGAAACAGAGCTTCGGCGACGTGCAGATGCATCTCGAATTCCGCTCGCCAAACCCGCCGACCAAGACCTCGCAGGACCGCGGCAACAGCGGCATCTGGTTCATGCAGCGCTACGAACTGCAGATCCTCGATGGCTCGCAGAACCCGACCTATGCCGATGGCACGGTCGGCGCGGTCTATGGCTGGAAGCCGCCACTGGTGAACGCCGCGCGTCGCCCCGGCGAATGGCAGACCTACGATATCGTGTTCGAGCGACCCCGCTTCGCCGCCGACGGCAGCCTGCTGCGCCCGGCCTACGTCACCGCGCTGCTCAATGGCGTGCTGGTCCAGAACCACCAAGCGATGCTCGGCACGACCAACTGGCGCCACGTCGCTGCTTACACGGCGCACGCCGATGCCGCACCGATCCAGCTCCAGGATCACGATTCACCGGTGTCGTTCCGCAATATCTGGGTCCGTCCGCTAACCGAGGCGGCGATCGCACAGGACCTGAAGAAGGACGGTAAATGATCGATCGCAGAACTGCACTCGCAGGCGTCGTCGCCATGTTCGGCACGGCCCTGTATGCGCCGATCGCGCGCGCGGCCGGTGTCGCGCAGGCGCCCGGCGCGGCCGCCGGCATCCCCGTCATCAGCGAGGGCCCGCCCAGCGTCGCGGTCTTCACAGCCCCCCAGCGCGCGCTGATGACCGCGCTCAGCGAACGCGTGCTGCCTACCACCGATACACCGGGCGCGATCGCCGCCGGTGTCCCGGCCTATATCGAGAAGCTGCTCGCCGACTGGGCCGCTCCGGCCGACCGCGCGCCGATCCTCGCCGGGCTCGACGCGATCGAGGCGCGCAGCCTCAAGGACTATAAGGTCGCCGGTGCAAAGGCGACGGCGACGCAGCAGGATGCGCTGCTCACGCTCGCGATGAACGACCAGATCCCGTCGGGCGGCGTCTTTTTCGAGGCATTCCGGCAGCTCGTCGTCACCGGCTATTACACCTCCGAAATCGGCATGACGCAGGAGCGGGAGTATTTGCCGGTGCCTGGTGAGTATAATGGTGAATTTCCCTATTCTCAGGTCAACAAGGTGTATTCCGCATGATGCTCAGCCGTAGACACCTGCTTGCGGGCTCGGGCGCGGTGGCCGCGCTTGCGTTCGTGCCGGCCGCGTCGGCGGCGCAGTTGAGGGCGATCGGCCTGCAGCTCTACACGATCCGCGACATCTTTTCGAAGGACCCGGTCGGCACACTCGGCAAGGTCGCGCAGATCGGTTACCGCGAGATCGAGTTCGGCGGTGGCGGCTATGACGGCATGGACCATGCGATGCTGCGCCGGACGATGGACAAGCTGGGCCTGACCGCACCGTCCGTGCATATCGGCTACGACGCGCTGCTCAAGCAGTTCGACCAGTCGGTGACGATGGCCAAGACGCTCGGCGCGACCACGGTCGTGCTGCCGTACATGACCGCCGAGCATCGCAACGAGGCGGGCTGGAACGCGGCGCTGCCGAACTTCAACCGGTTCGCGACCGAACTGAAGAAGGCCGGGCTGGGCTTTGCCTATCACAACCACGATTTCGAGTTCACGACCAAGCCGGGCGGGGTCAGCCTGTACGACCGGTTGCTGAAGGAGACCGACCCCGCGCTCGTGAAGGTGGAACTCGATCTCTATTGGGCGCTGCATGCCGGCGAAAACCTGTCGACCCTGATCGAGCGCTTGGCGCCGCGCCTCTACGCCTATCACGTCAAGGACATGCGCCCCGACCGGAGCATGACCGCGGTCGGGCAGGGCACGATCGATTTCGGCGCGCTGTTCAAGCTGAAGGGCAGCGCCGGCGTGCGGCATTTCTACGTCGAGAACGACGAGGCTCCCGCGCCTTATCTGCCCGACATCACCACGAGTTTCCGGACACTGCGCGCGCTTCGTTTTTAAATGGGGGCGCTTCTGACGGGGCGTGTTTTCCGAGTTTTAGGAGAGAGAGATCATGGCTGAGACCAACAGGTTCGACGCGATCGTTATTGGATCGGGCGTAAGCGGTGGCTTCGCTGCGAAGGAACTGACCGAAAAGGGCCTCCGTGTCCTGATGCTGGACCGCGGCAAGATGGTCGAGCACGGCGAAGGCTACACTTATGACGGCAAGCCCGCCTATGAGGTGCCGGCGCGCAACATCATGCCCAAGCCGCTGCTCGACAGCGATTATTTCATCGGCAAGCACGGCTATGTCCAACCCAGCAACCGCGAGTTCCACAATGACGACCGGCTGAACCCGTACGCCTATGACGAGGGCAGCAAATTCTACTGGATCCGACCCGGCGCGGTCGGTGGCAAGTCGCTGATCTGGGGTCGCTGGTGCTTCCGCTGGAGCCCTGCGGATTTCGAGGCGAACAAGCGCGACGGCATCGATGGCGACTGGCCGATCCGCTATGACGACGTCGCGCCGTGGTACAGCTATGTCGAGAAATACATCGGCGTCTCGGGCTCGCGCGAGAATCTCGACTATCTGCCCGACAGCGAGTTTCAGCCGCCGATGCCGATGAACGTCGCGGAGAAGTGGCTGAAACAGGGTCTCGAGTCCAAGTTTCCCGGTCGCAAACTGATCAACACCCGGCTGTCGAACATGACCGAGGATAAGCCCGACCAGAACCGCACGAAATGCCAGTTCCGCAACCAGTGCGGCAATGGTTGCTCGTTCGGCGCGTATTTTTCGACCCAGGCCGTCACCTTGCCGGCCGCTCGCGCAACCGGTCGCTTGACGCTCAGGTCGGACTCGGTCGTCACCAACCTGGTGTACGACGCGGCGCGCAAGAAAGTGACCGGCGTCCGTTATATCGACGCGAAGACCGGCCAGGCGGAAACGGTGCAGGCCGATCTCGTCTTCCTCTGCGCCTCGGCGATCGCCTCGACGCAGATCATGCTGAACTCGCGCGCACCGGGCGGCGACCGGAGCTATTTCGACGATAGCGGCACGCTCGGGCGTTACGTGATGGACCATATCTTCCGCGTCGGCGTCGAGGGCGACATTCCGGGCATGGAGGAGTTTATCGAGTTCGGCCGTCGTCCGGGCGGCGTCTACGTGCCCCGCTTCCGCAATATCGGCGGCGACGAGGGTGTCGGCTTCAAGCGCGGCTATGGCTATCAGGGCAGCGCCTATCGCAACCCCGCGGCGCCGGTCGGGTTCGGCGCGTCGATGAAGCAGGGCATGCGCAAATACGCACCGTGGCGGTTCAGCATGGGCGCGTTCGGCGAATGCCTGCCCTATGCCGACAACAAGGTTTCGCTTCACCAGTCGAAGGTCGACCGGTTCGGGGTGCCGCTGATGCGCTTCGACGTCCGCTTCCGCGACAACGAGTTGAAGATGATGACCGACGCGCGGACGCAGGGCGAGGCGATGCTGAAAGGGGCGGGCCTCACCAACGTCAGGAGCACGGAAGGCGAGCACGTTCCCGGCGACGCGATCCACGAAATGGGTGGCGCGCGCATGGGTCGCGATCCGCGTACGTCGGTGCTCAACGAGTGGAGCCAGGCGCATGCCGCGTCGAACCTGTACGTGACCGACGGCGCGCAGATGGCGTCGATCTCGTGCGTGAACCCGTCGCTCACCTTCATGGCACTGACCGCCCGCGCCGCCGATCACGCGGTGCGCCAGATGAAGAAGGCCTAGGCTGGGGAAGGACGTTCGGGCGGACGTCGGCTGGGGCGCGTTTGGTCGCGCCAGCCGGCGGTCCGGCCGGGCGTCGGACCGGGCGTCCTGTCCCCGAGACCAGGCACCGGCAGGCGCCGCGCGGGATACGAAGCCGCCGTCGATCGGTCGGTGAACGGTTCCTTTCTTCCGATTTCGTGCGAGTGCCGATGAGATTGCGGTGCTTGTGACGTAGCGCCAGCCCCGGTAGGTCGCGAGCATCATGTCCAGCGCTCAGCGTCCTCCCAACCTCCGATCCGACGGCGACGTGCTGCGCTCCAATGGGAATGTGCTGCGCTCGATCGGACATAATCTCGGTTGGCTGGTGGGTAGCCGGGGCGTCGTTGCGATACTGTCCCTGCTATATCTCGGCATAGCGGCGCGCACGCTGGGCGTGACCGGATTTGGCCGATTTTCGCTGATTACCGGAGCGGCGCAGGCGCTCGCTACGCTGGTGGCGTTCCAGAGTTGGCAGGTGATCGTCCAGTTCGGGGTCGGTCTCTCGCGTGGCGAAGACGAACCGAGGCTGGCACGTCTGTTTCGCGGAACCGCGGCGCTCGATCTCATCAGCGCCTTGAGCGGGGCGGCGCTCGCGGTCGCCATTCTCGAACTCTGGAGCGATGCCTTCGGTATCGGTGCAACGCTCAAACGTGCCGCGCTGATTTTCACCGTGGTCCAGCTCGTGACGATCCGGTCCGCCGCCGTTGGCATCCTGCGCCTGAGGGACAAGTTCCGGCTTGCGGCGATCGCGGACAGCATAACGCCGATCGCGCGGGCGGTCGGGGCCGTGCTCGTCATGATCTTCCATCCCACGGTCCAGGCGTTCCTGGCGGTATGGGCGATCGCCGAAGTGCTGACGTCGGCCACCTATTGGGGGATGGTCGCGCATATCGGCGACCTGAAGCTTTTATGGGGCGGGGCCGGCTTCAAGCGGATGGTGCGGGAGAATGACGGGATCCTGAATTTTGCGCTGAGCACGAACGCCAGTTCGACATTGGCGCTCGCCAGCAAGCAGTTGCCGTTGCTGGCGGTCGGCAACGAGCTGGGCGTCGCTGCGGCCGGAACGTTCCGGCTGGCCGCGCAACTCGCGCAGTCGCTCGGAAAGATAGGCCAGCTGATATCGCGGGCGGCGTTTCCCGAAATCGTACGCGCCGTTCAGGAAGCCAAAGACGAAACCGTCCGGCGACTGGTCCTGCGAACCGTCCTGATGAGTACCGTGGCGGGCGCGGTGATCATGCTGATCGCGGTCGTGTTCGGGAAGTCGGTACTCAAGCTGGTGGGCGGGCATGTCTTCGGTCAGGGAAACGTCGTCCTGATCTGGATGGCGGCGGCCGGTGCGATCGACCTGGTCGCGGTCGGGCTGGATACCGTATTGACGGCGCGCGGCTATGCCGGGCGCATTTTCCTGATCCGGATCGTCAGCGTCGCCATCATGCTGGCCACGGCGCTGGTCACGCTGCCCCTATGGGGTGAGGTCGGGATGGCCGTCGCGGTCGTCGCGGGATCTGCCGCCGTCACCAGTCTGCTATTCGTCATCACCTATACGAAGAAGCCCGAACCCGCCTGAAGTTGAGCTGTCGGGGATGTGGGATCGCTCAGCGATATGCGTAGGTCCGCCACGCGTCCTTTACCCATCCCCTGACATCTGGGCCGAGCAGGCTGGTCGGCAAACGCGTGGTAAAGGCCCTGATCGCCTGGGCGCGTCCGATCTTCGGTGCCATCGCGCGGCAAGCAAGAAGCCAGAAATAGTCGCTCGCGGTATCGAGCGCGCCGGGATCGAACACGTGCGTAGCGTCGTTCGCCCGTCGCAACCGGGACAGCCAGTCGCGGGCCCAGGGCAGGAATTGCGTATCGACATCGGCATCCCGCAAGTCGGCAAATCCGAGCAGGACATGCCGTTCGACGTCGGTCCTCGTCGCGTCGATCCGCAGGGCCGCCAGCGTCGGCGCAATCAACGTCTCCCGGCTCGTCAGGATCTCGCTGCGAAATTGGCGAACGGTCTGGTCGGGGTGCATGCGACGATCGATCAGGATTTCCGGCAGGTTCGCGAGACGATGGTCGTGCTGTAGGCGTACGAACATGTCGACGTCTTCGCAGACCCGGTATCGCGGATCGTATCGATACGACTTCAGTATCTCGGCACGTCCCATGATGGAAGATTGCTGAAACGCCGATCGGAACAACAGCCACGCGGCAATCATCGGCGGACTGAGCGGCGGCATGCGGGTCCCTTTCTTCGGGGTGCCGTCCGCGTTCATCTTGCCGGCAGCCGAACCGACCATTGCGATAGTCGGATTGTCGCGCAGGAAGTCGACCTGTTTGCGTATCCGAGTCGGGCGAGCGATGTCGTCGCTGTCCAGCCAGGCGATATACTGGCCCCGCGCGGCAGCCAAAGCGGTGTTGCGGGTCTCCGGGATGCCGCGGTTGATCTCATGGCGTACAAGTCGCAGTCTCGGATCGTCGAACGCAGCGATGATCTCGGGCGTTCGATCGGACGATCCGTCGTCGACGACGATCACTTCGGTGTCGGTCAGCGTTTGTTGGAGCGCACTGGCGATCGCGTCGCCGACGTAATGCGCGCGATTGAACGTCGGGATGAGGATCGAGACCGTCGGAATGTGCATGCGAGGTGCTTAAGCGCGCCACGAGCGAACGCCAACATCATCGGCGAGGGTATGATGGGCCTCCGAGCGTGACCTATTGCGGGAGCAGGCGCGGAAACTCGGCGGGGACGTCGCGGGCGAGAAAGCCGATCGGGCCTCGCGTGGTTGCGACACGTCGTCCGCTCTGTCCGTGCAACCAGACGCCCCAGCCGGCCGCGATGATAGGGGACGCGCCGCGGGACAGCAGGCCGCCGATCGCACCGGCCAGGACATCTCCCGATCCGCCGGTAGCGAGTCCGGTGCCGCCGCCGCCATAATGCAAGGTCGTTCCGTCGGGTGCGGCGATGACGGTATCGCTGCCCTTGAGGACGACGACAGCGCCGTATTGCGCGGCGACGTCCCGCGCGATCTTGTCCGGGGACTGCGCGATCGCGTCTTCCTCGATACCCGTCAGCATCGCCATTTCGCCGTGATGCGGCGTGAACACCATGCGACCGTCGAATGCCGCGAGCGCTTCGCGCTGACCTCGCGCGGACCCGATGGCCATGGCATCGACGACCAACGTCACCTCGTCGCAAGGCTGTGTCAGGATCAGGCGGAGTAGCGCCTCGGCGGCATCGGCGGACCCCATGCCGGGCCCGACGACCAGCGTATCGCAGCTGTTCAGCGACTTTTCGAGCAGGGGACCGGCTGCGCCGTCGATCTCTCCGACGTCGTCTTGCGGGAGTGCGAGGACACCGGCCTCAGGGACGAGCAGGCCGAGGCCGATCGCCGCGGATTCGATCGTGGCCATCTGGAGCTTGCCCGCGCCGACCCGAAGCGCTGCCTCGCCCGTCAGGCGAAGCGCGCCCGGCACCATCGCCGAACCGCCGATCGCCAACACGCGTCCCCGACTGTTCTTCGTGGTTCCGATGCCATGAACGGGGGGCGGGTTGGCAGCGATCCAGCTGCTGTCGAGCGGAATGGTATCGGTCATCCTCGTACTCCGGTGGTACGGTCCGGCTCGGCGGTGACCGGGGCGGACCCTTGGTGGTCGACGACGGCGTTGTAGCGAACGAGCGTGAGCGCGCCGTCCTGCGGGCCGTCGGGGTCGAAGCGATATTCGGTGACCGAGCAGTTCGCGACGTCGCCTTGGTGGTCGATCGCCAGGATCTCGTCCTCGGTCAGGTTCTCGATGACATAGCGCAGGCAAAGGACGACGACCTGATGCGCGACGATCATCACGCGGCGGCCGGCATAGTGCAATGCGATCGTATCCATCAGCGATCGCAGGCGGAAGATGACGTCGCACCAGCTCTCCCCGCCGGGCGGCCGGTGATAGAATTTGCCGAGGATGCGGCGGAACTCGGCCTGGTCCGGATATACCGATGCGACACCGCTGGTGGTCAGGCCGTCGAGAATGCCGAACTCCTTTTCGCGCAGGCGTTCGTCGATCCCGATCGGCTCGTCGCCGGCCGCACCGCCCTGTTCACGGAAGAGGTTTAGGGTCTGGCGCGCGCGGACATAGGGCGAGACCAGCAGAATATCGGGGCGGTCGTCGGGATCCGCGTGCGCGAACCATGCGCCGAGCGCGCGGGCCTGCTCCTCGCCCAGCGGGGACAACGGAATGTCGACGTCGCGGTGCGACAGGTCGATCCGTTCGGCGCCGGCGGCGTGTGCTGCATCGCGCGCCACGTTTCCCGCACTTTCGCCATGACGGACGATCCAGAGGCGAGACGGCCAACGTGCAGGGGTCATGGAATCCCGTCCAAAAGAGTTGCTACGGATCGCTCAACGCCGTCGGCACGGGATGGCTGCATGTCTCTTCGGCGAAGTCTCCGGAGGCGTGATGTGGAGGGGCGGGCGACTGATCGGCAGGGCATGAAAAAGGGCGCCGACATTGCTGCCGACGCCCTCTCTCCAGCTCCTGAACCGACGGTCAGTCGAGCAGGTCGTAGCGATCCGCGTTCATCACCTTGGTCCATGCCGTCACGAACTCCGCGACGAACATCTCCTCCGCATCGGCGCAGGCATAGACTTCGGACAGTGCACGCAGTTGCGAGTTCGAGCCGAATACCAGGTCGGTACGCGATGCAGTCCACTTGTGATCGTGCGTGCCGCGGGTCGTGCCGACATATTCCTGGTCGCTTTCCTCGCTGACCTGCTTCCATGCGGTCTTCATGTCGAGCAGGTTGACGAAGAAGTCGTTCGTCAGCTGGCCCGGGCGATCGGTGAACACGCCGTGCGCCTTCGCGTTGGAATGGTTCGCACCCAGCACGCGCAGGCCGCCGATCAGCACCGCCATTTCGGGGGCCGACAGGCCCAGCAGCTGTGCCTTGTCGACCATCAGCTCCTCCGTCGGCACGGTGAAGCGCGTCTGGAGATAGTTGCGGAACGCATCGGCCTTGGGCTCGAGCACCTTGAAGCTCTCGGCGTCGGTCTGCGCTTCGGTCGCGTCGGTGCGACCAATCGTGAACGGCACTTCGATGTCATGGCCGGCTGCCTTGGCGGCGGCTTCGATGCCGACCGAACCGCCGAGCACGATCAGGTCCGCGATCGAGACGCGCTTGGCACCCTCGCTCGGATCCTTTGCGTCGAACTCGGCCTTGATGCCGTCATAAACCGCCAGAACGCGAGCAAGCTGAGCGGGCTCGTTGACGTCCCAGTCCTTCTGCGGCGCGAACCGGATTCGCGCCCCGTTGGCGCCGCCGCGGTGGTCCGACCGACGATAGGTCGAGGCCGAAGCCCAGGCGGTGGTGACGAGTTCGGCAATCTCCAGACCCGAATTGGCGATCGCCTTCTTCAGGTCGGCGACGTCGAACGAGTCGATCGGCTTATAGTCGGCCTTCGGGATCGGGTCCTGCCAGATCAGTTCCTCGGTCGGCACTTCGGGGCCGAGGTAGCGCTGCTTGGGTCCCATGTCGCGGTGGGTCAGCTTGAACCACGCACGCGCCCAGGCATCGGCGAAGTATTCCGGGTCCGCCCGGAACTTCTCCATCACCGCGCGGTAGCTCGGGTCCACCTTCAATGCCATGTCGGCGGACGTCATCATCGTCGGCACGCGCTTGTCGGGCGAATGAGCGCCGGGCGCCAGCGTCTCTTCCGGGTTGCCGACCGGCTGATACTGATGCGCGCCCGCCGGGCTGCGGACCAGTTCGTATTCATGGTCGAGCAGCATGTCGAAATACGTCATGTCCCACGTGATCGGCGTCGGCGTCCAGGCGCCTTCGATCCCGCTGGTGATCGTGTCGTCGCCCATGCCGGTGCCATGAGTCGACGTCCAGCCGAGACCCTGCGACGCGATGTCCGAGCCTTCGGGCTCCTTGCCGACCTTTGACGCGTCGCCGTTGCCGTGCGCCTTGCCGAAGGTGTGGCCACCCGCGGTCAGCGCCGCGGTCTCGACGTCGTCCATACCCATCCGGGCGAACGTCTCGCGCATGTCGCGTGCCGAGCCCATCGGGTTCGGGCAACCGCCGGGACCTTCGGGATTGACGTAGATGAGGCCGTGCTGGATCGCCGCGAGCGGCTCCTCCAGCGCCATGCCGGCTTCCTCGTCGATCCGGGTCTGGCCGAGCCACTCTTCTTCAGTGCCCCAGTAGATGTCCTTCAACGGCTCGAACACGTCGGCGCGGCCACCGGAGAAGCCGAAGGTCGGTCCGCCCATCGACTCGATCGCGACGTTGCCGGTCAGGATGAATAGATCGGCCCAGCTCAGCGCGCGGCCGTATTTCTGCTTGATCGGCCAGAGCAGGCGGCGTGCCTTGTCGAGGTTGCCGTTGTCCGGCCACGAGTTGAGTGGTGCGAACCGCTGTGCGCCCGACGACGACCCACCGCGACCGTCGCCGGTGCGATAGGTGCCGGCCGAATGCCATGCCATGCGGATGAAGAAGGGGCCGTAATGCCCGTAATCCGCCGGCCACCAGGGCTGGCTGTCGGTCATCAAGGCAACGAGGTCGGCCTTGACCGCGGCATAGTCGAGCGCCTTGAAGGCCGCGCGATAATCGAAGTCGTCGCCCAGCGGGTTCACCGCGAGGCCGGGGCCCTGCAGGATTTCCAGCGGCAACGTATCGGGCCACCAGTCACGGGCGGTGCGACCCAGCAGCGCGCGCTTGGCGGCCGGCTGCTTGCCCGGATCGTTGATCGGGCTACCTTCGGTGATCGCGTCCATGTCTCTCTCCTAATGGCAACTTGTGTGCCTTCTTAAATACCCGTTTACCTCGGATTACGGCAACGATTTGCTGAGATAACTATGATCGAACAACTCGATCGTAGGCCGCAGGTATTTATGTTTCGATTCTGACTTTTGGCCAGTCCGGTAGAAAAGGCGAGTCCTACTTCTAGCCGTCAAGGCAAGCAGTATGCGTCGGATGGCCGTAGTCGGGCGACCGGAATTCCGGAACGTCGAGTCCGGGTTCCGGTCGCTACGCTTACCTTGACGTGACCTAGTTACCGGGAAGCGGTGCTGCGGAGTCGACGAGCCCGGCGTGACGGAGGTCGTGCCAGAACTCGCCGGGTATGATCTCCGTCAGCGCGGCCCGATCCTCGGCTATCCGGCTTGGCCGGCTGGCGCCGGGAATGACGGCCGCGACCGCCGGGTTCGCCAGGGAGAATTGCAGACCGGCGGCCTTCATGCTGACACCGTGACGATCCGCGATTGCCTTGATCCGGGCGACCTTGTCGAGGATCGCGGGCGAGGCCGGGGCGTATTCGAAATTGGGTCCACCGACGAGTACGCCCGAACTATAGGGACCGCCGACGACCACGCCGAGACCGCGTTCGGCGACCAGCGGCATGACGCGTTGCAGCGCGCGGGAATGGTCGAGCAGGGTGTAGCGTCCCGCGAGCAGGAAGGCGTCCGGTCGCGGCTCTTGAAGGTCGAGCAACGTCTCGATCGGCTCACACAGGTTTACGCCGAGACCCCAGGCCTTGATGACGCCTTCGTCGCGGAGGCGGTCGAGCGCGCGGAACGCTCCGGTACGGGCTTCCTCGAACCGGCCGATCCATTCGTCGCCCCAGAAATCGCGGGCGAGATCGTGGACGAAGGCGATTTCGATATGGTCGGTGCGCAGGCGTTCGAGACTGCCCTCGATCGAGCGCAACGTCGCATCGTAGGAATAGTCGTTGACCACGGTGTTGGCGCGACCGTGCGCGAAGACGCCGGCCTTCTCGCCCTGTTGACGGGCGCTGACGTCCTCGAGTTCATCCAGGATGACGCGGCCGACCTTAGTGCTGATGACATAGGCATCGCGCGGCTTGTCGGCGAGCGCCTCACCCATTCTCAGTTCGGCGAGCCCGGCGCCGTAGAACGGAGCGTTGTCGTAATAGCGGATGCCGTCGTCCCACGCCGCTTGGACCGTCGCCAGCGCTTCATCCTGCGGGATGTCGCGGAACATGTTGCCGAGTGGGGCGGCACCGAAGCCGAGCTTGTCGGCAAGAACGTCCTTGAGAGCCATGATCGGTGTCCTTTGCGGGGGAAAGAAGGGGCGGGGGCTCGGCGCGTATCATGCGCGTCCGGGTCCGAGCCCGGTCGTGCCGATGTATGCGCGATGCGGGCATCCGCAACCACGGGACTTCGCCATCGAGGCCATCGTCGTCCTGGTATCGAGCTCCGCCTTGGCCGAGCGCGGGGTGGCGGGCAGGTCGTCGAGCGACCCCGAGTGACCGTTGATCCTCGGGTTCGGAACGATGCTGGCCGACCCCGCTGCAGGCGTGCCGCTCGGTGTCCCTGCGCGCACCGTCGCACAGGGAATCGAGTTTCGGATATGGCCCGGTCCGGTAGGAACCGGCCCGTTGCTCAGGATGCTATGGCGTAGCTGACGAAGACCTAGGCCCTGGTCTCGATCGGTGTCGGTTTCAGGTCGATCGTGACTGGCGATACCCTTGGCGCCGGCGGCGCGGCAGGAGCATTCGCACCACGCAACGCTCCCGTGACCGTTATGTCGTAGCTCGCCTGATCACGCACGGCGATGATCGGACCCAGGCGAAGACCTGCGCCGCTTGCCAACGCTGCGGCACGCTTCGCGGCATCGGCGATCGCTGCCATGTTCGCCCTGGCTCGCGCGGCTTCGGGATCGGACAACGCGAACCCCTGCACGCGGGCGTCACTGGCGCCTAGCCGGGAGGCCAATCCAGCGGCGGTCGCGGCCTTCTCGACCGCGCGCGTGCGCACACTCGTCTGCATCGTCGCGATGAAGCCCGACACGGCACAATCGCCGGTGCTGAGGCGTGGTCGACTGCCATATCCCTGCCCGTCGGCGCACGCGCCGCTCCGTGCTTCGATGATAGTGACGTTGCTGGCGGTAAGCTCGCTGTTCGACCCCAACAGGCCGACCAGCGCCTCGTTAACCGCCTTCTGCTTCGCCGCGATCATCGTCGTGGCCGCGTCTGGAGTAGGCCCCTCGCCACGAATATATATGGTGAGCAACGCAATATCGGGGGCCGTTTGAATGGTCCCGGTGCCCGTCACCTGGACGGTGCGCTCGGGCGGGACTTGAGCGAGGACAGCCTGGGGGATGAGTACGGCAACTGCTGTAACCAAATACCTCATGATTCTATCCTCCCATATTGTCCCGCCAGCATCCTCCGCGCGGCACGCGACGGCAAGGGCTCACCGACGTTCGTAAAGGATATCCCAGTGGAGACGGGGCGGTCGTCTCGATGAGCGCTCCGTTTGGGAGGGAGCGGGCTATGCGGGTAGGGCGACCGTGATACGGGAAGACCTCAATCGATCCTCACCACCGCGATCGATTTCGCCGGCATGTCGAAAACGATGTGGTCCGCTTCGACGCGACCGGCGAATGGCACCGGCTTGACCGTGTCCGGCGCATCGAAGCTGTTGTGGCTGTCGATCTGCGGGGCGGTCAGCAACCGGCCCCGAGCGGTCCCGGTCAGGTTCGTACGGACATGCGCCGCCTTGTTCGGGCTCACATTGACCAGCGAGAGATAGAGCTTCCCGTCCTTGCCCCGTGCCGCCGATGCGTCGATCGTCGACATGCTGACCTTGCCCTTGGTGTAGGTCGGGCTCGCGACCAGCGCGGGGAACGGGGTCGCGTCCATGAACGGCTGGTACATGTCGAACACGTGATAGGTCGGCGTCAGCAGCATCTTCTGCTTGTCGGTCAGGATCATCGACTGCAGCACGTTCACCATCTGCGCGATGTTGGCCATCCGCACGCGGGCGGTGTGGCGGTGGAAGATATCGAGCGTGAGCGCGGCCACCATCGCATCGCGCAAAGAGTTCTGCTGGTAATGCGCGCCCTCGGGAGCCTCGGGCGGCTGGGTGTACCAACTGCCCCATTCGTCGACGAAGAGCGCGATCTTCCGCTCGGGATCGGTGCGGTCCATGATCGCCTCGGTCCGCGACACGAGCGGTTCCATCCGCAAGGCGAGCGAGAGTTCGTTCGCCCAGCCGTCCTCGTCGAAGCCGACCGCGGGGCCCTTCGCGCCGTCGGGCATCGCGTAATAATGAAAGCTGAGAGCCTGCGTCGCGCCCATGTGCGCCATCATCGCGGTGGTGAACGCCTCGAAGTCGCCGCCGCCCTGGACGCTGGCGCCGCTCGCCACCTTGACCATCGGATAGCCGCTCGGCGCACGCGCGAAGATCGCATAGCGCGCGTTGACGTCGGCCGCGTAATCGGGACGCATCTCGCCGCCGCAGCCCCAGGTCTCGTTGCCGATGCCGAAGAACGGCACGCGCCACGCCTTGTCGCGTCCGTTGGACTTGCGCTGTTGCACCAGCGTCGATTCCGGCTGGTCGGACGTCATGTATTCGATCCACTGCGCCATATCGCGCGGCGTCATCGATCCGACATTCCCCGAGACATAGGCGTCCGCGCCGATCAGTTCGGCGAAATCGAGAAACTCGTGCGTGCCGAACTGGTTGGTGTCGATCGTGTTCGGCCAGTTCATCGTCACGCGGGTCGGCCGCTTCGCGCGCGGCCCGATCCCGTCGCGCCAGTCGTAGATTTCGCTGAAGCAGCCGCCGGGCCAGCGGATCACGGGGACGTGGATATGGCGCAATGCCTCGACCACGTCGCGACGATAGCCGCGGATGTTTGGGATCGTGCTCTTTTCGCCGACCCAGATGCCTTCGTAGATGCCGCGTCCGAGATGCTCGGCGAACTGGCCGTAGATGTGCTTGGCGATGACCGGGCCGGGTGCGTCGAGGTTGACGACCACGTCCGCCGAAACGGCCGCAGCGTTATCCTGTGCCGCCGCGCGCCCGTTGGGTGCAGGCAACGCCGCGGCGATCAGGATACCGATAAGAGCCAGGCATGTACGCATCGCGATCTCGTCAAATTCAGGAGGACTGGGGCATCAAGACCGAACGATCGCCCAGGGCGATACCGGTCGGCCAAGTTTCGCAGGGCGCGTGTCGAGTATCGGTGGTCCGAAATACGACGCCTTGGGATCGTCGTTCGCAATCGCGATGGCCTGCACCACCATCGTCGGATCGATCATCGCGACGGTCAGGACGTGACGGCCAGGGCGATCGGCGTCGATCGTGAACCGCATCGTCCGCGCGTTGTCGGCGGTGTTGACGGCGTGCTTGGCGCCGAGAAAGTCCTGGGACGGACCGTCTTCGGGTGTGAAGACCGTACCGATCTCGGGCTGCTGGCCGTCGAGCCAGACCGCGACCCTCAGTTTCCGCCCGGGGATGACTTCCAGCGTCGGGCCGGTGACCAGATCGACGCGGTACTTGCCCGCTGCCGCCAGGAAGATCGGGTACTCCAGGCGCGGTGCGCGCGTCGGGTCCGGGAAGGAGGGCGCATCGACCGGGAAGATCGACATCGCCGTCTCGACCCGACCGAAATCGGGGATCGTGTCCCAGCGCACGTTGCCGACGGGGATCGACCGCGTAAACTCGGCAACCGGCACCGCGAAGCCGCCGGCGAGCCCACCGAACGCATCGCGCGCGTCCTTCTCCTGCTGCGGCGTCGCGCGAACCGCATCCAGCCGGACGGTGATCGTCGTGTCGCCCTTGACCGTGATCGTCGCCTTTGCCTTGCCTACCGGTGCCTTTGCCCAGTCGACATCGATCCAGAACCGCTTGTCACGCGACGATGCGCTGAACGCCTTGCCTTCGCGGATCTTCACCCAGGGCTGATCCACGGTGACCGTCACCGGGGCTTCGGCCAGCCCGCGCGGGAACACGTCGAGATAGGTCGGCAGCCGGGTGATGCTGTCGAGCGTCGGCAACGTGGGGGGCAGGTAATAGCCGGGCCATGCGCGTGCGCTGCCGTCTACGCTAACGCCGAAGCCCGTCGCGCCGTCGAGGTCGAGATCGGCGACCGCGGGCATGATGTCGGACTCGGGCGGATACCAGTCGAAATAGCCGATATGCGTCTGGTCCATCATGTGGTTCCATTTGCCGCCGGCCAGCACGTGATTGTAGGTGTCGCGGAGTTCGTGATCGTATTTGAAACGCCGTCGCACCTCGTCCGCCTCGGCCTTGGTGCTGGCGCGTGTCTGCTCGGCGAACCGGGCGTTGCGCGCGGCGGCGGCGTACATCAGCATCAAGTTGGCGCAGGCGCGGACCGGGTAGAGCACGAGTTGGTAGAACGCATCGCGTTGGTCGGGACGCAGCGCCGCGTTTACCGCATCGGCGCGGCGGACGAGGTCGGTCCAGGCCTCGCACATCCGCTCTGCCTCGTGGTAATGTTCCAGGCTGAACGTCGTGGGCTTGAGCTGCTCGGGTTTGCGCATGCCGTTGTATTTTGCGTAGCGCGCCGCGAGGAACGCGATCTCGGTCGCATGCTCGGGCCCGAACTGGCGCTCCGCCCAGGCGCGGGTCCAGTCGGCGATCTTGTCCTTGGCGACGTCGGCGGGGTTCCATGCCATCGCCAGGAAGAATTCGATCGGCAGTTCGAGCGGCTTCAGGTCGCCGACATTGGCGATCCACATCTCGTTCGCGCCGTATTGGTTGGCAAGGTTCATCTGCTCCCAGATTTTGGGCAGCGGGTTCGAATTGACCCACTGATAGGCGAACGGCCCGCCGTGCATGTCCATGTGGAAATACACGCCGAAGCCACCCTTGCGGCTACGCTCGGCAGGAGTCGGCAGGCGACGCAGATTGCCGACATTGTCGTCGGCCAGCATCAGCGTCACGTCGTCGGGGATCTTCAGCCCGGCGTCGTAATATTTATAGACTTCGGTGAAGAGGACCCAGACCTGCGGCACTTGTTCGGCGGGTTTGCCCATGCCCGACGCGATGATCCGGCGCTGGTCGGTGATGATGCCTTCGAGCAATTTGACGTCAGACTGGATACCGCCGGTGCTCTCCAGCGCGACATCGCCGTCGCCGCGCATTCCGATCGTAACGATGACTTCATTGTCGTGGTTGCGGACGATCCCCTCGCGGAAGAATTTGGCGACCGCCGGCCCGTTGGTCGCATAGTTCCACGCGCCGTTGCCATAGTCCTTGCGGTTGTCGGTCCATTCCTTGTGCGCGCGCATCATCGGCTCGTGATGCGACGTGCCCATTACGATGCCGAACTCCTCCGCAAGCGGCGCATTGGCCGGGTCGTCGATCGCGAACGCGTTGTTCCACATCGCCGGCCATAGGTAATTGGCGCGCAGCCGCAGCAACAGTTCGAACAGCTTGCCGTAGAACTGGGCGTTCATCCCGCCGAACTTTTCGGTGGTCCAGCCCGACAGGCACGGTGCCTCGTCGTTGAGGAAGATGCCGCGATACTTCACCGCGGGCGATCCCTGCACGTAACGGCCGTTCGCGACGCTCAGGTGCGTTTGGCGGACGACGGGCACGTCCGCCCACCAATACCAGGGCGACACGCCGATCATCCGCGACAGGTCGTACGCGCCATAGATCGCGCCGCGCTTGTCGCTGCCGACGATCACCAGCGCTTCGGTAACGCCGGGCAGCGGGTTGGCGATCGTCTCGACGACGAACGACTCCCATTTGCCGCGAATGCCGGCAACGTCGAGTTTGCCGCTGGCGATCAACCGGTCGATCAGCGGGCTGTGGCCGATCGAGCCGACCAGAATGATACGCGCCGGCAGACGCGCGCGGTCGCCGACGACCTGTGCCGCGGTGCCGGTCACGCGACCGATATCGGCGGCCAGATCGCTGGCGGCACGACGGACGCCGGGGAAGTCGTCCGCGTCGACGAACACGGGCACCACGCCGCCGCCGGCTAGCGTGATGTCGAACCCGCGCTTGCGCCGGTCGAACCGCACTGCGGCAGCCAACGGCGATGCCATGAGCCCTGCAGCCACCGCGCCGCCCATCATCTTACGGCGCGTGATCATCGTTCCGTCTCCGCATTCTTTGGGGGCCGCAGCATCGTATCGGTAAAGTTGGCGACGTTAGCCGGTGGCGGCGCCGCTATCGGCCGCATCGATCGTGCCTGGGGTCTGAGGCGCCAAAATCATCCAATTCCCGATCAAGCCTGTCTGACGCTGGCGATTGATAGCGTTACCTTACGCTGGCTGGTCTTCATGTCAAGCTTTCGGCCTGGCCAATTATGGAGATCGGTTGGCCACTCCGCTCAAACTGGACGGACAGAAGCGTTTCCTGATTTACCAATTACTGATCTGCTGCTGGTTCCGAGCCGTCAAGGCCTGTCCGTATTCCTGGCAACTTCGTGCAGCCATTTTCTCATTGATGATGCCGGCAACGGCAGGTCGATAGGCCATATTTCACAGTCGATAATAACCTGTGTAATATTGATTAGAACAGATCGATTATAAGGTTTCCCATCAAATAAAATCAAAATGGATGTTTCCATAATTGAGCTTTGGATTAGGCCTTTAAAGGAATTTAAACCAAGGATTCGATAATGTTCGATCCCATGGCTCTTTCTGAAATCAACAGGGTTGAAAGCGGCAGCGATACTGTCAGTATTTTGCTGCATCTTCAGAACGTCATCTTACGAATGATTGCCAGAGGTGCGGGGCTCGGGCCGACGTGCAGCACGCTTTGTCAGGAAGTCGAGAATATCCTCCCAGGGGTAACGTGTTCGGTTCTGACGGTCGATTTGGCGGGCCTGCTTCATCCGCTAGCCGGGCCTAGCCTCCCGGAAGCGTATTCCCAGGCGTTGGACGGCGTTTCGGTTGGCCCGTTAGCAGGCTCCTGCGGGACCGCGGCCTATCTGAAAACAGATGTCGTCGTGACGGATATCGAAAGCGACGTCCGCTGGCAGGCATTCAAGCATCTCGCACTTCCGCATGGGCTGCGTGCCTGCTGGTCCAGTCCGATATGCGATGCGGAGGGTCATGCGATCGCGACATTTGCGTTTTACTATCGCGAGGTCCGGGGGCCGACGGCCTTCGAATACGAAGTCGTGGCCAACTGCGTTCATCTTACGCAAATAGCGATAGACCGGCACGAGCGTGTTCTCGAACATCAGCGTCGAGCATTTACCGACTCGTTGACCGGGTGTCCCAATCGCGCCGCCTATCATGCGGCGCTTTCCAAGCTCGAAAATGCTCCGGTCGGCAGCTGGGCGCTGTTCGTTCTGGATCTGGATAATCTGAAAGTGGTCAACGATACGTTTGGCCATCATGCGGGCGACACGCTTCTTCAGGTGGCCGGCGAAAGGATTTCCAAAGCGGTAAGTCCAGGTCGGACGTTCCGTGTGGGGGGTGACGAGTTCGCGGTCATCCTGCAGGCGGCCGACGACCTGCGGGATCTAGAGGCGACCGCGGAGAACATCCTGCGCGCACTTTCGCTGTCTACGGACTGCGGCGGGCACATCATAGTCCCGCGCGCTACTATCGGAGGCGCGCCTTTCTCGCAGGACGATGCCGGTGTTGAGAGCGTTCGCCAGAATGCCGACTTCGCGCTCTACCATGCCAAGGAAACGGGCCGGGGCGGGTTCGTGCGATACTGGGCAGGGCTCCGTTCGAGCATGACGCGGCGCATGGGCGCAATCAGGGAATTGAGCGCTGCCTTGCGGGAGGACCGGGTCGAGCCGTTCTATCAGCCGATCTTTCGACTGGACACGAGGGAGATCGTCGGGCTGGAAGCGCTTTGCCGCATGCGTATCGGCGACAACATAGTGTCCGCCGCCGCTTTCCACGAAGCGACCGCCGACGCACAGGTCGCGACGTCGCTGACTGAGCGGATGATGACCCTTGTCGCCGCCGACCTGCGGCGGTGGCTGGATCTGGGCATTCCGTTCCAGCATGTGGGTATCAACGTCTCTTCTGCGGACCTGAGCGGCGGCGCCGTCGGACAGGTCTTGAACGCAGCGCTCGAACGCGAAGGGGTCCCTATCGATCATGTCATTCTCGAGGTGACCGAGACGGTGTACATGGGGCGTGGAGACCAGGCGATCCAGGAAGCGATCAAGGCGCTACGCGCTGACGGCATACGTATCGCGCTGGACGATTTCGGGACGGGTTTCGCATCGCTGACTCATCTGCTCACGGTTCCGGTCGACATCATCAAGATCGATAAATTGTTCGTCGACCACCTCGAACCCGATGGGGTGAGCGTTACGATCGTCGAGGGCCTTATCCGTACCGCGAAAAAGATGGGCATCCGGATCGTGGCCGAGGGGATCGAGACCGAAGAACAGGTCGACCAGCTTCGTGAGATCGGTTGCGAGCTGGGGCAGGGGTATATCTTTTCGCCGGCGGTCGATCGCGATGCCGCGACGGCCCTTCTGCTGGAACACGGCCAGGGTATCTCGCAAGCCTCGGCCATGCCTGCGAAGAAGAGCATAGAGCGGATTGCGCAGCCGGGCGATTTCGCAGCTTAGTCGGACCGTCTTCGATCGGCGTTCGGGATGGTTGGAAACTATGTCGCCGACCAATCTATGATGGGGCGGGCGGCAAGCGCATCGTACATAGCCGCCCGCGTAGGGCAGCTCGACCCTAGGCGAAAATGCTGGCCAGCATTTCAAGATGGGGAAACGAGAGTGGAGCCGGCGTTAGGAGAGCCCGAACCCGCAACGCGGCAGGTTCACATTCTGGTCGTCGAGGACGAACTGTTCATTCGGATGTTCGTCTCCGATGCCCTCAGGGATCAAGGCTATACCGTCATCGAAGCGATCAACGCCGATGAAGCCGTCGATATTCTGATGGCCGGCAAGTCGATCGACCTCGTCTTCAGCGACGTCCGGATGCCTGGCTCGCTAGACGGGTTGGGCTTGCTAGGGGTTGTGAAAGGCCTGTTTCCGGAGGTTCCGGTCATACTGGCCTCGGGTCATCTGGGCTCCGAAGAGGCGCTGGCCAAAGGAGCGAGCCACATTTTGTCGAAGCCCTATCAGATCGACGCAGTTCTGGAGTGCGTGGCGAAAGAACTGGCCAGCACGGTATGACGGAGTCGATCAGTCCGACGACCGCTACCGGCGCCGTCGTTATCGTCGACGGCGATATCCTTTCGCGTCACGCGATCGCCGACTACCTCCGGCACTGCGGTTACGATGTCGTGGAGGCGGCCAGCACCGATGAAGCCGTGATTGCCGTCAAAGATCCGTCGTTTGCCGTCGATATCGTGCTCTGCGACATTCAAGCCGTCGGTACCAGGTCAGGGTTCGAACTAGCCACCTGGATACGCGGGAATCACTCTGAAGTTGACGTCAAATTGGCGGGCAATCTCACTGGTATCGTTAATACGGCGACGGACCTTTGTGAAGAAAGCCCGCATTTCGCCAGACCCTATGAGCCCCAAGCCGTAGTCGACTATATCAAGCAGCTTCGCGCTACCCGCGACCGAACCGCGCGTTCGTTTTCTCGACCATGACACGCGTTCGTGACGTGCCTGTCCAACGACGTTTGTTTCTCGATCGGCCATATCTTAACGATGATATGCTGAAACATGGTATCGATCGGTAGAGGGCGCATGCGACTGATCGAGCGTCGGGGGGGCGACGTGGGATGACTATAGGCACCATTTCGATCGACAGCATCGACGCAAGCTCGAACGAACGCTTTGTCAGGCTCGTCACCGACAGCCCGATACCCTCGGTGATCAGCGACCCACGCCTGCCCGACAATCCCATTATCGCCTGCAACCAGCCATTCTGCGATCTGACGGGCTATTCGACGGACGAGGTCGTGGGGCGCAATTGCCGGTTCCTGTCGGGACCGGCGACCGAACCGTGGTTGTCCGAAGAGATCCGACGCGGCGTGCGGGAGCACAAGCCGGTGCTGGTCGAGATCCTGAACTACAAGCGCAACGGCCTGCCGTTCCGAAACGCCGTATTGGTTGCGCCGCTGTATGACGAGGAGGACCGTCTCCTGTATTTCCTCGGCTCGCAGGTCGAGATCGATACCAATGCGGCGACACCGACCAGCATGCGCCGGATCAGGGCCGCGGAGATGGTCAAGGCGCTGTCGCCGCGGCAGGGTCAGGTGCTCAAATTCGTTGCACAGGGCCTGCTCAACAAACAGATCGCCGCCGAACTCGGCCTCGCCGAGAAGACGGTCAAGATGCACCGAGCCATCCTGATGGACCGACTGGGCCTGAACACTACCGCCGATCTGATCCGGCTTGCTGTCGAGGCGGGCCTCTGAAGCGCTAGCTGGTCGTCGCGGTACTTCCGCGCCGGATATGGCCCAAGGTCCGTATCGCCCGCTGCCCGGCCCCGGCGTATCCCGTGCTTGGTCGTCACAGCGGCTGGGTCGCGGACCGTATTAGCCATCGGTTCCGCAACTTGGGTGGGACTCCCTCCGTTGCCCTTCAAGTCGCTGTGGCGCCATCTCCGGGTGGACGACAACCGATCTCTCCATCGGCCTTCGCTCTCCCGCAACAAGGCTCGTTCGCCACCGTAGCGGGCGCGGCACAGCAAGGTGATGGAGACCTTCATGGACAGCATAACCCCGTTCCAGTTCTCGCTGGTATATAACGCGTTTTCATTCACGTTCGCGACGATGGCCGCGACGACCGCCTTCCTGTGGCTGTGCCGATCGCAGGTTGCGCCGGCATACCGTACCGCCGTCACCATCTCGGGGCTGGTTACCGCGATCGCGGCGTATCACTATCTGCGGATATTCGAGAGCTGGAACGAGTCCTATTCGCTAAAGGACGGGATCATCGCGGGCACCGGCTTCGCGTTCAACGACGCCTATCGCTATGTCGACTGGCTGCTGACCGTGCCGCTGCTGCTGATCGAGCTGGTGCTGGTGATGCGGTTGTCGCCCGAAGAGACGTCGTCCAAGACCGTCCGTCTCGGCTCGGCCGCGGCGCTGATGATCGTCCTGGGGTATCCCGGCGAAATCGCGACCGACATCCCGACCCGCGCCCTGTGGGGCACGCTGTCGTCGATCCCGTTCGTCTATATCGTCTGGGAGCTGTTCCGCGGGCTCGGCGAGTCGATCGAGCAGCAGCCTGCCGTTGCGCGCGGCCTGGTGCGGAAGGCGCGCCTACTGACCTTCGCCTCGTGGGGTTTCTACCCGATCGTCTACATGGCACCCTATGCGGGGATCAGCGGCGCGACCGCGACGACCGTCATCCAACTCGGCTACACGATCGCGGACATCGTCGCGAAGGCCGGGCTCGGCGTGCTGATCTACATGATCTCCGTTCGCAAGTCGCAGGTCGAGGCGGGTGGTGTCGCTCTTCACACCCATTGATCCGAACACCTCCGTCCGTGTCGCGGCACAGATTGCCGTGACCAGTCTCGACCGCCGCGCCTTATCGGGGCGCGGCGGCGTCGTGTTTCCCGGCTTCTGGCTCGCCGTGGTCTATCTGACCGCCGCGCTGGTCGCAGGCGTGCCGCTCGGAGGCCCCGTCGCGACGCTGATCGCGACGGTGGTTTTCATCGGCGGCGGGATGCCACACGGCGCCTACGACATATCGTTGCTGGCGCGCGCAACGCGTCTCGGGCGTCGTGGTCTGGCTTTGGCAGTGGGCGGCTATGTCGGTATCGCGGTCGCGATGGCGGTGATGTGGATCATCAGTCCGCTGGTCGCACTGGTCCTCTTCATCACGGCCGCCTCGGTGCATTTCGGCGAGGACTGGGCGATGCTCGACGAGCCGTTGCTCAAGGTCGCGGCCGGTACCGCGATCATCGCCGCACCCGCGATAGGCCCACCCCGCCGACGTCGCACGGCTGTTCGTCGCGATGGTCGGCAACCCCAGCGGCGAGATCGTGGCAAAGGTTCTGATCGCAGTCGCACCAGTTGCGCTGCTGGTGACGATCGTCGGCATCGTCGATGCCTGGCACGGCGGCGCGCGGGAGTGGGCGGCGGCGACCGGGGCCGCCATTCTCGGCCTGATGATCGCGCCGCCGGTGGTCGGGTTCGCCCTGTTCTTCGTGTTCCTCCATTCGCCGCGCCATCTGGCCGATGCACGAATCACGCTGGGCAAGGTTTCGCATCGTTGGTGGCTTGCGACCGGCGCGATCTTGTCGCTGACGGCGATCGGGGGGTGGGCGATCTTTGCCACGAGTTTGGCGCAGCGCCTTCCGGCCGACCTTACCGCGCAGGCGTTCCAGCTGCTCGCAACCGTCGCGGTGCCGCATCTGGTGTTTTCGAAGTGGATCGAGCGGCGACTGACGCGTGGCGCTGGTCAATTCGACATGGCCTGATGCACAGGCCGTCGCACGGCCTTAAATGCGTTCGAGCATCTGCTCGGCGAGATGGCGGCCGGACACCCAGGCACTCTCGATCCGCGGTGCCAGCAGCCAGTCGCCCGTCGCGCCGATCCGCTCGCCGGCATTCCACAGCGATCCGAGGTCGGCCCCCGACGCCCGCGCGTAGCGCCAGCGATGCCCCGTACGAATGATCGGCGTCGGCAATCCGGTCGGGCTGTGTGTCGCCAAGGCCGCCAGTAATCGATCGACGACGGTCTCGACGGAATCCTCCAGATGGTCGCGCGACCAGTCCGGTGTGGCCTGAACGACCCAGCTTTCCGGATCACGGCGTCCGGGCTTCGCGCTGTTCCGCGCGGCCCAGCCGATTATGCCGGCATCTTTCAGGACATCGGACGGGATCGCGAGCCGCGCGTCGAACGCGAACATCGCCGTCCAGCATGGCGCCGATCGACAGGCGAGCGCCTCGCTCGCCATGGCCGGTTCATGCGGGGCGAGCAACGGCGCGGCCTGTTCCGCCGGGGTCGCGATGACGACGGCGTCGAAGAGGGTGCCAGTCGCATCCGGATCGATTGTCCAACCTGCTGCCGTCCTGCGGACTTCATCGACACGGCAATTCCAACGGACCTCCGCCCGAGCGGCCAGATGCTTGACTATGGCATTCATTCCCGGCGTGCCGACCCATGCATCGGGGCCGGCGGCGGGCCAGCGCGCAACGACACCGGCAGCCTCCCAAGCGTGCATAGCGGCGACGAAGTCGGGATCGCGCATCGTCAGATACTGCGCGCCGTGATCGAAGGAGGCTTCGTCCCCGGCCATGTCGATGCGTCGCGTCGCCATGCGACCGCCTGCGCCCCGTCCCTTGTCGAACAGCGTCACCGCACAGCCGCCGTGCTGGAGATGTACGGCGCACGATAGTCCGGCGATACCCGCACCCACAATCGCAACCTTCACGCGCGTCTCCGTTTCAGTGATACCGGGGCGGGAAGCCCCGGTATCGGTTATACGAACGGGTTAATCGGTTGGCAGCAATACCGTGTCGATCGCGTGAATTACGCCATTGGTGCATGTGATGTCGGCGGTCACGACACGGGCGCCGTTGACCGTGAGGCCGTCCGTGCCGTCGACATGCACCGTCGCGCCGCCCACCGTGGCGGGGTCGAGCACCTTGCCCGTTACATCGTCCGCACGGACTGCGCCGGGCAGGACGTGCAGGAGCAGGATCGCGGTCAGCTTGTCCTTGTTCTCCGGCTTGACGAGGTCGTCGACGGTCCCCGCCGGCAGCGCCGCAAAAGCCGTGTCGGTGGGGGCAAATACGGTAAACGGACCCTCACCCTTGAGTGTATCGGCGAGACCTGCCGCGCCAACGGCTGCTACCAGTGTTGTGAACGACCCTGCGGCAACCGCGGTGTCGACGATGTCGTGCTTCGTATCGGTCATTGTTTATCCTGGAATAGGAGGCGATGCCGGTGTCCGGCCCGCGTCATTCCCACCAAGCCAATCCAGGTGCGATATGACCTTTCGGTCGTATGGAAGTCGTTGGAATGCTCGGTCGGGATTTCGAGGACGCTGTTCAAGACGGACAAAGCGCTCGGTGAACCGGGTGTCTAGGAGCGGCGTCGTTCGGATCGAGTCTCGGGTGCTGCTTCCCATCCGTTCCAGCGGCGTTTGACCCGTTGCTCCAACGCTGCGTTGGCTTGGAGGAGCAGAGTGCCGGCTTCGGTAGCGGTCATCATACCGGGCGAAACCTTCAGCAGCGACTTGCAGGCACGTCAATTCGGCAACCGCCGTACCCGCAACGATCAAGGAATAATCTAACCCAACGCTTCTGTCGCGAAGGTGAAGGCTGGTGACCCCTACGAGAATCGAACTCGTGCTTACGCCGTGAGAGGGCGTCGTCCTAACCGCTAGACGAAGGGGCCGTTAGCAGATGCGGGCGTCTACGGAATGGGGTGGCGGCCGTCAAGACGGTTGCCGCAGTTTCCTAGACGCCCGCGCATTTTGTCTGGCGCTCGTTTTCTCAGGCAGCGACTTTCTTGCGCTCTGCCATTTCCTCGTTGAGCATCTCGGCTAGGAGGAAGGCGAGTTCGAGGCTCTGGCTGGCGTTGAGGCGCGGGTCGCAGTGGGTGTGGTAGCGGTCCGCCAGCGACTGCTCAGTCACGTCGACCGCGCCGCCGGTGCACTCCGTTACGTTCTGCCCAGTCATCTCGGCGTGGATGCCGCCGGCGTGCGTGCCTTCCGCGCGGTGGACCGCGAAGAAGCCGCGGACTTCGGCGAGGATGCGGTCGAACGGCCGCGTCTTGTAGCCGTTGGCGGCCTTGACGACGTTGCCGTGCATCGGGTCGCAGCTCCAGACCACCGGATGGCCCTCGCGCGTGACGGCGCGGACGAGGCGGGGCAGGTTCGCCTCGATCTTGTCATAGCCATAGCGCGTGATCAGCGTCATCCGGCCGGGCACGCGACCGGGGTTGAGCGTGTCGAGCATGCGGAGCAGCGCGTCGGGCTCGAGGCTAGGCCCGCACTTGATGCCGATCGGATTGCCGATGCCGCGGAGGTATTCGACGTGGCTGGAGCCTTCGAAGCGGGTGCGGTCGCCGATCCACAGGAAATGCGCGCTGGTGTCGTACCAGTCGCCGGTCAGTGAATCCTGCCGGGTCAGCGCCTGCTCGTACTGGAGCAGAAGCGCCTCGTGGCTGGTGTAGAAATGCGTTTGCGCGAGCTGTGGCACGGTCTCGGGATCGATCCCGCAGGCGGCCATGAACTCGAGTGCCTCGCCGATGCGGTCCGCGGTCTCGGCGTATTTCTTCGACCACGGGCTGCGGCCCATGAAGTCGTGCGTCCAGCGGTGGACCTGGTGCAGGTTCGCGTACCCGCCCTGTGCGAACGCGCGCAGCAGGTTGAGCGTGGCGGCCGACTGTGAATAGGCGCGGATCATGCGCTGGGGGTCGGGCGCGCGGGCTTCGGCGGTGAAGGCGATGTCGTTGACGTTGTCGCCGCGGTACGAGGGCAGCTCGATGCCGCCGATCGTCTCGGTGTCGGTCGAGCGCGGCTTGGCGAACTGCCCCGCCATGCGGCCGAGCTTCACGACCGGGAGCTTCGATGCGAAAGTCAGGACGACGGCCATCTGGAGGATGACGCGGAAGGTGTCGCGGATGTTGTTCGCGCTATGCTCGGCGAAGGATTCGGCGCAGTCGCCGCCCTGGAGCAGGAATGCCTTGCCGGCTGCGACCTCGGCGAGCGACGCGGTCAGGTTGCGGGCTTCGCCGGCGAAGACCAGCGGTGGGAAGGTCGCGAGCTGATTGGTCGCGGCGGTCAGCGCTGCGGCGTCGGGATAGGTCGGGAGCTGTCGTGCTTCGTAACGAGTCCAGCTGTCGGGGGCCCAGTTCGCGGCCATATCATGTCGTCCGATTGGTGAATTGTGATGCGAGCCATGCGGGAAAACGCCATTTTGCGCAACGAAGTAAAGCTTGGGAGTGGGCGGCGAAACGCTGCGTGGGCGGGGTCGATCGGCTAAAGAGCTTAACTTCATTCATATTAGATTAAAATATATATGGCGCCTGCGCTGTCCAATTGGCATGGTCCCCGCATGGACATGCCAATGCGTATCATCATCGCGCTCTCTATCATCGGCGGGGGAGTCTTGGTCGGCGTACCGATCCTGATCATGTACTCGCGTCGCCGCCGCGCCGACAAACTGCGGCGCCGCGGAATCAAGAGCTACAATCGCGGCCGGCGCGAGGCGCCGGTCGGCACGACCCAGATCGGTCAGTAACCCGCGTCGAGATCAGCGACGTTCTTCATCGGGCGACCGGCGAGGAACGCGGCGAGGTTGTCGAGGAACAGCGCCGCGCCACGTGCGAACATCGTCGTCTGACTGCGGCCCGACAGGTGCATCGTGACGATCGCATTGGGCGCGGACCAGAGCGGGTGATCCTCGGGCAGGGGCTCCGGGTTGGTCGGATCGAGCACGGCACCCGCAATCGTCCCGTCCGTCAGCGCCGCGATCAGCGCGTCGTCGTCGATCATGTCGCCACGCGCGATGTTGATCAGCCAGGCCGACGGCTTCATCCGCTGTAGCTCTTCGTGACCGATCATCGCCTGTGTCGCGTCGGTCGAGGGCGCGGCCAGGATCACCCAGTCGAACGCATCGAGCCGATCGCGCCAAGCATCAGGCGTGATCGTGCCATCCCGACCGGTGCGCGTCACCCCGGTGACTTCGACCCCGAACGCCTCCAATCGGTCGCCGATCATTTGGCCGATCGTACCATAGCCGATAACCAATGCCCTGGTGCCAGCCAGTTCGATTTTGCCGGGCGCGTCCTTCAGCCAGTCGTGGCGGTCCTGCGCGCGCAAGACGGTGTCGAAGCGCTTGGCAGCGACGAGCACGCCCATCACCGCATATTCCGCGACCGCGACGGCGTTGATGCCGGCGCCGTTGGTCAGCGTAACGCCGTTGTCGCGCAGGAGGTCGAGCGGGAACGCGTCGAGCCCGGCGTAGATCGTCGAAACCCATTTGAGGATCGGCCCGGCGTGGCGGATCGCGTCGGCGACGAGCTCGGTCGGCTGCATGTCGACCCAGGCGATGTCCGCGTCGGCGATCATCGCGTTGGCTTCCGAGGGCTTGGCGAACCAGGCGATTTCGAGGTCCGCGGGTAGATGCGATTCGAGGAGCGGGCGGGCGGCGGCTGGGAGGACGGCTTTCATGTGCGGAGCATCGGCGTGCGGCGGGGCATGTCAAGGTGTGCCGGGTTCGTCATGCCGCACTTGCTCCGCTCGCGGTCTGCGGGACGGCGGACACCGGATCTGGTCGGCCTTTATTCTTGAAAGCCCTTATTCTGAGACAAGGGTAGCTTGTTTCCCCACTAAGGCGGGGACCCAGACTGGGCTCCCGCCTTCGCGGGAGAACGAGCAGGACCCGCGACCGCATTCCTACTTCACCGCGATAGTTCGCGAACAGGCCAAGGGGTGACGACGCGATCCGGGCATTGTTCTGGTCCCCGATGAAGCACGCGCTCCGGGAAAAGGCGGTTAGAGCGCGATCTTCCAGTCCCAGCCGAGCGAGTCGCCGTCCATCACCTCGACACCTGCGGCGGCGAGTTCGTCGCGGATCGCATCGGACCGCTCGAAATCCTTTGCGGCGCGGGCGTCGCGGCGCTCCGCCAGGCGCGCGGCGATCGTCTCCTCGTCGATCGTCGCCGATACCGGACGGATGCGGAGGTCCTCGCGGCGGATCGTTGCGAGGTCCAGCCCCAGCACCGCGTCGAAATCGTCGAGTGCTGCTATCCGATCGGCTGGTGCAACGCGCTTGTCCGCGAGCAGTTCGTCGAGGATCGGCAGCGCACGCGGCGTCGCGAGATCGTCCGAGACCGCCTCTTCCAGCCGGTCGGCATAGTGCATCGCGCTGCCCGAGGGGCCGCCCGGCGGACGAGCGCGCAAAGTCTCGACCGCCTGCACCATGCGCTTGAGACGGATCGCCGCCGCCGCGAGGTTCTCCCACGAGAATTCCAGCTCGCTGCGATAATGCGCCTGGAGGCACATCAGGCGGTAGGCGAGGGGGTGGAAGCCGCGGTCGACGATCGTCTGCATCGTCGTGAACTGGCCGGTCGACTTCGACATCTTGCCGGCGCGCTCGACCAGGAAGTTGTTGTGCATCCAGACGCTCGCGCCGGTATCCGCGCAATCGCAGTGCGCCTGGTTCTGCGCGATCTCGTTGGGATGGTGGATCTCGCGGTGGTCGATTCCGCCAGTGTGGATATCGAAATGCGCGCCGAGATAGTGTTTGCTCATCACCGAGCATTCGAGGTGCCAGCCCGGCGCCCCGCGACCCCAAGGCGAATCCCATTCCATCTGGCGGTTCTCGCCCGGCGTCGAGGTGCGCCAGATCGCGAAATCTTGCGGGTTGCGCTTGCCGGCGACGGGCTCGATCCGGCTTTCGATGTCGTCGTTGCCGGCACGCGCGAGGCGGCCATAGTCGGGGACGGTCGACACGTCGAAATACAGCCCGCTGTCGAGCGCGTAGCAATGCTTCGGCGCGATCTGTTCGGCGAACGCGATCATTTCGGCGATATGATCCGTCGCGACCGCCCAACGCGCGGGCGGCACGATGTTGAGCCGCGCGACGTCGCGTTTGAACACGTCGGTATAATAGGCCGCGATCTCCCAAATCGAACGCCCTTGCGCCGCCGCCGCCTTCTCCATCTTGTCGTCGCCGACATCGGCGTCGGAGGTCAGGTGCCCGACATCGGTGATGTTGATGATGTGGGTCGTCGGCCACCCCTTCCAGCGAAGCACGCGGCCGAGCGTGTCGGCGAACAGGAAGGCGCGCATGTTGCCGATGTGCTGGTAATTATAGACGGTCGGCCCGCAGGTGTAGAGCCCGACATCGGTCGGATCGATCGGCTGGAAGGTCTCGAGCTGGCGCGAAAGGCTGTTATACAGTGTCAGGGGGATGCGGGTCATGGGCTGCTCTTAGCGTTGCATGTGCCCTCCGGCAAAGGCGCTCGCGTCTTGTACGGACTCGCCGAAAAAGCTGTTTGGCTTGAAACGATGGCGCTGCGCTGATAGGGGGCCCCGTTCATGCGGCGCGGACCTGTTCGCGACTGCAAAAATCTATTCGACCGGAGCTTAACGGGTTTATGCAGATCATCGTACGCGACAATAATGTCGACCAAGCCCTTCGCGCGCTGAAGAAGAAGCTGCAGCGCGAGGGCGTGTACCGCGAGATGAAGCTGCGCCGGCACTACGAAAAGCCGTCCGAGAAGCGCGCACGCGAGCGTGCAGCAGCGATCCGTCGCTCGCGCAAGCTCGACCGCAAGCGCGCCGAGCGCGACGGCGCACGGTAAGATTTGATTGGCCGTACCCGGCGAGCGGGTGGGCCGATATTCGGGGGTGTCGTGATCGGCACCCCAATCGCTTTCCAACGGCACGCGCGGCGCTCCGGCGTGACCAGATGACCGGGGCCTGATCCGATGTCGACCGTCACCGCAGTGCCGCTGCAGCCAACCAAGCGCAGCTATCTCGTCTATCTCTGGGTTGGTATCGCGCTTGCGCTGATCGCCGCAGTTGCGCTCGCGCGTCAGGGTGATGATCCCCTGGCACGCAATGCGCGCGCGCGGGGCGTGGTCGTTACCGCATCCGGGCTGCAGTACAAGGTGATCGCCCCCGGCAAGCCCGGTGCGGCCAAGCCGACCGACGCCGACGTGGCGCTGGTGAACTACGAGGGTAAGCTGCTCAACGGCACGACCTTCGACAAGTCGCAGCAGCCGACGCCGATGCCGGTCACCGGCGTGGTCCCCGGCTTCTCCGAGGCGCTAAAGCTGATGCCGAAGGGGTCGAAGTATCGCTTCTGGCTGAAGCCTGCACTTGGGTACGGCGACAAGGCCACTGGCCCGATCCCGGCGAATTCGACGCTGGTGTTCGACGTTGAACTGCTCGACTTCCTGCCGCAGAGCGTGGTGCAGCAGATGCAGGCACAGGCCCAGATGGGTCGCGGTGCTCCCGGTGGTATGCCGGGCGGCGCGCCGGGTGGCATGCCGGATGGTGCTCAGACGCCGCCTGCGCAGTAAGCGAGGCGGCGGTATGGGGCTGAACCCGTACCGCATCGTTGGAATCGAAACGCGCCTCGCTTGATTGCGGGGCGCGTTTTGCGTTTCACGCGGGCGATGTCTGCAAATGATGCGCGAACCGTAAGCCTGATCTCCTTGGCGGACCGGCAGCCGGAGCGCGAGGCTACTGCTGGGGAGGTCGTCTCGGAATGTCTTCGGACTGACAGCTATCATGCAGGGAAGAGCTTAGGATCCAGCAGCGTTGTCCAGCAACGTGCGCGGCCGGGGCGCTCGTCCTGTCGGGGCGGCACTGTGAGGCTCTAGTACCAACTGGCCGTACGCATGCGGCAATCGGGACCGAGCAGCCCGGAAACGCCGATATTCACGTGATGATTTGCGCTTCGGCACGCGCTGGCCTGCCAATCCTCAGAACGGCAGGCAAAAAAATAGCGGCCCGAAGACCGCTATTTCTCGAACTAAAGTCGTAAGACTTAGTTGCTGTCCGAATCGTCGTCGTTGTCTGCAACGATAACGATACCGGCGATAACTGCAGCTGCTGCGAGAACCGCAACGATGATGCCGCCGCCAGCGAGTTCGTTCTTGTCAGCCGAAACCGAACCCGAACGGACCGAATGTGCAACCGACAGATTTGCCGGTGCTGCCATGGCCGGAGCAACTGCCATCGTGGCTGCTGCTGCGGTCAGGAGATACTTCCCAAGACGCATGATGAACTCCCTTTGTGCTCGTCGCGGCAGGCAATGGCATGAAAGCTTACCCAACGCAACTAAGACCCTTTGTAACAATGCGAAGAGGATCGCACTGTTGCGGCAGTGCAACACACACGTCCGCTCTCTCTCTATAGCGGAGGCGCGCGACGAAGAAAGCGTTGGCGCGCAAACTGCCCAATAATCGCGGTGAGATGCACGGCAATGTGCGCGGCGAGACGCGTCAGTTCGTCTTAGGTCCTACGGCGGTGCCGGTCTGGAGCGACCATGTCTCGGAACCTTCCATGCCGAGCGCGGTCAGCCGGCCGGACGCATAGGCGCCGGTGTCGATACCGATTCGGTGCCCGCGACGCTCGATCTCGTCGGTCATCGTGTGGCCGTGGACGATCGTCTTTTCCAAGCTCGAGCGATGATCGAGGAAGGGATCGCGGATCCACCGCAAGTCCGACGTGGTTTGCAGGTCGAGTGGGGTATCGGGACGCACGCCCGCATGGACGAACGCGTAATCGCCGATCACGATCATGTCCTCGAACTTGCGCAGAAAGTCGCGGTGCTCGTCGGGCACGAGGATTTCAAGGCGTTTCACCAACTCTTCATAGTCGAGCCGCTCGTATTCCGCGGCTTCCATGCCGTAGCTGAGCACGGTCTCGCGCCCACCGATGCGGCAGAACAGCCGCAATGCCTTGGGTTCGCCGTCGAGCGCACCGAGGAAGATCTCCTCGTGATTTCCCAGCAGGAAACGAACGTCGGGGCGTGCCTGCGCCAGCCCGCGCAACCGATCGATCACCGCCGCCGACGTGGGCCCCCGGTCGACGATGTCGCCGAGGAAGATCAAGGTCGTTTCCGCTGCACCGCGGCCGCGTTCGTCCGCCTCGATCAGGCCGATCAGCTCGTCGAGGAGGTCGGCACGGCCGTGAATGTCGCCGACCGCATAGACGCGGCGACCGGGGGGAACCTGCGGCTGAGTCGACTTGGCAACGCTACGGGACTTGAAAAGCTTTGAAATCATGCTGCAATCGATGTGGTGAGGAAGATGTATGGGACCTGATCGAACGCGTCATTCGATCGCGCGGGCGCATGGCGTCGCATAGAATGTTCCGGCAGGCGTCGCAACGCATCGCCGCGAAGGGGCGCGACGTATCGTCGCGAAGGGGGGGGCGGCCGTGCGGTCATGCAGCATGACGGGCGGGCGCGCGGCGGCTAAAGGAGCGCGATGTCGATGATCTCCCGCTTCGCGCCGTTCCTGATGCTGACGGCCGCCGTTCCCGCGGCTTTGCCTGCCGCACCGATGCCCGTGGCGGATGCGGCGCCTTCAGCCGCGTTCTTCGACACGTTGCGTGCCGCCGATCTCCGGCTGGCGACGATCGCCTATCGACTGACCACCGCGAACGCAGCGTTGTGCGACCGGCTCCAGCCGCAAATTGGCATGCCGATCCATGCGCTGACGCAATATGGCCCAGGCGCGCGCAAGGCCGCGGCGGCGACGTTCGGGTTCGAGTCGACGATCGGTGTCGAGGCGGTCGTCGCCGGCGGTCCCGCGGATCGGGCGGGGGTTCGTCCCAACGATTCGATTGTGGCGATCGACGATCGGCCGCAACCGGGTTTGCCGTCCGCCGATGCGCCGGAAAGTGCGGCGGCCCGCGACGCGGCTGAGGCGATCATCGCCGATGCGCCCACGGGAAAGCCGTTGCGGCTGACGGTACTCCGCGACGGCAAGCGCCTGCCGATCACGATTGCTCCGGTGACCGGCTGTCGATCGCGGTTCGAAATCTTGCTGGGCAGCGGCCTGGATGCGAGCGCTGACGGGGCGATCGTGCAGCTCGGCGAGCGGTTTTTCGAAGGCTATACCGACGAGGAGATCGCTGTCGTCGTGGCGCACGAGCTATCGCACAACATCCTGCGACACCGTGCGCGACTCGATGCGGCGAAGATCAATCGCGGCCTGCTGGCGGAGCTCGGCCGCAACGGGCGCCTGATTCGTGAGACCGAGGATCAGGCCGATCTGCTCGGCATCTATCTGCTGGCGAACGCAGGGTACGATCCGATGTCGGCACCGAAATTCTGGCGTCAGAAGGGGGGCGCGATCGATGGCGGGCTGTTCCGTAGCCGAACCCACGCATCGTCCAAGGCGCGGGCCGAAGCACTCGAAGCCGCCGCACGCGACATCGCGGCGACCGCGACGCGGCCGATCATCCCGCCAGTCGTTGCGACTCGAAACGTGCCGTTGCGCTGAGCGGGGGCGAGGACGCGCGCGGCTGGTCCGGCCAGATGCCGCGGGTGTCGAGCAGGGTGAAGATGTCGGAAACGATGCGGTCCTCGTCGGTGCCGATCAGCTTGGCGGTGCCGGCGGCCACACCTTCCGGCCGCTCGGTAGTCTCGCGCATGACGAGTACGGGCTTGCCGAGCGCGGGCGCCTCCTCCTGCACGCCGCCCGAATCGGTCAGGACGATGTCCGCCATGCCGAGCGCACGGACGAAGTGCGGGTAATCGAGCGGCTCGATCCGCGCGACATTGGCGCGGTCGCCGAGGATCGCGTTCATAACCGATACGACGTTCGGGTTCGGATGGACCGGGAACAGCACCGCAACGTCGTCGCGCTCCGCGATCCGGCCGATCGCCCGCGCGATCGCCGCCATGCCGTCACCGAAATTCTCGCGGCGATGTGTCGTGACGAGGATGATCCGCTTGCCGGCAAAGCGTGAGGCGATCGCGTCGAGCCCGGCCGCGAGCGACGGGTCCGCCGCGACGCGCGCCGCGGTCCAGTGCAGCGCGTCGATCACCGTGTTGCCGGTGACGTGGATCGTGTCCTCCGCGATCGTCTCGCGCCGCAACGCCTCCGCGGCGGTGTCGGTCGGCGCGAAATGCAACGCGGCGATCGGCGCGACGATGCGCCGGTTCACCTCCTCGGGCCAGGGATGGTAGATGTCGCCCGAGCGCAGCCCTGCCTCGACATGCGCAACCGGCACCTTGTGGTAATAGGCGGCGAGCGCACCCGTCATCGCGGTCGCGGTGTCGCCCTGAACGATGACGAGGTCGGGCTTCTCGACATCCATGACGTCGCCGAGCCCGACCAGCAGCCGCGCGGTGAGCCGATCGAGCGTCTGTCCTGGCTCCATCAGGTCGAGATCGATGTCGGGCACGAGATCGGCGATCGCGAGCACCTGATCGAGCAACCCGCGGTGCTGCGCGGTGACGCAGGTGCGGACGGTCAGGCCGGGGATCGCAGCCAGCGCGCGGATCACCGGGAAAAGTTTGATCGCTTCTGGTCGCGTGCCGAAGATGACGAGAACTTTGGGCATGATGCATCCCTAGGGCAACGTCTTTAACGGCGCTAATTCACTGTGACGATTTGCGCGCGGGCGTACCGACCGGTAGACGATCCCACGAGATCAAAGGGAGTATCGAATGACCATAAAGCCGTTGCGCAAGGCCGTATTTCCGGTCGCTGGACTGGGTACGCGCTTTCTTCCGGCCACCAAGGCCATGCCGAAGGAAATGCTCACCGTCGTCGACAAGCCGCTGATCCAATATGCGGTCGAAGAAGCGCTGGAGGCGGGGATCGAGCAGATCATCTTCGTGACCGGCCGCAACAAGGGCGCGCTCGAGGATCATTTCGATATCTCGTACGAGCTCGAGGATACGATGCGGTCGCGCGGCAAGTCGCTGGACGCGATCAGCAATATTCGGATGAAGCCCGGCTCGCCGGTCTATGTCCGCCAGCAGGAGCCGCTCGGCCTGGGCCATGCGGTCTGGTGCGCGCGCGAGATCGTCGGCGACGAGCCGTTCGCGGTGTTGCTCCCCGACGAGCTGATGGTCGGCAAGCCCGGCTTCATGAAGCAGATGGTCGAGGCCTATAATCAGGTCGGCGGCAACGTGATCGGTGCGCTCGAAGTGCCCGATTCGGAAACCGACAAATACGGCATCATCTCGCCGGGCGCGATCGACGGTCGACTGACCGAAGTGACCGCGCTCGTCGAAAAGCCCAAGCGCGGCACCGCGCCGTCGAACCTGATGATTCCGGGCCGCTATATCCTCCAGCCCGAGGTGATGCGGATCTTGGAGACGCAGGAAAAGGGCGCCGGCGGCGAGATCCAGCTGACCGACGCGATGGCGCAGTTGATCGGCAACCAGCCGTTCCACGGCTTCACGTTCGACGGCCAGCGCTATGATTGCGGCGACAAGGCCGGGTACGTCCAGGCCAATCTGGCGATCGCGATGGCCCGCGACGACATCGGACCGGTGGTTCGCGAGTTCGCGAAGGGCCTGCTGGCGCGCTAAGCTATCGGCACGCGCACCGGAACGTCAGAAGGCGTTCCGGTGCGCGTGCCGAGGAAGGTCGAAGCAAAATCCGATGTTGCGTCAGAATTTCCGTTCGTCCCTGTTCGAGTTCGTAATCCGGATCGGCATCATGCGCCGATGAACATGCGACTGTAACGCCCCATCACTTTCTTCGCGATCGTGACGGTGACGATCGAGGGCACGAGCACCGCTATAACCGTGACCGAATACGCGATAAAGCTTCCGGAGAAAAAGCCGTTCAGGACGGATTTGGCCGCTATGTTCAGTATTGCAACGATGTAATAGTGGACGAAGTATATGCCGAAGCTGATGTTTCCAAGATAATTCACCCAACTAGGTATATTCCTGGAAAATTTCGCGCAAAGGCCGGTTAGGCCCAAGCAGAACAGAATTTTAGTGATGAACTCGACATTGTCGAGCCATGGGTCGAGAGCTATTGCGACTAGTGGAAGTATGATCGCGAGTAGCAGTACGGGAAAATAACGCGACAGTTGCGGTATAACTTGTTCGCGATAGTGGCTGACTGCCATGCCAATCACGTAAACCGGTACGTAAAACAGGAAGTTTTTCATCGGATTCGCGTCGTGGGCCGAGCGTCCGACCAGGATCGATATCAGCAGCAAAGGTGCGATAGCCAAGTATCCCCACGGCGTTCGATCCATTCGAACTAATATCGGGGATGCGATATAGACGATTGCCATCATCGGGATGAACCAGAAGGGCGCCAGGTGCGTGCCTGTCGCGAGCATGAACAAGACTAATTTTGGGGCGGAGTCGAACCAGATTGGTGCGTCAAAGCCGTTCAGAGATTTTATGCCGATCAAGTAGGCGGCAATGGCTGGAATCGACCAGGCAAGGTAAGGAACAATGACGTTTATCAACTTCGTGTGAAGGTATCTGTAGTAGGTAAACCGTCCCAGTAAGAACTGAAATAGAAAACCTGAGATATATATGAATACAACGTTGATATGGCGAAACAGAACGCCAGCTTCGTCCGACCTGATAAAGGTATTTTCGAGAAAAGGGTCGCGACAATGCGTGGCAACGACAATGATTATTGCCGTGGCGCGCATCGCTTGGATATAATGAAGGCGTTCACGCCTCTCCGCATTGATCGAAGTCGGCAGTGACGCAGGCGGGGATGTGGTCGATGACGTTGCACCAGCGATGTCCATGGAGGTACCTCAATTCTTAAGAAGCCCTTTACCGTCTTCGCAGGCCTCGTCGATAACAATCGCCTGATCGCGCCTGTCAGTAGAGCGAGGCCGATGAATGATTGGTGATCATCCGATTGGTGAAGCGCTCGCCAAATGTATCGCAGCCTCGCCGACGCTGTTCAGCGGTCACCAGCTTCATTGAGCTTCCGTAATGAACATTGGAATGATGGACCAAGCCTTCTCAATACGCCAGGCGAGGGCGTCGGTGCCGGCAAAAGCGTGCGCTCACTGCCGCTGGCGGGTCTGATGAAGGCGCTTGCCAAGGTCGAACGAGAAGGCGCGCCGCGCAAGCGAATGTGTTTCTCCTGCCGTCCCGCTCTGCCGGAAGCCCATCCGAAAACCAGGGTACCTTCACATGCGAATTCGTCGTGTGCGGTCCAATTTTCGTTAACTGTCTTGGGGTAAGTGCCTGGTCTCGGCTCAAGAGGTGACCAGATTATGGGTAAGTTTCAGAGCGCATGTACGATGATGGTTCTGCTTCTGCTCTGCGCGTGTGGCGGCGATGGCGAGGCCGAAGCCATAGCCACGGTGCCAGCTCCAATTGCGGTGGCGCCCCCCGTAGCGAGCCCAACCCCGGTTCCGGTCGCGCCCCCTCTCGCTGTCGTACCGAACACGATGGCGCTTGGCGCTGCTACGGCGTTCTCCCAGCAGGGCTGGAACTTCTCGATTC
The DNA here is from genome assembly GCF_030817315.1 of Sphingomonas faeni. Taxonomy (NCBI): domain Bacteria; kingdom Pseudomonadati; phylum Pseudomonadota; class Alphaproteobacteria; order Sphingomonadales; family Sphingomonadaceae; genus Sphingomonas; species Sphingomonas faeni. Next base: position 1,961,045 of record NZ_JAUSZF010000001.1, on the reverse strand, counting down.
TCGACACGGCTCGTTCGATGGGCGCTACTACCCTGCGCGACGGGGTGTCCTGGCGTGATATCGAGAAGGCTCCCGGTACCTATCAGTTCACTTCGGCTAATGTGACGTATCTCGATACGCTGATCGCCAAAGGCTTTGGGGTTACCTTGTTGATGAGCGACAGTAACCCGCTCTACGATAACGGCTATACGGTCTATACCGATGCCGGTCGTGCCGCTTATGCCAAATATATAGTCGCGACGCTCGATCGGTTCCCAGGGATAAAGGCAATCGAGATCGGTAACGAATATAATGCATTCAACTTCGTTACTGGTCCCGTACTCTCCGAGGGCTACGGTCCACGCCAAAAATATTATTTCGATATGCTTCGTACCGTCTACACCGCGGTCAAGGCGAGCCATCCTACCGTGAAAATACTAGGGGGTGCCGCTATCGACATCCCGGTAGGCTATTTCAAGCCGTTGTTTGAGCTGGGTGCTCTCAGTTATATGGATGGCCTTACAATCCACCCTTATGATACCGACCCCGAACAGCTGGAAAAGCAACTCGCGATCCTACGCAGTGCGATGGGTGCGAATGCGCGGCCAATTTACATTACGGAATTCGCCAAGGAGATGGATAGCATCCCTGATACCGCCAGCTATCTAGTCAAGGCTATCGCGGTAATGGCGACGTCGGGTGTCGCCGAGGCTGATTGGTACGCGCTGCGCCAGCAAGGTTCCGCCAGCGATATCTGGTATAAGAATGTGGCCCTGAGCTCGTTCAGCGGTGAGATGCTTGCTCCCGGTCAAGCGTACCAGGTGATGAGTCAGCAGGTCCTGGCCAAGGGCGCGGGGGTGCGCATCGCGATCGACGACTTCACCTATGCCTATGAGTTCGGTCGTAACGCGATGGTGATCTGGGGCGAGCCGCGCAGCCTAACCGTGACCGCCTCTGCCAAATTCTACAACTCTCAAGGCGCGCAGATCGCACAGCCGACGGCCATCACGGCTGGTTCACCCATCATCATCGTCAGCGATACGCCACTGGTTTATGGGGGCAACGTCACCTTGGGCGCAACGCAGCTAGTCGCCGACAGCTATGACCAGTTCGACTTCTCCTATGACGTGTCCGGCCCCGCTACATATCAAGGCCCCTGGGCCTATTATGCCTATGGCACTCGCCGTCAGACCTTCGATGTGCTGTACACGCAGGGCGGCGGCGAGATCAGCAGTTCTGATTGGATGCCCTACATCGGTAGCGATTCGCTTCGGCCGCTGAACATCAACGCCAATAATTTAAATCCCGTCGATTTCGGCACGGCGAGTTCACCAGATATCTTCAAGCCGGTACTGCGCTACACCTCGCCTCATAGCGGTACCTTTACAGTCAAGGGCTCCTGGGATGTTACGAGCCGTTCCTCCGACGGCATCGATCTTACGGTCCAAGTTAATGCAAAGACCGTATTCTCGACAGCCTTCAATGGCCATTACGATATGGAAGTGAAGGATCTGAGTCTCAGCCGGGGGGACGTGGTCAACATCATCGTCGGTACCAACAAGAACGTCACCGGAAGTGATAATACCCGTTATCGGATCAAGATTTACCGCAATAGCTGAGTAACGGTATGAGGGGGGGGCTTACTGGCGGCGTGAACCTTGCAACGCTGGTTGCCCCTCACGGCAACCAGCCACCTCGGCTCAATAGCCGAGCCATGATATCGACGCGTCGGTTCGTCATTTCATTTCTGTTCGGCAGTCATGTTGGCTGCCGTCCAGCAGAAGCCTCTGTGCAGCTTGGCAAGGCTACCTCTTTGGACGTGCCCGAACGGCGCCGTCATCGAGTTTGCGTTCCCAGGCAAGCGCGTCTCGCACGATGCCGTCGAGGTCTGCGTGGCGGGGCGTCCAGTCGAGTTGCGCCAGGATCGCGCTGTTGTCGGAGAGCAGCATCGCCGGATCGCCCTAGCGACGCCCTTCTAGCCAACGTTCGATCGTCATGTTCGTAACCTTGTCGACCGCGTCGAGAACCTCGATCACCGAGAAGCCCTTGCCGTACCCTGCGTTGAGCGTGTGACTCTTGGCAGGGTCGGCGACCAAAACCTCCAGCGGCGACCTGCGCGGCGGCGACGTCGGTCACGTGAATGTAATCGCGCACGTCGGTGCCGTCGGGCGTGTCGAAGTCGGTGCCGTAGACGCCGACATGGCTGCGCTTGCCGGTCGCTGTCTCGACCGCGATCTTGATCAGGTGAGTCGCGCCGACCGTAGACTGGCCGCTCCGCCCCTTAGGATCGGCACCCGCGACGTTGAAGTAGCGCAGCGCCGCATAGTTCATCGGGTGCGCCGCCGCGACGTCGCGCAGCATCGCCTCGGTCATCAGCTTCGACATGCCATACGGATTGATCGGCAAGGTCGGATCGCCTTCCGCGATCGGCACCTTCTCGGGCGTGCCGTACGTCGCGGCCGTCGACGAGAAGATGAAGTGCGGCACGCCCTCGACGATCGCGCTTTCGATCAGCGCGCGGCTGGCGGCGGTGTTGTTGCGGTAATATTTGAGCGGGTCGCAGTATGGAGTTTGCCATCGCGAGGGCGGCTTGCAGAGGCGCCCGGACGTTAAGCTGAACGGCGTCTCATACGTATGGGGACGATGTCTCAGCGTACGAGCAACGACACAACGGGCAAACTCAACGCATTTTGTCGCAGCCGGTAGGCTGTCATCAGAGAGTCAGTTTGCGAGGCTAAGATCACAAACGGTCTGGTGAAACCCCTCAGCAGATGGCGGCGGCGGGGGGCACGCAGGGCCAACATCGACCAGAATCGGTCGCTGCACGAGAATCCTTCACTTAGGGTAGAGTTATGATCATTCATCGTTAAAGGGATGGCATTGGCTCTTGCCACGCCAGGATGGCAGTGCGAATTGTCGCCTGGTTGCCAGTTGAAAGATTGTCAGTGGGCGTGGTCTCTCCTCGGCCGTTCCTGATTCGTTATCGCCACCGGGAGGGGATTAATGTCACCAAGTGATCGCCTGCTGGTTGCTTGCATTTTGTTCGGCGTTTGTGCGGCCATCCTGCTGGGAAGCGTGGGACTGTGGTGGCGTCGTCGTCGCCGCCGTCAGCGGCGCTCCGGTATGCGCAACTACTTTCAGGAGTAGGACAGGCCCGCCTTGTCCGTGGCTGGAGTCTGGTATCGACTTGGAAGCGGGTCTTAATCATCCGGTATCGGACCGCGTCGGTGTATCCAGCGGCAGGGTGCTTCGAAGCGATGGTTTGACGATCTCCGCAGGGCATTGTGCCCTGGCGGCAGGCCCCAAAGGAGCCTCCAGGCCGTAAGGAGGAACGCCGGTTCAGCGATGAATCTGCACTATCCGGCTTGAAGGTTGTTGCAAACCGTCGCCGCGTTAACCATTTATCTCTCCAGAGCCATAAAGGCGTAGTGGAGAGGAAAGATGGCATCACACATAGCTGGTTTCGCATCGGCGTCCGGTCGCAACGTGCCGAAAACCCGTAATTGGCACCCGTATGGTGCCCATGGCGTGTTGCTGGCATTGCCGATGAGTTTAGCGCTTTGGGCGGTCATCGGCGTGGTTGTCTTGTAGTTCCCGGACCCTCGTCATGAGGCCCATCTGTCAAAATCGGCCATCGCCAATGAGCGGATCTCACGTTGGCGGTTGACGATAAAACGTTAGGGCCGCCTGAGATCGAAGCGGACCGGTTTGCCATAGTCTACGCGTCGATCCCGTCCGGGGGAGCGTTGTCCAGAGGACAACGTTCCACACGTGTTCGCAGAGCTTGTTGGAGTATGTTCTGACCTTCCCGGCCCTCGAACGATCCCATAGCTGCGGCTAGCTTGGTTACCCTATCGCGCGGTTCCCAGCGGTAGCTCGTCGGAGTTGAAGTGCTCCCGCGATATTGGGCTGGTACTTTGATGTCGTTACGGTACCGTACCGTGCTGGATATAGAGTTAGTGTCGTACGAACAGCGGGGCTTGGCATGCCACTGATCTAAGCGTCTGAATTGTCGACGCATCTGTCTCCTAGAAACGATTTTAGACATTGTCTCAGTCGCCTTGTCGGTTACAGGCGTGGTGCAATTACCAGCGCCGCCTGACGAGGTACGTTATGACTGACGACATGTTTTTGGACGGACCGGCAACCAAACCGTCCGTCAGCATTGCCTATATCGTTCTAGCTCACGGCGACCCGCAACTGTTCGGCCGACTGATGCATCGGTTGAGCCACCCAGACGCAGCAGCCTTTGTTCACCTCGATAAGAGGTCGCCACTGGCCCAGTTCGAGGAGCAGGTCCGGACCCTGCCGAACGTCCATTTTGTCGCTGACCGAATCCATGTGAAATGGGCTGGCTTCAGCCAGTGCAGATCCACCCTGTTGACGTTCAAGGCGGCGCTTGCCGCTACGGACGAGCGCTGTACCCATTTCGTGGTAATCTCGGGCGCGGATTACCCATTGGCATCAAACCGCGAAATCCTCGATTTTTTCCAGAAACGACCGAGGCAGCAATTCATCCGTCGGTTTGACCTGATGTCGTCGAATGACAGCCATCAGACATGGCGAATCCGTGGTCGCTTCTTTCGCGAATGGGCTGACCGATTCACTTGGAAACGTCGTCCTTTGTTCGTACTTGAGCGGATGTTGAGGCTGTTACCCCGCCGTCTGCCGAAAGGCGTTCGGTTTGCCGCGGGTTCCAATTGGGTAGCGCTTACGCGCGAGTGCGCTGCGTATTGCGTGGAAAAGGCGGACAACGATCGTCGCCTTACCGACTTCCTTCGCCCAGCGTTCGGTCCTGACGAAATCTTTCTGCATACGTTGGTGGAAAACTCGCCCTATGTCGATCAGGCTTCACCAATCGAACCGTATGTGGATATTTCGAAGATTGGCGGCCCGTTCGCCTATAGCAATGTTCATGTCCTGACGCCCAAGGTGCCGATCACCACCTCCGAGGATGCGACAGCGATCCTCGCCTCGCGAGGGGAAAAGCTGTTTACCCGTAAGTTGTCATCAAGTCGTTCTGAGGCGGCGCTGGAGGTCTTCGATAAGGCGGCGTTGTCGGATTAAGCCTATCCATCGGCCTTCACCGTCCGGCGACGAAAGCCCGCAGAGTTAGACTTGGATACTCGATCTACTTTCAGCGGTTTCGGTGTCCTGCCGAACGTATGTGAGCCAGCGACGAGAAGAGGAATGTTTCACCCCCGTCCGGTGATCCCGCGGCCTTCCACAATATACCCAATGAGCTGAGGTAAATGACGCCTCCTACCAGGCCAATCCCTGCCATTATCGCCAGCGTCAACGGGAGCCCGGAACTCGTGAACAGGTGAGTCACCGGCCAGAAAAGTAGCGCGGTCATGATGCCCGTGCCCAGTGCCGGACGTGCCATCGCTTGCAACTGGGTCCTGATGGGAATGGCAGTGATCTTGCGGGCGGCAAACAGGCTGGCAATGCCGATAACCGTGGTGGCGATGCCGCGCGCCATGCAGGCGCCGATCAACCCGAAAGTGAGGATGAGGCCGATCGCAGCAGGGACCTTGACGATAAAATCGAACACTTGGCGACTGAAAATCAGCCATGAGCGCTTGGTCGCTAGCGCCAGCGTATTGAAGGGCGTCCACATCAAGCCGGGGATGGCCGCCAACGCCAGCCACCGCAGGATCTCTCCCGCGTTGCCCCACGCAGGGCCGAGCGCGACGCGGACGAACGGGTCGGCAAGCAGGGCAAGTCCCGTCAACGCAGGAAAGCCAACCATCGCGACAATGCTCATCAGCTTCAGATAGGCACGTTGAAGCCGCTGTTCGTCGTCGCGGACCTGACTGAGCGATACCGACAATGGCCCGACCACAGGGTTCAATAGAATCTGGGTGGGGAGCGCCGACAGGTTGTCCGCGATGGTGAAGCGCCCGACCTCAGGCTTGCTCATCGCCCAACCGAGTACCAAGCGGTCGACCTGCCAGGTCAGCGCGGAGAATATCTGACCGGCGCTCAGCCAGCCGAGAAAGCCGCTGAAGAGCCGCCATTCTACCAGCGTAAGACGGGGCCGATACGGCACCAGTGCGAATGACATCATCAACGAGAGCAACGGCGTCAGGACGGTACCGCCTGCCAGCGCCCAATAGCTGCGCGTGAAATAGGCGAGTAGGCCGGAAAGCAGGCAAGAAACGACCTTGCTGGTTACGTCGATTGAAATTTGGCGTTTAAAATCGAGCGCGCGGTCATACACGATCATGTTCGGGTTCTGGATACCGCGCGCGGCGGGCGCCAAAGCCAGAGCGCAAATGAGCGGCAACAGGCGGGGATCCTGGTAAAAGATCGAAAATGGCCAAGCGACTGCTCCGACCAGCATGGCCAGCACTACCCCGCGGAGAATGCTCAGGGTGAAAGCCGTATCGAGTAAGCCCCGGTTGACCGACTTCTCGACCAGTAGAACCTGCCCGACCGGCAGTTCAAATACTGCCTCCACGATCAGGATAAGACTCATCGCGACGGCGACGACGCCAAAATCCGCGGGAGTCAGCAGCCGTGCGAGGATCAACAGGGACACAAAATCTATGCCGCGACTGACCAATCGCGCGCCTATCAGAGAGACAGACGCTAACGCGGTGCGCTGCGTGGCAGGCACCGTTCCCGTAACACCGGTGGGATTTCCTTCTAAAGTTTCAGGTCCGGTAGGGGGTACACTCGACATGCCGGAAATCCGTTAGGGCGCAGTTCGCACCTGGAACGGCTCAGTGCACGAGCAACCGTGCGAGACCATCATTGGATACGGTAGCTGAAGGAAAACAAGCTCATACTGATGAACAGGGCCATTAGCCAAGCCGATTCGATGACGTAAGGCGCGCTGATCGGTGCGGCCATGGCCAATCCGTGCTGCTAACTGATCAACCCAGCGGGCGACCGTCCCGGTTGCGCCAACACGGTTGAGTTCCACCGCCTCGGCCCGACGGTCGTCGGCGCGCAACTCGGACCTTGGACGCAACATAATGCGCTTCGTCGCGCCATCGCAGTTGTCGCCTTTGATCAAGCCTTTCGGTTGCATTTCAACGCACTCCGTTTGCCGACGATGTCAGTGGCATGCTTCTAGACAGGAAAGCTCGCAAGACCCTTTAGTGGATCGCGGCCCAAGATATTCGCTGGCAAGGCTTCTCGGTGTTCCTGTGAGGCTTGCCACGGCAGCTTCAGCATAGGGCTGTGGTCGTAGTTGCCCGTTTACTCTGCCACGGGCGCCATCAGGATCTTTGCATCCGGCGCCCTCGTGTTGCCAGTCGCTGGGACCTGAGTCCGTAGCGAGGCGATCGTGGCTGCGCAGCCCGTGCCCGGGCGTCGCCAAGCAGTTTTGGCGCCGCAGCCATTACTGCAAAAAACAGCGCATTGAAGATGCCGAAGTCTACCAACGTGCCCGCGACGGCAGCAGGGATCAGCACGATTAAAAACGCGTAGCGTGCTCCAATGGCGGAAAAGCGGATCACCAGGTCGGTACGGGGCAGGTACGCGAAAAATCCCCGTGCAAGGAAGGCCAGCAGCAGCAGCGCACCGAGCACCCCGGTGCTGCTCAACACCGCCACGACCCAGCTCGAGGTACGGGTAGAGCCGACCCCAACGCCGTAGCCGCCGGTAGCGGTGAAGCCTTGCAGACTGATGCGATTCCAAGAGGAGCGCTCATCGGCGGAATCACTGCCGCCCTTTTCCAGTAGCGTGTTGTTAACGATGGCTATCGGACCATCGAGGATAGCGGGACGTGCTGCGACATACGCACATCCGAGCAATACCGCCATGATCAGCGCCACGAGCGACGACGTCGATTGACGCCGATCAAGACCCGTTCGTGGCGTGACCAGCAAGAGAGCGAGGCGAAGCAGGTACATCAGGAATAGGGTGATCAAGCCCAAATAAGCGGAGGAACTCGTCGAGAGGACCGTCATCAGGAGCAAGGCGCCGATCAAACCCCTCTGCATCCAGGACGGCTTACTACTCGCCCATGACGCTGGTGACATGAAGATCAGGATGGCGGCGAAGGACAGGACCATGGCCCCGAAAGTCGACGCCTCGGTATTGAAGCCGATTACGCGCCGACTGTTGACGACTTCCGCCCCTTCCATGATGGCGTATGACGCGGTGCGCAGAGGCGCCAGAAGTGCGGTGCCTGCCGTCGCCATGTCCAAGAGCCCCGACGCCACCGCCATTGTTGCGCCAGCGAGCAGCGCGGACGAAAGCATCGCGGGGCCGGTTGGGGACAAGAACAAAATGTACAGGGCAACGCACAACACGAATGACATCGTCAGGTACAAGGGCTGGGTGATGTTGCCCGAGGTGAACGCGAGCGGCGCCGGGCGTGCTGTAGTAAGTTCCATAACCGGCGCGCCGTGGAAGAGATACGGTGCCGAATAGGTAATGATCAGTCCGACAATGACGAAGGCGGTGAGAAAACCAAGCCTCTTCCAGTTGAACAGGCCGTCCCACAGGTTGGTCAGATTACGTGTAGTCAGGAGGACCTTGACAACTACGAGCGGAGACAGGGCGGCATACGGCAGGATCGTGATCGATCCAGGTACTACGGTCATCGAGCCGAACGGCAACGACACGAACAGAAGCGTGAGGCTCCACCGCAGCGGCATGATGGCGGCGAGGGCGAACAAAAGCCAGAACACGCTCAGCACTATCATTGCGGGACCATCATCATGCTAAACCGATCTCAACGGGTTGAATTTTTCACATAGCGGACCTTGTACCGACAGGCGAGATGTACCGGCTCCCTAGGGATGCGCCGGCTGGCCGGAAAACCGGAACGACCCAGGTCGATGTCCCATATTTGGACTGAAACAGGGTTAGGCGGAGCACCGCGAAACAGATACTAGCGCCGCCGGAGGTTCTCAGGTGAGATTGTCGCAGGCGCAGAAATCGGTGGTATGGGTCCTACTAGTGGTCCTTATGCTGGGGGCGGCAGCCCTGGCGCTGACGATGATCGCCCAAGAAGGGCCTGGTGTAACGCGCACGATGGACGGCACGATCGAAGGCCGCGCGGGGTCGGCGCTGCCGGCCGATGCACAAGACGCTGACCCGAGTGCCGATCTGCCGATCGAACGATTTTTGCCTAGCGAGGTTCTAAAACTCGATGCCCAAGACGCGATGGCGCGCAACCTCGCGTTGCCCGTCAGCACCGGGCCAAACCCCGTTGCGCCCATATTCGTCGCGCAATGGTTGGGGCCGGAGCTCGCCAGTGCGACCAAGTGCCTAGCCACAGCGGTTTACTACGAGGCGGCCGGCGAGCCGATCGCGGGTCAGCGCGCGGTTGCCCAGGTCGTGCTCAATCGGCTGCGCAACCCGCGCTACCCCAAGACCATCTGCGAGGTCGTATACCAGGGTGCCGAGCGGCCGACAGGGTGCCAGTTCAGCTTCGCGTGCGACGGCTCGACTCGCCGAGTGCCGGGCGCGGCGGGCTTGGCGGTAGCCACGGCTGTGGCCACCTCGGTGCTCAACGGCGTGACATCGGCAGAGGTCGGGCAGGCAACGCACTATCATACGCTGGCAGTGTTCCCTGCCTGGGCGCCGCAACTCGCCAAGATAGGCATCATTGGCCATCACGTTTTCTACCGCCCGCCCGGGCGTACCACCTATAGCTATGATGTGATCCCCAAGGTGCCCCCATTGGAGCCGTTGCCGGCAACGGTTGCCGATGTCGCACCCCTGCCAGACCCGGTGCAGCTGCCGTCTAAGCCAAGCAATGCGTCCGCTGCGACGGTGGCGTCCGACGCTGCTTCAGCCGGCGGGTTAATATCGGGCCAGGCTGGTTTGGAGACGGTCAGGGGCGGCGATCTCCGTCAGTCGGGCGGTTCGGCCAACGATCAATCCGCTGCCGTCCCGCCCGCTGATAAGTCACCGCGCTCGATGTTTCCGGTACGACGGAACCGTACTCCGAACCTGCCGCTTGTCTCGGGGCAATGATGTTGAAATTCGCAAAACCTGGGAAACATCGCTTCGGCGAAGTGTCTAAATTCAGGAAATGTATATCTTTATGGGGCTATCCGCGCCTGTCGGTTATGGTATCCGACGGGCGGCGTCGCAACGCGGCATCGATCAAGATGGCTAATGAAGAAAAAGGGCTTGTATGACGACTGTGCAGCCCTCTGTGTCATTCGTACCAAATTCTGCCGTCGACGATCGTAGCAGCAGGCGCGAGCCTGTGCTGCGTCTACTCGATCTGACGATCGGTATCGTGGCGATCCTTATTTTCGGTCCTTTGATGATCGCGCTGGCGATCATAATTTATGCGTCGAACCCGGGACCTATATTTTTCGTGCAACAGCGGATCGGCCTGAACGGCAAGAGCTTCGCGTGCTTCAAGTTTCGGACCATGGTCGTGGACGCACAAGAGCGGCTCGCTCGCTTGCTCGAGGAGGATCCTGCTGCCCGCCTCGAATGGGCGCGCGACCATAAACTGCGGAGCGATCCGCGCATTACTTCGGTAGGCCGTTTCTTGCGCAAGAGTAGCTTTGACGAGCTGCCTCAGTTCTTCAACCTGATCAACGGCACGATGAGTGCGGTCGGCCCGCGGCCGATCGTGCATGCGGAGATCGCCCGCTATGGGCGTTGGTTCGGCGATTATTGCCGTGTGAAGCCGGGCATCACCGGTCTGTGGCAGGTCAGCGGCCGCAGCGATACGACCTACCGACGGCGGGTCGCGCTCGACGTCGCGTATTCGCGTCATCGTTCGATCGGACTGAATTTCAAGATTATGCTTATGACTATTCCGGCGGTGTTGGCCGCGCGCGGTTCGCGATGACCGTACAGATGTCCGACAGTGTTGCGGCGCATCCTGCCGCTGTGCCGCGCGTTGCGATCATCCATTATTGGCTGGTCACCATGCGGGGGGGCGAGCGGGTGCTCGAGCGCATATGCGAGCTCTATCCGGACGCGGATATCTTTACCCATGTCGTCGACCATGACGCTCTGTCGCAAGTGCTGAAAAGGCACCGTATCTTTACGACGAGCATTGCCAAGCTTCCGGGTGCGCGGAAACATTACCAGAAATATCTGGCGCTGATGCCACGTGCGCTCGAGGAGCTGGATCTTAGCGCCTATGATCTTGTTATCAGTTGTGAAGCAGGGCCCGCCAAGGGTGTGATTACCCGCCCCGATGCGGTGCACGTCACCTACTGTCACTCGCCCATGCGCTACATCTGGGACCAGTATCACGCATATGTCGGTGCGGGTGGGCGCGGGGCCAAGCTGTTTTTGTCCAAGGTCGCGCCGCGGCTGCGGATCTGGGACCACGCAAGCGCCAGTCGTCCCGACCTGATCATGGCGAATAGCCATTTCGTACGTCGTCGCATCCGCAAATTCTGGGGGCGTGAGGCGACGGTGGTCTACCCGCCGGTCGATGTCGAGCAATTCCATCAGAGTGATGCGGTATCCGACGAGTTCATCTGGGTCGGGCAGCTCGTGCCGTATAAGCGCCCGGACATCGCCGTGGACGCATTCACCCGATCCGGGCGCAAGCTCCATGTCATCGGCGACGGATCGATGCTCGCGGACCTCAAGAAACGCGGCGGACCGAATATCCGGTTCACGACGCGGATGAAATTCGATCAGTTGCGCGAAGCCTACGCGACCGCGCGCGCTCTGGTGTTCACTGCCGAGGAGGATTTCGGGATCATTCCCGTCGAGTCCCAGGCGGCGGGGCGTCCGGTGCTGGTTTATGGCCGTGGAGGCGGGACCGAGACGGTCGTCGATGGCGTTACGGGTTTGTACATCCCCGAGCAGACAGCCGAGGCGGTGATGGAAACGCTGGATCGGTTCGACATCTGGTTGCCCGGATTCGATCCAGCCGCGGCGATCCTTCAGGCGCAAAATTTCACGAGAGCGCGGTTCGTCGAGGGCTTCTCGGCGGCGGTAAAGGTGGCCACCCGTCGGGTGTTCGGCGACGGCGCTGGGAGCAATGCCGCTGACTAGTCGAGCCAGGTGGCGTGATCGACGAGTAGTTTGTCCGAGATCGTCGTAGGGCCGGTTGATCGGTAAGCTATCCCTGCTGACTGCATGGGATCCACATGACACCTGAGCGGGTGTCCTTTAGGGGTGGAAATATGAAAGTTGCTGTCATCATCGCCACTGTTGGTCGCCCCGTCGAGGCCGGGCGGTGGGTGCAGCATTGTGCCGACCAGACGCTTACCCCGAGCGAGTTGGTGTATTCAATTGCCCGGGCAAGCGATTTGCCCGATGACTTTGCCGATCCATCTGCTCGTGTGATTACAGGCCGTGGAGGTCTTACGACCCAGCGCAATGCAGGCATGGCGGCTTTGACCACGAACCCAGATATTATTGCGTTCTTCGACGACGACTATGTGCCTTCGCGGTATTGCTTGGAGGGTATCGTCCGTGCGTTTACCGAGCAGCCAGATCTGGTCGCCGTGAGCGGCCTGTTGCTTGCGGACGGGATTAACTCGGCGGGCATCTCCTATGCCGACGCACGGAAGATGGTTGACGATTTCGACCAACGGCACCGCTGGCAGACGCCCAGTTTCGAGCCTCTGGCTGGCGCTTACGGATGCAACATGGCTTATCGAGCATCGGCCCTTTCGGGCGAGCAGTTTGATGAGAGGTTGCCGCTCTATGGCTGGCAAGAGGACGTCGATTTCTCGCGCAGGGTCGCTCGGCCTGAGCAAATTATGACGAGCAACTTGTTCACCGGCGTGCATCAAGGCGCGAAAGGCGGACGCACCTCGGGTAGAAAACTGGGATATTCCCAAGTTGCCAATATTGCATATCTGATGCGGAAGGGGAGCATGCCTGTAGGCAAGGGGTTGCTGAACCTGACCCGCAACATGCTGGCCAACCACCTAAAGGCGTTGCGGCCCGAGCCGTGGGTAGATCGGAAGGGGCGAGTAGAGGGTAATTGGTTGGCTATTGCCGACGTCTTGAAAAGAAAAGATAAGCCCGAACGCATACTCGAGATGTAAATGCGTGGGCGTTGATCGCCAAGCCAAATGTGCCAGCGTAACCTTTTCTATATCTAGACAAATTCCAATTTGTGAAGCGATCAAATGATAATAGTACATTACTTGAATCATACGCTTCAGGCAAATGGACATGTTGCCGTAGCGGTCGATCTGGCCTGTGCACAGGCGGCTTTGGGTCACCAAGTATATTTGGTATCGGGGCGCGGCGACTTTGACGATGTGTTGGTCCGCAACGGTGTAACCAAGATCGACGTTCCCGACGCCCGCGGACTTTTCCCCTTGCGTATGCTTACCATGGCAAGGTCGCTGCTCCCGGTAATGCGACGTATCCGCCCCGATATCGTCAATGCCCACATGGTTACTGCCGCTATCGCAGCGCGGTTGGTCGCGTGGACGTCGGGCTACAAGTTGGTCACGACCGTTCACAATTCATTCGATCGGCAAGCGCCGCTCATGCGGGTCGGCGACCGCGTCATCGCGGTCAGCAAGTCGGTGTATGATGAAATGCGAGGGTTCGGGGTCGCGGCGAGCAAGCTGAGGATCGTGCACAACGGCACGATCGGTGGCGCGAGGCGCCCGGCAGTGCCGGTGCAACGCACCACCCTGTCTCGTCCGGCAATCGCCACTGTGTGTGGTCTGCACCCTCGGAAGGGAGTCGATCATCTCATTGACGCGTTCGCCATCGTGCATCGTCAATGCCCTGCTGCTCATCTGTATATCGTCGGCGACGGACCGTTTCGCACGGCCTACGAACAGCGGGCGGCCGACAGCGGGGCGGGGGCCTCGATCCATTTCACCGGGCATGTAGGGGACCCACGGGAGGTGCTGGCCGAGGTGGATATCTTCGCATTGGCATCTTTGCGCGAGCCGTTTGGCCTTGTGGTGTCCGAGGCTCGTGAAATGGGTTGCGCGCTGGTCACGACGGACGTCGATGGGTTGCCGGAGGCCGTGGGGGGGGCTGACCATGGGATATTGGTCCCGCCGGCCGATCCGGCTGCCATGGCTGCTGCGCTATTGTCGTTGATCAACGATCCGGCTCTGCTCGCACGCTATCGTGCCGCTTCGAGCGCCGATACAGAAGGCCTTACGGTTGCAGTTATGGCGAAATCGACGCTGGACGTGTATGATGAAATCATCAGCTAGAGTAGCGATCCGAGCCGATACAGCATCGTCATGGAGAGAAGAGTGCTGTGACCCCGAGCGTATCCACGGCAAGATCGATTGGGTACGTTCCATGGATATCGGTAATGTTCTTCGGCGACTAGTTGCCGTAGCTTCCTGGAATATGCACTATGCCAATTTTGAACCTGAAATGCTGAACTGCCTACCAACGGCGCCGATCCGTTCCACGGCCGGGTGGCGCTGAGGCTATGCGCTCTTATCATAGCCTCCTGATCAATGGTCGCTTCTTGGCGGCAAAACAAACCGGCGTTCAACGCGTAGCGCGAGAGTTACTGCATCAGGTTGAAAAACACGCCGATCAGCTCGATCATTTGTTCGACAAGGGCATCAGGGTGCGCTGCCCCGGTGATAGCACAAAGGACTATGATGGCGGCCTGCCGTTGGAGAGCGGTGCTCGGCTTCGAGGGCAGGCATGGGAGCAGTTCGAACTGCCGCTCTACGCCAAGGGAAGCTTGCTGCTGAACCTGTGCAACATGGCCCCGATCACGTCAAAGCACGCGATCACCATGATCCATGACGCGCAGGTCTACAGCATGCCGTCATCTTATTCGCGCGCCTTTCGCCAATGGTATCGATTTGTTCTGCCGCGCCTCGGGAGACGCCACCTTCAGATTTTAACCGTGTCCGAATTTTCGGCACGACAACTCGTCGAGTTTGGTGTCGCGCCGGCCGATCGGATTACGGTGATCTACAACGGCGTCGATCATGTTCGTGGTTTCACGCCCGATCTCACGGTCAATGAAGCGCATGGTCTGGTCCCCCGGGGATACGTACTCGCGCTGGCGAACACGCAGCACCACAAGAATATCCAGGTGCTGCTGCGTGCGTTCGGTCGAGGTGGGCTGGGTCACACTCGGCTGGTACTCATCGGGGGTGCGGACGCAGATGAGTTTGCCGCACAAGGGCTTGCGGTACCTCCGGGCACGATCTTTGCCGGCAAGGTCAGCGACGGGCAAATGCGTGCGCTGATGGAAGATGCATTGTGCTTCGCCATGCCGTCGCTGACCGAAGGCTTCGGTCTTCCTCCTCTAGAGGCGATGATGCTCGGCTGCCCGGCGCTACTTGCTCCCTGCGGCGCGTTGCCCGAAGTATGCGAGGATGCCGCATTGTACGCCAATCCGCACGATCCCGATGCTTGGAAGGGCGCCATCCTCCGCATACGTGACGAGCCGGGCCTGCGCGAACGATTGGTCGAGGCTGGCCGCCTGCAAAGCGACCAGTTCACGTGGGACGCGGCAGGGCGGCGCATAGTGGAGACAATCAAGCGGTTTGCCGCGCCCCGTACAGCTTAACGCCATGGCTCAGACCGCTATCGCCCTGTATTGGCGAGGCATGCGTTGGGCACCCCCTCTGCTCGCCGCGACGATCACGCTTGAGGTAGCAGCGGGGGGCAGCAATGATTGGGCAACGCGCCCCGCCGCGGCGTTGGTCAATGTGCTGGTCGCCGGGATGATCCTACTGGCTGTCGAGCCCTCGTCGCGCATCTGGGTGCGGATGCGAGCGCCGCTGATACTCTTTTGCGCCGCGTTGTTGTGGGCGGGAATTCCTCGGCTGATGCCGATCGGGGTCGCAACTGCGCTAGATGTCCCGCCCAACCCTGCGCCGGACCGGCTGATGCCAGCGTTGGCCGAAGCGATCAGCCAAGTATCTCTTGTCATGGCCGCCTGCGCCGTAACCTACCGTCTTCGCAACGTCCGACCTTTGCTGGTGTGGTTGGCTGCTGCTGGTGGATGTTATGCTGTTTCCGTAATCCTCACCCCGCTACCCTGGCAGTTCCTCGCTGGCACAGGGCAGGGGCGGTTTGCCGCTACCATCGGGAATTGGAACGCGGCGGGCACCTATTTCGGGATGACCGCCACACTGTGCTTGGCAGTGATACGGGGTCGAACCGAGGTCCACCGGGGGTGGCTGACACGGCTGTTCTGGGTGCCGTTGATCGCGGCGCTGGTGTTATGCATGGCGACGCAATCACGGTCTGCGTTCACACTCACGCTCGCGGCAATGATCGTGATGATCGCAGTGATCTGGCAACGTCGTGCTGCGTCGCATTTAGGCCGCACGCGACAGGCTGCGGAGTTGGCCCTGCCGCTGGGATTGGTGATCATCGGGGTAGCGTATGTCGGCGGTGAAGCACTGTTCCCGCGCTACCGGGCGCTGCCGATCGATAGCCTGTCGCGCTGGGATATCATCACGACGTATTGGAGTTACTCGATGGATGCGCCGCTGTGGGGGTGGGGACCCGGCAGTTTCTTCGAGCTCAATCAAGCACGCCTTGCCCCTGCGACGGCGTTACGTTTCTGGAGCTTCGGCGCCGCGCATAACGCACCTCTTCAAATTGCGCTGGAGGCGGGGTGGCCAGCTTTACTCATGCTGAGTGCCGGCGTCGCCGTCATAGGCGTGAACGTTGCACGACGTGCGTGGCGGGTGGACGACATCGGGCTGATCGGCGCTCTAGGCATTGCAGCGGGCGCATCCATGGTCGACGTCGCATGGAATGTGCCGGCGATCGGCGCCTTGAGTTGTGTGCTGTTGGGCGTGCTGTGGGGAGGGAGACCGGCTCGCTCGCCCGACGTCAGCTGATCAGGCGAAACGCGACTGGCAGCGCGAGGGGGGTGCCGGCCACCAGTTGCTCGACCGCGATACGCTGTCGCCCGTCGACACGAGCCAGCCACACGGCCTCGTTCACTGCAGCCGTACGAGTCCTGTCCGGTAAAGCGCGCCAGTAAATGGCCGCAAAGGCGAGGCGCCACATCCCCTCATCGCGGAGGAAGCCGGCGTGGTCGTAGCTCCGCGCGAATGCAACGATCGTTGATCGTCCCGGCTGCCCGTACCGCACCAGGTCGGCGCGGACCTTGAGCAACGAGGCGCCTGGTGCTTGCGGCCTGTCGTGCTGCACTTCTGCGAGCAGAGTGTCGGCATATGCGAGCGCCCCGTTTCTGGAGCGGCGGTGGCGAGGCTGCCGCCTGATCGATCCACAACGCCGCCAGCGCGAGAGCTTCCGGCGGCGTAGCTGCAGCCAACATCGTTTGCTCATTTCCGCGGTGACGTTCCCAGTCGGCGAGCAACTGATCGCGCCCCATCCGCGACGGGCTGGCGAATACCGCACGGACCGCCTCCACCCGCCGCCCCCGGATCATATCGAGCGTAGATACGGCAGCGGTGACGGTCATGACTGCCAAACTGGCATATTTGAACCGGCCGATCACCTGCCGAGCTCGCGTTTAGTTCTGGTAATACGCAGAGTAGTGAGCGGAGTAGTAATGAGCGCCCATTGCTTCGGAATTCGGGTCGACCATGGTCAGGGCTGCGCCGATCACCGCCGCGCCGTCTTGCTCCAAACCCGCCAGCGCCGCGTCGATTACCGGAATCGGCGTCGAATTCCACTTGATTAGTAGCAATACGCCATCGACCTTGGTCGCGAGCGTTCGTGCGTCGGCGATGCCTAGCATGGGGGGGGTGTCGAGGAGTACATAGTCAAATTCACCCTTCAACTTGGCCAACAGTTCGTCGATGGCGCCGCCGCCGAACAGGTCCTCGGCCGAGAACGTAGGCTGGCGAACCGGGAGCAGTTTCAGGCCAGGCACCTGATCGTCGACGATCGCATCGTCGAGCGTCGCGGTGCCGGCCAGCACTTCGACCAGCCCGGCCGATGTGTTGAGCTGTAGCGCGCGCGCGAGGCCGGCACGGCGGACGTCCATGTCGACCAGCAACACCTTGTCGCCGCTCAGCGCCATCACCCTGGCCAGCGACAACGAGCTGGTCGTCTTGCCCTCGCCCGGCAGGGTCGAGGCGAGTGCGATCACCCGCAGCGGCGCGCGCTGGCCGTTGCCGACGATATGGCCCCGTATCGTACGGAATGCCTCGGCATAGATCGTCATCGGGTTCGACAGCAACGTACCCGCCGGGTTGACGGCCTTGCGCGAGAAGAAGCGCCCCTTCTTCCGCAACAGCGGCACGGCCGTTATGAACGGTACCCCGAGCAGAACCTCGACGTCCTCCGGTTTACGGATGCTCGACTGCATGCCCTCGGCCAGCAATACGCCGCCGATGCCCAGGGCCAGGCCGAGCAACAACCCCGATGCGCCAGCAGCCTTGATGTTGGGGAAGCTGGGGCGGAGCGGAATCGTCGCATTTTCGACGATGTCAGCCTGCGGCTGCGACAGGCGTGCGGCCTGACTGTTCTGCTGAGCAGCCTGGGCAAGACGCGTGTAGGCGGTCCGCTTGGCTTCGGCATTGCGCTCGAGGCTGCTGGCAGAAACCGAAGCCCGGTCATCACGAGCTATCGCGCCCTTCAGAACACTAAGCTGGCCACGCAAGCTGTCGGCACGAGCCCGCGCCGCAGCCGCCTCGCTGCGAAGCCCGCCGATGATGCGCTGGGCCTCCTGGCGTATCTGGCTGTCGAGCGAGTCGATCTGCTTGCTGACCTGCAGCACCAGCGGGAATCGCAGGCCGTATTTGGCGCTCAGTTCGGCGCTACGCTTCTCGGCCTCGGCGCGTTGGCGACGCAGGTCGGCGATCACCGTCGACGATAGCACTGCCGACACTGCCTCCGTACCGCCCGTGGCGATCTGGCGTTCGGCGACCGACACATTGGACTGAGCGGCAGCGGCTTCCGAATCCGCCGTAGCAAGCTGCGAGGAAAGCGGACCGATCTGCTGATCGGTAATGGTGCCGCCGGCGCCGCCCTTCGAAATGCCGCTCTGGATGCGATACTGAGCGAGCTGACGATCGGCGGTCTCTACCTCCGACCCCAGCTCACGCAGACGGCCCTCGATCGAAGCGGACTGGCGAGAAGCGTTGTCGGCGAGCGCGTCGGCGGTGCCGGCGACATACGTCTCCGCAATGGCGTTGGCGATTCGCGCAGCCTTGACCGGATCCGGTGAGCGGAAGCCGATCGTGACCACATAGCTTTTTTCGTTTCGGCCGATGTTGAGCGTGTTGATCACGCTGGTCGTCGCCGCGTCGATAGCCTCGTCGCGTGATGGCGCGACGGTACCGTCCTTGACGGGCGCGAACTCCGGGTCGCGGTAGAGACCAAGGTCGGTAACGACCTTGCGTGCGACGTTGCGCGAGCCGATCACCGTAACCTCGGTGTTCACGGCGGTCGTGTCGAGCGGCCGGTCGCTACCCTCGGTGCCCAGCGCGGGCTGACCGTTGGGGATGATCCGCACCTTGGTAAAGGCGTCATACTTGGGCGTCAGCAGCAGGCTGGTCGCGATCGCAAGGATGAATAGCGTGATCGCACTAGCCGCGACCACCCACCAGCGCCGCCGAATCGCATCGCCCAGCGAACCCAACGTGACGGGACGTCGTTCCATGTGCCGCGACTGATCGAAGCGGCTGACCGGCGCGGTATCACCGCCCACAGGCTGTACGTTCATGAGTTAGAAACGCCCTCGGCAAAAATTATCGTTGAACGATGACAGAAATCAATGCCCGCGTCTCGTTGAACGTGTTGGTCGCGATGTCGCCGGTTCCGGAACGCTTGTCGTGGCCGATGACGAAGCCGAAGCCGAACCTGCGGCTGAGCAGATACCGGCCACCGCCACTCACGCGGAAAATCTTGATGGAGCCGGCATTCTCCGTGAAATCGTCGACCTCGTAGGCGACCTGCGCGTTCAGCAACAGGTTGCGCAGCAATTCGTGATCGACGCGGACTGCGCCAGCGGTGGCGAAATAGCCGCTGGAGTTAAAGAAATAGCTGTCCTGTACCGTCCGACGGACGGTGACGCCGAGGGTCGTGAGTTGTGACGGAAAATACTCGATCTTCGCTTCGGTCGCGAAACCCGACAGATCCCTGTAGATCGGCGCATTATAGCGTCGATCGACATAGCCCACGCCGACGGCCCCGCGGATCAGCGCCGACAGATCGAAGGTCGCCCCGCCCAGAAGGTTGATTTCCTTCGAATCACGGTTGGGGACGCGGAAGGCAAGTGGCTGATCATATTGCGTGTCGGTATGGCCCACCTGCGCGAACAACGAAGTATCAGGCGAGATCGCGAACTCGCCGCGGCCAGTGACCCGCAATACCGTCTGGTCACGATTATTCTGATCGAGGGTACCGCCCGCGAAGGTGCGAACGTCGTCGAACGACAGTCTGTCAAAGTTCGCGTTTACCTGGCCCCGGACTTTTGCGCCGCTGAACGTGGCGCCGATTCCCCCGCTGGTCTGCCGGTACTGCACGGCTTCTGCCGCATCTTGCGGCGAGGCAGCCGAAGCACGGGGTTCCGTGTTGCGCGCCGTGCGCAGCTGCGTATCCAGGGTAAAGCTGCGAGTAACATCGAGTCGGCCATTGGCGCCGACGCTGTAATTATCCTCGTTACGCGGAGTTTCGCTGAAGAACCGCTTGGCGCGATACGTCGCGTCCAGGGTGAGCTGGTTGACCGCCCAGTTACTGCTCGCAGTTACCGAGGGCGAGATCGTCACAAAGCCATCACTGACCGATCCGCCGCTGATCTGGTAAGCGTTGTCCGTATAGCCGATGCCGGCTTCCACTCTGGGGTAGAACGTAAAGTTCAACAGCCGGACGCCGACCGCCTGATATTCAGGCCGCTCACGCTGAAGCACGCCGACATTGCGACCGCGATCGAACTCCAGTGGAAGGTTGGGCGTGATGAGATTTTCATCGACCGTCTGGGCCTCGGACGTTCCCGACCCTAACCCCGTAAACAGTCCCGCCAGAAGTGCCCCTGCGGCCCATGTCGCGTTGCGCTTCATGATATTTTATTCCCCATTAGAACCAATAGTTACGGCCGCATCAGCTTCCGTAATTGGAACTACCGCCCCCGAAGCCCGTACCAGGTCCGGCGCCGAGTCGCAGGCCTGCCGGGCCGCCGTCGATTTGCGCGATGCCGTTGACGTCACACCGGGCAGCCGCGGTGATGACATCACGCAGGGCGCCATATGTCGGCCGGGCAAAACCCGGCTGACGCGATGCCATGTCGAGCGCCGCCAGCGTAGTCGGGCAATCGAGCAGCGCCTGATCCAGCGCGTAGGCGATCTGGGCCTGATATTGCGTACGCTTGCCGGTTTGCGCAGGCACCGAGGCGATCGCAGCGAGGATCACCTCATAGCCACGGCGAACTTCGGGATTCTCCAGACCGTAGGACTTGGCCTTGGACGCATCGCCGGCCGTAGCCGTACGAGTTTGTGGCTGCGGCGCCGCGTCTGCAACGACCGAAAGCGAACTTGCGCAAAGGGCAACCAGGCTGATCGCCCAAAAACGGTTAGTGCTCATATCAGGGTTCCCCTCTTTTGCCGGCTCTATTGCACGCGCTAAGAACCCAGGCAATGCAGGAGGTTGGCCGGAAATCGGGTGTCCGAAAATGGTACGGTTTCGTTTTCCGCCGCGTCTTATCCCGAGGCGTTAGCCCTGCACTGCCTCGGGAGACGAATTAAAATAGGCGCTCCTGGATGCGAATCGTGTCGCCGGGCCGAACCTGAAGGTTTGGCGTAAGCTTTTGCTTGGTTTCCTCGGTTTCGCCGGCGTGCTTGATCACGACCTTCTTCTTGTTCGCGCGGTAGGTGAAGCCCTCTGCGGTGGCGACGGCGTTGAACACCGTCAGCCCGCTGGAATAGCGGTATTCGCCAGGCTTGTTGACCTCTCCCAGGATATAGAACGGGCGGAAGGTCAGGATATCGATACTGACTTGGGGATCCTTGAGAAACCCGTCGGCCAGAAGCTTACGAATGGACTCTGTGACGACCGAGGCGGTCAGGCCTGCCACGGGTACGTCGCCGATAAGCGGCATCGAGAGGCTGCCATTGGCATTGACGAGGAACTCGCCCGACAATGTCGGCTCGTCGAACACGATAATGCGCACTTTGTCGGCAACGCCGAGTCGATAGTCGCTGTCGACCTTGGACAGCCCCGCGACCGGCAAGGCCGTGGCCGACTGCGGCGCACCGGTGATCGTTCCCGGCGATGCGGGTACCATCTGTGCCGTCGCCCCGGTCGACACCGGAGCAAGAGCCAAGCAGAGGAAAGGCAGCAGGAAGGTCTTCAAGGTTTGGCCTCTGGTTGTTTGGATCGTCTTACAGAACAGCGTATCACGCGGCAATGCTCGATCATGGCGATAGGTCATCATCCCTTTGGCCTAACAGGGAATTGATGATCAGACGCTGAACCAAGTTTCCGGACGGATCGCCGACTGCATCGCGATCCAGGTATAGGGCGCGTTCGACCAGGGCGTGATCGACGAGGAGCGGCTGTCGAGCACGACGTCGCCACGATCGGTACGTGCGATCAGGACGAGGTGGAGTCCGACACCGCCTCTTCCATAGGCCACCGCCAGGAACAGGCGATCGGCCGGCGCCCCAGCAGCGATCAACAACCTGCGTTTCTCGAGGGCTATATCCTCGCAATCGCCAACGGCGCCGCGAGCGATGCCGCTGGCGCGCCACAGATCGCGTTGACCAAAGCGCGTCACGTCCGACACCTGCCGGACGTGACGATTAACGCGGCGGTTTACGCGGCGGAGAAGGGTTTCCCAGCGATCCGCGGTCGCTGTCGACGCGCCCGCCACGTCGCTGCAGGCATCGGCTTGCGTGCGGCACATGACGACGAAGCCGTTGGGTGCTGCGATTTGCTGCCGGGGCGTGAGAAAGGGATCGATCGCCGCCGCTGCGGGTAGGGGCGCCATCAGGGCCGCCACGCCAATCAGCCGAATACTTGTCCACCGCATATCGCACTCCGCCTTGCCACGGAATCGAGCTTTGCAGACAAAGTCTTGAGAAATGCTAAATCGCGCTTCCGAAAAGCGCGGGACCGCTTGGAAACTTACTGGCGATCGCGATTAACCTACAGGCCGTTATGGACTTTGAGGCTGGCCTGGTTCGTCCAGTATTGGACGAGTATTTGTCGCAGGCCGCATTCGTCCAATGCCGACGCCTGGGAATGGTCGCTGGACTCGTAGGATTTTAAATCGTCGCGTTCACTGCCTCATGACGGAGCAGGCCGTGGCCTTCGCTGCGAACATGACGGCCTCTAGTCACGAAGCAGATAGTCAGCTCGCCCAGTAGATACCGGCAATGACCGCCCATAGTGTAGCGGGCATGACGATCGCCAGCGCCAGCTTGGTCTTGGGAGAATAGCCCTCGACATAAGGCTCGGGCGCATCGGCCAGCCAGGTCTTGCTCGGCGTCTTCGGGAACATGATCGGCTCGACGGGCGTCGCGTTGAGCGCGGTGGACAGCTCGGACGCGCTCAAGGGCTGATGCAACTCGCAGGCGTAACTGCCTTCATCATGCCGCACCAGTCGCGCGGACCGCACCCCGATGCCGGCAAAGCCGATCGACACCGTCGAGCCTATTTCCATATGTGGGCCGCCGACCATGCGAAAGCCGGTCGCGGAAAGATCCTCGATCACCACATCGGAGGGCAGCTCTGCCGCGTTGCGCACGGTGGCATCCAGTTCCACCGGGAAGCGCTCGGCGGTGCGGACGTCATTGATGAGTTTTGCGTTTATTGCCATGGTATCACCTGAAGCCGTTAACGCTATTCACCATGCTAGAATGAAGATTGCGTAAATGCTAGCGGCGAAAACAGGGAAGGCGATGTAGGCCCTGGATCTCATACGCGTCGCCCGTTGTCGCTCCGCTTGGAGTGCAGCGAGCTGGCGCCCCATCGCGGTGGCCCTGGGGGCCGAAAACGACCACCCGGAATGCGATTTTGGGGCGGGTGGTGCGCGACGTGATCATGCGGAACGACGTGGATGTGGTTATCATTAATGCTTAACGCTTTTGGACTATGGCGGCGGGATGACGATACTTAGACGAGCATTCGAAATCGCGCAGAGCGGTATGGCGACCAGCATTTACGAGGTCCTCGTGCTGCTGCGACAGGAGGGGCTCGACACAGGCTACGGTCTATTCAGTGACGTTTCGATACGGACCGAGTTGCGGGCCTTGCTCGGCTAAAATCTGGTTATCTTAGCGCAAGACGTCACGTGATCTGTTGCAGGCGTCCAGTCCGTCAGCCGACAGGTTGCTACAGCCTCCCCAAAACCGCGTGGGTAGCCCGTGCAAGGGATTCAGAATGACAGAACGATCGTTCAAACTCGCCGCTCCGGGATGGACGGGACAAGATCAGCGAAGCTCGATCCGTATCGTGGTGGATTGGGAGGCCTCCGTCGCGGCCGATCAACTCGAGTCGCGCTCGGTAAAGATAACGGATTGCACCGATCGCGGCTGCCGTATCGAAACCAGCCTTGGCGTTGCGGTCGGAACATTCGTTCAAATAGCGATACCGAATTTCACGGACGTGCAGGGTTGGGTCGCGTGGACTAGCCCGACGGCGATAGGCATCGACTTCGCGCATCCATTACCCAGCAGGGTTCTCGAGTATATTATCGAGAAGAACGGTTCGGATTGATCACGATGTGATGGTGCGATTCTGAGCTGAGAAACCGAGCCCGCCGTCACCTCTCCCCAACGAGGATAGAGCGCGATTGCGGTCGACAGGCAGTTCCATTCCGGGACACCAGCGGCGTGATGCCCTCTTGGCAGCGGAAGCTTGTCGTACATAACCGGGGCATGAACGGCCAGCCTAAGTCAGACCATCCGATGCGTGCCTCGCGATACTTCATCGAAGGAGAAGACATCGCCCTCGAGGGAGGGTCTATGTCCGATTGTCGATACATTCAAGGTTCGATAGCGTTCGCGGAGTGGATGGCAGGGTTCCAGGAGGGGCGTATCGAAGAGTCGGTCCCGATTGCGGCTAAAAATCCATACTATGGCCGCAAGCGGATCCTCATACCGTCTATCTTCAACCGTGGCGTTACACGGGGATGATTTTCCGTGACCACAAGATGTTCAAACCCGACCGGTCATCTACTGATGCGCGACGGGCAAAGCGAACGCCGATTTGCTTACCGGTCTTCGTAATCGCGCCGGATGGAGAGCCGTATTCAGCCCTGGCGGTCGATGTCGCCACTCACGGTTTTCGCATCAGATCGGGATACCCCGCAACGCTGGGGCGCTTCCTCGTCATCGATGTTCCGGCGTTCGTGAGGTACTCGGGTTGGGTCGCATGGGCGAGCACGACGGAGTTCGGCTTCGACGTGGCGCATCCGATGCCAGCCGACGTGGTCAACCACCTCATCAGCTTGGCGCGCGAGGATTAGACGCTTCGTTCCAGCATTGGTCGCGCGTCGCGGAAAGCCGGTCAGCCCCGTCGGTTACCCTCCTCACGCTGTTGGGCGGCTCGCTCGGTCAATGTCTTCAGCGTCTCGTCGAACCGTCCCTCGCGCTCGGCCTGACGCAGAAACTGCACCTCGTCGACCAGGATTTCGCGTGGCGTCGGTTGCTCCGCGAACTGCGCGGCAACGGCGTCTGCGAACGCCTCGAGCGGCATATAGCCCGGGCGGTTCGCCTGTCCCGGCGTGAGATCGGTCTGCACGCCTGGAGGCGCAACCTCGATCACCTCGATCTTCCCGGCCAACTGGGTCCGCAGCGAGACCGTATAGGAGTGGATCGCCGCCTTGCTCGCCGAATAGGTCGGCGCGGCGACCAGCGGCACATAGGCAAGGCCCGACGTAACCGTGACGATCGCGGCGTCGGGCTGGCCCGCCAGATGGTCGATCAGGGCGTTTGTCAGCCAGATTGGGCCGAGTACGTTAATCGCCAGCGTCGCTTCGGCATCGGCTAGGTCGCGCCGCTTCGTCAGATCCTCGAACTTCATGATGCCGGCATTGTTGAACAGCACATTCAGGGCCGGGAAGTCGGCCACGACCTGCTTGGCGAACGCGTCCACGGCCGCGGCGTCCTCAACGTCGAGCGTCATCGTGTGGATGCGATCACGCCCCTCCGCCGCCCGAACGAGCGTCTCTTGGCGTCGCCCGGCTATGATGACCGTGTCACCACGATCGTGGAACCGGTGAGCCAGTGCCTCACCGATGCCGCTACCGCCGCCCGTCATCAGGATCGTGTTGCCACTGGTCTTCATGGTCGATCGCTCCGCATCGAAGAAAGGTTACCTTCTCCGAATGATCGCCGCGCCGGATCGTTCACCGATACCTGGCCGGAGCGACGACAAAAACGAATTTGCGACCGGTTTCGGTAGGTCCCCATGCCATTGCAGCGCGCGCAGCTAATCGGATGGGGGCTCATTGCGATGTCGGGGACAACCGCTTCAACCACACTCACCAAACACGGCTGATTCTACCGTTGGTGACCCCTACGGGAGCCAAAACATAAGTCTGCTCATAAGAGCATTAAGGACAAGCCGTTGCGCTGCCATGACTTTCTGTCATCGACCGTGAGACAACGGTGCGAGACAGCGCACCCTCATGGAGGTAATTTTGGCGGCGCAGGTACGGTACGTTCGAACGCGGGACGGGGTCTATCAATACGAGCGGCGAGTGCCGGCACGCGTCCAACGCGATGCCCGTCGTTTTGCAGATGCGTTTGGCTCCAAGGTCCTATTTCGTCGTTCCCTTCATACGAAACGAGCAGGCGAAATGTTCGCGGCTGCACAGGCTGTTCATGAGGAATTTGAGCGCCTGATAGCCGATCCCAATTTCATCAAGGTCAGGACGCTCGCCCCTGTTCACCAGCCTCTACGAGCGGTGACGGCTGCAGACCTTACAGCAATCGCGGATCGGTATAGTCGGCTCGTTGCAGAGCCAATCGAACGTATGCAGCGGTTTGCTAACGTGAACCCTGCCGCAGCAACCGAGTTCGATCGGCTGGTCTACGAATTGGAAACCGATGCCGAGGATATAAAGCGGACTCTCCGGTCCAACCATGACGAGACCGATGGGCCGATTATCAAGCCTGCCGATGCTGCGCGCCGGATCGTTATAGATCAAGGGTTCGACGCCGCGGATAATACCGAGGCGCTAGGAGCCGTCATTGGAGCAGTTCGGGCGGGCATGGAACGGGGTTATCAGCGCGTCGGGTCGATCATGGCTGGGGATTCTGTGCCTTCGTTGCCAATCACGCGCAGTGTGGAAGCCACTACGGCGAACCTGACATTGGCCGATGCGGTAGGCCGCTATCTACAGGATCGCGCGCCTGCACCGAAGACCATATCGGAAACCCGCCTTGCCTTGCGTCAATTCGAGCAAGTTGTCGGAAGAAAATCGCTCGCTTCCATAGATCGCGCCGATGCACGTCTCTTCGTCCATCACCTTTCCAAGCAACAGGTGGGCGGCAAGACTGCGGGTAGCATCAAGCGCAACCTATCCGAACAAAGCATCAAAAAACGACTGCGGATGTTGAGTTCGGCTATCTTCCATGCGCGAGATATTGATTTATTTAAAGGTGATAACCCTCTTTCGAACATGCGGCTAAGCAACCTTATTCGACCTACCGATAGATCGATAATGCCGGATAAGCGACGCCTCCAAATTAGCGAACTGAATGCCATCTTCGCTCATCCTTGGTTTACAGGCTGTCAATCTGCGACGGAGACACACTTGCCAGGCAGCCACCGGCTAACAGGGGCAGAGTATTGGGTGCCGATTGTTGCAGTTCTTACCGGATGCAGGGCAGGGGAGTTGGGTGGCATAAAGCTATCCGAGGTCCGATTAGACGGCGGGCTTGCTCATCTTCTTATTCGGAGCAATGAGCATCGGCGGACAAAGAACGGACGCAGTCGCTGCGTTCCAATACTTGATGCCCTGATTGAGCTTGGCTTTCCAGCTTATGTGGATGGTATCCGCCGAAGGGGTGAAACGCGCCTGTTTCCTGACTGGACCGCGATCAAGCCAGCGGGGAGTGGGGAAGACGCATATCCGGCGTGGTCGAACAGTCGGGTAATCCGGGCTTTTAATCGCACCGTTATACCTGCCATGCTGGCGGACAAGCTTGCCCCTGACGCTCGAAGGGAGGTCACATTCCATTCGTTGCGCGGCGCGTTCAAAGCGATGATCGGTACAACGAATAACATACCTATGAACGTCGTTCATGAGGTTGTCGGGCACGCAAAGAGTGACCTGGATGCCAGGTATATCGGTGAAGTCACTATTGAAGAAACGTACCCACTCATAAGGTCATTATTCTATGAAGGATTACTACTGCCTAAACCGCTGTCGTAAGCGCTTTACGAAAATAACGATAAGAGCGTAATAGAGTCGTATTGTACTAGAGGTTTACTTGCCCGTTCCGAACGTTAGAGGTTGGGGCTGCGGGGCGTGCGATGCTCTGCCGCCTTCAACGGAGTAAGTAAAATGAATCAGTTACAACTAAGTGCCAGCCCTATTCTACGTCAACCAATACCGAGTCAGAATACAATCGATCGCTACCTGCGTGCCATATTTACCCATCCTGATTTGGACAAGATGAGCCCAGTAGTTCGAAATGTACGTCATATAGACAAATACGCTTCGCGGGACATAGTGTTGACGGAGGCACAGAGGCTGGGGTGGAATGTCTTCGTCATGGGTGATGACTGGATAATAGTGCCGAAGAACAAGCGGATATCGCAGTTCAAGTGGGGATTGTCGGCTCTGCAATAGGGTCGATGTATGTGCGGTGGCGGGTGGGCGGTCCTTAGCGAAGCCAGCCCGTCACGCCGCCTTCCTTTAGCTCGATGGACAATAGGTTGCTGGTTATGACGGCGCATAAGTAGCTTAGGACGGCGGCTGCGCGTCGAGGCATAGCTTTCCTTCATCTGCCGCAAAGGTCCTTCTACGAGCCTGTAACACCGCTCAATAGGGTTCAGGGTGAGGATCGCGGTGAGAGTATGTGGGAGGATTAAGCTTCTCCAAACTAAACTGATCGCATCCAGCCTAACCAACCACACCGAACGTTTCGTCTACGCCCTTATGATCGCGGTGCCTGACGAAGTCGTTTGTTGATTTAGCATCAATTTAAACACCGACCGTCGTTCGAATTAACGACCGAATCATCGAAGCGTTAAATATATCTGTAACTTATCTTAACTTGGTAGAAAACGTAACACCTATGGGACCCCTCCCTCCCCTCCCTCTCTCTATTTTAATAACAATACTAGTAATGAAATATTATACG
The DNA here is from genome assembly GCF_030817315.1 of Sphingomonas faeni. Lineage (NCBI taxonomy): Bacteria > Pseudomonadati > Pseudomonadota > Alphaproteobacteria > Sphingomonadales > Sphingomonadaceae > Sphingomonas > Sphingomonas faeni. The sequence goes on along the minus strand of NZ_JAUSZF010000001.1, from coordinate 1,931,958 downwards.
AACTAGAAGGAATATTACGAACTAATGTTAATAGAAGAAATAGGACTATCAAAATCAAATAATGGAATAAGTAATTTAGAAGATCGGTATATGAGCCTATCATATATAGTCGAGACAAATGAGGCGTCGAATTTAGTTGAATACATAGCTGATTGTATCCATTCAACTTTGGATAAGTCGTATGGAGTAACAAACAAGCTAAGACAGGCTGTCGCTGCGATCCTAGCGGACCTGCTATCAATAGCAGGCCAGCCCGATAATCGGCTTCTATACCGACCGCGAGGCGTGGCAGATTTCAAAGGCCAGCGGGTTGGCTACCGGCCTTGTATCGACGCCCTTAACGGCTTGGTGACGTTGGGCCTACTTCATCATAAACCCGGCATCTGGCTAGGCTCCCATAGACAGGGAGAGGGGGACACGACTCGCTACCGCGCAAAGCCGGCCCTTCTAGAGTTAGCCCTTCGCCACGGCATCACCCCCGGTAACTGGCGGTCCCATTTCACCCCTGCTCCACGACCTGAAACGATGCCACACCCTGTCATCGTCCGGGGCAAGCGGCAGTTCTGGGATAAGGAAGACAAGGGAAAGAAGCTCCCCATCATCAAGACCGATCCGGCATACCTCGCCGCCGCCGATCAGGTGAATCGTATCAATGCCTACATGGCGCCGCAGCAAATTACCGGCTGCAAGCATGACGGGTTCATTCGCATCTTCAACCACGGGGACCAACCCGGCTTTGCCTACAACATGGGCGGTCGCCTGTATTCCAAGGCATCCGGGGTTAGCTATCAGAATATGGAGAAGCATCACCGCAATGATATGCGGATCAATGGGGAACCTGTAGTCGAACTCGACCTACGCGCGAGCTTTCTAACGATCCTATATGCCCAACGTGGGATAGCGCCTGATCCATTGATTGACCCCTATACCTTCGGACCGATCCCAAGGGAGGTTATCAAGGCGTGGATCGCTATGACATTGGGGTATGATCGCTTTCATTCGAACTGGTCGGACGAGACGGTCGCGAAGTTGTTGGAGGATGAGGGCATCAACCTCCGCGAGAAATACCCTATTGATACGGTCCGCGCAGCAGTTATTGACGAACACCCCATCTTGCAAGGCTGGCCTAACTCGACAGTCAGATGGCAGAACCTTCAATACCTAGAAAGCTCTGCCATTATTGACGCGGTCGAGGCATTAGGATCACGCCGCGGCATCACTGCACTTCCGCTTCACGATGCGTTGCTTGTTCAGCGCTCCAACATCGATATGGCGAGCGAGGTTCTAGCTAGTACCTTCCGCGAGCGGATGGGTGTATCGCCAGTTTTCAAAATTAAAGACCGGTGGCCGAAGAAGCGTCGGTAGCATCCGATTTAGAGGGTCAGCCGGGTACCAGCCGACGCCGATAGGGGCGGAAGGTAGGGAAGCCTACCTATCTCGCCCCTTGCGGCTGTACGCGGCTAAGATCGCGCAAGGCAATCGAAAGCCATCCGAATTGTTTGCGAGGGATGACCATCTAAAAACCTGTGAGCTTACGAATAATTCGGGCATCAGCCTGTGAATGGACAGGTGCGGCGGCAACGACGTATTTCTAGGACTTCACTTATACCGCCACCGGTTTTGCATACTAATAATTAATAACCTACGGTCGTAGGTTCGCAGCGAGCAAAAGCAGAATATGAACACAGCCCTTATCGTAGCAGTCGTTTCAGGCATCATCGCCGTAATCTCGGCAAGCGTGACTGTTTGGGGATCGCTTTTTAGTGCAAGCAGAACACTGAAATTTGAGGCAGCTAAAGATAGGGCACGAGTCGAGCAAGAGGTCGGTCGCTACCAAGAACCATTCGCGACCGCAATTTACGACTTACAGAGTCGCATTTACAATCTGGTGCAAGGTGGTTTTGGCCCCCGGTTTATGGCGCAGGGGTCGATGCGCGAGAGGAACTATGCAGTCGAAAATACAACGTTTGTTTTCGCGCAGTATTTCTGCTGTGCCGAACTACTAAGACGAGGTATCCACAGTTCTGGTCATGGCGTAAGCTTGATAAATCATGATGCTGTGCATACGCAGGACCTAGTCAGTAATACTCTGGCAACTGACCGATTTGGCAAGAGGTTCTTGATATTTGCCGGCGAACAAAGGGCGATAGGAGAGGCTCTTATCCAGGCGACTCCTGCACGGACAGAATGCATGGGCTACAGGCAATTTCTCGAGGAAAAATCGCATGGTAATGATACAATGCTTGATACGTTGCGGGATGAGATCAGGGCAGAGCTTGAAGCCACGGATGAAAACCATTGCCGCCTAAGAGAGCTGCATTATCTACTTATATTACTTTTGTTCTATATTGATCCGCTTTTTCGGCGTTTTCCAAAGAAACATCGAAATTTTCTGAACGGTGAAACTCGCGAGCTACCAAAAATAGATAAGGGCCGATTGATCGGTGGGTGATCGCCGGCGAGCGATGCTGTTGCCGGCGCACGCGAAGGTCAACGCGCCTCACTAAATGGTGACGTTTCGTGTCCCCGGCCTGACGCATCAGCGAAGCGCTTTTCCACTCGCTGGATGGCGGCCCGGGACACGCTGTAGCGCTTTGCTAGCTCGCCCAAGGACACGCCAGACGCCCTAGCAGCACGAATGTCGTTTTGCTGTGGGATCGAGAGCGAGTGTGGGCGTCCGAGGGCCTTGCCAGCGGCCTTTGCCCGGCTAAGCCCCGCCTGTGTACGTTCAATCAACAAATCGCGCTCAAACTCGGCAACAGCGGCGATAACTCCCATTGTCATCCGACCCGCAGCGCTGGTTAGATCAACGCCACCAAGCGCTAGACAGTGAACCCGCACCCCATCAGCAGATAGACGATCCACCGTAGCACGTACGTCCATTGCGTTTCTGCCTAGTCGATCAAGCTTGGTGACGATCAGCACGTCATCGGCTTCCAACCTATCCACCAGCCTTGCAAAGCCTGTGCGTTCCATAGCCGTCACCGAACCCGATACCGTCTCTGCCACGATCCGCTTCGCATCGACGTTGAAGCCAGCGCTTTCAATCTCGCGTACCTGATTGTCGGTCGTCTGATCTGCGGTGCTGACACGGCAATAAGCGAAGGTACGTGGCATGGACGCGGCTCCTGTAATGAATATGTGTATCGATATGCAGGCATGTATCGAAATGGTCAATGGCTAATATAAGCTACAGGTCGCGGTAGGGGCTCGAAACCGACCGTTTGCGAGCCGGCAGGCAAAATGTATTGGCTCTTTTCAGGTAACGACCGCTCGACACGCGTATCGTCGTGAACGCCGCAACACGCTCTTCGTTAGCCATTGGCCAAGAATGGGACGCTTTAAAGAACACTCTGCAAGTTGTTAGCTCGCAATTCCGCATGCACGAACTATATCGTTACAGGGCGATTAAGAGATGCGCTATGGTTTTACTGGGTGGTGACGATTGCCATATTGAGTTCGTTCCGCAACCACGAGGTGGGCGGAGCAAGTTTTGGTGCTTTGCACATGAGGCGTCGGCGACTGCTCGTTACGGGGGGCGACTTCCCCGCTGTGAGGGCGCATACCGTTCAATCGCTAATTATAAGCGGTTCGTTCTCGATCCTGACCGGTACGCTGGCGGCGTTGCCCTTTGGGGCGCGGTGGAGCCCGTATACAATTCGACGTCCATGGACGCAGAGCGAGGCATCCATGTTCATGCTCGTCGCGCCAACGTAGGGCCGAAGGAAATCGATCAAACGTTCGATGCCGTCGAGCTCACCGTTCGCAAGGACCTGTTGGAGGAAGAGACCGTAGTAATAACGAGAGATACTGCGGTCGCGTATTACCTTAGTCGATTCTTGAATAACAGAATGAGAGCCCTGTTCTGTCACCACTGCGGAACACCACATCTTGACTCGGACTGGTTTGCCGTAAAGCCACACCGGACCCACCTGTGCCACGGGTGCAACAAGTTGTTTAGAGAGCCCGATCGATCAATTTCAAACCCGCTAGAAGCGGTAAGAATGCAGCTCGGGCATCGCGACCCCGCCGCAGTTCCGAAACGGGCGAAGCAGTCGCTTCTTATTCGACAAGCGGACTATCCCGGAGGACTCCAGATTTGGGCGTCTAACCCAGCGCTGCTATGGACCGCGAATAAGTCCGAAGAAGAAGGTATCCATGTTCATGGCTGGAAGGGTCGGAGGGCCGCGCCCGAATTGGATGGAACCTTCGATCGCGTCGTTATCGACGACATCAACCTGAACGAAGAGTATCTCCGGCACTTTATGGCCCAAAACGCGCTAGCGTATATGCGCGGGAAGATCACTAGCATACAGTGCCCGCAGTGCGGCGAGGACCAGTTCGACAGCGGACTTACCGGCTTCCGACCAACGAGAGAGCGCACTTGCCAGAAGTGCCAGGAGCCTATCATCGTAGCAGGAAGGCGGAGGCTTCTCGTTGCCAACCCGTTCGTCGATACGCTAAAAGCACTTAACCAAGCGCGCCGCGCCAAGGGGGCACCATGGCAATGAAGGGTTACATCTACATTACCGGCACCGGCACTGATCCGGGCCTTAAGAATAACCTGAATGATCCAGTATTCGAAGACGTCCCGAGCCTTGGCGCTTGCATGCCTAACATTCGCCGGCTCGTGAAGGGCGGCGATTACATCTTCGTAGTTTCGGGTATGGCGACTGGCGTCCAGCAATATGTAGTTGGAGGGATGCAGGTCGCGGAGCAGATTAGCGCCCTTGAGGCTTACAAACGGTTTCCGCAGCATCGTCTCAAGATTGGCAGCGACGGCTTATTAAAGGGAAACATCATAGTAGACTCAAGCGGTAGGCAGCATGCACTGGACAAGCACGCCTCTGAAACCTTTGAAAGTAGAGTAAAGAATTTTGTCGTCGGGGCGAATGCTGTTGCACTTAGTTCGCCACGTGAAGTCGAAATTGGTCGCCAACAGTCCCTAACGAAGCTTGGAGATATCTTCGGCAAGCGCGGTAATCGGGCTGTCGACATATTTGGCAGGTGGTCAAAACTGGACGCAGCACAAGTTAACGATGTTGTAGGTTGGCTTGAGGGCATCAAGCGCGCTGCAGCGGCGTGAGACGGTGACCGGCATATCGAAAGCGTTGGCATCGTTCCGGCTGTCAGCGGAAGAAATTTCAAAGCGTAGCAAGCTTCCCGTTGAACGGGTGCGGTCACTGATGGCGGGGGAAAATCCCCGCCTTTCGGACGTCCAAGCCTTGAGTGTGGGCTTACGGGTTCCTCGCAGGGTTCTGAGCGGAAGAAAGCGGGCGAGCGAAGCTGACACCTTGGGAATGGCCTTCCGTGCTATGCCGGGTCTGGACACCCGAAACGATGTAACGCTTGAGCGGGTGTCTGCGATTGTCGAGGCGTCGTTCCGCATTCTTCCATTGCGAGACGCGCCCAGTCCGCTCTCAATAATTGAGCGCCCGAACAAGCCTGACTACGGCAACGCTCATCAGCTTGCTTATCAGTTCCGGCATAGGTTCTTGGAATCAGATTTGGTATCTCCGATATTAAATCTGCCGCGTATCGTCGGTGAGATTCCGGGCGTAATCTTGTCGTTGCTCAAGGAGTCGCGCATTGAGGGCGCCTCCTTGTCAAAGGGCAACTATGTCTTCATATTCGTTTCACCGCGCTTCAACGCCAGAATGCTTTTCACTCTCGCTCATGAAGTTGGACATGTTCTAGCTGGTCATATTGATGGAGGCGCCGTTGTTGCCGAGGGCGCTTCTAGTATTGGCGCATCAAGCAAGGGTGGACAACGCGAGCACTTTGTGAACGCTTTCGCGTCGTGTTTACTAATGCCCGACGAGGGCGTTATTGGCTTCCTTCGCATTTTGAGAGAACAACTCAAGGTCCCTATAGCCTCGCCGCTAGGTGATATTGAGATTCTATACCTAGCGAGGTTCTTCGGTGTCAGCTTTGAGGTTGCTGCTCATAGATGTGAAGACCTGCACCTTCTACCAGCCGGCGGCGGATCGTCCATATCGCAGCACCTGCGACTGAATCATCGCTCGCCAGAGCGGCGCGCCGTAGAGGTAGGAATCCCTGCTCGCCAAGATATCGACTTTCCCGCGCTGTCAGGTGACTTAGCCCGGTCTTTGATAAACAAGGTGGCAAGCGGCGACATTTCTGCTGGTTGGGCTTCGGAGATGCTAGGCATCTCGATAACTGATATAGTCAGGCAAAATAAAAGAGAGCCCTCGATATGAGGGTTCTGATGGATGCATGCTCCATCATCAACCTAGATAATGCTGGTGCCTTGGGTATGGTATCGTCGTTGCCTTGCTGCGACTTATTCTTATCGCCGATCGTCGTCGGTGAGTGTAACGCTACCGCTGCCGCTTCCATAGTGCTTGCTCATTCAACCGGACAGCTAAGCCTTATCGATGATCACGATGTCCCTGCTGATCGCTTCTTTGATTTTTTAGATCAGTTCGAGCTAGGGGATGGAGAGACGGAGTGTATTGCGCTCGCTGAAAACTCTGATTTCGTTATTTGCTGTGACGACAGGAAAGCGAGGCGCGCCGCCGCTGAAGTCATAGGCGCCGAACGGGTGATTGGCAGCCTAAGGTTGCTACAATGGGCGGTCGTAAATCAAAGCATCACACCTGACGAGGCGATAGCAATAGTTTTAACAATGAAGGAGTGTGGCGCATTCCTGCCCGACCTTCCACATAACTTCTTCTCGTAAAACCGCCCGTAGGGCCTCTACGACGCCACTAACCCAGCCGCCCGCTTATTGAGCTGGTTGCTTCGGATGTGATTCCGCAAGAGCGCAGTATCTACCCGCTCAAACTCCGATAAGGCCGCATGCTGCAGATCAATGTCCGACTTTTGACACAGCGCAGCTAGTGTAATCATTACGCCCCCGACCTCTTGAACGGGCTCGCCAGCCGGTCTGCTACAAACGTAGTCACACACCCGTTCTACATCTTGTCGTTTTACGCCAATCGCTTGCGCAAGTTCGATCGCTTCTTCGAGGAAACGAAGTGCGCGCTCCTTAGGATCGGTAGCCCCATCTTCACCAAATACGGCATCCATCCAGCCGCACACTTTCGTCTGAAAGGCTGCGATGGATGGCGCCGCGCCTTTCGAATTAGCCCGCATGTGTCATACCATAATCGTGTCACTTGAGAGTACTAGTGCCTCCCAGCGATCGCTGGCGAGGTGCGCTATGGCAGACCAACGTCGTCGGGCATCATTGCGTGGTTGGGTTAGGTTTGCCTCAGAAGGGCAGGTGGGCGCGATACGACTGCAACTACGACATATACCCGCGCTATAGCCTCAAGGCATTGTGAAGGCATCAGGATCGACTTCCGTCGGCAACTGCCACAGCAGCGATCGATGACATGCCTAGCCCAGGGTCTTCATTCATCGACCAATCCGGTCCCGACCGCTCGACCACACGTCCAACACTCCTGCAATCAACCGCTACCTACTGCGAGATAAAACTGCGAGACTTTTGTCCCCTCCACCATCGTAAGTCATTGAAAAACTTAAAATGGTGACCCCTACGGGAATCGAACCCGTGCTTCAGCCGTGAAAGGGCCGCGTCCTAACCGCTAGACGAAGGGGCCTGCGTGGTGGAGGCCGACTAAGGGGAAGGGGGCGGGGCGTCAAGCGTTTCGGTGCAACAATTTAGTCCGCCCATGCTGCATCCTCGACATGAAGCTCGGCCGACGGGCGCGAGGACCAGTCGTCGATCTTCGCACGACCGGCCAGCCAGAGTTTGCGGTGGGGCGCAGCGCCCAGCAGCGCCTGGCCAAGCGCGCTCTCGGCCGAGCGGAAGGCCATCGCCTTGATGCTGCGACCGTCGTCGCCGGCGACGATCGTGCGTACGTGGCCGTTGCCGACGACGTCCGCCTTGATGATGCGGACCGGACCCATCGCCACTCTCGGTGCGGGCCAGCCCATGCCGTAGGGGCCACCGGCTTCCATCGATTCGACGAGGCCGGGGTTGACGCCGCCGGCCGCGAGGACCGCGTCGAGCAGGAGCGCGCGGTCGCCGTTCGAGCGCTCGACCGCGGCGGCGAGGCGTTCCTCGAGGAAGTCGGTGAAGGCGGGGATCGCGGCCTCGCTGATCGTCAGGCCGGCGGCCATCGCATGGCCTCCGCCCGCGACGAGAAGGCCGTGTTCGCGGGCGGCCATCACCGCGGCTCCGAGGTCCACGCCGGGGATCGAACGGCCGGAACCCTTACCGATGCCGTGCTCGTCGATCGCGATGACTATCGCGGGGCGGCCGAGCTTTTCTTTCAGACGGCCGGCGACGATGCCGATCACACCGGGGTGCCAGCCGTGTCCGGCGACGACCGCGACGGCGCGGTCCCGGCTGGAGAGGAGGTCGGCGGCCTCCTGGACGGCGGTTTCGATCGCGCGGCGTTCTTCGTTGAGACGGTCGAGTTCGGTGGCGATTGCGCGCGCTTCGTCGGGGTCTTGCGTGGTGAGCAGGCGGACGCCGAGATCGGCGCGACCGACGCGGCCACCGGCGTTGATGCGCGGCCCGAGCGCGAAGCCGAGGTCGGTGCAGGTCGGGTTGCGGGTCAGGCGCGAGGCCTCGATCAGCGCGGCGACGCCGATGTTCTTGCGCGCGCCCATGACTTTCAGGCCTTGCGACACGAACGCGCGGTTGAGGCCACGGAGTTGCGCGACGTCGGCGACGGTGCCGAGCGCGACTATGTCGAGCAGGTCGATCAGCTTGGGCTCGGCGCGCTCGGCGAAGAAGCCCCGTGCGCGGAGTGTGCGGACGAGCGCGGCGGCGGCGAGGAAGCACATGCCGACCGCGGCGAGGTGGCCGTGCGCGGCGCCTTCGGTCTCGTCGAGGCGGTTTGGATTTACGAGCGCGAGCGCGTGCGGGAGCGCGGTCGAGCATTTGTGGTGATCGATGACGATCACGTCGACCTTCGCGTCGCGGGCGGCGTCGAGTGCGTCGAACGCCTGCGCGCCGCAGTCTACCGTGACGATCAGCGTGGCGCCCTCTCCGGCGAGGCGGACCAGCGCTTCGCCCGACGGGCCGTAACCTTCGAGCAGGCGGTCGGGAATGTACGGACGCGCCTCGATGCCGAGATCGCGCAGGACCAGGACCATGAGCGCTGCGGAGGTGGCGCCGTCGACGTCGTAATCGCCGAAGATCGCGACCTGTTCCTGCGCCTGGACGGCGTCGGCGAGGCGTTCGGCGGCGCGGTCCATGTCGCGGAAGATCGACGGGTCGGGCATGAATGCGCGGATCGAGGGGGTGCGGTGTGCGTCGAGGCCGTCGCGGGGGCAGCCTCGGGCGAGGAGGAGCTGGGTGACGAGGTCGTCGCCCGAGCCGTTGATCCCAAAGCCGTCCCGGCCGTCCGCGGCGAGCGCGCGCCAGCGCCAGGGTTGGCCGAGGATGGACGAGGTTACGCCGAGAACTGTCATGGGGTCGGAGTTAGTGGTTGTGGAGGGATTGTCGAGCTTGGACGGGCGTCGTGGTTGCGATCTTCGCTCTAAGGCCTGGTGCGCCCGCGTCTTGTTCTCCCGCGAAGGCGGGAGTCCAGTCTGGGTCCCCGCCTTCGCGGGGAAACAAGTTTATGGGTGACGAACTTTAATCCGACCCGTTCGTGCTGAGTAGCGACCGAGTGACTGCACCAGCAGCGTATCGAGGGCGCGTATCGAAGCATGGGTTCGGTGCGCCAACCTGTCCTTCGATACGCCGTCTCGATACGCTGCGTTGCAGCTACTCGATGGCTACTCAGGACGAACGGGGAGAGGGTTGTCATCCAGCGACGGAGCAAGCGGAGCGACCGCCGGGCATCCCCGTCATCCCCGCGCGAGCGGGGATACATACCCCATTTGCGTTGCGGTCAAATTACCGGAGCTGGCCAGTATGGGTTCCCGCCTTCGCGGGAATGACGGGGGCTGTGAGGCGCCATGCTCATCAGGCTCTCGAGCATCCGAGGCCCCCTCACTTGATCCAGGGCCGTTCGCGGAACCACTTCGTCACGATATACTTCACGCCCTCCATCACCGGCATGCCCTCGTGCAGCGTCAGCCCGTTCGGCGTCCCATCCGGGTTCATGTTGTTCCACGCTAGCAGCATGCCGCGCTTCGGGGCGATCTTGATGCCTGCCTGCGGGAACCACGTCGCGCCACCCTCGGGCACGTCGTTTAGGAACACCATCGCGGTCCAGGTGCGCTGGCCGCCCTGCTCCTGCATCTTTTGCCAGTAGCTCTCGGACTCGTGGAAATAATCGTGGTGCGCGCGGAATTGCTGGCCGGGGGCGTAGCGCTGGCCCTGCATCGTCTCGCCGTGGAGCAGGTCGATCCCGAGCAAGGTCGCGATCGCCTCGTCGGTCGGCTGCACGTCGGGGGACCAGCGATCCATGTCGCAGCTCTCGCTGGTCCGGAAATTGCTGTTCGGGCGATCGGACAGCAGCGTCGACGGCCGCCGCTTCGAATCGATCATCGCGATCAGGCGCTTGCAGGTCGCGGGATCGAGGAACTTGTCCTGATAATAGAATTGCACCGTATCCATGGCGATGCGCTGCACCGCGGGATTGGCGTCGAGGCGCGCTGCGACCTGCGATCCGAAGGCCTGGCGGAGGGCCATGGCCGGATCGACCTTCTTGGCTTTTGAAAAGATACCCACGCCGCAGGATTTGGCGAAGCGCCTTCAAAACGCAAGAGCCCCACGGTGATCCGACCACCGCGGAGCTCTCCCCTGTTTCTGCGTGAGGGTAGGAGCCAGCTTACCAGAAGATGTCGTACACCGTGTCGACCACGCGGCCGCTGTCGAGATCGACCAACAACGCGTCGTTGTAATAGCGCACCCAGCGATACGGGCCGTACGCGTCGGGCAGGCGGTAGGTGTACGGGTCCTGGATCCAGTAATTCTGGTTGTAGAGAATGCTGTTCAGCGAGAAGCCGACACCGAAGCGGCGATAGCCCGAACCCCAGCCGCTCGGTGCGTAATAGCGCGGGAGGCGGTAGGCGCCGCGGTTGGACGCGCGGTAATTGCTCCAGGCATAGCGGTTGTCGTTGCGCCAGCCGCGATTCCAGGCGCCGCCTTGATTGTAGCGACCCTGGTCATAGCCGCCGCGGTTGCCCTGGAAATTGCCATAGGCGCGGTTGGGCTGACGGTTCTGGTAGCCGTTACGACCGCCGTTTGGGCCACCGTTGCGATCACCGCGCCAGTCGCCCCGGTTGTCGTTTCGCCCATCGATGCGGCTATCGCCGCGTCCGCCGTTGCGATCGAACTGGCCGCGATCCGCCTGTTGGTTGCCGCGATCGAAGCCGGGGCGACCTTGTTCGCGATTCCAGTCGGGACGGTTCTGGCCGACTTGCGCGTTTGGACGGGTTTGGCCGTTCCAACCCTGGCCATTGCCGCGCTGCCCGTTCCAGTCGGGGCGGTCGCCGCGGACTTGCGCCTGCGTGCCGAGATCGGCGCGTTGCGGCCGCGGGCCTCGATCGGGCACAGCGGGGCGGTCGGGACGCTGTTGCTGGAAGGCCTGGCCGCCCGGGCGCTGGCCTCGATCACCGCGATCGGGGCGCTGGCCACGGTCTTGGCGGGGTCCCCGGTCGCCACGGTCCTGGTCGGCCTGTTGGGCAGCGGCGGCCGTCGCGATCCCGGTTGCCGGCACCAAGGCGGATGCCGCCATCAAGAGTTTGAGTAACTTGCCCGTCATCGCCGTCGTCCTCGACTGCCGGCGCACGAGCCGGCTCCTATGATGGGTTGGGTCTAGACGCGGAGCAGTGTGGAGAGGCTGAATGGGTTCGTCAGCGATTAGACAGGTTTAGGTGGGGGGCGTCACTTGCGAGAATGTATCCACTCCTGCGAAGGCCGGGGTCCAATTAGGGATGATCAGTAACGAAGCGCGCGACTTGTTACTTCAGACGTTCCAATTGGGCCCCGGCCTTCGCCGGGTGGTGCACGGTGGGCGCGCCGGTTACGCTGACAGCAGTCCCGTAAGCGGCAGAACCAACCGCGCCAGATCCCCCTCCTTGTTCTCCCGCGAAGGCGGGAGCCCAGTCTGGACTCCCGCCTTCGCGGGAGAACAAGGTTCGTGGGATAACAGCTCTGTTGTGCCTAGGGGGAGCTACCGCGCCGGCGGCGGCACCAGCGCCGGCACCAATCTGGCCGAGTCCGCCGGATCGATCCCCGGCCGCGGGCCCGCGGGAATGACCTCTTCCCCGCGCATCGCCCGCCCGGCGCGCTGGACCGCCTCGACCACCCGCGGATACACCCCGCACCGGCACAGGTTCGTGATCTGCTCGCGGACCAGCGCTTCGCTCGGATCCGCATTGCGCTTCAGCAGCGCCGCCGCGGCCATGATCATGCCCGGGATGCAAAAGCCGCACTGCGGGACGGCCTCGGCAATAAATGCCAGTTGCACCGGATGATTGCGTTCGCGCGACAAGCCCTCGATCGTCGTGACGTACGCGCCCTCGATCGAGCCGATCGGCACCTGGCAACTCCGCGCCGCGCGCGCCCGTCGATATCGACCGTGCACGCACCGCAATGCCCGGTGCCGCAGCCATATTTGGTCCCCGTCAGGTTCGAAGCGTCGCGCAACGCCCACAGCAACGGGGTGTCGGCGTCGAGCTTGTATTCGATCGGCTCGTTGTTGACGGTGAAGCGGGTCATGGGCGGCGTCGTAGCTTGCCGGGACGGATCGCACCACGCGGCATTGCCACGCGCCGTCGCCCCGGCTTATGTCGCGCGGATAATACCGCGAGGGGGCGCAATCCAGATGCACGTCGATACCAAATCCACACCACGTCAGGATGGGGCGGCCGGCGGCGATGCCAGCCACGGCTACGACGCACCCGACCTGCGCGTGTTCGTGTTCGCGCTGTTCTTCATCTTCGGCGGCATCACCTCGCTGAACGACATCATCATCCCCAAGATGAAAGAGTTGTTCACGCTCGACCACGCGACCGCGATGCTGGTCCAGTCGGCGTTCTTCCTCGCCTATGCGCTGTTCTCGATCCCCGCCGCGGCGATCGTGCGCAAGGCCGGCTATATGCGGACCGCGTCGATCGGCCTCGTGACGATGACCGCGGGCTGCCTGTTGTTCATCCCCGCCGCAGGGCAGGCGAGCTTCGGCATGTTCCTGTTCGCGCTGTTCGTGCTGGGCGCTGGCATCACCGTGGTGCAGGTCGTCGCCAACCCGCTGATCTCGGCGCTCGGCCATCCCAAGTCGGCGTCGAGCCGGCTGACGTTCGCGCAGGCGTTCAACTCGCTCGGCACCACAATCTTCCCGTATGTCGGCTCCGCGCTGATCCTCGGTGGGCTGGCCACGGTCGACTCGTCGACGCTCACCGGCGCCGCGCTCGACGCGTATCGGACGGAGTCGTCGCGGACGGTCGTGCACACCTATATCGGCCTTGCGATCGCGCTGTTGATCGTCGCCGCGGTCGTGTGGACCCGCCGCAACCGGCTTAACGAGGAGCAGGATCAGACCGGCAGCATTTTCCACGCCTTCACGCTGCTGAAGCGGCCGCGCTTCGCGATGGGGACGGCGTGTATCTTCCTGTACGTCGGCGCCGAAGTCGCGGTCGGCTCGCTGATCGTCAATTACCTGATGCAGCCGAGCGTGATGGGCCTGAGCGACGTCGCGGCGGGCAAGCACGTGCCGTTCTACTGGGGCGGCGCGCTGGTCGGTCGGTTCATCGGTGCGTACGTGCTGAACAAGGTGTCGCCGGGCAAGGTGCTCGCGGGCGTCGCGACGGGCACGCTGGCGCTGATCCTTATCTCGGCGAACACCGAGGGCGCGGTGTCGGGCTGGGCGTTGCTCGCGATCGGCCTGATGAACGCGGTGATGTTCCCGACGATCTTCTCGCTGGCGTCCGAGGGTCTCGGCAAGCGTGCGGCGGAGGGGTCGGGCGTGATCGCTACTGCGATCGTCGGCGGGGCGATCATCCCGTATCTGACGGGGATGCTGGCGGACAAGTCGGGCAGCCTGCACTTCGCGCTGCTGCTCCCGGCGATCTGCTATGCGCTGATTTTGGCGTACGGGCTGTATGCCCGGAAGCCGGCGGTCGAAGCGGTCGCTGTCTGAACGCGGTGGCCTTTGCAAACATCCCTGTGCGTGATTTCGTCATCCCCGCGGAGGCGGGGACCCATAAACTCAAACGCTGGCGATCCTGCCGATAGGCTTGCCAGTATGGGTTCCCGCCTGCGCGGGAATGACGATTACGTGTATGGTGTCGGCTCTACTCAAGTGAACCCAGCATCGGTGCCGCCCGCCCGGTCGCCAAGTCGGCGTCCGAAAACCGGATCGGCGTACGCAACCCCGGCACCGTCGACCCATCCGGCCGCGCGGCGCTGATCTGCATCCCCCGCGCGATTACCTGCGGATCCTCGAATGCTTGAGCGACCGTGTTGATCGGTCCAGCCGGTACCCCGACCGCCTCCAGACGCGCGAGCAGTTCCAGTTTTGGTACCAGCGAGGTGGCCGCCTCGATCCCCGCAAACAGCAATTCCTTGAACGCCAGCCGTCCGGCATTGGTCGCGAACCGCGGATCGTCGCGTATCTCGGGCAAGACCATCGCGTCGCAGAACCGCCGGAACTGGCCGTCATTCCCGACCGCGAGGATAAACCAGCCGTCGCTGGTCGGGAAAACCGCATAGGGGCACACGTTCATATGTGAATTGCCCACCCGCGTCGGCGACACGCCGCTGGCGAACCAGTTCATCGCCTGGTTCGCGAGCACCCCGGTCATCGTATCGAGCAGCGCCATGTCGATTTGCTGACCCCGGCCGGTGCGCTCGCGCATCGCCAGCGCCGCCTGGATCGCGATTACCGCATACAGCCCGGTCATGATGTCGGCGAACGCGACGCCGATCTTCTGCGGCGCGCCGTCGGGTTCGCCGGTCAGGTCCATGATCCCGCTCATGCCCTGGACGATGAAGTCGTAGCCGGCGCGGGGTGCGTAGGGGCCGTCCTGGCCGAAGCCGGTGATCGAGCAGTACACCAGCCGTGGGTTGATCGTGGCGAGCGTCGCGTAGTCGAGCCCGTATTTCGTGAGCCCGCCGACCTTGAAGTTCTCGATCACGACGTCGGCGTCAGCGATCAGGTCGCGGACGATGGCCTGTCCCTCGGGGGTGGTGAAGTCGGCAACGATCGAGCGCTTGCCGCGGTTGGCGGCGTGAAAATAGGCGGCGTCGCGTGTGCCGTCGGGGTTGTCGATGAATGGCGGACCCCAGGTGCGGGTGTCGTCACCAGCGGGGCTCTCGATCTTGACGACGTCGGCGCCGAGATCGGCGAGGACCTGGCCAGCCCAGGGCCCGGCGAGGATTCGCGCGAGTTCGACTACCTTGAGGCCGGTCAGGGGGGGCGGTTTGCGCTCCACGATCACAGCACCACCCCGGCGGAGGCCGGGGCCCAATTGGGAAGGTTGAAGTAACGACATGCAGCCTCAGCCAATACGCGTCCCCCAATTGGGCCCCGGCCTTCGCCGGGGTGGTAGGACGTGGGGGCTGAACTCAAAACGCAGCGATACCCGTGATCGCCCGCCCAAGGATCAGCGCATGCACGTCATGCGCGCCCTCGTACGTGTTCACAGTCTCAAGGTTCATCAGGTGACGCATCACCTGATACTCCCCCGAAATCCCGTTGCCGCCATGCATGTCCCGGCTCATCCGCGCGATATCGAGCGCCTTGCCGACATTGTTGCGCTTGACGATCGAGACCATTTCCGGCGCGAACCGGCCCTCGTCCATCAACCGCCCGACGCGCAAGCTCGCCTGCAATCCCAGCGCGATCTCGGTTTCCATGTCCGCCAGCTTCTTCTGGAAAAGCTGCCGGCCCGCCAAAGGCGTCCCGAACTGGTTCCGGTCCAGCCCGTACTGCCGCGCGGCATGGAAACAGAACTCCGCTGCGCCCAGCGCTCCCCACGAAATCCCGTACCGCGCTCGGTTGAGGCACCCGAACGGCCCCTTCAGCCCCTGCACGTCGGGGAGCAGCGCATCCTCGCCGACCTCGACCTCGTCCATCATCACCATCCCGGTGATCGACGCACGCAGCGAAAGCTTGCCCTCGATCTTGGGCGTCTCCAGCCCCTTCATCCCGCGCTCCAGGATGAAGCCGCGGATGCCGCCGTCATGCTCGTCGGACTTTGCCCAGATGACGAACACGTCGGCGATCGGCGAGTTGGAAATCCACGTCTTCGCGCCCGAGATCACATAGCCATTAGCCGTTTTCTTCGCCCGCGTCGTCATCCCGCCCGGATCGGAGCCGGCAGCGGGTTCGGTCAGGCCGAAACAGCCGATCCATTCGCCGGTCGCGAGCTTGGGCAGGTATTTCCGCTTCTGCTCTTCGGACCCGAACGCGTTGATCGGGTACATCACGAGGCTCGACTGCACCGACATCATCGAGCGATACCCCGAGTCGATCCGCTCCACCTCGCGCGCGACCAGGCCGTAGGAGACATAGGACGCGCCGACGCCGCCATATTCTTCCGGGATGGTCGGCCCGAGCAGCCCCAGCTCGCCCATCTCGCGGAAAATCGCGGGATCGGTATGCTCGTGCTGAAACGCGTCGATGATCCGCGGCGCGAGCTTGTCGTCGGCATATGCCTTCGCGGTGTCGCGGATCATCCGTTCGTCCTCGCTCAACTGATCGTCGAGCAGGAACGGATCCGCCCAGTCGAACTTGCCCATCCCGGCCATCTGCATCTCCTTCGTTGACCGCCGACTTCGTGCGTCGGCCAGCGAAAGTCCACCCCCAACGAACGCTTTACGCGTCGATCAGCGTCAGCACCGCGATGGTCACATGCTCGCGGTCGCCGATCGTCTCGACGCGGTCGACCGATAGATCGGCGACGATATGCCCGCGCATTGCGAACTGCACTTCAGGCAGCTCGTCGATCCAGTCTCGAAGACCGGGTACGGGCACCGCCGCCATCGTCAGTCGGTGCAGCGTGCCGACGAAGGTCGCGCTGGCCCAAGGCGTGCATGCGATCGACTCGACGTGCATCGTCAGGTTTGCCGCATCCGCGTGGCCGCGAAGCGCGCGGATCAGCAGCGTGCCCGCGTCGGGGCCACGAATCGCGTCCATCCTCACGACTTGTGCCGATCAATGCCATACTGAACGATGCCATACTGATCGATAAACGTCTCGATCCGCGCCACCATCGGCGCGCGCGGCTGGCGGCCGAGTCGGAGATCGTGGACCAGTCGCGGATCGCCCACCGACAAGCGGCCGAACTTGGTCATCGGCATGCCGGTTTGCCGCAGATATCGGTCGATCTTGATGAGAACGGACATGGTCGCTCCTTCCTGTTCTTGCCCCGAGTCCCTGGCCCGGGTCTCTACGTGTGTTCTTGATCTGTTCCGGCAAATCCTACTTGTCTAGGAAAATTCCTACGCTAGGGTCTGGAGGTGGCTAGAACCGTGTCCGATCCCGATCCAAGAACTGCGCTGGCCACGCTGGCGGCAGCGCGTGGCGACAGTCTGGCGGCGCTGTCGGCGATGCTCGGGCGCAACGCGGCGTATCTCCAGCAATATGTCCGCCGCGGTTCGCCTCGGGTGCTGGGCGAACGCGACCGGCGGCTGCTGTCGGAATATCTCGGGGTGAGTGAAGCGACGCTCGGCGCGCCCCCCGACCGGCCGTCGGGGTTCCGTATCCGCAAGCTCGACGTCGCGGCATCGGCCGGACCGGGGGCGCTGGTCGACGGCGAGATCGTGCTGGGCACGGATACCCTCGATCCAGGGCTAGCGCGCAAGCTCGGGCTTAAGGACGGGCAGGCGGCGATCATCCGCGTGCGGGGCAGTTCGATGGAGCCTGGCTTGTTCGACGGCGATCACATCGTGGTCGACACCGCGGACCGTACGCCGCGCGCGAAAGGCGGGGTGTACGTCATCCGGATCGACGACGCGGTGATGGTGAAGCGCGTGGCGCTGGTGCGGGGGGCACTAATGGCGACGAGCGACAACCCGGATGCAGAGCCGGTGCCGGAAGGGGCGATCGCGGTGATCGGAAGGGTAGTCTGGCAAATGCGCGAACCGCGATAAGAACAAGCTCCGCTCTGTCCGAGGCGATACTGTTCTCCCGCGAAAGCGGGAGCCCAGGGTTACAGGCGACAACGTCCGTGGTCCTGGGCCCCCGCTTTCGCGGGGGAACGGTAGGGCATTTTCCCCCTAGATGGGGTCAAGCGGTTACCGCCCCTGCAGCTTGCTCAGGATAGTCATCGACTGTTCCGAGCCCGACTGCGGGACGATCTCGCCCGCGCGGTCGATGATCGCGTCCCAATTCGCCGCGACACCCTCGACCGACAGATCGTCGCCCGTCAGCAGCTTGCCCTGCGTCAGCGTCACATACGCCGCCTGGAACACCCCGGCACCCGCACCGACGATCATGTTGGTCGGCGCGTCCTCCGACACGAGGAACACGGCGGCAGGCGCGACCTTGTCCGGCGAGAAGGCCTTGAACGCTTCCTCGGGGAAGATGTCCTGCGTCATCCGCGTGCCCGCGGTGGGAGCGATCGTGTTGACCTTGATGTTGTTCTTCGCGCCCTCGATCGCGAGCGTCTTGGTCAACCGCGCGAGGCCGAGCTTCGCGGCACCGTAATTAGCCTGGCCGAAATTGCCGTACAGGCCCGTCGACGACGCGGTCATCAGGATGCGGCCGTAATTCTGGCCGCGCATCATGTCCCACACCGCCTTGGTGGCGTTCGCCGAGCCGTTGAGGTGGACGTCGACGACGAACTTGAAGTCGGCGGGTTCCATCTTGGCGAAGCTCTTGTCGCGCAGCACGCCGGCATTGTTGATGAGAATGTGGACGCCGCCCCATTTCTCGGAAGCGCGGGCGACCATTTCGACCATCTGGTCGTAATCGGTGACGCTGCCGCCGTTCGACATCGCCTCGCCGCCGGCCGCTTCGATTTCCTCGACGACCTTCAGTGCGGCGTCGGAATGGCCGGTGCCGTCGCGCGACGCGCCGAGATCGTTGACGACGACCTTCGCGCCGCGGCGAGCGAGTTCGAGCGCATATTCACGGCCCAGGCCACCGCCTGCTCCAGTCACGATCGCAACGCGGCCCTCGAAGCGAATAGACCCAAGGTTCTCAGACATGGAAAAGGCGCCCCTCTCTTATAGTTGGAGCGCCTTTCCTAGAACGTAAAGCCGTCTACGCAAGCGGCAGGATCACTGCCGCCTGCGCGAAGGGCTTACTTGCCGCCGCGGTTGCGGCAGCCGTCCTTGACCGTCTTCGAGCACACCGGATATTCGGCAGGTGCCGGCGTCGGCGGGGTCACGGTCGGCTGACCGAACGTCACGGCGCCGGTCGGGGCGGCAGGCGACATCGGTGCGGCGGGTGCCATCGGTGCGGCTGCTGCTGCCGGATCGGCAGGGGCCGCCATCGCGGGATCGGCTGGTGCGGCCGGATCTGCCGGGGCCGTCTGCATTGCGGGATCGGCCGGTGCGGTCTGAGCGGCGGGGTCTGCCGGCGGCGTCGTCTGTGCGATCACGGGCGACGCGATAAGAGCGGCAGCGGCGAAGAGAATGGACTTCATACGAATCTCCTAAATGGATGCACCATTTTGGTAGCGCGACGTCTGAACGCACTAAGTCGCGCTTGGGTCCTTCGTTTCGCATCCGATTCCATTCGCCCCACCGCGGGACAGAGTCGTTATCCGCCCGTATCGAGCGAATAGCCGGCCGAACGGACGGTGCGGATGATGTCCGGACGCTCGCCGACGTTGATCGCTTTCCGCAGTCGCCGGATGTGCACGTCGACCGTCCGGCTCTCGATATCCGAGTCGTGCCCCCACACCGCATCGAGCAGCCGCTCGCGCGAGAACACCCAGCCCGGATGCTCGAGGAAATGCTTGAGCAGCCGGAACTCGGTCGGTCCGAGCGAAACGACTTCGCCCGAGCGGCGGACCTTGTGGCCGACCGTGTCCATCTCGATGTCGGCATAGCTGAGCGCTTCGCCCGCGAGGGCAGGGCGGACGCGGCGCAGTACCGCGCCGACACGTGCGACCAGTTCGCGCGGCGAGAACGGCTTGGTCACATAATCGTCGGCACCGGTCTCCAGCCCGCGCACGCGATCCTCTTCCTCACCGCGCGCGGTCAGCATGATGATCGGCACGTTCTGCGTTTCGGGCGCACGACGCAGGCGACGGCATACCTCGATCCCCGACAGGCCCTCGACCATCCAGTCGAGCAGGACGATATCGGGTACCTTCTCCTTGGCGAGCAGCAAGGCTTCCTCGCCGTCGGGGGTATGCGCGATCTCGAAATCCTCGCGCTTGAAATGCCAGACCAGCAATTCGGCGAGGGCGGCATCGTCCTCGACCAGCAGCATCCGTGCCCGCGCCATTATGCCTGCTCCTTCTTGATGCCGCGCTCGCGATCGACCATCTGCGTGCCGGTCGCGGCGAAATAGACCATCTCGGCGACGTTGGTGGCGTGGTCGCCGATCCGCTCGAGGTTCTTGGCGACGAACAGCAGGTGTGCGACCTGGCCGATCGTCCGCGGGTTCTCGACCATGTAGGTGACGAGCGTGCGGAAGATGCTGTCGTAGAAATCGTCGAGCGCGTTGTCGCTTTCGACCACCCGCACCGCTTCCTCGGCGTCGCGCGCGGCGAATGCGTCGAGCACGTCGTGGACCATCTCGCTCGCCATCCGGCCCATCGCGGGCAGGATCGAGATCGGTTCGATGCGGTGCTCGCTCTCGATCATCGGCACGCGTTTGGCGATGTTCTTGGCGTAATCGCCGATCCGCTCGACGACGCCCGCGATCTTGAGGGCGGCGACGACCTCGCGGAGATCGACCGCCATCGGCGCGCGCAGGGCGATGATCCTCACGGCGAGGCGCTCGACCTCCGCCTCGATCACGTCGATCTGCTTGTCGGCGAGGCGCACCTGTTCGGCGAGCGCGAGGTCGTTGCGTTGCAGCGCCTGCATCGCCTTGTCGATCGCGTCCTCGGCGAGCCCGCCCATCTGCGAGATCAACCCGCGAAGCTCGCCGATGTCGTTGTCGAAGGCCTTGACCGTATGCGTGTTCATGGTCGTTTCCCGACTCAGCCGTAACGGCCGGTGATGTAATCCTTGGTCCGCTCTTCGCGGGGATTGGTGAAGATGTCCGAGGTGTTGCCGTATTCGACCAGCGATCCCAGGTGAAAGAACGCGGTCTTCTGGCTGACGCGCGCGGCCTGCTGCATGTTGTGCGTGACGATCACCATCGCGTAGCGGCCGCGTAGTTCGTGGATCAGCTCCTCGATCTTGGCGGTCGCGATCGGATCGAGTGCCGAGCACGGCTCGTCCATCAGGATGACCTCGGGATCGACCGCGATCGCGCGCGCGATACAGAGCCGCTGCTGCTGGCCGCCCGACAGCGCGGTGCCGCTATCGCTCAGCCGATCCTTGACCTCGTCCCACAGGCCGGCACGGCGCAGCGACTTCTCAACGATCCGGTCGAGATCCGCCTTCGCACCCGCCAGACCGTGGATGCGCGGGCCGTAGGCGACGTTCTCGTAGATCGATTTCGGGAACGGGTTGGGCTTCTGGAACACCATGCCGACGCGGGCGCGGAGCTGCACCACGTCCATGTCGGGCGAATAGATATCCTGGCCATCGAGCTTGATCTCGCCAGTGACGCGCGCGCTGGCGACGGTGTCGTTCATGCGGTTCAAGGTGCGCAGGAAGGTCGACTTGCCGCAGCCCGACGGGCCGATGAACGCGACGACCTCGTCCTGGTCGACGTCGATCGAGACGTTGTCGATCGCCAGCTTGCTGCCGTACGCGACGGATACGTTGCGCGCGGTCATTTTCAGGACCGGCGTCTTCGATTTGGAGTTCATCACCAGCGTGTCTCGAATCGGTTGCGGAGGTAGATCGCGACGCCGTTCATCGCGAGCAGGAACACGAGCAGGACGATGATCGCGGCGGAGGTCTTTTCGACGAAGCCGCGGCTGACCTGATCGGACCAGAGGAAGATCTGGACGGGCAGCACGGTCGCGGGATCGTTGAGGCCGGAGGGCGGCGCGGCGATAAATGCTCGCATGCCGATCATCAGCAGCGGCGCTGTCTCGCCCAGCGCGCGCGCCATGCCGATGATCGTGCCGGTGAGGATGCCAGGCAAAGCGAGCGGCAGGACGTGGTGGAACACGACCTGCACCGGCGACGCGCCGATGCCGAGTGACGCGTCGCGGATCGAGGGCGGCACGCTCTTGATCGCGTTGCGGCCGGCGATGACGATGACCGGCATCGTCATCAGCGCGAGCGTCAGGCCGCCGACGATCGGCGCCGAACGCGGCATGCCGAACGTGCCGAGGAACACGGCCAGCCCGAGCAACCCGAAGATGATCGAGGGGACCGCGGCAAGGTTGTTGATCGAAACCTCGATCAGGTCGGTCCAGCGGTTCTTCGGGGCGTATTCTTCTAGATACAGCGCGGACAGCACACCGATCGGGAACGCCAGCAGCAGCGTGACGACCATCGTCAGCAGCGATCCCTTGAACGCACCCCAGATGCCGACGCGGGTCGCATCGGTGGAGTCCGCCGAGGTGAGGAAGCCAGCGTTGAACCCGCGGGTCAGCGCGCCGCTCGCCTTCAGCCGCGCGACGACCGCTTCGGCATCGCGCGTGCCGTTGCCCTTGGCAGCGACGTCGATCGGGCTCGAGACGGGGACCTCGAACACGGTCCTGCGCTGAAGCAGCGACGGATCGGCCTTGATCGCATCGCGCACCACCGCCCAGGCGCCGTCGGACAACAGATTCGCGCCGTCCGTGCCGTATTTGCTGCTCGCCGCGGCCAGGACGGTGCCTTCGAGACCCGCGCCGGCGAGTGCGAGATCGGCACCGCGGCCGACCAAGCGGGCGGGGTCGATCGGCAGCGCGGCGGCGGCGAGATCGACCGGGAGTGCCACGCGCGTCTCGACGAAGCCGCTCGCGCCCTGCATCACCATCGTGATCAGCAGATAGGCGAGGAACGCGGCGGACATCCACACCGCGGCGAGCCCGGCGAAGCGGAAGCGGCGTTCGGACGCGTACCGGCGGCGGATGCGCGATTGCATCGCCTGAGTCGTCCAGTCGGTCGGGACGCGACGCGCGGGCTCGGCGTTCGTCGTCGGGATCTGGGGCACGAGCGTGTCACTCATAGGCTTCGCGGTACCGTTTCACGACGCGCAGCGCGACGATGTTGAGGAGAAGCGTGACCACGAACAGCGTCAGGCCGAGCGCGAACGCGGCGAGCGTCTTCGGGCTGTCGAACTCGGCCTCGCCGGTCAGCAGGTCGACGATCTGCTTGGTGACGGTGGTGGTGCTGGCGAACGGGTTGAGCGTCAGCGTGGCGACACCGGAGGCCGCCATGACGACGATCATCGTCTCGCCGATCGCGCGCGACACGGCCAGCAACACGCCGCCGACGACGCCGGGGAGGGCGGCCGGGAGCAGCACGCGACGGATCGTCTCCGACGACGTCGCACCCATCGCCAGGCTGCCGTCGCGCATCGACGAGGGGACCGCTGCGATCGAGTCGTCCGCCATCGACGACACGAACGGGATGATCATGATGCCCATCACGAGGCCCGCGGCGAGCGCGCTCTCGGACGACGCCCAACTGATCCCGATCGAGACGGCGAAGTCGCGCACCGCCGGCGCAACGGTCAGCGCGGCGAAATAGCCGTAGACGACGGTCGGCACGCCCGCGAGCATCTCGAGGATCGGCTTCATCCATTTGCGCGTGGTCGGCGCGGCATATTGCGTGAGGTAGATCGCGCTCATCAGGCCGAACGGGATCGCGACGATCATCGCGATCACCGCGCCGATGAAGAACGTTCCCCAGAACAACGGCACCGCGCCGAGCGACGCGCCGGGATCGCGGCCGTCGATCACCTGCGGGCTCCAATGCGTCCCGAACAGGAAATCGGTGATCGGCACGACCGAGAAGAACCGTGCGGACTCGTACAGCAGCGAGGCGACGATGCCGACCGTGGTCAGGATCGCGATCAAGGATGCGCCGAGCAACATCAGCATCACCACTCGCTCGACCTGAGTCCGCGCGCCGAACCCGGGCTTCACGCGGGTGAACGCGAACGCACCGCCGGCGAAGGCGAGCAGCAGTGCCAGCGCGGTCGCGATCCAGTCGTAGCGCGTCTGCGCGGCGGCATAGGACGGCGCCAGTGTGCGAGCGAGCCCGTGGAACGCGCCGAAGCTGCGCCCCTCGGCGAGGCTCCGTGCTTCGGACAGGATCGATGCGCGATCGAAGCCGGGCGGGGGAAGCTGCATCGCGGCGGGCGTCGCGAGCACGGTGTCCGTGACGAGTGCGGGCGCGGTCATCGACCACACCACGAGGAATATGAGCGGCGGGATCGCGGTCCATAACGCGACGAACCAGCCATGGTGTCCGGGGAGCGAGCTGAACCGCACGGTGCTGCCAGCGCGGAACCGCGTGGCGCGGACTCGTGCGGTGAGCCAGCCTATGAGGCCCAGGCCGAGGACGAGGAAGAGGAGGGCGATGGCGGACATCAGGTGCGCCCTCCCTGATGCACGATCCCACTAGCCGCCACCCCGGCGGAGGCCGGGGCCCAGTTGGAAAGGTCGAGGTAACGATGCGCAGCGTCAACCAATGCGACGGTGCCCAACTGGGCCCCGGCCTTCGCCGGGGTGTCGGCTCGCGCTACCGTGGTTGCGTTCTGCTGCGATGCTAACACCGCCAAACCCCCGTTCCCCCGCGGACGCGGGGGCCCAGCTAAGCCAAGACAGCGCGCTTGGCTCCTGGGCCCCCGCGTTCGCGGGGGAACTAGGGAGGGGGTGCGGCTGGACAAGAAACACATCACGACAACACCGCCGGATCCAACACAGTCTCGTTCGCGATAATCGCTGCCGACCGCGCCTGAATCTCCGCCGGAGACGCAATCAGCCCCCGCTTCACCAGCGGCCCCGTCGCACCCCAGTTCGCCGCATACAGCTTCAGCAGATTCCGCAGCCCCGGGATCGCGGTCAGATGCGCCTTCTTCACATAGATATACAGCGGCCGGGACCCCGGATACGCATTGTCCGCGATCGTCGCATAGGTCGGCGCGACGCCCGAGATGGACACCCCGTTCACGTCGTCCTTGTTCTCTTCGAGATAGCTGTAGCCGAACACGCCGATCGCATTCGGGTTCGACTGAAGTTTCTGGACGATCAGGTTGTCGTTCTCACCCGCGTCCACATACACGCCGTCCTCGCGCACCCGCGTGCACAGCGCCTTGTGCGCCTCCGCATCGGACTTCGCGAGCGCCTTGGCAGTCGGATCGCTGTCCTCGCACCCCTTGGTCAGGATCAGTTCGGCCAGCGCATCGCGCGTGCCACTAGTGGCCGGCGGGCCGTAAACCTGGATCGGCACCGCGGGCAGCGCGGGGTTCACGTCGCGCCACACCCGCGCCGTGTTCACCTTGCCCCCCGGATTGGCGGCCAGTGCCTTGTAGAGATCGGTCGGCGTCAGCTGCATCTTCGGGCCGTTCTTCGCCTCGGCAAAGGCGATGCCGTCGATCCCGACCTGGATCTCGATCACGTCGTGCACGCCGTTCTTCGCGCAGGCCGCATATTCGCTCGCCTTCATCCGGCGCGAGGCGTCCTCGATATCGGGATGCGCCGCGCCGATCCCTGCGCAGAACAGCTTCATGCCCGCGCCCGTGCCGGTCGATTCGATCACCGGCGCCTTCGCGTCGGGATCGTTCGCCACCAACTGTTCGGCGATCATCGTCGTGAACGGATAGACCGTCGACGATCCGACCGCGGTGATCTGGTCACGCGAGCCTGCGCCGCCGCCGTTCGCCTGATCGACGCACGCGGCCAGAGCCCCCAACACTCCAAGAAGAACGAACCGCTGCACCAGAATTCCCGTCATGCACCGGCCTTAGCGGTACTTAAGGCGATCCTGTGTGACAGTTGAGTTACCCTTTTATGACACCGCCTTTGGCCGTCGCACCGTTCGGGGGCAGGATGACCGAAACGACGGTCCCGACGCCGACCTGGCTCGCGATATCGAGCCGCCCGCGATGCCGCTCGACGATGTGCTTGACGATCGCGAGCCCAAGACCCGTACCGCCCAGCGACCGGCTGCGTCCGGCGTCCGCACGATAGAAGCGCTCGGTCAGCCGCGGGATGTGGACCGCCGCGATCCCGTCGCCCTCGTCGCGGATCGACAGGCGGATCATCCCGGCATCGTCACGCTTCAATTCGATCGTCACCGGCGTCCCTGCGCGCCCGTATTTCATCGCGTTGCCGATGAGGTTGTGGAGCATCTGAGACAGCTGCACCCGGTCACCCGACACCGAGGACAGGTTCGGATCGATCGTCGCGACGAGATCATGCCCACGATCGCCCGCGGCATCGGCCAGTTCCTCGCGCGTGTCCTCGACCAGCTGCGCGAAATCGACCGCCTGGTCGGGCAGTCGAAACTTCTCCGCCTCGATCCGCGACAACGAGATCAGATCCTCGACCAGCCGCTGCATCCGCCGCGCCTCGTCGTCCATCACCTTCAGGAAGCGCGCGCGGACCTCGGCATCCTCGCCAGCCTCTTCGCGCAACGTCTCGATGAAGCCCAGGATCGACGCCAGCGGCGTGCGCAGTTCGTGGCTGGCATTGGCGACGAAATCGATCCGCATCCGCTCGGCGGCGTAGTTGCCGGTCTGGTCGACGAGGTGGACGATCCGCTGACCCTCCGAAGTCTCGCTCAGCAGCATCTCCCAACGCTGGTCGCGGGTGCCGAGCCCGACCAGTTCGATCGGCCGCTCGCCATCGATCGGTCCCGGCGTCCCCAGCCGCTCGGCGGCGGCGGGATGGCGGATCGCGACGCGCGCGTCCTCGCCGAGGATATGCGTGCCGAGCAACGTCCGGGCGGCACGATTGGCGACCACCACGCGGCCGTCCTCCACCAGCATCACCGGCGCGACGATCGCATCGAGGACGTCGTCGAGCACCGACGGCGACACGCCGGTCGCGTCGTCGGGGGCCGGCGCCTCGTCCCCGGTACCCGCCGCGACCAGCGCCGCGGCGATCCCGCCGACCAGCGCGACGATCGCGCCCTGCACGTCGCGCGTGATCGCGAACACCGCGATCGCAGCGACGACGACGACGATGATCGCCCAAAACGTACGCAGGCCAAATCCGGAAAGCATTGCGGTCTCCTGGGACGGAATCGACGTCCACGCACCGCGCCATACAGCGGTGGCGCGCAAACCGGTATCGTCCGTTGGCCCGCCGACGTGAGCGACGGCAGTATCGAGCCGTGCCCGAACCGATCTTTCGCGCACCGCCCTTGGGCGCCCCGCTGATCGCGCCGCTCGACGGGTCCCCGACGCACGAGCGATCGCGGCGATGGATATGCCCGCCACGCCTGCGGCGTTGCTGTTCCCCCGGTTCGGGTTCGAGGCGGAGACACGACCCGTACCGCCCGCCGAGGCGTTCGTGCGGATGACGCAGGCCTCGGCCAACTACGCCGCGCTCGGCGAGGGCGGCTTTCGGGCACTGACGGGCTTGATCGCGGACGTTCCTTCGGTCGCGATCGATTACCCGGACGGGGCGAGCGCGATCGAGCAGGTCGAGGCCCTATGCTCGTCGCTGTGAACGATGCCCGCCGTCTTGCACATGCGCTCGCCGATCCGGCCAGCGTCGTCGGGCTCGATGCGGATGGCTGGACCGCGCTAATGGCGATGGCGCGCGCGGAGCAGTTGATCGGCACGCTGGCGATGCGGGTCGACGGCTTGCCGATGCCGCCTGCGGTGAAGGCGATCCTCGTCGATGCACGCGCGGCCGCCGAGCACGGCCGCCGTGCCGCTTTATGGGAGGCGGAGATGGCGCGGCGCGCGCTGGCCTCGGTCGATTGTCCGATCGTGCTGCTCAAGGGTACGGCGTTCGTAGCGGCCGGTTTGACGGCAAGGTGAGCAGCACCGATCGCCTCTATTTCCGCCGCGTCACCGCCCGCGACGGCTGGGGCAGGCCGAGCCGACCGGTCACCCGGTTAGTCTTCTACGTCCGTTCCCACTGGCTCCGCATGCCGCCGGCGATGCTCGCCCGGCACCTCTGGACGAAGTGGCGCAAGGCCTAGTTGAGCCGAGCGCCGCGTCCCCGCCGCGCAAACCACACCACCAGCAGCACGACCGTGATCGCCAGCGTATCGGCGATCCAGTCGTGGATGTCGCAATCGCGGTGGAGCGACGGGATCGATTGCAGCACCTCGATCATCGCGCCGAGGAACGACAGCCGCTCGCCGATCCGAAACAGTTTTGCGGTCGGGAAGGACAGCGCCGCCAGCAGCGCGATCGTCGCGAAGGCAAGCATGTGCCCGGCCTTGTCGCCGAACTGGTCGATCGGCATGTGCGGCGGCTTGGGCAGCAGCGCCATCGTCACCGCGAACATGATGGCCACGATCAGCGCGACGCGCGTGAGCATCGTCCGGCTCATGCGCCGAGCCTTTCCAGCGTCGGGATCAGTTCATCGAAACCGTCGATGACGGCGTCGGCGCCGAGTTCCTCGACCGGCTGCATCAGGAAGCCGAAGCTGCACGCGATCGTCGGCAAGCCCGCCGCTTGCCCCGCCTGGATATCGAAGATCGAGTCGCCTACGAACGCCGCGCGTCCTTCTCCGCCCCCGGATTTTCGACATAGCCGGACCATTTCGTGGATCGGCATCGGCGAGGGCTTCGACTCTGCCATGGTATCGCCGCCGAGAATGCAGGCGAACCGGTCGGCCAGCCCCAACTCGCCGAGCACGGTTCGCGCGAACCGTTCGATCTTGTTGGTGACGATGCCGAGCGTGACCCCCTTTGCCGTCAGCGCGTCCAGCGCGTCTATCACTCCGGGGTAAGGCTTGGTCAGCACGCAGATATTCGCCTCGTAATAGGCGAGCAGGTCCGCATGGAGCGTGTCGAGCATCGCCTCGTCATAGCCGCCGGTCGCGGTCAGGCCCTGCTTGAGCATGTGTCGTGCGCCGCCGCCGATCATCGGCTTGACCTGCTCGACGGTAAGGGGTGGGCGATCGACCGACGCCAGCGCGTGGTTGACCGCGGCCGCGAGGTCGCCGCTAGTGTCGAGCAAGGTGCCGTCGAGGTCGAACCCGACGATATTGAATGAAAATTGCGTCATTGCACCGGTGCCTGCCAGTGGCGCTATGGAATTGGCAAGGCTTTCGTGGCAGCGACCCTTCCATGACGACGCTTTCCATCGACCAACCGATTCCGATCCACCCCATCGCAGTCGTGATCCTCGCCGCCGGCAAGGGTACGCGGATGAAGTCGGACCTGCACAAAGTGCTCCACCCGATTGCCGGACGACCCATGCTGCTCCACCTCGTGGCGAGTGCAGCGGCGTTGCACCCGGCAAAGACCGTCGTCGTGACGGGGGCAGGGCGTGAGCAGGTCGAGGCCGCGGTCGCGCCGCTCGGCATCGCCACCGCGCTCCAGGCGGAGCAACTCGGCACCGGCCATGCCGTCGCACAGGCGCGCGCGGCGCTGTCGGGTTTCGAGGGCGACGTCCTGATCCTGTATGGCGACGTGCCTCTGGTCACGGCGACGACGATGCAGCGGATGATCGACCGGTTGCACGGCGACGACACGCCGGCCGTCGTCGTGCTCGGCTTTCGTCCCGCAGATCCCGGCGCCTATGGTCGCGTCATTGCGGACGCCGCGGGCCGGATGGACCGGATCGTCGAGTATAAGGACGCTTCGGAGGCGGAACGCGCGGTGACGCTGTGCAATTCCGGGCTGATGGCGGTACGCTCGACTGATCTGTTCGCGCTGCTCGACCGGCTCGGCAACGACAATGCGGCAGGCGAATATTACCTGACCGATATCGTCGAGCTTGCGGCTGCCGCCGGCCGCTCGTCCGCCGTCATCGAAACCGGCGCGGACGAAGTCGCCGGCGTCAACAGTCGCGGCGAACTCGCCGGCGTCGAGCGTGCATGGCAGGCTACCCGCCGCGCGCAGGCGATGGCCGACGGCGTCACGTTGATCGCCCCCGACACGGTCTGGTTCGCGCACGATACGCAGCTCGGCCGTGACGTCGTGATCGAGCCCAATGTCGTCTTCGGCCCCGGCGCCCGCATCGAGGATGGCGCGACGATCCACGCGTTCAGCCACATTGAGGGTGCGTCGGTCGGCAGGGGTGCGAACGTCGGCCCGTTCGCCCGCCTTCGCCCCGGCGCGGACCTGCGCGCGGACGCCAAGGTCGGCAATTTCGTCGAGATCAAGAAGGCGATCATCGGCGAAGGCGCGAAGGTCAGCCACCTCACCTATATCGGCGACGCGGACATCGGCGCAGGCGCGAACATAGGCGCCGGCACGATCACCTGCAATTATGATGGCTATTTCAAATACCGCACCGTCGTCGGCGAAGGTGCGTTCATCGGCTCGAACTCGGCCTTGGTCGCACCCGTCACGATCGGCGCAGGTGCGATCGTCGCCGCGGGATCGGTCGTGACGCAGGATGTCGAGGCCGACGCGCTGGCGCTGGTCCGTCCACCGCAAATTGCGCGGCTCGGCTGGGCCGCGCGCTTTCGCGAAAAGATGTTGGCGCGTAAGGCGACCAAGTAAGTTTCCACGGAGTAAGATCTAAATGTGCGGCATCGTTGGAATTTTGAGCGGCGAAGACGTTGCCGGCCGTTTGCTCGACGGGCTGAAGAGGCTCGAATATCGCGGGTATGATTCGGCGGGGATCGCCACCGACCATGACGACGCGATCGAGCGGCGTCGGGCGTCGGGCAAGCTCGTCAACCTCGCTAACGAACTCGCCGCGCACCCGCTGCCCGGCAAGACCGGCATCGCGCATACCCGTTGGGCGACCCACGGCGGGCCGACCACCAACAACGCGCATCCGCACGCGACCGGCGAAGTCGCGGTGGTCCACAACGGCATCATCGAGAACTTCAAGCCGCTACGCGACGAGCTGATCGCGCGTGGCCGGACGTTCACCAGCGAGACCGATACCGAAGTCGTCGCGCATCTGGTCAGCGAGAAGATCGAGGCGGGGATGGACCCGGTCTCCGCCGTCCGCGACGTGCTGCCGCGGCTGCACGGTGCGTTCGCGCTCGCGATCCTGTTCCGCCAGCATCCCGATCTGCTGATCGGTGCGCGGCTTGGCTCGCCGCTGGTCGTAGGGCACGGCGAGGGCGAGATGTATCTGGGCTCCGACGCGCTAGCGCTCGCGCCGCTGACGCAGCGGATCGCGTATCTCGACGAGGGCGACTGGGTCGTGCTCACTCGCGATGGTGCGCAGGTCTACGATCGCGAGAACAATCCCGTCGAGCGTGCGATCACGCTGTCGGGGATCACCGG
Organism: Sphingomonas faeni; assembly: GCF_030817315.1. NCBI lineage: Bacteria > Pseudomonadati > Pseudomonadota > Alphaproteobacteria > Sphingomonadales > Sphingomonadaceae > Sphingomonas > Sphingomonas faeni. The sequence goes on along the minus strand of NZ_JAUSZF010000001.1, from coordinate 1,900,718 downwards.
CGAGGTGATCTCGAAGGGCAACCACAAGCATTACATGCTCAAGGAGATCTACGAGCAGCCGATCGTCGTCGCGCAGACCCTCCGCTCGTACCTCAAGCGGATGGAAGGCGAGGTCTCGCTGCCGATCCCCGAGTTCGACTTGTCCACGATCAAGCGTGTGACGATCGTCGCGTGCGGGACGAGCTTCTATGCGGGCATGGTCGCCAAATACTGGTTCGAACAGTTCGCGCGCGTGCCGGTCGACCTCGATGTCGCGTCCGAGTTCCGCTACCGCGCGCCGGTGATGGAAGATGGCGGCCTCGCGCTGTTCATCTCGCAGTCGGGCGAGACCGCGGACACGCTGGCGGCGCTGCGGCACGCCAAGGCCGAGGGGCAGAAGATCGCGGTTGTGGTCAACGTCCCGACCAGTTCGATGGCGCGCGAGGCGGACCTGCTGCTGCCAACGCATGCCGGTCCCGAGATCGGCGTAGCCTCGACCAAGGCATTCACCTGCCAGCTCGCCGTGCTCGCCGCACTCGCCGCAAACCTCGCGCGCGCGAAGGGCTTGCTGACGCGTGATGAGGAGCGCGAGATCGTCCGCCACCTCGCCGAAGCCCCCGCCGCGCTCAACGGCGCGCTTGCGTATGACGAGGCGATCGAGGCGATGGCGCACAACATCGCCGGCGCGCGCGACGTGCTGTATTTGGGTCGCGGGACGGATTACCCGCTCGCGCTCGAAGGCGCGCTGAAGCTGAAGGAAATCAGCTACATCCACGCAGAGGGCTATGCCGCCGGCGAGATGAAGCACGGCCCGATCGCGCTGATCGACGAGCATGTCCCCGTCATCGTCATTGCGCCGTCGGGCCCGCTGTTCGACAAGACCGTGAGCAACATGCAGGAAGTCATGGCACGCGGCGGCAAGGTCGTGCTGATCTCGGATTACGACGGCATCCAGGCGGCGGGCGAGGGCTGCATGGCGACGATCACCATGCCGAAGGTGCATCCGCTGATCGCGCCGTTGGTGTATGCGGTGCCGGTGCAGTTGCTGGCGTATCATGTGGCGGTGCTGAAGGGCACGGATGTCGACCAGCCGCGTAACCTCGCGAAGAGCGTGACGGTCGAATAACGCGCCCGTACCTCTACCCATTGCACCACCCCGGCGAAGGCCGGGGCCCAATTGGGGGACGGAGGTAACTTAGGCGCAGTCCTCCGTTACGACGACCTTTCCAATTGGGCCCCGGCCTTCGCCGGGGTGGTTCTAATGGCGAGGTATCCACGGATTTCTTTCCGCGCGCCCAAACCCTCGATTGACTAAGATTATGCGCCGCGTCACAACTCGCGACGTCGATGTCGGGCAACCGGCATGGTACCGCGCGGGAGAGCGTTTCCTGGTCCTTTGAGGTCCGATGGAACCGCCGAAGGAGCAACCACCCCGGAATCTCTCAGGCACCAGAGACCGCGCGAGGCTGATCGACACTCTGGAAAGCGTCCTGGCGTTCGCGCCGAGGGCCACCGAAGGGGTAAGCGCTGGACTTTGTTCGCGCGAAAGCTCTCAGGTCCCGTGACAGAGGGGGTTCGGATCGCAGCACCACCGGGTGCCGCGCGCCCCTTCGACGGAGACGAGCATGAGCGATCCCACTTTGCGCGATTACGCCAGCATCATCGATCAGGCCGACGATTACGTCGAGCCCGAGATCCTGCCACTGCCGCTCGACGCGTGGCACCGGGCGCAGGGCGCGCGGATGATCGAGTTCGCCGGTTACGAGATGCCGATCCAGTATGAAGGCATCATGGCCGAACACGCCTGGACGCGCGACTCGGCGGGCTTGTTCGACGTCAGCCACATGGGCCAGCTCGTCTTCTCCGGCGAAGGCGTCGCGCACGCGCTCGAAACCGTCCTGCCGGGCGACATCGCAGGGCTCGGCGAGGGCAAGATGCGCTATTCGCTGCTACTCGCGCAGGATGGCGGCATCCTCGACGATTTGATGGCCACGCGCCTCCCCGACGATCAGCCGTCGCCCTTCTCGGCGCAGGACGTCGAGCCTGAAGCGTACGACCCGCTTCACCCGTCGCCGACCGCCAGCGGCAGCTTCTACGTCGTCGTCAACGGCGCGACCAAGTACGACGACGTCAGCTACCTGATCGAGCACCTGCCCGACGACGTCACGATCAACATCCTCGAAGACCAGGCATTGCTCGCGGTGCAGGGGCCCAAGGCGGTCGAAGCGGTTGCGCGGATCGTCCCCGGTATCGACGGCCTCGTGTTCATGACCGCCGGCGCGTTCCACTGGAACGACGTGCCGCTGTGGATCAGCCGCTCAGGCTATACCGGCGAGGACGGCGTCGAGATCTCGCTCCCCGCCGAACATGCCGTCGCGTTCGCCGACGCGCTGCTGGCGCTTCCCGAGATCAAGCCGATCGGCCTCGGCGCGCGCGATTCGCTGCGTCTCGAAGCCGGCCTTCCGCTCTACGGCCACGACCTCGATCCCGAGATCACGCCGGTCATGGCCGATCTCGGCTTCGCGCTCTCGAAGCGCCGCCGCGAAGCCGCCGACTTCCCCGGTGCCGAGCGGATCCTCACCGAGCGCGAGCACGGTCCCGCCACCAAGCGCGTCGGCCTGATCGTCGAGGGCCGCCAGCCCGCCCGCGAAGGTGCCGAAGTGATCGACGACACCGGCGCGACGATCGGCCGCCTCACCAGCGGCGGCTTCGCACCCACCCTCGGGAAGCCGATCGCGATGGCCTATGTGCCGCTCGCGCTCGCCGCACCCGGCACCCGCATCGAAATCGCGCAACGCGGTAAGGTCCACACCGCCACCGTCACCGCGATGCCCTTCATTCCCCACCGCTACGTCCGCGCAGGAGCCAAGTGATATGAGCCGTTTCTTCACGAAAGATCACGAATGGGTCGATGTCGACGGTGATATCGGCACGGTCGGTATTTCGGAATACGCGCAGAGCCAGCTTGGCGACGTCGTGTTCGTCGACGTACCCGAAGCCGGGAAGACGCTGAGCAAGGGCGACGAAGCAGCGGTCGTCGAGTCGGTCAAGGCCGCGTCGGACGTCTATTCGCCGGTCTCGGGCACCGTCACCGAGGGCAATGCGGCTTTGACCGACGACTCGAGCCTGGTGAACTCGGACGCCGAAGCGGCCGGCTGGTTCTTCAAACTCACGCTCAGCGACCCGAGCGAACTCGACAGCCTGATGGACGAAGCCGCCTACGCGACATTCGTCGAAGGGCTCTGAGCTAACTGCTAACCCCCTCCCGCTAGCGGGAGGGGGCAGGGGGTGGGCGCGCGCTCTCCTCCAGCGTTCCGCCCGTTTGAAGCCGGGCGCCCACCCCCGACCCCTCCCGCATGCGGGAGGGGGGAGTCGATGCCGATGCGCTACCTTCCCCTGACCCAGCCCGACCGCGAGGCGATGCTCGCCGTCATCGGCGCCGCGACGATCGACGACCTCTTCGTCGACGTCCCCGAAGCCGCCCGTCTCGACGGCCCGGTCCGCGACCTGCCGATGCACGCCTCCGAAATGGCGGTCGAACGCCACATGTCGGCGCTCGCGAAAAAGAACCTTACCGCCGGCGAAGCGCCGTTCTTCCTCGGCTGCGGCGCGTACAAGCATCACGTTCCTGCCAGCGTCGATCACCTGATCCAGCGCGGCGAGTTCCTCACCGCCTACACGCCGTACCAGCCGGAAATCGCGCAGGGCACGCTGCAGATGCTGTTCGAGTTCCAGACGCAGGTCGCGCGGCTGCTCGGCACCGACGTCGCCAATGCCTCGATGTACGACGGCTCGACCGCGTGCTGGGAAGCGATCGTGATGGCGCGGCGCATCACCAAGCGTGGCAAGGCGATCCTGTCCTCGGGCCTCCACCCGCATTACGTCTCGGTCTCGAAGACGATGGCCAAGTTCACCGGCGACGTGCTCGACACCGCCGCGCCCGAGCTGGCGGCGGACATGGACCTCGACCAGTTGATCGCCAAGATCGACGACGATACGTCGTGCGTCGTCGTCCAGTACCCCGACATCCTCGGCCGCATCGCCGACCTGCGCCCGCTCGCGGACGCGTGCCACGCGAAGAAGGCGCTGCTGATCGCGGTCGTCACCGAGCCGGTTGCCTTGGGCGCGATCACCTCGCCCGGCGAGATGGACGCGGACATCGTCGTCGGCGAAGGCCAGTCGCTCGGCGTCGGCCTCCAGTTCGGCGGACCTTATGTCGGGCTCTTTGGTTGCAAGGACAAATACGTCCGCCAGATGCCCGGTCGCCTGTGTGGCGAGACCGTCGACGCGGACGGCCGCCGCGGCTTCGTGCTGACGCTGTCGACCCGCGAGCAGCACATCCGCCGCGAAAAGGCGACGTCGAACATCTGCACCAACTCCGGCCTCTGCGCGCTGGCCTTCTCGATCCACATGACGCTGCTCGGCGAAGCCGGCCTGCGCCAGTTGGCGGAGATCAACCACGCGGGGGCGGTTTCTGCTGCCGAACGCCTGTCGCAGATCCCCGGCGTCGAGCTCGTCAACGACAGCTTCTTTAACGAGTTCACGCTGAAGCTCCCGACCGAGGCCCGCCCCGTCGTCCGCACGCTCGCCGACCGCGGTATCCTAGCCGGCGTGTCGCTCGGGCGGCTTTACCCCGGCGAAGACGCGCTCGCGAACGGCCTCGTCGTCGCCGTGACGGAAACGACTACCGCGGAGGACGTCGAAACGCTTGCGTCCGCACTCCAGGAGATACTGGCATGAGCATCAACCAGAGCGGCTGGCGCCCGACCTCGCCCGAGGCGAACGCGGGTAACGTCCCAGCATCGGTAACCGGCAACAAGGCGCTGATGCTGGAAGAGGCGCTGATCTTCGAGATCGGCGACAACCACACCACCGGCGTCGATTTTGCGTCTCCCTCTCCCCTCCGGGGAGAGGGTCGGGGTGAGGGGCAGCCCAGCAATGCTGCGCCCGGAACAGCCCCTCACCCAACCCTCTCCCCGGAGGGGAGAGGGTTAAGCCGCTTGGCCGGTCTCGCCCGCAACAACCCAATCGGCCTCCCAGGTCTCTCCGAACCAGAAACAGTCCGCCACTACACCCGCCTCTCGCGCCAGAACTACGGCATCGACCTCGGCTTCTTCCCGCTCGGCTCGTGCACCATGAAGCACAACCCGCGCCTCAACGAGAAGATGGCGCGGCTGCCCGGTTTCTCCGACGTCCACCCGCTCCAGCCGGTCGACACCGTCCAGGGCGCATTGGAAGTCATCCACCAACTCGCGCATTGGCTCGTCACGCTCACCGGCATGACCTCGGTCGCGATGAGCCCCAAGGCGGGCGCGCACGGCGAACTCTGCGGCATCCTCGCGATCCGCGCGGCACTCGAAGCCAAGGGCGAGGGCGCGCGGAAGATCATCCTCGTCCCTGAGAGCGCCCACGGCACCAACCCCGCCACCGCCGCGTTCGCGGGTTATAGCGTCGAGGACATCCCCGCCACCGCCGAAGGCCGCGTCGACACCGCCGCGCTGAAGGCCCGGCTCGGCCCCGACGTCGCCGGCGTGATGATCACCAACCCCAACACCTGCGGCCTGTTCGAGCGCGACATGCGCGAGATCTCCGACGCGGTGCACGCGGCGGGCGGCTTCGTCTATTGCGACGGCGCGAACTTCAACGCGATCGTCGGCCGCGTCCGGCCGGGCGATCTCGGCATCGACGCGATGCACATCAACCTCCACAAGACCTTCTCGACGCCCCACGGCGGCGGTGGTCCGGGCTCGGGCCCGGTGGTGTTCTCGGAGGCTTTGACTCCCTACGCACCGCTCCCGTTCGTCGAGAAGCAGGGCGACCAATTCGTCCTCGTCGAAGAGGAAAATGCCGACGAACACCACGCAGGCAGCTTCGGGCGTATGGTCGCGTTCCACGGCCAGATGGGGATGTTCACGCGCGCGCTGACCTACATCCTGAGCCATGGCGCCGACGGCCTGCGCCAGGTGTCCGAGGACGCGGTGCTCAACGCGAACTACATCCTGCGCAGCCTCGACGACACGCTCGACGCACCGTTCGGGCCATCGGGTCCGTGCATGCACGAGGCGTTGTTCTCGGATTCGGGCCTCGCCGCCGGCTTCTCGACGATCGACATCGCCAAGGGCCTGATCGACGAGGGTTTCCACCCGATGACGATGTATTTCCCGCTCGTCGTCCACGGCGCGATGCTGGTCGAACCGACCGAGACCGAATCGAAGGCAGCGCTCGACCAGTTCATCGCCGCGCTCCGCTCGGTCGCCGAACGCGCGAAAGCCGGTGACCCCAGCCTCAAGACCGCCCCCCACTTCGCCCCCCGCGCGCGCCTCGACGAGACGCTCGCGGCGCGGAAGCCGGTGCTGGTCTGGAAGGAGCCGTCTCCGCTGGCGCAGGCGGCGGAGTAAATCGCGGCTCCGTTCTCCTGCGAACGCAGGAGCCCAGGGTTACGAATGCCGCCGCCCGTAGCCCTGGATTCCTGCGTCCGCAGGAAAACGGATTGCCCAGGGCACCGCAACCGATCTAGCCTCCGCCCCAACGGGGTGGGGGCCAAGATCAATGCAGGCGCAAGACGCACAAGGCTGGATCAGCTACGCGGTCACCGCCGTCATCATCGGCATCGTCTTCGCAGTCCGCTGGCGCCGGATGAGCGTGGTAAAACCGCTCAAGCTCGAACGCCTCTGGGTCTTCCCCGCGCTCTACGCCGCCGTCGCGCTGTACATGTTCACGATGTACCCGCCGCACGGCTTCGCCTGGCTATTCTGCGCGATCGCACTCGTCATGGGCGCGGCGCTTGGCTGGCAGCGCGGCAAGATGATGCGGATCACGATCGACCCCGACACCCATGCGCTCAACACGACCTCGTCGCCCGCCGCGGTCCTCTTCATCGTCGCGATCGTCGCGTTCCGCACAGGCGCCCGCGCGGTCATCGGCGACGGCCACACGCTAAACCTCGATGCGTTCGCGATCACCGACATGCTGATCGCGCTGGCGCTAGGCCTGTTCACCACCCAACGCATCGAAATGTACCTTCGTGCGAAGCGGATGCTGGAGACGGCACGAGTCCGCTAACCCGAACCGTCATCCCCGCGAAGGCGGGGACCCATACTGGCAACCGTCGGTAATCCAGACGAGAGGGCGGCCAGTCTGGGTTCCCGCCTCCGCGGGAATGACGGCGGTTGTCGACGTTCCCTTTACGGCCTCAAGCAATCGCCTGCTCAGTCTCTTCCCGCCGCCGGACATGCTCGCGCCAGACGATATACAACCCGCTCGCGACGATAACCGGCGCCCCGAACCACGTCGCCTCCGCCGGCAACGTGTCGAACACCAGCCACCCCAGCAACGTCGCCCAGAGCAAACTCGAATAATCCATCGGCACCACCACCGACACGGGCCCGAGCCGCAACGACGTCGTCATCGCGATCTGCGCCAGCCCACCGAATATCCCGACGCTCGCCAGACACACCCACGCGACCAGATCATGCGACTGCGCCGCCTGCGCATAGAACAGCGACAACGGGATCAACGACAGCGCCGAGAACCAGAACACCGTGGTCAGGGCGCTCTCGGTCTTGCCGATCTGCCGCAACAGGATCGACACGCTCGCCGTCCCGAACGCCCCCGCCAGCGCACACCCCGCACCCCATAACGGAAAGTGATCGCCGCTCCCCGGTTGCGCCACGATCAGCACACCCGCGAACCCGGCTGCGACTGCACCCCAGCGGTGCCACCCGGTCGGCTCGCGCAATACCAGCGCGCCGAGAATGGTCGCGAAGATCGGCACCGTGAACCCGATGGTCGTCGCCTCGGCCAGCGGCAAAGCAACGATACCGTTGAACGTGAACGCCATCGCTGACAGCCCGACCACCGCGCGCACGACATGCGCCGGCAACCGCTTGGTCGCCACAGAAGGCAGGCCCGGACCGGCGGCGATCACCCCCGACACCAGCAAACATGCGCCGAACTGCCGAAAGAACAGGATCTCCGACACGCTCGCGCCGTACCGCTCGGCCAGCTTGATCGCGGTGTTCATCAGCGCGAAGATCACGACCGACAGCAGCCGCATGCCGATGGCGGGAAGGATGCGGTCGGTTGGCATGCCTAGTCCCTAGCGAGGGGAGGGCGGGCATCCCACCCCAAACGTCCGCGAAACCCCCGTCATCCAGTCACAAACCTCCCGTCATCCTGACGAAAGTCAGGACCCAGGATACCACCCACACCGCCCGTGGCTCTGGGTCCTGACTTTCGTCAGGATGACGGGAAGGAGATGACGAACCCCCGCGCACCCGCTATCCGCACCCCATGATAAAGCGCGCACTCCCCGTCACCCGCGAGGCGGATTTCTCCGCCTGGTACCAGGCCGTCATCTCGGAAGCCGATCTCGCCGAGGAATCCGGCGTCCGCGGCTGCATGGTCATCCGCCCCTGGGGCTATGGCATCTGGGAGCGCATCCAGCGCCTGCTCGACGACCGGATCAAGGCGACCGGCCACGAGAACTGCTATTTCCCGCTCTTCATCCCGCTCTCCTACTTCGAGAAGGAGGCCGAGCACGTCGACGGGTTCGCCAAGGAAATGGCCGTGGTCACGCACCACCGGCTTAAGGCCGACGGGTACGGCCGGCTGATCCCCGATCCCGAGGCCAAGCTCGAGGAGCCCCTCGTCGTCCGCCCGACCTCCGAGATGGTCATCGGCGCGGCGTTCGCGCGCTGGGTCCAGTCGTGGCGCGACCTGCCCGTGCTCATCAACCAATGGGCGAACGTCGTCCGCTGGGAAATGCGCACCCGCATGTTCCTGCGCACCAGCGAGTTCCTCTGGCAGGAAGGCCACACCGCGCACGCCACCGCGGACGAGGCGCGCGACGAGACGCTCAAGATGCTCGAAGTCTATCGCGACTTCGCGGAGGAATGCCTCGGTGTCCACGTCATCGCCGGTGAGAAGCCCGAGAACGAGCGCTTCCCCGGCGCCGTCGCGACCTATTCGATCGAGGCGATGATGCAGGACGGCAAGGCGCTCCAGGCCGGCACCTCGCACTTCCTCGGCACCAACTTCGCGTCCGCGCAGAACATCCGCTTCCAGAATGCGGGCGGCGAGTTCGAGCTGTGCAACACCACCAGCTGGGGCGTGTCGACGCGGATGATCGGCGCGGTCATCATGGTCCACGGCGACGACGACGGGCTGCGCGTGCCGCCGATGATCGCACCGTGGCAGGTCGTGATCGTCCCCATGCTGCGCGACGTCCCCGAGGACGCGGCGATCGTTGACTATTGCAAGTCGCTCCAGGCCGAGCTCGCCAAGCAGTCCGCGCTCGGCGAACCGGTCCGCGCGCTGCTCGATCTCAAGCCCGCCAAGGCCGCGACCAAGCGCTGGGGCTGGGTCAAGAAGGGCGCCCCGATCGTGATCGAGGTCGGCGGCCGCGACGTGGCCGGCGGCAACGTCACGGTCATCCGCCGCGACCGTCTCTACCGCGAGGACGGCAAGCTCGACAGCAACGCCGTCGCGCGCGACACGTTCGTCGAGGAGGTCTCGGGCATGCTGCACGACGTGCAGGCGACGCTCCACGTCGAATCGATGAACCGGGTGAAGGGCAACATCGTCCCCGCCAGCGACTTCGCCGCGGTCGAAGCGCATTTCGCGGACGGCGTGAAGAACCCCGGCTGGGTCGACGTGCGCTGGTCGAAGCCTACCGGGCCTGCGCTCGACAAGGTCGTGGAGCGGTTGAAGGCGCTGAAACTCACCATCCGCAATGCGCCGATGGGCCAGACCGGGTGTGATGACGGCGCGTGCGTCTTCACGGGCGAACCCGCGGTCGAACGCATCCTGATCGGCCGCGCCTACTAGGCGCGCCGGTCGGCTGTGGCCGGCGGCTTTGGCGGCCGCGCGGGGGGCGGAAGCGTCCGAAGCCCGCCGCCAAGAAGCAGCCGAAACGGTCCGGTCTGTCGGCCACGTTGCAGTGCTGGTCTGGTATCGTCGCATCGGCTTGAGCTAAGCGACGTTGGAGGCAGGCATGGGCGTGACCGGAGTCGGCGGCCTCTTGACCCGGAGGTGATACGCGCCTGGTATGTCGAGCATCTCGGCGTCGGCTCGATGCCCTATGGATCGTGGGAGACGCAGGCCGGACCGAGCGTCTTCGCGCCGTTCGCGGTCGATGCCGATTATTTTCCCGCGGATCGGGCGTGGATGCTCAATCTGCGTGTCGACGACCTCGATGGCCTGATCGCGACGCTCCGCGCGGCCGGCATCGTGGTGATCACCGATCCCGAAAGGGACATGCCCGGTTTCGGCCGCTTTGCGCGCATCCAACATCCGGAAGGCAGCCCGATCGAGCTCTGGCAGTCCAAGGATGTTTCGTGACGACGCGGACTTAATTTGGTCCAATGAGCAGCGGCGGTGCGTGGAAGGGTGTCCGGAGTCTCGCCACTCCCGACGGCAGAACTTCACCCCTCCCTGGAAGGGAGGGGCAGGGGGTGGGTTGGCCTGATTGAGCCACGACGGTTCGGATGCGCGGAAGCCGACCCACCCCCAACCCCTCCCTTCCAGGGAGGGGAGCAGAACGGCGGGTCTGATCCGTATCAGCAGGTTCCAAGGGGGTCGCCGGCCGCGCCATCCGCCGCGCCACGTGCCACGCGCCACCCGGCACGCCCCTTAAAACAACTCCCCCTGAGGTCCCCTCGGCGCCCGGAACAGGTCGCTCCGCAACGCGACCCGCTCGCGGTTCAACCCATGCTTCGCGCACGCAATCCGAAACCGCGTCCCCAGCAAGTCCGCCCAAGGCCCTTGCCCCTGCATCCGCGTGAAGAAGTTCGGATCGTTATCCTTGCCCCCGCGCAGCGAAGCGATCGTCGCCATCACCTTCCCCGCGCGGTCCGGAAAATGCTCGTCGAGCCAGGCGCGGAACAGCGGCGCCACCTCGTGCGGCAACCTGACCGGGATAAAGAACGCCCGCGTCGCCCCAGCCTCCGCCGCGCGCGCGATCAGATGTTCGATCTCGTGGTCGGTGATCGCCGGGATCACCGGCGCAATCGACACGTACACCGGCACCCCCGCATCGGCGAGCTTCCGCACCGCCGCCAGCCGCCGCTCGGGATGCGGCGCGCGCGGCTCGACTGTCGATGCGACCTTGGGATCGAGCGACGTGATCGACATCGCCACCGCCGCCAGTCCCTTTGCCGCCATCGGCGCCAGCAGGTCGAGATCGCGCACCACCCGGTCCGACTTGGTCGTGATCGTCAGCGGATGATCCGTCTCGCTGAGCACCTCGATGATCCCGCGCGTGATCCGCCAGTCGCTCTCGATCGGCTGATACGGATCGGTGTTCGTCCCCAGTGCCATCGGCGCGACCGCATAGCCCGGCTTCGACAGTTCGGCGCGCAACAGCGCCGCGGCGGAGGGCTTTGCGAACAGCTTGCTCTCGAAATCCAGCCCCGGCGACAGGTCGTGAAACGCATGGCTCGGCCGCGCGAAGCAATAGATGCAGCCATGCTCGCATCCCCGGTACGGATTGATCGAGCGTTCGAACGGCACGTCGGGCGACGCGTTGCGGCTGATGATCGTCCGCGGAGTCTCGACCGTCACCGTCGTCCGCAGTTTCGGCGCGATCCCGTCGATCCCCTCGCGCATGTCGAGCCAGTCGCCATCCGCCTCGGTCTGCGGCAGGTTAAACCGTCGGCTCTCGCCGTTGAGCGTCGCACCACGAACCGGACGGGCCTGTTTCATCGACTAAAACTAGATGCTGGCTGAGAACATAGCAAGAACGAAATCAGCTCGGTAATGACCGATCGTAACCGCTCCGCGCCCGATCGAGGACCGTCGCGGTGCGCTGCGATTCCGGTCCCATCTACCGAGTTGAAACGCCCGAATTACGTCCGGTTATGGGACGATCGCGACGGGTGCGAATGATCGCTCGCCGCGCCTCGGGATAGCGCCTAGGGCGAAACGATGACGGAACAGCTTACCACCGTGGAACGCGCCTTCGAACTGGCGCGATCCGGCGCCTGCAGCTCGGTCAACGACCTGCGCCAGCGGTTGCGACGCGAGGGATATGATGCGGTGCATCTCCATCTGCACGGCGCATCGATCAACAAGCAGCTCGTCGACCTGATCCACGCGGCCAAGGGCTGACCGGCACGCTGCTACGCCGCGACGCGGCCCGCCACCACGGCGAGCCGCGCAACGCCGGTCACTTCTGCGCGAGCAAAGTCGCCTTCGGCATGTTAAGTCCCAGGGCGGCCCATTGCTTCGCCGTCTGGCACGTCGTCCGGCCGATATGGCTTCCGGTCACGGCGGCGTCGGTCAGGCAATATTTCTGCGTCTTCGCATCGTATTTCAGCACCGTCGTCTGCGGCGAAGTAATCGGTCCCGCAAACGCAGGCGCACTGGCGACGAGAACGGTAGCAAGCGCGAAGCTCTTCAGGATGATCGAGGTCATTGTGGCGTCCTTCACTGGTGTAGGCGCGCCCGGATGGGCGGTACCCAGACCAATGCATCGTGCGTGCCAGTTGTGTAATACAGTGCCACACTGGCAAGAAGGTGTTCAGATCGAACGACTTTCCGCCCACAGAATTCCGCAAGGCCTAATTTTGAATGTCGCGCATCACACCATTATCTGGTGATAACCGCATAAGGTTGGGAAGCGCGGGTCGCCTTACCCTCTTACTGGAGCGGGCAGGGGGGTATTCCGTCCTAACCCATAACGCCATCAACGCCGGCGCTGAAAATCAGCGCTCCAGCAGCCGCGGCATCAGCTCGACGAAGTTGCAGGGCCGGTGGCGGCTATCGAGCTGGTCGCGCAAGATGCCGTCCCAACCGTCCTTCACCGCCCCCGTCGAGCCGGGCAACGCGAAGATATACGTGCCCTTCGATACGCAGGCGCACGCCCGCGACTGGACGGTCGACGTGCCGATCGTCTGGTAGCTCAGCATGCGGAAGAGTTCGCCGAAACCGGGGATCATCTTCTCGGCGACCTGCTCGATTGCCTCGGGGGTCACGTCGCGCCCGGTCACGCCGGTGCCGCCGGTGGTGATGATGCAATCCACCTCGGGATCGCCGATCCAGGCGTGCAGCCGCGAGACGATCGTCTCGACGTCGTCCTTCTCGATCCGGCGATCGGCGAGGACGTGCCCCGCCTCGGTCAACCGCGCGACCAAAGTATCGCCCGAGCGATCCTCGGCGAGACCACGCGTGTCCGACACGGTCAGAACGGCAATCCGCACCGGCAGGAACGTCCGGCTTTCGTCGATCGGCATGAAACTCAGTCCGCGCGCGTGATGGTGGTGGACTGCGGTCCGACGCTGGCGTTGACCGCGACGGTAGCGTTCGAGGGCGCCGTGCTGGCACGGTATTGCGTATAGGGCTTGGCAGCCATCCGCACTGCGCTCGCGCCGGGCAGCCCCGGGAAGCGCGGCCACATGCCCTGCGCGAGTGCGTTGCGGCTGACCGAAGCCTTCTTGCCGCCCTGCGCCTCGTACATCCAGTAATTGCGCAGCACGGTGGTCACATAGCCACGCGTCTCCCAATACGGAATGCTCTCGATATACAGCAGCGGATCGCCGTTATCGCGGACGATCGCGTTCCAGTCGCCGACCGGACGCGGCCCTGCATTATACGCCGCGATCACCTTTGGCAGCAGCCCGCCGGTGACGCCCGCCATGTCGCGCAGCCGCTCCAGATGACGCTGGCCGACATCCATGTTGGTGCTCGGCTTAGTCAGCGCCTTGACGTCGATCGACGTGCCGCGCTCGCGCGCGAAGTCGGTCGCGGCGGCAGGCATGATCTGCATGAGGCCATATGCGCCGGCCGGGCTCTTCACGGTATTGCGGAACCGCGATTCCTCGAGCGTGTGCGCGTAGACCAGCGCCTTGTCGATGTGCCAGCCACTGTCCGGCGTCCAGTTCGGCGTCGGATAGCGCGCTTCCGCAGTCGAGGTGATCCCCTGCGGGCAATTATGTGCGAGCCACACCGTCGTCGCCGGCAGGCTCAGCGCCTCGGCAACACGGACCAGATTGCCGAACTCGCGCGGGTCGCCGATCTTCGCCTGCTGGCGGATGACGGTATCGGCCAGGTCGGTCTCGCCGACTTCGACCAATGCCGCGGCAACGCGGACGTTCGGACGCTTGCCGACCACCTTCCAGTCGCTCGCGACCAGCCCGCCGACCGACGTGCCCTTGTCCTTCATCGCCAGTTGCTGGCGTGCAAGCTGGCCGTAGAAGCTCTCGCCGAACTGCGCCGCCGCCTTCAGCCGGCCCTCGATCTTGTCGGGGCGCGAGCACACCATGTCCGCGCGCGACGCCCAATACAAAGCCGCCGCGCGAAGATCGACATCGCCCGCGCGCGCCGCAACGCCCTCGAACCCGGTCTCCGCATTCGCGCAATCATTCTGTCGCCACGCCGCCAGCGCGCCGACCCAGCGACCCTGCACGGCCCAGTCGCCGACGCCGTCCTGCGCCTTCGCCGCCATCACGCGCGCGTTCACGTCGTCGCCCTGCAGGAAATAGATCCACGCAATCTTCTGCTGCCACTCGGTCAGCGCTTCGGGTGTAAGCCCCGGCGTGCTGTCGAGCAGCGACTGCGCCTCGCGGCCCATGTCCGCCTTGACGTACGGCTGCATCTTCAAGGCCAGATCGGCGGCGATCATGTCGCCCTGCAAGCTCTTGGCGCGGACGCGACGCGGCGCGCCGTCCTGCCAGATCAGGCGCTGCGCCGTGGGCAGGGGGGGCAGGTCGACCGCACCGCGTACCGTTGCCAACCGCGAGATCTGCGCCGCTTCAGGCAGTTCCGGCGCTTCGTTGAGCAGAGCGACCAGCGGCTCCATCTCGACCTTGGGCGAACCCTTCGCCGTGTACATCTCCGCGCGCGCGATCGCGTGCAGCGGACCGGGCTTCATCGTGTCGAGCCCGATCTGCGCGTCGGTCCACTTGCCGTCCCGGATCGCCGCGAACACCGTCTTGTAGGCCTCGCGCTGGTCGGCATCGAGCTGATCCGGGATCTGTTCCAACGTCGGTGCGCCGATCAACTGCGTCTTGCCGAGCCGCGCATCGCCGCTCGGCTCACCAGCGACGGTCGCTGCGAGCGCCGGGAGGGGGAGGGCACCCAAACCCAACGCGATAGCCCCTAACGAGACCGATCGAATTCGAATCATTGTCCACCCTCTTGCGAAGACTGTCCGCGCATCAGCATCTGCAAATCCTTCCAGGCCTCGGCCTTGGCCGCGGGCTTCTCGATGAGAAACCGCGGGTGAAAGCTCGCGACCACGCTCGTCATATCCGACGCGTCACCGGCCTTCGTTTGTGCGATCTTATGGTTAAATTCGTGTAACCGCCCACGCGCCGCCTGTAATTCCATCCCGAGAATGGCACGGCTTGCCGCATTGCCGAGCAACAGCAACCGCTTCGGCGCGACCAACCCGATGTGATGCTTGGCAATTTCCGCGAGCCGGTCCTCGACCTCGCTCTGGATCCGTCCCGCCGTCGGCCGCTTCGCGCATACCGCGGCGAGGTGCACCTCGTCGCGCGTCAGCCCGATCGCCGCGAGCATCTTGTCGAGCAATCGCCCCGACGCCCCGCTCAGCAAAGCGCCCGCATCTCCGTCATCCCGGTCGGGGCAATCGACAAGCACCATGACCGTAGCGTCAGCCGGGCCGATCGCGGCCAGCGAAATGCCGCTCCAGTCCGCCTCGGGAACCTCCGCACCGCTCCGCCAGTTGAGAAAATCAGCCAGCGAAAGTGGCATCGCGGACGGTGTGGCGACCGGCATGGCAGGCGGCACGGCAGGTGCGGCGGCGGGCACGACGAGTGGTTCAGGCGCCGCGAACCAGTCGCGCGGGACGTCGTCGACCAGCGTGTCTACGCCAGCCTCGTGCCACCAATCGAGCGCGTTCGCGGCGGCATTTCGCCAATCGATGGTTTGGTCCGCCCCCACGAAGCAACCTATGCTGCACGGTTGACGTGGCGGTCAACTCGGGCAATCGCCATATTGGACAAGATGGTGCCGGCCCGAGCCCGAACGAAGGGTGGGGCATGAAGCTGAGGCAATAGGGGACATCCCCCGGGAGACGATGATGACGACACGTGAATCGATGCCGTACGACGTGGTGATCGTCGGCGCAGGCCCGGCCGGTCTCTCGGCAGCGATCCGCCTGAAACAGCTCGCGGCCGAGAAGGACGCCGAGATCAGCGTCTGCGTGCTCGAAAAGGGCTCCGAAGTCGGCGCGCACATCCTTTCCGGCGCGGTCATCGATCCGAAGAGCTTGGACGAGCTCCTGCCGAACTGGCGCGAGGACGGCTGCCCGCTCGCCGAGGTGCCGGTCACCGAGAACCATCACTGGATCCTGAGCAAGACGAAGAAGAGCGAGATGCCGCACTTCGTCACGCCCTCGTTCATGCACAACAAGGGCACCTACACCGGCTCGCTCGGCAACCTCTGCCGCTGGCTCGCAGGCAAGGCGGAAGAACTCGGCGTCGAGATCTTCCCCGGCTTCGCCGCGGCGGAGATCCTGTTCAACGACGACGGCTCGGTGAAGGGCGTCGCCACCGGTGACATGGGCGTCGCGCGCGACGGCACGCACAAGGGCGACTACACCCCCGGCCTCGAGCTCCACGCGAAATACACCTTCTTCTCCGAAGGTTGCCGCGGGCACCTGACCAAGCAGCTGATCGCCAAGTTCGCGCTCGACAAGGACAGCGATCCGCAGGTCTACGGCCTCGGTATCAAGGAACTGTGGGACATCGATCCCGAGCTTCACGTCCCCGGCCGCGTCATCCACACGCAGGGCTGGCCATTGTCCGAAACCGAAGGTTCGAACGGCGGCGGCTGGATCTATCACCAGGCGAACGGCCAGGTCTCGATCGGCTTCGTCACGTGGCTGAACTACACCAACCCGCATCTCTCGCCGTTCCACGAGATGCAGCGCTGGAAGACCCACCCCGAGATCGCCGCGCTGCTCAAGGGCGCCAAGCGCGTCAGCTACGGCGCGCGCGCGATCAGCGACGGCGGGCTGCAGTCGATCCCCAAGCTCGTCATGCCCGGCGCCGCGCTGATCGGCGACAGCGCCGGTTTCCTCAACGTGCCGCGGATCAAGGGCACGCATACCGCGATGAAGTCCGGCATGATGGCCGCCGAGGCCGCGGTCGAGGCGATCGTCTCGCAGCGCGGTCACGACGAGCTCGCCGCTTATCCCGAGGCGTTCGAGAAGTCGTGGGTGAAGAAGGAGCTGTCGGTCGTCCGCAACGTCGTGCCGCTGGTCAAGAAGTTCGGCGATCTGGTCGGTTCGGGGCTCGCCGGCATCACGATGTGGCTCGAGCATCTGGGGATCAAGGTCCCCTTCACGATGCACCACCATCCGGACCATGAGAGCCTGTGGCGCAAGGACCTCGTCAAGCCGATCGCCTATCCCAAGGCCGACGGCGTCCTGACGTTCGATCGCCTCTCGTCGGTGTTCATCTCGAACACCAACCACGAGGAGGATCAGCCGGTCCACCTGACGCTCAAGGACCCGGCGGTGCCGATCGCCTACAACCTGCCGATGTACGACGAGCCCGCGCAACGCTATTGCCCGGCCGGCGTTTACGAGGTGGTTGGCGAGGAAACCGGCGACCCGAAGTTCGTCATCAACGCGCAGAACTGCGTCCACTGCAAGACCTGCGACATCAAGGACCCCACCCAGAACATCAACTGGGTCGTACCCGAGGGCGGCGGAGGCCCCAATTATCCCAACATGTAAGCTCGCATTCTTCGCACTCGGTCTCGTCCTAGCAGCGCCTGCCACGGCCGAGACCGGTGATCTCTCCGCTTATCTGAAGGCCCGCGCCGCCGACGCCGCCGGCGAGACGGACGTTGCCGCCGCCAGCTATGCCAAGGTGCTGGCGGCATCGCACGCCGACCCCGTCGTCGCGATCCGCGCCTACCGCAAGGCGCTGGAGGCCGGCGACATGCCGCTAGCCACCCGCGCCGCCGCCATATTGAACAGGGCCGGCGTAGCCCCGGCCGATGCCGCGCTTCTGCCGCTCGCCGATGCCGCACGACGGAACGACGCGAAGGCTGCCAGCGCCGCGATCGCGACGCTCTCGACCGGGCCGCTCGTGGTCCTCGCCCCCTCGCTCTACGCCTGGGTCGCGCACGCCGAGGGCCGCGATCCCGAACCCTCGCTCGCCACCGCCGCGAGGGACCCCGTCGCAAACCGCTTCGCCACCGAAACGCGGACGTTGATCGCCGCCACACCGCGCAAGCAACCGCTCGCGATCGGTGTCTCGCGCCTGCTCGCCCGCCTCGCGGGCGACCTCAGCGCGGGCGAACCCTCGCCGCTATCGATCGCGCTGACCCAGGCCGCCCTGCGCGCCGACCCGAGTTTTGACGCCGCCCGTGTCCTCCTTGCCGACGCGCTCGCCCGCAACACGATCGTCGACCGCGCGCTCGCCGTTCTCGACGAGATCGACCCGAAAAG
Source organism: Sphingomonas faeni (assembly GCF_030817315.1). Classification (NCBI taxonomy): domain Bacteria; kingdom Pseudomonadati; phylum Pseudomonadota; class Alphaproteobacteria; order Sphingomonadales; family Sphingomonadaceae; genus Sphingomonas; species Sphingomonas faeni. The sequence continues at coordinate 1,882,315 of NZ_JAUSZF010000001.1, read as the reverse complement.
CCCGTCCGCATCGGCTGCCGCCGCCGAACGCATCGACATCCTGTCGAACGCCGACCGCGACGGCGAAGCGCTCGCCGCCGCCAAGAACCGCGTCGACCAGAGGGACGCCGGGCCCGCCGACTGGCAACGCTATGCCGACCTGCTGCTGACCACCGGCAACCCCGCCGAAGCCGCAACCTGGTATCAGCGCATCATCGCCGCGGACGATGCAAAGGGCGGCAATTGGGGCAATTGGCTGCAATATGGCGGCGCGCTCGACCAAGCCGGTCGCTGGCCCGAAGCGCGCGACGCGCTCGAAAAAGCCGTCGCCCGCGGCCCGGCCCAACCGCTCGCGCTCAATTACCTCGGCTTCGCGCAAGTCGAGCACGGCGACGACATTCCCGCCTCGATCCGCCTGCTCGAACGCGCCAGCCGCCTCGACCCGACCAACCCCTCGATCACCGACTCGCTGGGCTGGGCCTACCACCTCTCCGGCGACACGGCCCGCGCGCTTCCCCTGCTCGAACGCGCCGCGCAGGGCGAACCGGCCAACACCGAGATCGGCGACCATCTCGGCGACGCCTATTGGAGCATCGGCCGAAACTACGAAGCCCGCTACGCCTGGCGGGCCGCGCTCCTCACCGCCGAACCAACCGAAATCGCCCGCATAACCGCCAAGATCGCCAACGGCCTCCCGCCAAAAGCTCGCCGCTAGTCCCCTCATCAACCGGGAAGAGGAAAGGGACCCGCACCGCACACGGGGTGAGGGTGAGGCCGTTGCGAACCGATGGCCCTCTAAGACCGACCAGTTTCAACCGCGGATATTGGCGTTTCAATAAGAAAGGCGTCCGGTCCCCCGCCGTCATCCTGACGAAAGTCAGGACCCAGAGCCAAGGACGGCACGATCGTTACCCTGGATCCTGACTTTCGTCAGGATGACGAACGCAGGAGAATACACCTCCAAAGTTGCCAGCGCCCCGCCGTCAGCTAAGCCAAGCCAAAATCCGCTGAACCTCGAGACCCAAAATGCCCGCCATCACCGAACCCGCCCCCGCAAAGGTCAACCTGGCCCTCCACGTCCGCCGCCGCCGCCCCGACGGCTATCACGATCTGGAAACCCTATTCGCCTTCGCCACGGACGGTGACATGATCACGGTGGAACCCGCCCAAACCAACAGTTTCACCATAACCGGCCCCTTCGCCGCAGCACTCCTCTCACCCCCCAACACCCCCCCGGCGAAGGCCGGGGCCCAATCGGGAGAGGACCGTGAAAACGCACCCCACGCGCCCAACGCCCCCCCAGGCGCCGCCCCCTGGCAAGGCAATTTGGTAACCGCCGCCGCCGACGCCTTCACCACCGCCTTCGCCCCCGACGCCCACCACGCGCTAACCCTCGAAAAACACCTCCCCATCGCCTCGGGCATAGGCGGGGGCTCGGCCGACGCCGCCGCCACCCTCCGAGCGCTGGCCCGCCTCCACGGGATACCGACGACCGACCCCCGCCTCCACGAAATCGCCGCAAAGCTCGGCGCAGACGTCCCCGCCTGCCTCGCCAACCGCACCACGCTCGGCACCGGCAAAGGCGACACCCTCACGAACCTCGAAGGCCTGTCCGGCACGCCGCTCCTGCTCGTGAACCCGGGCGTCGCCGTTTCGACCGCGGCAGTCTTCAAGACCTGGGACGCCCAGGACCGAGGCCCGATCCCCGAAGGCGACCTCCTCGACCGCGCAAAAGCCGGCCGCAACGACCTGGAACCCCCCGCGCTGGTGCTAGCCCCCGAAATCGCCCAGGTCCGAGCCCTCCTGGACGCAGCCCAAAGCGTCCTCCTGTCCAGAATGTCCGGCTCCGGCGCTACCTGTTTCGCCCTGTTCCAAACCCCCGACGCCCGAGACACCGCCACAATCGCCGCTCGCGCTCACGGCTGGTGGACCCTCGCAACGACTTTGGCCTGAACGAAACGGCACAAACAATAGTCGCCCACCCCGGGACCCCGCGACCCCGCGGCCCGCGATGCGGCGACTGCGCGATGGCGCGGCCACACCACCACCCCATTTCCGTCATCCTGACGAAAGTCAGGATCCAAAGCCACAAATCAAACCGCCAGCCAGGACCCGTATCGAAACCGCCGACGAATCGACCAGCACGAGCCCACGCCCAAACAACCCGAACCGATCTCGACCTAACCGCGCAACGCGCTGGCCCGTAACCCCGCGCATTGTCGGTACGCGACCCACCCACAGGCACCACCCCGGCGAAGGCGGGGGCCCAATCGGGAAACGTCGCTGACAACCGCCGCACTTCGTTACGCCAACCTGTCCGCCGAGACCCCCGCACCGCCGGTGGGGGACCTGTCCAATTCAGAGAGCCACCAACTCGCCGCAAGCCATTGCCCCACGAACACGCGCGAAACCCAGCCACCGCAAAATTCCCTCCAAACCCACGTTCCCTACTTGTTCCATAAGAACAAATAGAATACATGGTGTTTGACGCGTTGAATGGCACGCGCGCTTGCTTTAGCGATGGGAGCTTATCAATGGCCGCTAATCTGAAAGTGATCGACACCGGCATGGCAACCGCAACCAACGACCGCCAGAAGGCGCTCGACGCCGCGCTCGCGCAGATCGACCGCGCATTCGGCAAGGGCTCGGCGATGCGCCTGGGCTCGAAGGAAACCATGCAGGTCGAGGTCATCTCGACCGGCTCGCTCGGGCTCGACATCGCACTCGGCGTCGGCGGCCTGCCGCGCGGCCGCGTGATCGAGATCTACGGTCCGGAAAGCTCGGGCAAGACCACGCTCGCGCTCCACGTGATCGCCGAAGCTCAGAAGGGCGGCGGCACCGCTGCGTTCGTCGACGCCGAGCATGCGCTCGACCCGGTCTACGCCAAGAAGCTCGGCGTCAACATCGACGAGCTGATCGTGTCGCAGCCCGACACCGGCGAGCAGGCGCTCGAGATCGTCGACACGCTTGTCCGCTCGAACGCGATCGACGTGCTCGTGGTCGACTCGGTCGCAGCCCTCGTGCCGCGCGCCGAAATCGAAGGCGAGATGGGCGACAGCCATGTCGGCCTCCAGGCGCGTCTTATGTCGCAGAGCTTGCGGAAACTCACCGGCTCGATCAGCCGCTCACGCTGCATGGTGATCTTCATCAACCAGCTCCGCATGAAGATCGGCGTCATGTACGGCAACCCCGAGACGACGACGGGCGGCAACGCGCTGAAGTTCTACGCCTCGGTCCGCCTCGACATCCGCCGCATCGGTGCGATCAAGGCCGGCGAAGAGGTCACCGGCAACCAGACGCGCGTGAAGGTCGTCAAGAACAAGGTCGCTCCGCCGTTCAAGCAGGTCGAGTTCGACATCATGTACGGGCAGGGCGTCTCGAAGCTCGGCGAGATCCTCGATCTCGGCGTGAAGGCCGGCCTCGTCGAGAAGTCCGGCGCCTGGTTCAGCTACGACAGCGTCCGCCTCGGTCAGGGCCGTGAGAACTCGAAGACGTTCCTCAAGGACAACCCCGAAACCGCCGACCGCCTCGAAAAGCAGATCCGCGCGCGCACCGACAAGGTCGCCGAAGAAATGATGGCCGGCCCCGACGCCGAAGACGACGTATAATCCCCTAAACCCCTCTCCCTAAGGGGAGAGGGAGGGGCCCATTGCCCTCGCAATGGGAGGGTGAGGGCACGCGGTTGATCGTGCAGGCGGCGTGGTGGCATCGGGCTTGCATCGGCCTCATCCTCGACTTTGCGCCGGCGTCAGATTTACTTCGTAGGTACCGCACTGCACCGCCGCCCCCCCAGTACTCCACCCCGGCGAAGGCCGGGGCCCAGTCGGAAAGGCGGCAATAACGAAGCGCGATCTTTCGTTACAATCGGCTCCCAACTGGGCCCCGGCCTGCGCCGGGGCAGCGGTTCCTACCGAATGCGGCACCTGTCCCCCTTGTTCTCCCGCGAAGGCGGGAGCCCAGTCTGGATCCCCGCCTTCGCGGAAAAACAACGAAGCGAAGACAACCGCGAAAGCAACACAACAGGCCCCGCGACGTCGCAAAATCACCCGACACCAAACCCACGCCAGCGTCTATACTTCCTATACTTCACTCCAAACCACTGCCCCCAAACCGCATCCGTAAAGCACCCCAACCCATGACCACAGCCTATGACTGGACCGGCAGAATAGGCGACGTCTGGGCCGAAGAATGGCGCCGAACCGACCGCAGTTTCACCAACCTGACCCCGCATTTGAACGCAGCGATCCTCGCCGCTGCCACTCCCCGAACCCGCAAGATCATCGACATAGGCTGCGGCGCCGGAGCAACCACCTTAGCCACCGCGCAAGGCCTCCCGAACGCGACCGTAACCGGCATAGATCTCTCGCCAAACCTGATTGAGATCGCCAGATACCGCGCCGCAACCCAAGCGAATGCCAGCTTCGAATGCGCCGACATCACTATCGCGGCCCCGAACCACGCCCCGACAGATCTCTACGTCTCGCGCCACGGCGTCATGTTCTTCGCAGACCCCGTCGCAGCCTTTACCACGCTCGTCGAAGCCGCCGCACCCGGCGCAACGCTGGTCTTTTCCTGTTTCGCCGAACGCACCGCCAACCGCTGGGCCACCGAAACCATCACCGCAACCGGCGGCGATGCGGGCCCCCGGGCAAGCACCGCACCAGGTCCCTTCGCGTCCGCCGATCCAACCCATGTCGCGACGATCCTCGAAAACGCGGGCTGGCAGGCCGCCCCGCCCAAGCGTATCGACTTCGCCTACCGGGCAGGTGAGGGCATCGACCCCGTAGCCGACGCCGTCGATTATTTCCGCCGCATCGGCCCCGCCGCCTCGGCCATTCGCGACGCCGCCCCAGAGGAACGCGAGCGCCACATCGCGCGTCTCACCCAGGTCTGCGAACGTCACGGCAACGGCACCACGGTGGAATTCCCCGCCGCCGCCTGGATCTGGACTGCGCGCAAATCGGCCGAATAATCGACAGGGGAGCCAGCATGATAACCGTCCACCACCTCGAAAACTCGCGATCGCAGCGTATCCTGTGGATGCTCGAGGAACTCGGCCTCCCCTACGAGATCAAGCGCTACGAGCGGAACAAGCAGACCATGCTCGCCCCGCCAGAGCTCAAGAAAATCCACCCGCTAGGCAAGTCGCCGGTGATCGAGGATGCCGATGTTCAAGGTGGCCAAGTCGTCGCCGAAACCGGCGCGATCGTCGAATATCTCGTAGACAAGGCGGACGGCAGACTAGGCGCCCCCGCCAAACGTGCCGACGCGCTACGCTACCGCTTCTGGCTCCATTATGCGGAAGGCTCGATGATGCCACCGCTGCTTCTGAAGCTCGTCCTCGCGCGCATCCCGATTATGGGCAAGGTCGCGGTCAGAAAGATCCAGCCGATGATCGACGTCCACCTCGACTATGTCGAATCGGAACTGTCGCAACGCCCCTGGTTTGCCGGCGCGGAGATGACCGCCGCCGACATCATGATGAGCTTCCCCCTCGAAGCCGCCCGCAGCCGCGGCGGCCTGAACGAGTCCCGCCCCGCAACGATCGCCTGGCTGGCCAAGGTCCACGCGCGGCCGGCGTATCAGGCTGGACTCAAGAAGGGTGGGCCATACGCCTACGCGTGAGGGGCTCGATGGGGAGACGTGATCACTCTTCATGATCTCCCAATCACTCCGTCATCCTGGGCTCGACCCAGGATCCAGAGCCGCAGACGCAACCGCTCGTGGCTCTGGATCCCAGCGTCCGCTGGGATGACGGGCGAGATTGCCCTTCTGGTCAAACCTGCCCCGGCCCGATCTTCTCGTAGCTGTCCACATTCACCTTCGGCCCATGCCCGGTCGGTGCCACCGGCGGATCACGGTCGGCCGGCTCGCGCTCGTCGAGCCCGCCCTCCCATTTCGCCACCACGGTCGCCGCCACCGCATTGCCGATGACGTTCGTCGCCGACCGCCCCATGTCCAGGAAATGATCCACCGCCAGGATCAGCAAAATCCCCGCCTCCGGGATCTTGAACATCGACAGCGTCCCCGCGATCACGACCAGCGAAGCCCGCGGAACGCCCGCAATCCCCTTCGACGTCACCATCAGCACCAGCAGCATCGCGATCTGCTGCCCGATCGGCATGTCGATGCCGTAGGCCTGGGCGATGAACAGCGACGCGAACGTCATGTACATCATCGACCCGTCGAGATTGAACGAATAGCCCAGCGGCAGCACGAAGCTCGCGATCCGCGGTGGCACGCCGAACCGGTCGAGCGCCTCCAGCGTCCGCGGGTACGCCGCCTCCGACGACGCTGCCGAGAAGGCGAGAATGAGCGGATCGCGGATATACCGCACGAGCAGCCGCGTCCGCGGCCCGATCAGCACGAACGCGATCCCGATCAGCATCGCCCACAGCAGCGCAAGGCCGATATAGAAGGTCAGCATGAAATAGCCGAGCTGGCCGAGGATGGTCGGCCCCCGCTCGGCGAGCGTCGCTGTCACCGCCGCGAACACCGCGAACGGCGCGAACCGCATCACGTAATTGGTGATCTGCAGCATGACCGCGACCAGCGCCTCGATCGCCTTGACCAGCGGCGCGGCCTTCTCGCCGACCGCGGTGATCGCGACCCCGACGAAAACCGAGAACACGACGATCTGGAGGATCTCGTTGCTCGCCATCGCCGCGATCATCGAATCGGGCACGATATGCGAGATGAACTTGGCGAGGTCGAACGCTGCGGCATCCACCCCGCTCGACGCGGTCGCGGGCGGGATCGCGAGTTCGAGCCCGACGCCCGGCTGCAATACGTTGACCAGGATCATGCCCAGAGTGAGTGACAACAGGCTCGCGCAGATGAACCACCCCAGGCTGCGCAGTCCGACCCGACCCAGCGCGCCGGTGTCGCCCATATGCGCGATCCCGACGACCAGCGTCGAGAAGACCAGCGGCGCGATGATCATCTTGATCAGCCGCAGGAACAGAGACGTCACGATCGAGAAATAGCCGGCGATGTCCTTCAGCCGCGCGGCGGACTCGGGCGTGCCGTTGTCGATCGTCGCGTTCAGAACCCAGCCGACGACCATCCCCGCGACGAGGCCGAACAAGATGTAATAGGTTAGCCGCTTGGCCATTAATCGCTCCCGAGAAGTGCGGATAGGGAAGGGGATTGCGGCGCCCGGGTCAAGGACCCTATCGTCCGGCGATGTCGACCACACCCCGTAAATCCGCCTTCAGCCCCTCGCGTCGGGACCTGCTGAGCCTCGCGATCGCGGCCCCGCTGCTGTCGACCACCGCTATCCTCCGCGCGGCCGAACCCGATCTTTCCGCGCTGTCCGACATCACCGGCGCGACCAAGCCGATCGATGCCGCCGAACGCGCCGCGAGGCTGGTGCGCGCGCAGTCGCTGATGAAGGCGGCGGGCATCGGTGCGGTGCTGATCGAGCCGGGATCGTCGATGATCTACTTCACCGGCGTCCGCTGGCACACGAGCGAGCGGCTGACGCTGGCGATCCTGCCGGTCGAGGGCGAACCCTGCATCGTCACGCCGTTCTTCGAGGAACCGTCGGTCCGCGAGACGCTCGCCGTCCCCGCCGAGGTGCGCGTCTGGCAGGAGGACGAGAACCCGCTCGCGATCGTCGCCGGGTTCCTGCGCGACCGGAAACTGGCCACGCGGCCGATCGGGCTGGAGGCGGAGGTGCGCTACTTCGCCTATGCCGGCGTCCAGCGCGTGCTGCCCGAGGCGAAGATCGTGTCCGCCGACCCGGTCGTCCGCGCCTGCCGGATGATCAAGACTCCCGCCGAGATCGCACTGATGCAGGCGGCGACCGAGGTCACGCTCGCCGCCTATCGCTGGACCTATGCGCGGGTAGAGAAGGGCATGACCGGCCCGGAGATCGGCGCGCTGATGAACGCCGCGACCCGCAAGCTTGGCGGCGCACCCGAGTTCGCGCTCGCCCTGATCGGCGAAGCGTCTGCCTATCCGCACGGCAGCCGCGAGATCCACCGCGTCGGCGAGGGGCAGGTCGTGCTGATGGACTGCGGGTGTACCGTGCAGGGCTATCAGTCCGACATCTCTCGCACCTGGGTGCACGGCGCCGCGACTGCCGACCAACGCAAGACCTGGGACCAAGTCGCCCGAGGCCAGCAGATCGCGTTCGCCGCGGCGAAAATCGGCGCGACGGCGGGTAGCGTCGATGACGCTGTCCGGCGGCAGTACGAAACGCTCGGCTACGGCCCCGGCTACAAGCTCCCCGGCCTGTCGCATCGTACCGGGCACGGGATCGGCATGGATGGCCACGAACCCGTCAACCTCGTTCGGGGAGAAGCCACGAGGCTGGCGGCGGGCATGTGCTTCTCCGACGAACCAGGCATCTACATTCCAGGCAGGTACGGCGTGCGGATCGAGGATTGCTTCCACATGACCGCCGCCGGGCCGAAATGGTTCAGCGAACCGCCCAAGTCGCTCGATGCGCCGTTGGGGTAGTGGACGCCTAAGGAACGCCACCACCCCCCACCAACGCCACCACCCCGGCGAAGGCCGGGGCCCAATTGGAAAGGCAGAAATAATGGAGCTTAGCGCTTCGTTATCGCCGTCCCCCAATTGGGCCCCGGCCTTCGCCGGGGTGGTGGCGGTGCGCGGTGGTCACTCTTAACGAGCGGCAGCGCTTACCAACCTCGTTTTCCCGCGAAGGCGGGAGCCCAGACTGGATCCCCGCCTTAGCGGGGAAACAAGCTTGCTTCGTTTCAATTGGATACCTTCGACGAGCGCTCAGGCCGATACCCATCGCAACGCGGCGCTCGGAACCCGGCTCACCCTCACACACCTCCACTTGAGCGAACCGTCCCGCTCGCCTAAGTCCCCGCGCATGACATCGACGAACGACATCCGCCGCGGCTTCCTCGACTATTTCGGATCGCAGGGGCACCAGATCGTGCCCAGCGCGCCGCTCGTGCCGCAGAACGACCCGACGCTGATGTTCGTCAATGCCGGCATGGTGCCGTTCAAGAACGTCTTTACCGGCCTCGAATCGCGCCCCTACACGACCGCGACCTCGTCGCAGAAATGTGTCCGCGCAGGCGGCAAGCACAACGATCTCGACAATGTCGGCTACACCGCGCGGCACCATACGTTCTTCGAAATGCTCGGCAATTTCTCGTTCGGCGATTATTTCAAGGAGCAGGCGATCGTCCACGCCTGGACGCTGCTCACGCGCGAGTGGGGCCTGTCGCCGGACAAATTGACCGCCACCGTCTACCACACCGACGACGAGGCGTTCGATCTCTGGAAGAAGGTCGCCGGCCTCCCCGATCACCGCATCATTCGCATCCCGACCAAGGACAATTTCTGGTCGATGGGCGACAACGGGCCGTGCGGGCCGTGCTCGGAAATCTTCTACGACCACGGCGACCACATCCCCGGCGGCCCTCCCGGCAGCCCCGACGAGGACGGCGATCGTTTCGTCGAGATCTGGAACCTCGTGTTCATGCAGTATGAGCAGGAGAATGCCGAGATCGTCGGTAACCTGCCGAAACCCTCGATCGACACCGGCATGGGGCTCGAGCGCATCGCCGCGGTGATGCAGGGCGTCACCGACAATTACGACACCGACACGTTCAAAGCGCTGATCGCGGCCTCGGGCGCGCTGACGCACACCGCGACCGACGGCGCCAACACGGCGAGCCACCGCGTGATCGCCGACCACCTGCGCACCGCCGGCTTCCTGATCGCCGACGGTGTGCTGCCCGCGAGCGAGGGTCGCGGCTACGTCCTGCGCCGGATCATGCGCCGCGCGATGCGCCATGCGCATATCCTCGGCGCCAAGCAGCCGCTGATGCACCGGCTCGTCCCCGCGCTCGTCACCGAGATGGGCGCGGCGTACCCCGAACTGTCGCGCGCCCGTCCGCTGATCGAGGCGACGTTGCAGCAGGAGGAAACGCGCTTCCGCCAGACGCTCGACAAGGGGCTGAAGCTGCTCGACGAGGCGACCGCGGACATGACCGACGGCACGCTGGCCGGCGAGGTCGCGTTCAAGCTCTACGACACCTACGGCTTCCCGTACGACCTGACCGAGGACGCGCTGCGCGAACGCAACATCGCGGTCGACCGCGCCGGCTTCGACACCGCGATGGCCGAGCAGAAGCGCGCCGCCCGCGCCGCCTGGAAGGGCTCGGGCGCGAAGGCCTCCGATGACATCTGGTTCGATATCGTCGAGCAGACCGGCGGCACGGAGTTTCTCGGCTACGCGTCGGATACCGGCGAGGGTGAAGTCGTCGCACTGGTCAAGGACGGCGCGCGCGTCGACCACGCCACCACCGGCGATACGGTCGCGATCGTCGTCAACCAGACGCCCTTCTATGGCGAGAGCGGCGGACAGGTCGGTGACGCCGGTCACATCTCGAACGACACCGGCCTCCGCGCGAACGTCACCGAGACGTCGAAGCAGCTCGGCCGCGTGTTCGTCCATCATGCGATCGTCGATTCCGGCGAGATCAAGGTCGGCGACCCGGTCAAGCTCCAGATCGACGTCGCGCGTCGCGCCCAGATCCGCGCCAACCACTCGGCGACGCACCTGCTGCACGAGGCTCTGCGCGAGCGTCTCGGCACGCACGTCGCGCAGAAGGGCAGCCTCGTCGCGCCAGACCGCCTGCGCTTCGACTTCTCGCAGCCGGTCGCGATGACCCCCGCCGACATCGCGCAGGTCGAGTCCGACGTGAACGCGCAGGTCCGCGGCAACGGCGCGGTCACGACGCTGCTGATGACCCCAGACGATGCGATCGCGATGGGCGCGATGGCGCTGTTCGGCGAGAAATACGGCGATGAGGTGCGCGTCGTATCGATGGGCTCAACCGAGGACGGGACCTACTCGATCGAGCTGTGTGGCGGCACGCACGTCAACGCGCTCGGCGACATCGGCCTGTTCAAGGTCGTCGGCGAAGGCGCGGTCTCGAGCGGCATCCGCCGTGTCGAAGCCCTCACCGGCGAAGCGGCCCGCGCATATCTGACCAGCCGCGACGATCGCCTCCGCGAAACGGCGGCTGTGTTGAAGTCGACGCCCGATGAGGTCCCGGCGCGCGTCGCGTCCCTGCTCGAAGACCGCCGCCGCCTCGAACGCGAACTCGCCGATGCGAAGAAGGCGCTGGCCTTAGGCGGCGGTGGTTCGGGCGAAGCGGCCGGGCCCGAACAGGTCGGCGGCGTGGCGTTCATCGGCCAGGTCCTCAACGACTTCGAAGCGAAGGGCCTTCGAGGCGCTGTCGACGAAGCCAAGCAACGCCTTGGCTCGGGCATCGCCGTGATGGTAGCCATCAACGACGGTCGCGCGTCGGTCGCGGTCGGCGTGACGGCAGATCTGGTCGCGAGCCACAACGCGGTCGATCTGCTCAAGATCGCGGTGGCGACGCTGGGCGGGCAGGGCGGCGGCGGCCGTCCCGACATGGCGCAGGGCGGTGGTCCTGATGGCGACAAGGCTGCGGAAGCGGTGGCGGCGGTGCGGGCAAAGCTCGAGGCGGCAGGCGGCTGAACTCGCCGCCGTCGTACGCTAACCCCAAGTAGTGCTCCCCCGCGGACGCGGGGGCCCAGCTAAGTACCGCTGAATGCTTTGGCTCCTGGACCCCCGCTTTCGCGGGGGAACAGTGGCTGCGCTGATGAAATCACCCCCAACAACTACTTCCACCCCGGCGGGGGCCGGGGTCCAATTGGCAAGGCCGATGTACTGAAGGCTCGTCCCTCGTTATCGCCGTCCCCCAATTGGGCCCCGGCCTCCGCCGGGGTGGTGCTTATATGGAGCGCTGAGCTTCATTTCAGAAAGCCAGTCAGCCCCCACGCACCTTCGCCAACATAGTCCCAGCAGTAATCGCCTCGATATCCGTCACCAAATGCAGCAACCGCACGCCGGACCGAGACATCGCCCGGTCCAACGCTCCCGCGAAATCCTCGGTCTGCGCAACAGTCTCGGCCCAACACCCATAAGCCCGCCCAAGCGCCGCAAAGTCCGGGTTTCGCAACCCGGTCCCCGAAATCCGCCCAGGATACTCTCGCTCCTGGTGCATGCGGATAGTCCCGTACCCGCTATTATCGACGACCAGCACCAGCATGTCCGCCCCGTGCGCAACCGCGGTCGCAAGTTCCTGTCCGTTCATCAGGAAACACCCGTCCCCTGCGAGCGCCACGACAGTCCGCTCCGGATGGCGCAAAGACGCGGCAACGGCCGCCGGCACGCCGTACCCCATAGCCCCGGCAGTCGGCGCAAGCTGCGTGCCCGGCCCGGCATACGCCCAGTACCGATGCCACCACCCCGAATAATTCCCCGCGCCGTTGCAGAGGATCGCATCCGCCGGCAGCCGCTCGCGCATTGCCGCCACGCAAGGCCCGAGGTCCATCACGAGATCCCGCGGCGCCGGCATAGACCAATCCAGCCACTCCGCATGCGCCTCCGCCCCAGCCGACCGCGGCGGCAGGTCGACCGCCAGTAACGCCTCGGCAAACTCCTCCATCCCCGCACACACCGCCACATCCGCGCGGTACGCCCGGTGCAGCTCATTCGGATCGGGATGCACATGGATCAGCCGCTGCCCCGGATGATCGGGCGTTACCAGCGCATAGCCATCGGTCGTCGCCTCCCCCAGCCGAGGCCCGACGACCAGCAGCAGATCCGCCGCCTTCACCCGCTCGACCAGCTTCGGATTGGGCCCATACCCAAGGTTCCCAGCCCACACCGGACAGTCGTTCGGAATAGCATCCTGCCGCCGAAACGCCGCCGCGACCGGAATCCCGTTACGATCCGCCCAGGTCGAGAACGCCCCCGACGCGGCGACATCCCAGCCCGCACCGCCAACAATCGCCACCGGCCGCTCCGCGGTCGTCAGCAGATCGGCGAGCAAATCCATCGTATCGGCGTCGCATCCCTGAGCCACCCGCTCGACCCGCGGCCGATCGACCGCGTCAACTACGTCCAGGAGCATGTCCTCGGGTAACGCCAGCACCACCGGCCCCGGCCGCCCCGACATCGCGGTTGCATAGGCCCGCGCGACATATTCCGGGATCCGCCGCGCATCGTCGATCCGCGCCGCCCACTTGGCGATGGGCGCGAACATCGCCTGGAAATCGATCTCCTGGAACGCCTCGCGGTCGCGCGTGCCGCGGTCGATATCGCCCACGAACAGGATCATCGGCTGCGAATCCTGCATCGCGACGTGGACCCCGATCGACGCGTTGGTCGCTCCCGGCCCTCGCGTGACGAACGCCACCCCCGGCCGGTGCGTCAGCGTCCCGTCCGCGCACGCCATGAACCCCACGCCGCCCTCCTGCCGACACACGACGAGGTCGATCGCCGGCGTGTCGTGCAGCGCGTCGAGAGCCGCGAGGAAGCTCTCCCCCGGCACGGTGAAAATCCGGTCGCAGCCCTGTGCGACGAGTTGGTCGACCAGGATACGGCCGCCGGTGCGTGGTGTGATCATGGCAGCATCCTGCCGTTCGTTGTGCGCGAAGTCGAGAAACGGTTACGCTGGCGTCGAAGCCGGCGCCAACCCGACTCGCCCGGAGAGGTTCATGACCGAATTCACCACCGTCGCCAGTGGCTTGCGCTTCCCCGAGGGCCCGGTCGCGATGCCCGACGGCAGCGTCATCCTCGTCGAAATCGAAGCCGGCCGCATCACCCGCATCGCGCCCGACGGTATCAAGTCGACGGTCGCCGAACCCGGCGGCGGCCCTAACGGCCTTGCGCTCGGCCCCGACGGCAAGCTCTATTGCTGCAACAATGGCGGCTTCGCATGGCGCGAGACCAACGGCTTCCTCACCCCGCATGGCCAGCCGCACGACTATTCCGGCGGCCGCATCGAGCGGATCGACATCGCCACGGGCACGGTCGAGATCCTCTACAAGGACGGCGATTTCGGCTGCTCGCTGCGAGGACCCAACGACATCGTCTTCGATTCGCACGGCGGCTTCTGGTTCACCGATCACGGCAAGTCGCGCGACCGCGAACGCGACATCACCGGCATCTTCTACGCAAAAGCCGACGGCAGCCATCTCGAAGAAGTGATCTTCCCTAGCGAAAACCCCAACGGCATCGGCCTATCCCCCGATGGCAAGCGACTCTACGCGGCGGAGACGTTCACGTGCCGCCTGATGGCGTTCGACATCGTCGCGCCCGGCAAGGTCGGCAGCGCTTCGGGCACGCCGCTCTACCGCCCCGCCGGCTACAAGTTCTTCGATTCTCTCGGTGTCGAGGCGTGCGGCAACATCTGCGTCGCGACGATCGGCGAATGCGGGATCAGCGTGATCTCGCCCGCCGGGGAGCTGGTCGAGTTCGTCGCGACGGACGACGTGTTCACCACCAACATCTGCTGGGGCGGTGCGGACGGCATGGACGCCTACATCACCTGCTCGGGCAGCGGTCGCCTGGTGAAGACCCGGTGGAAGCGCCCCGGCCTGAAGCTGGCGTTTTGAAGGCGTCGGGAAAAGGGCCCGGTACTTTCGCCCCGGCCGTCATTCCAACCCTAACCGTCATTCCCGCGGAGGCGGGAACCCATACTGGCTGACTTCGCCTTATGACCGCGAGCCCTTGAGGATATGGATCCCCGCCTTCGCGGGGATGACGGAGAGATGCGGCGTATCACTCGACGTACGTTGCCGACCGACCGCCAGCGCCTTATGCGAGGCGAAAGACCAGAGGAGGATGCATGGCGAACAAGCGCTACACCGATGCGGCGACGGCACTCGAAGGCGTGCTGTTCGACGGCATGACGATCTGCGCGGGCGGATTCGGGCTGTGCGGCATCCCCGAACGGCTGATCGACGCGATCGAGGCATCGGGCGTGAAGGACTTGACGATCGCCAGCAACAACGCCGGAATCGACGGGCAGGGGCTCGGCAAGCTGCTCCGCTCGCGCCAGGTCAGGAAAATGATCTCGTCCTATGTCGGCGAAAACAAGGAATTCGAGCGGCAGTATCTGAGCGGTGAGTTGGAGGTGGAATTCTGTCCGCAGGGCACGCTAGCCGAACGCTGCCGGGCAGGGGGGGCAGGCATCCCCGGCTTCTACACCAAGACCGGCGTTGGGACGCAGGTCGCCGAGGGCAAGGAAACGAAGGTCTTCGACGGCCAGGAGTATATCCTCGAACGCGGCATCCGCGCCGACCTCGCGATCATCAAGGGCTGGAAGGCGGACGAAAGCGGCAACCTCATCTTCCGCAAGACCGCGCGTAACTTCAACCAGCCGATGGCGACCGCGGGGAAGATCTGCGTCGCCGAGGTGGAGGAGATCGTCCCCGTGGGGAGCCTCGACCCCGACACGATCCACCTGCCGGGGATCTACGTGAAGCGGATGATCGTGGGCGCGCCCTACGACAAGCAGATCGAATTCCGCACCGTCCGCGAGCGCGCAACGGCATGATGCCAAGCGCACCGGTGTATCGCAAGCACAGCCCGTTCTCCTGCGCACGCAGGAGCCCAGGGTCACGGGCCTTGCAGATGGTAACCTGGACCCCTGCGTTTGCAGGGGCACTGGTGCTCCAAGGCTGCGTCAGCGTCTCCGCGCCGACCTCGATCGCGTCCTCGCCAAGCATCGCCACCCCCGTCACCGTCGACGGCGTCCCCGCGGGCATGCAGTATCTCTACGCCTCGGGCGAAGCCGCAGCGGTCAGCATCCAGGCCTGGAACGCGCTCGTCGGCTATGTCGGCGCGCAACGCACACCAACTTCCGTCGTCCTAGCGCAAGGCACCACGCTGGCGGCCCCGGCCTTCACCACCTGCGGCACCAAACCCAAAGCCGCCATATTCGACGTCGACGAGACCGTCCTGCTCAACCTCGGCTTCGAATACGACGCGTCCTCCGGCCAACCCTGGTCCGACCCCCGCTGGCAGGATTGGGAGCGCACCGGCGTCAAGCAGGTCGCCCCCGTTCCCGGTGCCCTTGCCGCACTAACCGCTCTCCGCGCGATGGGTGTCACGGTAATCTTTAACAGCAACCGCTCCGCTGCCAACGCCGCACAAACCCAGGCGGCGATCGAAGCCGCAGGCCTTGGCCCAGCCCGCCACGGCAATACGCTGTTCCTCGCTGGCGACGACGCGATGGGCTCGAAGAAGGACGGCCGCCGCGCGACGATCGCCGCGAAATACTGCGTCGTCGCGATGGGCGGCGACCAGCTCGGCGACTTCAGCGACCTCTTCAACGCCGGCCAAACCCCCGCCACGCGGCGCGCCACGGTCCAGTCGCCAGCGATCGCGGCGAAATGGGGGGCAGGGTGGTTCGTGCTACCCAACCCCGTCTACGGCACCGCGCTCAAAGGCAATCGCGACGAGGTATTCCCGCCAGCAGTCCGCTGGGCCCCGACAGGAGGCGTACGCTAATGGCCGATCACCCTAATTCGATCGCGCTCGACAAAGGCGCGAAACTAACGAGCGAATCGGTCGAGGTCGCCCGCATCTGGATCACCAACGGCGCCGGCAGCAACGTCCTGATCGACGCGGGCATACTCGAGGACCCGACCGTGTTCGGCTACCTCATCGCCGACACGATCCGCCACGCCGCGCGCGCCTATGCGGGCACCTGGGGCATCGACGAAGACACCGCGTTGCAGGCGATCGTCGACGGCGTCGGCACCGAACTCCGCGAACAGTTCACGACCATCACCACCATCCAGGAAGGAACGATCAACTGATGCCCTGGGACCGTAATCAGATGGCCGCGCGTGCAGCGCAGGAACTCAAGGACGGATACTACGTCAATCTCGGCATCGGCATCCCGACGCTGGTCGCGAACAACATCCCCGAGGGCATGACGGTCACGCTCCAGTCCGAGAACGGCATGCTAGGAATCGGCCCGTTCCCGTACGCGGGCGAGGAGGACGCCGACCTGATCAACGCCGGCAAGCAGACGATCAGCGAGCTCCCATCGTCGGCCTATTTCAGCTCATCGGACAGTTTCGCGATGATCCGCGGCGGGCATATCGACCTCACGGTATTGGGCGCGATGGAGGTTAGCGAAGGCGGCGACATCGCCAACTGGATGATCCCCGGCAAGATGATCAAGGGCATGGGCGGTGCGATGGACCTCGTCGCGGGCGTCAAGCAGATCATTGTCGTGATGGATCACACCGCCAAGGACGGCACGCCGAAGTTCATCCCGTCCTGCACGCTGCCGCTGACCGGCAAGAACGTCGTCGACATGATCGTCACCGATCTGGCGGTGTTCCAGCGCGCCGATCACGACAGCCCGTTCAAGCTGGTCGAGATGGCACCGGGCGTGACTGCGGATGAGATCGCCGCGAAGACCACGGCGCGCTACACCGCCTGATGGGCTACACCCTCGTCACCGCAAATCGCAATTACTCGAGCTGGTCGCTGCGTCCGTGGGTCTTGATGAAGGCGCTCGGCATCGCGTTCGAAGACCGGGTTGAGCCGTTCCTGGCGCCCGTCAATTACGAAGCGTTCCGCGCGTTCTCGCCGACAGGACAAGTGCCGGTGTTGATCGATGGCGCGCGGACGGTGTGGGACTCGCTCGGTATCGTCCTCTACCTCGCCGAGCGCCACGACGGCGTCTGGCCGACCGACGAAGAGGCGCGGGCATGGGCGATCTGCGCGACGGCAGAGATGCACGGCGGGTTCTCCGCGCTGCGCAACGAGCGGACGATGAACGTCGGTGTCCGCGTCGATGCCACCTCTGGCAGCGCCGCGCTCGGCCGCGACGTCGCGCGCATTACCGAACTGTGGAGCGAAGGCCTCGACCGGTTCGGCGGACCTTGGCTCGCCGGTGCCGCCTTCACTGCGGTCGATGCCTTCTACGCTCCGGTCGCGTTTCGCGTGCGGACCTACGGGATAGACGTCGGTCCGGCCGGGCTCGCTTGGGTCGAGCGGATCATCGCGCATCCGGCAATGCGCGAATGGGAAGCGACTGCGCTCGCCGAAACATGGCGCGAGGAGAGCCACGAGGCTGAGCTAAACGCGTGCGGGTCGATCACAGCTGATTTCCGCCACTGATGCGCCGCGCCGCGATCGTCATAGCGCTGATCGTCATCCTGATCGCAGGCACGGCGTTCACCGCCGGCCCGGGCACACTGAGCGTCCTCGACGGCATCATGGGCGGCGGTCGTGGCACCGCCCGCGTCCGCGAAGGCGTCCCGTTCGGCACGCACGGCCAGAAGCTCGACGTCTGGCGCCCATCCGGCGGCGTGAAGACCGGCCTGCCGGTGCTGATCTTCTGGTACGGCGGCGGCTGGGTCCACGGTTCGCGCAGCGCCTATGCGTTCGCGGCGCGCGCGTATGCGAAGGCGGGTTACGTCGTCGTGATGCCCGACTACCGCAAAGTCCCCGACGTCCGCTTCCCTGCCTTCCTGCAAGACGGCGCCGAAGCGGTGAAATGGACCCGCGACCACATCGCACAGTCGGGCGGCGACCCCGACCGGATCGCCGTCGCCGGCCATTCCGCGGGCGCCTACACCGTAGCGATGCTGACGCTCGACCAACGCTGGCTGAAAGCGGAAGGCGTCGACCCGCACATCATCAAGGCCGCGGTCGGCTTGTGCGGCCCCTATGACTTCTATCCCTTTACCGCCAAGCGCGCGATCGACGCGATGCAGGGTGCGGCCGACCCCGTGATGACCCAGCCGATCCACTTCGCGCGGGCTGACGCGCCGCCGATGCTGCTGATAACCGCTGGCGACGACACGCAGGTAAAGCCGCACAACGCGATCAACCTAACCGCGCGGTTGAAGGCGCTCGGCGCACCGGTGACGCACATCGACTATCCAGGCCTCAGCCACGAGAACGTCGCGATGGCGCTATCGAAGCCGTTCCGCGGCAAGGCGCCGGTGGTGGCCGACAGCGTGGCATTCATTGATCGCGCGATGCCGAAGTCGGATTGAGTCTCGACTACGTTCAGTTCGGATCAGTTCGATGAGTATCAATATGAATCAGGGATGGACTGGGAACTATAGCGCTGGAATGCCCGGAAAACCAAACCAAGCAAGTCTATCCGAAACTATTACTGATCAACAGTAGAACTATAACCGAGCAGCTTTCCTGAACTTATGGCTTCGCGCTGATGTATTGGATCATCAGGCGACCGGGGGCCGTAGTCCTGACGCTTCCGCAGACACTGGAACACCAGAGCGGACCATTTGCGGCGATGTGCAGGAGGGTAGCATGGCAGGTACACCGACCGTCTTCATTCAGATATGGGTGGACATCAACGCCGTTCAAAACGGGTCGACCACAGGCGTCTACATGGTCGACAATCGCGTCGCCAACGGCAGCCAGAACGAGGGGTCGGCAGGGTTGTCGACACAGGTTACCAACGGCTCGACGATCCAGTGGAACATCTACAACATCGACGCGAACAGCGCGGCAGTGCTGTCGATCGCTGACATCGGCAATTGCAATGTGTGGGGTGCTGGTGGCCAACCGGAGACGGTCGGCAGCGGCGTGTTCGTTGGTCAGGCGCAGGTCACCGGCGGCGCAAACTACGCCATCAACATCAACGTCCAGAAGCAGGTCGGCAGCGCCGGGATCACGATCAATCTGAACCCGAGTATCACCGCAAAATAGCACTGGTCCTGCCGGGCTCGCGCCAACGGCGGAGCCGCAACCGGCCTTCGATTTGGAAATCGTCGTCATGAGAATGCAAGAATCAATGCTGGTCGTCGCGTACCAGTCCGTCATCATCCCCCAGGCGTTCATCACGATCGCGGTGGATACCGCGTATGTCGCCTCGCAGCAGGGCCAGAATATCGGCACCGGGGTCTACATGATGGACAACGAGCTGAGCAACGGCAGTTCGGGGGAGGGGCAGCTCGAACTCTCGACCGTCGTCCCGGTCGGATCGTTGATCGGCTTCAACAGCCGATCAATCCCTCCAGCGGCGATCAGGTGATCATCACCGGTTTCACCGTCTCGCAAGGGTCGGTATTCGGTGGTGCGGGCTATCCGCAACAGCAGCCGTCGATCGGTACCCAGCCGACAGGATCCTATTGGATCGGTCAGGCGATGAATGCCGGCCACCAGACCTATCAGATCCAGATCATGGTGACCGTCGGGACGCTGCGGCCAGTGTCCTATTACGTGAACTGGGATCCGTTCATCACTGCAAAGTAATGGCTGATCGACCGTCGTTTTAGGTGCGAAACAGACAGATAGTTGCGTCGGGGCTTTGCTCCGGCGCAGCTTTCGGTTAACGCGCGCCCATCATGGCTAATCCGCAAACGCTGTACGAAAAGATCTGGGCGGCGCACGTCGTCGAACGCCGTGACGACGGCACCTGCCTGATCTATATCGATCGCCACCTCGTCCACGAAGTCACCAGCCCGCAGGCGTTCGAAGGTCTCCGCGTCGCAGGGCGTAAGGTCCGCCGTCCCGATTTGACGCTCGCCGTGCCCGATCACAACCTGCCGACGACCGCTCGCAAGGACGCCGCCGGCCGCGTCCTGCCGATCGCCGACCCCGAAAGCGCGCAGCAGCTCGACGCACTCCGCCGCAACACGTCCGAGTTCGGCATCGACTATATCGACGCGACCGCCGTCGAGCAGGGCATCGTCCATGTCGTCGGCCCCGAACAGGGCTTCACGCTGCCCGGCACGACGCTCGTCTGCGGCGACAGCCACACGTCCGCGCACGGTGCGCTCGGCGCGCTCGCGTTCGGCATCGGCACCAGCGAGGTCGAGCACGTCCTCGCCACGCAGACGTTGCTGCTGTCGCAGGCGAAGACGATGGAAGTCCGCGTCGAGGGCGAACTTGGCTTCGGCGTCAGTCCAAAGGACGTCATCCTCGCGATCATCGGCAAGATCGGTGCGGCGGGCGGGACCGGCCACGTCATCGAATTCACCGGCAGCGTCATCCGCAACATGTCGATCGAAGGCCGCCTGACGATCGCCAACATGTCGATCGAGGCGGGCGCGCGCGCCGGCCTGATCGCACCCGACGACACGACCTTCGCCTATCTGAAAGGTCGCCCGATGGCGCCGACCGGCGAGCATTGGGATCGCGCGGTTATGTGGTGGCGCAGTCTCGCGACCGATCCCGGCGCGCGCTACGACAAGTCTGTCGTGCTCGACGCCGCCGACATCGCCCCCGGTCTCACCTGGGGCACCAGCCCCGAAGACGTCGTCCCGATCACCGGCGTCGTCCCCGAACCGTCAAGCTTCGCCGATCCCGCCAAGCAGGCGGCCGCGCAAAAGTCGCTCGACTACATGGGCCTTACCGCCGGCACCGCGATGCGCGACGTGCCGATCCAGCACGTCTTCATCGGCAGTTGCACTAACAGCCGTATCGAAGATCTCCGCGCCGCCGCGGCGATCGCCGATGGTCGCCATGTCGCGACCGGTGTCCGCGCACTCGTCGTCCCCGGTTCGGGCCTCGTCAAGCGGCAGGCGGAAGCGGAAGGGCTCGATCGAATCTTCATCACCGCCGGTTTCGAATGGCGCGAACCGGGCTGTTCGATGTGTCTTGCGATGAACCCGGACAAAGTCCCTGCGGGGGAGCGTTGCGCTTCCACGTCGAACCGTAATTTCGTCGGCAGACAGGGTCCCGGTGCGCGCACGCATCTGGTATCACCTGCGATGGCGGCGGCGGCGGCGGTGACCGGCAAGCTGAGCGACGTCCGAGAGTTGATGGGGGAAAGAGCATGAAGAAGGTTTTCGTATTGCTGGCGGCTGGTGCAATGCTCAGCGGCGTCGCGGCCTATGTCGCTTCTGCGCGTGTGGTTCCGGAGCGCACGGAACAGCGATGAACCCCGTCACGACCGTCTCGGGCCGCGCCTATCCGTGGGGCGCGAAGAACGTCGACACCGACGTCATCATACCGGCACACTGGCTGAAGACGATCACGCGCACCGGTCTCGGCCGCGGCGCCTTCGAGACGGTCCGCGCGCAGCCCGGCAACATTTTCGACGACCCACGCTACGCTGGCTCGCCGATCCTGATCGCGGGCGATAATTTCGGCTGCGGCTCCAGTCGCGAGCATGCCGCCTGGGCGCTCGCCGACATGGGCATCACCGCGGTCATCGCGCCGAGCTTCTCCGACATCTTCTCAGGGAACGCGTTCAAGAATGGCATCGTCCCCGTCGTCCTCCCGCAAGAGGCGATCGACCGCCTGATCGAGGTCGCCAAGGATCAGGTCGTGACCGTCGATCTCGAGACGATGACCGTCACCACCCCGTTCCAGGATCGCTTCACCTTCGAACTCGACGCATTCCGCCGCCAATGCCTGATGGAAGGGCTGGACGAAGTCGGCCTGACGCTGGCAAGAGATACCCAGATTTCAAATTTCGAGGAGGCGGTCGCATCGAATCGCCCCTGGATGACGGTGGAGAGCGGGTATGCGAGCATTGGTGTCGAAGGCGATCGGCGGACCTGAAACTCTGGAAATGGTCGAGCTGCCTGATCTGGCAGCCGGCCCCGGACAGGTCGTCGTTGCGGTCAAGGCCTGCGCGATCAACTTCCCCGACGTCCTGATCATCGAGGACAAATACCAGTTCAAGCCGCAGCGCCCGTTCGCACCGGGCGGTGAGATCGCCGGCACGATCGACTCGATCGGCGAGGGCGTCACCGGCTGGAATGTAGGCGACCGCGTCATCGCGATGCTTGGCCACGGCGGCCTGTGCGAGAAGGTGATCGCCGACCCCGCGAAGCTGTACCGCCTCCCCGAAGGTCGCAGCTTCGCGGAGGGCGCATCACTGATCCTCACCTACGGCACGACGATTCACGCCCTGCTCGACCGCGGCCACATCAAGGCGGGGCAGACGCTGCTCGTGCTCGGTGCGGCCGGCGGGGTAGGGCTGGCTGCGGTCGAACTGGGCAAGGCGTTCGGCGCGAAGGTCGTCGCAGCCGTGTCGTCCGAGGAAAAAGCTGCCGCAGCAAAATCGGCTGGCGCCGACGAAACGCTGATCTACGCCCGCGCCCCGTTCGACAAGGACCAGTCGAAGGCGCTTGCCGAGCAATTCAAGGCGGCAGTCGGTCGCGACGGCGCGCACGTGATCTACGATCCGGTCGGCGGCGACTATGCCGAGCCGGCGCTGCGATCGATCGCGTGGGAGGGCAAGTATCTCGTCGTCGGCTTCCCCGCCGGCATCCCCAAACTCCCGCTCAACCTGACGCTGCTCAAGAGCTGCGACGTTTGCGGCGTATTCTGGGGCGCGTTCGCGGCACGCAATCCGAAGGCGAACCAGGCGCACATCGAAACGCTGTTCGAGCTGTGGGAAGCGGGCAAGATCGCGCCGCGGGTCACGGAAACATTCGCGTTCGAGGACGGCGGCAAAGCCATCGCGAAAATGGCGGCACGCGGCGCTATCGGCAAACTCGTCGTAGAGGTGGGCTGATCGCAGCCACCTCTACCCAGGGGCTCAGATCATTTTATACGCGATGGCAGCGATCGCGCCCCACATCGCCATCGACGCGAAGATTCCGTAGGCCAGGCCGTGCATGACCGGCGGCATTGCGCGCGTTTTGGCCAGGGAAACCGATGGTCGCTGGGATAGCGTCGACATATCACTCTCCTATCCGTGCGCTGTGTCACGTGATCGACTTATATATCGTTACAACCGCACCAGAGTTCCAGTGGTTTTTGTACGTTTTCGTCGATTGTTGCGCGGGGGCCCTGTGCGACCTATCTCGGGGCCGAAGACGAGACTGAACGGGGACCCGCGCAATGACCACTTTCGACGACCGCGAACGCGCCAGCGAGGCGCATTTCGCGCGTGAGGAGGAGTTGGCGTTCCGGATAACGGCGCGCCGCAATCGCCTCCTCGGTGGTTGGGCAGCGCACGAAATGCAGCTGACACCGGAAGAGACGGATGCCTATGCGACGGCGCTGGTGCATGCCGACATGGAAGGCGGCGGCGACGACGACGTCGTCCGCAAACTGGTCGGCGACCTGACCGCCGCCGGTCTGGATCACGACGAAGCCACGGTCCGCCGCGCGCTCGCGCAGCAGATGATCGAAGCGCGTCGCCAATTGCTGGAGTCGCATTGATATGCCGATGGCTGCCGACGATATCGCCACCATGATCAAGGACGCGATCCCCGATGCCCAGGTCGAGATCACCGATCTCGCGGGCGACGGCGATCATTATGCGGCCAAGGTCACCGCCGCCAGCTTTGCCGGGATGAGCCGGGTGAAGCAGCACCAGGCCGTCTACGCCGCGCTTGGTGGCCGCATGGGCGGCGTCCTGCACGCATTACAGCTTACGACCGCAATTTCCTGAGGACCGAATACATGACCGACGATACCAACGCCCGCATCGACGCCGTGGTCAAAGCCAGCCCGGTAGTCCTGTTCATGAAGGGCAGCCCGCTGTTCCCGCAATGCGGCTTCTCCAGCCGCGCGATCGCGATCCTCAACCATCTCGAGGTCGAGTTCGAGAGCGTCGACGTGTTGCAGGATCAGGGCATCCGCCAAGGCATCAAGGCCTATTCGGACTGGCCGACCATCCCGCAGCTCTATGTCGGGGGCGAATTCGTCGGCGGTTCGGATATCATGATGGAAATGTACGAGAGCGGCGAACTGGCACAATTGTTCGAGACGCAGAAGGCCAACTGAGGCTCGCGTAGAGGCGTTCGACCAAAGTCGAGCGTCCCAGACGCCTCCTCCGTCATCCTGACGAAAGTCAGGATCCAGAGCCGAGCACCACCGTCTTGGGTTACCCTGGATCCTGGCTTTCGACAGCATGATTGTAATCGCGACAGAACGGTTGTTTCGCCGCTTTGGATCGGCACCGGGGAGGGTGGACCGATGCGGATTTGCATGACGCTCGAAGGTTAACGCGGCTTCGATGCGGCCCCGACCTGTAAAGTACGTCGACAGCCTCCGCGACCAACGAGGTCTTGCCATCGCCGCGCCTAGCCGCCATTTCGCATCCATGGCTGAGCATCCGACCGGTATCCCGATCCAGCTCGAGCCGCTCGTCGTTCGCGTGCTCGCGCCCAACGCTTCTCCCTACACCTATACGGGTACGCAGACGCATATCGTCGGCACGACCGATCTTGCCGTCATCGATCCCGGTCCGGATGATCCCGCCCACATCGACGCGCTAATGCGTGCGATCGACGGTCGCAAAGTGACGGCGATCGTCATCACGCATCATCACCGGGACCACAGTCCGGCAACGCGCCCGCTCCAGGCGATCACCCACGCACCGATCGTCGGTGCCGCGCCGTTCGACCTTACAGACACCGGAGCCAGGGCAGACGCGTCGTTCGACGCCGCCTATGCGCCCGATCGCGTTCTTGCTGAGGGCGATACCGTCCAGGGCGAGGGCTGGACGCTGGAGGCGATCGCAACCCCCGGCCACACCTCGAACCATCTCGCCTTCGCGCTTCCCGAGACGAAGGCGCTGTTCTCCGGCGATCACGTGATGGGCTGGTCGACGACGATCGTCTCGCCGCCCGACGGCAACATGACGGCGTACATGGCAAGCCTCGAAAAGCTGATGAGCCGCGACGACCGCGTCTATTACCCTGGCCACGGCGAGGCGATCGACAAGCCGCAACGCCTCGTCCGCGGCATGCTGGGGCACCGCAAACAGCGCGAGGGGCAAATCCTCCGCCTGCTTCGCGAAGGCGCGCAGCCGATCCCGGCGATGGTCGAACGCATGTATGTCGGTCTCGGCCCTCAGCTCGTGCCGGCGGCCGAGCGTTCGGTGCTGGCGCATCTCTACGATCTGAAAGCGCGCGGACTGGTAACCGAGGAAGGCGACACATGGCGAACGACGTGAACGAACCCGCCCGCAAGAGCGGTGTGGCCCCGTTCCTGGCCCAGGCCGTCGGTGTGGTCATGATCCTCGTTCTCGCGGGTCTGCTCGTGCTCTGGGGTGTGCAGCGATACGTCAGCGACCGGCTCACGCCCGATCCGACCACGATCGCCAGCGCCAGCCTCGAAGGTTTGCGCGAGCAGAATCGCCTGTCGGCTTTCGCTGCGCGCTATGTCGCCGTCGTAACTTCGAAACAGTCGCAACTCGGCTTCACGACCGAAAAGACGTTGATCATGCCCGGCATGGTCCGGTACGAGGTCGACATGGGCAAGCTCACCCAGTCGGATGTCGCGTGGGACGGCAACTCGAAGACGCTGTCGGTGCGCCTTCCCGCAGTCGAGGCCGATGGCCCGCAGGTCGATCTCAACGCGGTCCGCGAATATGGCTCGGGCGGCGTGCTGACGACGTTCACCGACGCCGAGAAGCGCCTCGACGCCGCCAACCGCCGCGCCGGCCAGATCGAGCTGATCCGCCAGGCGCGCGAACCGGCGATGATAAAGCTCGCGCGCGATGCCACCCGCCGCGCAGTCGAACGCAGTTTCGCGATGCCGCTGCGCGCCGCCGGGATCGACGCGAGCGTCGCGGTGCGTTTCGCCGACGAGCCGGTCGCAAATACCGAACGCTGGGACACCTCGCGCTCGCTGCAGGACGTGCTAGGGAATGCACGTTAAACTCGGGATACGACCATGGAATTGAACCAGAACTTTGCCGGCATCGACATCCGTGCCGAGATCGAGCGGCTCCGCAAGGAGAAGAATGCCGTCATTCTCGCGCATTATTACCAGAAGCCCGAGCTCCAGGATCTGGCGGATTTCGTCGGCGACAGCCTCGATCTCTCGCGCAAGGCGGCTGCGACCGATGCCGATGTCATCGCGTTCTGCGGCGTGCGGTTCATGGCCGAGACCGCCAAGATCCTGTCGCCCGACAAGATCGTCGTGCTGCCCGACATGGACGCCGGGTGCAGCCTGGAGGACAGCTGCCCACCCGAGCAGTTCGCCGCCTTCCGCGCAAAGCATCCCGATCACATCGCGCTGACCTACATCAACTGCTCGACCGAGGTGAAGGCGCTGTCCGACATCATCGTGACGTCGTCCTCGGCGGACACGATCCTCGCGCAGATCCCGCTCGACCAGAAAATCATCTTCGGCCCGGACCGCAACCTCGGCGGCTATCTCGCGCGGAAGACCGGTCGCGACATGCTGCTCTGGCCGGGTGTCTGCATCGTCCACGAGGCGTTCAGCGAAACCGAGCTGATGAAGCTGAAGGCGCAGCATCCCGGTGCGCCCGTCGTCGCGCATCCCGAATGCCCGCCGATCATCCTCGATCACGCGGATTATGTCGGATCGACACGCGGGATCCTCGATTACGCGCTTGCGATGCCGGGCGACACGCTGATCGTCGCGACCGAGCCGCACATCATCCACCAGATGGAAAAGGCTCTGCCGAACAAGCGCTTTATTGGAGCGCCGGGGGCGGACGGCAACTGCAACTGCAACATATGCCCGTACATGGCGCTCAACACGCTGGAGAAGCTGTACGTGGCACTGCGCGATCTGGCGCCGCGGATCGAGATCGAGGAGGGGCTTCGGCTACAGGCGAAGAAGAGCCTCGACCGTATGCTGTCGATGGCATCGAATACCGTTGGGAAGGGTGATCTCGGGCCTAAGTAAGGGCCCGCTTAATCGTCGCTCGGGCTGAGGGATCTCAGCCCGACACGTTCATATTACGACGCGTTCAGAGGGCAGGGACGTCTGCCGTGCTCAACTGGGCAAGCGCCTGATCGATATGGATGGCGGCGAGCGGAAGCTGGAGCGTGTCGGCCAGTACCAACGCCTCGTCCAGCAGCGCATGCAGGCGTGCGGTATCGGCCATCGTCGTGGTAGTCATCAGAATATCCTTGTCTCCGGGCAACCCACGAACCCCCGAGTGGTTCCAATGGCGCGAAATTAAATTCGTGCCCGAACGATTCGCGAAGTCGCTTTTACGCGCACCGATTTTTTGGCACCGCGCCCCGAGCATAGTTTGACGAACAATCCGGAGCATACAGGTGAAGACAGCATTGCCTGAGTCGTTCGATATCGACGCCTTCGTCGCGGCGATCCTTGCCGAGGATCTCGGCACGATCGGTGACATCACGTCCGCCGCCGTCATCCCCGCCGACGCACGGTTCACCGGCGTGATGGACAGCCGCGATCCGATCGTCGTTGCCGGTCTCGATCTCGCCGAAGCGTTCTTCCGCGCATTGGACCCGGACGTGCGGATCGAACGCCTTGTCCTCGACGGCCAGCAGGTGACGGCCGGCACCGAACTCATGCGGCTCGAAGGGGCAGGGCGCGCGATGCTGACGGCCGAGCGGTCCGCGCTCAACACCGTCCAGCACCTGTCGGGCATCGCGACGATGACGCGCGCGTATGTCGATGCCATCGCCGGGACCGGCGCGATCCTGCTCGACACGCGCAAGACGATCCCCGGACTCCGCGTGCTGGAGAAATACGCGACCCGGATGGGTGGCGCGCAGAACCACCGGATGGGGCTGTGGGATGCGGCGATGATCAAGGACAATCACGTCGCGGTCGCCGGTGGCGTCGCCGAGGCGGTCCGTCGTGCCAAGGTCGCGGGGATCGCGCAGATCATCGTCGAGGTCGACCGCATCGATCAGATCGAGCCCGCGCTCGCGGCGGGCGCGACGCACCTGCTGCTCGACAACATGCCGCCGGCGATGTTGCGCGAGGCTGTGGCGCTCGTCGCCGGCCGCGTCCCGACCGAAGCATCGGGCGGCGTCAACCTGGACACGATCCGCGCCATCGCAGAGAGCGGCGTGACCTATGTGTCGGTCGGCCGCTTGACGCAGTCGGCGCCCGCAGCAGATATAGGGTTGGACTTCGCGACCGCCGAATAGCTCCGCCAGATCCGGCGCGGGCCTTTGGCTGGCCAGGTCAGGGAGTAGGACCATGATCAGGCCGGTTGCCATCGTTCGCTACGAACGGCTCTATTGGGCGGCGTTCATCCTGGATTCGGTCGTTACCGCGATGACCTGGACGGAGCGCGAGGCGATCGTCACCGCCAATCCGATCCTCGCCAAGGCGACGTGGATATTGCCGACGTTCCAGGCCATCGGGATCGCGGTGACGGTGCTGCTCTGGTACTTCACCGCCCGCGCGCCCAGCGTTGTCGCGAAGTGGGTGGTCGTCATCCTTGCCGCCTTGTCCGCGTTCGCCGCGGTCCAGTCGCTGGGTGCGCTCGCCACCGGAGGCGTCACTCTCGGCACCGCATCGGTCCTCGCGCTGATCGCGAACGCGCTCTACGTCACGGCGGCCGTCCACCTTTTCCAGCCTGCCAGCAAAGCCTGGTTCGGGCAGGACTCCGACGACGATCTCGACACCGATACCGACCAGGGAAACCTAGCATGATCTCCAGACTGACCCTGGCCGCCGTCGCGGTGGTCCTGCCGAGTGTCGTGCAGGCGCAGGCCTATCAATGCTCGACCCCCGCGTCGGTCGAGCGTGTCCGCCCGGATTTGCCGTCGGCAAGCCAGCCGAAGCGCGACATCCCGATCGGCAGCTACACGCTCGCGATCACCTGGGCGCCGCAATATTGCCGTGAGAATGGCGACCGCACCGGCTCGACCTTTCAGTGCGGTTCGGGCAACCGGTTCGGCTTCACGCTGCACGGCCTCTGGCCCGACGGCGTTGGCAAGGAGTGGCCGCAATATTGCCGCGCCGCGGGCTTCGTTCCGCCGCCGGTCATCCGCGCGCACATATGCACCACGCCGTCCGCGCAATTGCTCCAGCACGAATGGGCCAAGCACGGCACCTGCATGCCCGGCTACCGTCCCGCCAAGTATTTCAACCAGTCCGCCGGGCTGTACGGCAAGCTTCGCTATCCCGACATGAACGCACTGTCGCGGACACCGTTGACCGCGGGCCGGTTCGCGGCGGCGATGGCGGGCGCGAACCCCGGACTGAAGCCAGACATGATGCGTGTCACCGCCACCAGGCAAGGCTGGCTCGACGAGGTCTGGATCTGCCTCGACCGCCGCTTCCGCTACCGCCGCTGCCCCGTCCACCAGGGCGGCCTGAACCCAAGCGCGCCGCTCCAGATCTGGCGCGGGAGCCGATAACGCGCGGGAGCCGGTAATAGGTAGGAAGTAGGTGCGGTACTAACGCAACACGACTCGCCACCCCAAATCCCGTTCGTGCCGAGTAGCGACCGAGTAGCTCCGGGAACGTCGGAGCTACCGCCGGTCCCGCACCCAAACCAGAACCGCCGCCAGCACGCCAACCCCGGTCCCGACCAGAAACCCCGGCGTCGCCTGCCCGATCGCAAAGCCGACCCCCGCGCCGCCCAGCATGCCCAGCGCGACGAGGAACCCACCCGCGGCGCTAGGGTCCTTGTGGGGGGGAAGGGGTTCGCGGAAAGTCGGATCGGTCATCGCCCTGTCCTGCCACGCGCCGCCGCCGGATGCCACCCACACGCCAAGCCCGGTCCCGCCCGCGGACGAAACGTGGCGAAAATACGGCGTTAGATACTGTTCCGCAACGACAAGCCCGGCTAGGAGCCGGACATGGTGTTCCGCGTCGGGCGAGCCGGGCCGGCCGCCGCCTTTTTCGTTCTGACGACAGCGGGTGCCGTACACTGTGCGGGCATACCCGCCGCGAACGCGCAAACCGCGCCTGTGCCCGCGCAAACTCCGACGAGCCCGACCGCCGACACCCCGATATCGCTCGACCCGAATTCGCCCCTTGCCCCGCTCCCCGATATCGGAGTCGGCTGGCCCGACCTCGCGGCCTCGCCGATGGACCCGGCGGCGACCGTCGCCGCGGTCGATGCGAATACCGAGAGCCGCTACGCCTGGCGGATCGACGGCATCGACGCGCTCGACACGACGCTACTCCGCCAACGATTCGCCGCACTCTCGACGCTCGACGCGAACGATCACCAGCCCGCGAACGCCGCGCAACTCGATCGCCGCGCCCGCGAAGACGCCGACCTGCTCAACAGCCTCCTCCGCGCGCAAGGCTATTACGACGCCAACGTCGTCACCCGCGTGGAGCCCGGCGTGAAACCGATGGTCGTGCTCTCGGCGACTCCTGGCACGCTCTATACGTTCAAGGGCGTGACGATCGACGGCATCGCCGCGGCGGGGGACAAGGCGCCGGAGCTGACGACTGCGTTCGGCGTGAAGCCAGAAGACCCGGTGAACTCGGATGCGATCGTCGCGGGGCAGGCGAACCTCACGACCAGGATCGGCCGCGAGGGCTTTCCGTTCGCCGTGGTGGGCGACCCGGCGATCGTCGTCGACCACGCCACCCGCACCGCGACGCTCGACCTGTCCGTACAACCCGGCGGTGCGCGCAAGTTCGGCCAGGTCGTCGCACTTCCCGGCAACCGCGTGTTCGGCGCAGACCATGTCGCGGAGATTGCGCGCTTTTCTCCCGGCGACGTCTACGACGCGGCAAAGCTCGACGACCTCCGCCGCGCACTGATCCAGACCAGCCTCGTGTCCTCCGTCGACCTCAAGCCCGTACAGGGCGCCGCGGCCGATACCGTCGACATCGCGGTAAAGCTCGACCGCGCACCGCCGCACACGATTGCCGGCGAACTCGGCTACGGCACCGGCGAGGGCGCCCGCTCGGAACTTAGCTGGACGCACCGCAACCTGTTCCCGCCCGAAGGTGCGCTGACGCTGCGCGGCGTGCTCGGTACGCAGGAACAGCTCGGCTCGGTCGTCTTCCGCCGCAACAATTTCAAGGCGCGCGACCGGGTGCTGACGCTCCAGGCGTCCGCCGCGCATACCAACCGCAACGCTTATGACGCGAAGACCTACTCGCTGGCCGGCACGCTGGAGCGCCAGACCAACATCTTCTTCCAGAAGACCTGGACCTGGTCGCTCGGCGCCGAGCTCGCCGCGTCGGACGAGCGCGACGTGATCCTCTCGACCGGTGATCCGCGCCGTCGCACCTTCTTCATCGGCGCCATCCCGACCAGCCTCAATTACGACGGCTCGGACGACCTGCTCAACCCGACCAAGGGCTTCCGCCTCGGCGGACGGCTCAGCCCCGAAGTCTCGTTGCAGGGCTCCGTGTTCGGCTATGCGCGCACCCAGTTCGACGGCAGCGTCTACCAACCGTTCGGTGATCGGGTGGTTCTCGCCGCACGCACCCGGCTCGGCACGATCGCCGGCGCACCGCGCGACCAGGTCGCGCCGTCACGACGCTTCTATGCAGGCGGCGGCGCATCGGTGCGTGGCTATGGCTACCAATCGATCGGCCCGCGCGATCCCAACAACGACCCGATCGGCGGGCGCAGCCTCACCGAATTCTCGATCGAGGCCCGCGTGCGCGCCTTCGGCAATTTCGGGGTCGTGCCGTTCCTCGACGCGGGCAACATCTACACGTCGCCGCTGCCGAAGTTCACCGGACTGCAATACGGCACGGGCATTGGCGTGCGCTATTATTCGAACTTCGGCCCGATCCGCCTCGACGTCGGCACGCCGATCAACCCGCAGCCCGGCGACAGCCGCATCGCCGTGTACGTCTCGCTGGGGCAGGCGTTTTGAGCGAAGATACGCCCGCCCCGAAGCGTAGCATCCGCTGGTGGCGCTGGATTGTCGGCGCGCTTGCCGGCCTGCTCGCGATCCTCGGCGCGGCGCTGCTGATCGTCGACACCGATATCGGCCACCGCTTCGTCGCCGACCGGATCGCCGCGATCAAGACCGCCAACGGCCTGCGCTTCACGGTCGGTCGGATCGACGGCTCGCTATACGGCGATACCCGCATCACCGATCTCCGCGTGTACGATCTCGAAGGGCTGGTCTTCCAGGCGCCTAACGTCACGCTCGACTGGTCGCCGTTCGACTGGTTCTCGAACCGGCTCGAGATCCGCCGGCTGATCGTCGATCGCGCGATCCTGACGCACACCCCGCGCACCCGGCCCTCGAAGACACGCGGCCCGATCCTGCCGGACTTCGACATCCACATCGGCAAGCTGTCGGTCGGTCGGCTGACATTGGCGAAGCGCGTACTTGGGACCGAGCGGATCGGGACCCTCGAAGGGCGCGCCGATATCCGGTCGGGCAGGGCGCTGGTCGACCTGAAGGCGCGCGTTGCCGGTAGCGACGATCTGAAGCTCCGGATCGACGCCGAGCCCGCGCGCGACCGCTTCGACATCGACGTCGCGGCAAAGGGGGCTGCAGGCGGCGTACTCGCACGCATGGTTCAGGCGAAGGGGCCGGTCGCGCTGGCGGTCACCGGCGACGGCAGCTGGGCGACGTGGAGCGGCCGCGCGAACGGCATGATCGGCACGACGCGCGTCGTCGATCTCGCGCTCGCGCAGGTTGCCGGCCGCTACACCCTGTCGGGCACGCTCGCGCCTTCGTCGCTGCTGAAGGGCCGCCTGCAAAAGCTGACCGCGCCGCGCATCCTGGTCAACGGCAGTGCCGGGTTCGCCAACCGTCGGTTGGAGGGGCAACTCTCGCTGCGCACGCCCGCGCTGGCGGTCGACACGACCGGCATCATCGATCTCGCTGCCAATGCCTATCGCGACGTGCATATCAAGGCGCGACTGCTGCGGCCGCCAGCTTTGTTCGACAACATGACCGGCAACATGGTCGAGCTTCGTGCAATCCTCGATGGCCCGTTCGCGACCGCGGCGTTCGACTACCGCCTCGACGCCAGCCGCTTCGCGTTCGACCAGACCGGGTTCGAGAACGCCCACGCGTCCGGCAAGGGCCGCCTGTCCGCCGCGCCCGTTACCGTGCCGATCCGCTTCACCGCCGCGCGCGTCACCGGCGTTGGCACCGTCGCCGGCGGCATCCTGCGCAATCTGTCGGTCGACGGCCTGCTCCGTGTCACCCCGACGCTGCTCACCGGCGACGCGCTCAAGCTCCGCTCGGACAAGCTCACCGGCAGCATCAATCTGGCGGTCGACCTCCGCAACGGCCAGTTCGAAGTCGGCATCAACGGCGGCCTCGGCCGTTACCTCATTCCCGGCCTCGGCATCGTCGACGTGAAGTCCACGCTGCGAGTGGTCCCCGGCCCGAACCGCCACGGCACGCGTGTGATCGGCCAGGGCAGCGCCCAGATGGTGCGGCTAGACAACGCCTTTTTCCGCAGCCTCGCGGGCGGGTTGCCGCGCATCACCACCAACCTCGAACGCACTACCGACGGCGTGCTGCACTTCACCAACCTCGTGCTGACCGCGCCGCAGATCCGGCTTACCGGGAACGGCTATCGCCGGCGCGACGGCACCTTCCACTTCGAGGGCGGCGGGCGCCAGCAGACCTATGGTCCGGTCACGCTGAACCTCGACGGTCAAATCGAGAAGCCGACGCTCGACCTCGTCTTCGCCAGCCCCAATGCGACGCTCGGCCTGTCGAACGTCCGCGCGCATCTCGACCCGACGCCACAGGGGTTCGCGTTTACCGCGGCGGGTGGATCGCGGCTGGGGCCGTTCACCAGCAACGGCGCGATCCTGTTGCCGCCGGGCAGGGATGCGACGCTCGCCATCGCCGCGCTGAACGTCGCAGGCACCAAGGCGACCGGCAACATCGCAGTCGTCGATGGCGGTTTCGCCGGCGCACTTGCAGTCGCGGGCGGCGGTATTTCGGGCGAACTCCTGTTCCGCCCGGTCGGCCAGATCCAGCGCATCGAAGGGCATCTTGCCGCCAGGGCCGCGACGCTCGACACCGTGGCGCTGCGTCAGGGCAAGCTCGATTTCGTCACGTTGCTCGATCCCGCTGGCACCTCGATCGAGGCGACCGCAACCGGCCTCGGCCTGCGTCGCGGCGCACTCAGCCTCGCCCGGTTCAACGGTTCCGCGTCGCTTCGCGGTGGCGTTGGCACGATCAAGGCGTCGATCGCCGGCTCTCGCGGTCGCGCGTTCGACATTCAGACCGTCACCCAGGTCACTGCCGACAGCTACGCCATCTCCGCCCAAGGCACGCTCGACAGGCGACCGCTCAAACTTCTCACGCCCGCGGTCCTGACCCAGGCTGAAGACGGCTGGCACCTCGCGCCGACCAAGCTCAGCTTCGGCGGCGGCGAAGCGCAGGTCGGCGGTCGCTTCACCGCCGCCAGCACTGCGATCGACGCGAGCCTGACACGCATGCCGCTCGCCCTGCTCGACATCGCCTATCCCGGCCTTGGCCTCAGCGGCAGTGCGTCGGGCAGCTTCACGATCGCGACCGCGAATGGTGCCGCGCCTACCGGGAAGGCGAACGTCACGATCCGCGGCCTTAGCCGCGCCGGCCTCGTCCTCTCGTCACGCCCGATCGACGTCGGCGTGGCGGCGGTGCTGTCCCCCGATAAACTCGGCCTGCGCGCGGTCATCGCCTCGGCCGGCAGGACGATCGGGCGCGCCCAGGCACAACTCGCGCCGCTGGGGCAGGGGGACTTGGCGTCCCGCATCAGCAACGCCCGCCTGTTCGGGCAACTCCGCTACAGCGGCCCCGCGGACACGCTCTGGCGCCTTACCGGGGTCGAGCTGTTCGACCTGTCCGGCCCCGTCGCGATCGGCGCGGACGTCGTCGGCACGCTCGCCAACCCGACCTTGCGCGGCGTCGTCCAGGCGAACGGCGCGCGGATCGAAAGCGCGACCACCGGCACCGTCCTCACCAACGTCCAGGCGACCGCGCGTTTCGGCGGTTCGCGACTCGTGATCGACCGGTTCGGCGCCGACGCGGGCAAGGGCGGGCGCGTCACCGGCACCGGCCAGTTCGAATTCGCCGCCGCCGCCGGCATCGGCCTCGACCTCAATCTACAGGCCGACAAGGCGGTGATGATCGCCCGCGACGACATCGGCGCCACCGTCACCGGCCCGCTCACGTTCAAGTCGAACGGCTCGGGCGGGACGATCGCCGGCGACGTGGTTCTGGACAAGAGCCGCTACCGTCTCGGCCAGGCGACCGCCGCCAGCGCGGTGCCGCAGCTCAACATCCGCGAGATCAACCTGCCCGACGGCGGCGAGGAAGTCGCGACACCGACCAAGCCCTGGACGCTCGCGATCAAGGCCCGCGCGCCGAACCAGGTCATGGTCAGCGGCCTCGGCCTCACCAGCGAATGGTCAGCCAACCTCCAGATCGCCGGCCAGCCCGCAAACCCGGCGATCACCGGCCGCGCGACGCTGATCCGCGGCGATTACGAGTTCGCCGGCCGCCAGTTCGAACTGGCGCGGGGCGTGATCCGATTCGACGGCGGGGTGCCCGCTAACCCGGCGCTGGATATCGAGGCGAACGCCGATTCGACGGGGCTCAGCGCGTCGATCCGCGTCACCGGCTACGCGCTGAAACCCGAGATCGGCTTCACCAGCACGCCCGCGCTGCCCGAGGACGAGCTGCTCTCGCGGCTATTGTTCGGCACCTCGATCACCAATCTGTCCGCGCCCGAAGCCCTTCAACTGGCGGCGGCGGTGGCGGCGCTACAGGGCGGCGGCAGCGGGCTCAACCCGATCAACGCGGTGCGTCGCGCCGCCGGGCTCGACCGCCTCCGCATCCTCCCCGCCGATCCGCAGACCGGGCAGGGCACCTCGATCGCGGCGGGCAAATACGTCACGCGTCGCCTGTATGCGGAGATCGTGACCGACGGTCAGGGCTATTCCGCGACGCAGGTCGAGTTCCAGGTCACCCGCTGGCTGTCGCTGCTATCGAGCATCTCGACGCTCGGCCGCCAGAGCGCCAACGTCCGCGTGTCGAAGGATTATTGACGGATGATCGCGCGCGCCGGTTTCGCTAGGAAGTATGCATGAAGCCCGTCATCTTCGGCCTGTCCGGCCCCGTCCTCACCCCCGCCGAACGCGCGTTCTTCGCCGAATGCGAACCTGCCGGCTACATCCTGTTCAAGCGCAACATCGTGGACCGCGCTCAGGTCCGAGCCCTGACGGACTCGCTTCGCGAACTCGCCGGACGCGATAACCTCGCGATCCTGATCGACCAGGAAGGCGGTCGCGTCGCCCGGATGGGCCCACCGGAATGGCCGGCATTCCCGGCAGGCCCGGTATTCGATGCAGCGTACGAACGCGCACCGATGACCGCGATCCAGGCCGCGCGCGCCAACGCGCAGGCGCTCGGCGTGATGCTCAGCGAGGTCGGTATCACCGTCGACTGCCTCCCGCTGCTCGACGTGTCGCAGCCCGACACCACGGAAGCGGTGGCGTGCCGCACGTTTGGCTCCGACCCGATGCGCGTCGCAGCGCTCGGCAGGGCGACGCTGGAAGGACTAGCCGAGGGCGGCGTGGTCGGCGTGGTAAAGCACATGCCCGGCCACGGCCGAGCGCGCGTGGACACCCACCATCACCTCCCGACCGTCACCGCGACCGACGCAGAACTCGAGATCGACCTCGAACCCTTCCGCACGCTCAACCAGGCGCCGATGGGCATGACCTCGCACATCGTCTTCGAAGCCTGGGACACCGACCGCCCCGCGACGCTCTCCCCGATCGTGATCGACCAGATCATCCGTCAGCGCATCGGCTTCGACGGCCTCCTGATGACCGACGATATCGACATGAAGGCCCTATCCGGCACCGCCGGCGACAAGGCGGCCGGCGCGATTGCCGCAGGCTGCGACCTCGTACTCGACTGCTGGGCCCGCATGGACGAGATGGTCGAAATCGCCGGCCGCCTGGGCGAAATCTCGGAAGCGTCGCGCACGAGACTCGATCGGGCGATGGCCTCGGTCGGAGCCGCCAAGGGCGACTGCGCGGAACTGATCGCAACGCGCGACGCGCTACTCGCCAGCGCCTAACTTACGCTCGTCACCCCGCAACGTCAGCACCTCGACGCCGTCCTCCGTCACCGCCACCGTATGCTCGAACTGCGCCGAGAGCTTTCCGTCGTCGGTGACCACCGTCCAGCCGTCGTCCTCGGTCGACACTTTCCGCGTTCCCTGGTTGATCATCGGCTCGATCGTGAAGACCATCCCCTCGCGCAACGTCATGCCGGTCCCGGCGCGCCCGAAATTGAGCACCTGCGGTTCCTCGTGCATCTCGCGGCCGATGCCGTGGCCGCAATAATCGCGCACCACCGCATAGCCGTTCTTCTTCGCATGCCGCTCGATCGCAAAGCCGATGTCGCCGAGATGCGCACCCGGCCGCACCTGCCGGATGCCCTGCCACATCGCCTCCTGCGCCGACCCGCACCAGCCGCTTCGCAGCAGGTGGCGCGGTGCCGACCAGATACGTCTTGCTCGAATCGGCGATGAACCCGTTCTTCTCTAGCGTGATGTCGAGATTGACGATGTCGCCGTCGCGGATGACGTCGCTCGCGCTGGGCACGCCGTGGCAGACGACATGGTTGATCGAGCTGTTCAGGACGAACTCGAAGCCATATTGCCCCTTGCTCGCGGGCCGGGCGCGGAGGTCGTCGGTGATATAACGATCGACCAAGTCGTTGACCTGCAACGTCGACAGCCCCGCCAGATTCTGCCCGTCGAGCATCTCGAACACCGAAGCCAGCAACGCGCCCGACACGCGCATCAGCGCCAGTTCCGCCGCCGTCTTGACCATCTCAGGCAACTTTGTCGCCAACGCGGACCGAGGCGGCGGCGAGTTGCGCGGTGACGATATCGTTGAACGACAGCGTCGGATTGGCCTCGGCGAGCATCCCGATCTTCATCCAGAACTCGGCCTGCGCATTGATCGACCGGCACAGCACTTGGCTAGCCCGCCGAGCATCCTCGTGCAGCGCGTCATCGATCTTCACGATACCCATCCAAACCTCACTACCATCCAGACTATACGAAACGTTTATGCTTCGTATGGTGGAGCGTCAACGTGAAGGCTGGATGCCCGCCGATGCGCGCTGTAGCGTCCGGCGATGGACGATGCGCAACTGACCCTGGATCTCGACGGATGGGAGGGACCGCTCGATCTGCTGCTGTCGCTCGCGCGCGGGCAGAAGGTCGATCTGCGGAAAATCTCGATCCTGGCGCTGGTCGAGCAGTATCTCGCCTATGTCGACTCCGCGCGGGCGCTGAAACTTGAACTGGCCGCGGACTATCTCGTGATGGCGGCGTGGCTTGCCTATCTGAAGTCCGCACTGCTGTTGCCGCGTGATCCGCTCGCCGAGCCAGACCCCGAAGAACTCGCGCTCCGGCTGCAACTCCGGCTCGAGCGCTTAAGTGCTATGCGCGAGGCCGGCGCCCGGCTGATGGCGCGCGATCGGACCGGGCGCGACGTGTTCCTGCGCGGCGCGCCCGAGGGGCTGCGGACGGTGCGCAAGGCCGCATGGCAGGCTGAGATCTTCGACCTGATCGCCGCCTATGGCCGCATTTCCGCGCGGACCCGACCGGTGATGCACGTCGTCGTCGACCGCGAGGTGATGACGCTGGAGGCGGCACTGGAACGCGTGTCGATGCTGGTCGGCGAGCGGATCGACTGGAGCGTGATCGAAAGCTTCCTCCCCGAGGCGGGAGAGCGCCTACGCCGATCCGCGCTCGCGTCCAGCTTCGTCGCCGCACTCGAACTCGCGCGACAGGGCAAGATCGAACTGCGCCAGGCCTCGCCGTTCGCACCGCTCTATCTCAGAGCCCGCGCGTGACCCCGCCCGACGATATCACCCGCGCCGTCGAGGCGGTGCTGTTCGCCGCCGAAGTGCCGCTGACGATCGAGGTGATTCGCGCGCATGTCGGCACCGGCGACGTCCGCGCCGCGCTCGACCGACTGACCGCCGACTATGCCGGCCGCGGTATCCACATCGTAAGGCGCGGCGACCGCTGGCAGTTCCAGACCGCACCCGACATGGCGCACATGCTCCGCCGCGACCGCGAAGAACCACGCCGTCTCAGCCGCGCCGGCATCGAGACGCTGGCGATCATCGCGTACCATG
Source organism: Sphingomonas faeni (assembly GCF_030817315.1). Lineage (NCBI taxonomy): Bacteria > Pseudomonadati > Pseudomonadota > Alphaproteobacteria > Sphingomonadales > Sphingomonadaceae > Sphingomonas > Sphingomonas faeni. The sequence continues at coordinate 1,842,799 of NZ_JAUSZF010000001.1, read as the reverse complement.
AGCCCGTGACCCGCGCGGAAATCGAGGCGATTCGCGGTGTACAGATCTCGAAGGGGACGCTCGATGTGTTGATGGAGGCCGGCTGGGTGAAGCCGGCCGGACGGCGCGAGGTGCCGGGGCGGCCGCTGATGTTCGCGACGACCCCTGCATTCCTCGTCCATTTCGGGCTCCAGAGCCGCCGCGACCTCCCCGGTATCGACGATCTGCGCGCCGCAGGGCTGCTCGATCCGGTCGATCTCGCCTTCGATCGCCTCGATGATGGTGCCGAGGATGGCGAGATGGCTGGCAAAGAGCCGAGATGACGCTTAGATAGGGTCAAGTTTCCAGGAGAATTGCCATGGGCGGTTTTAGCCCGATTCACTTGCTCGTTCTCGCGGTCGTCGCGATCCTCCTTCTCGGCGGCGGCCGATTCTCCAGCCTGATGGGCGACGTCGCCAAGGGCGTGAAGAACTTCAAGAAGGGCATGTCGGAGAACGACGACGAGACGCCCGCCAAGCCATCGGCGCGTATCGAAGCGCAGAAGACCGCCGATCCCGCGTTCGATCGCGACGGCAACCGCGTCCGCGACGACCGTCCTGCTTGAAGCCGTTGTGCTTGAAGCTGGTAGACTTGACGACCCTAGATAGGCGCGGCTGAATGTTCGATATCGCGCCCTCCGAGTTTCTGCTCGTGGCTTTCGTCGCGCTCGTCGTGATCGGTCCCAAGGACCTGCCCAAGGCGATGCGCGTGGTCGGCTATTGGGTCGGCAAGGCACGCGGCGTCGCCCGGCAGTTCCGCTCGGGTTTCGATTCGATGGTCCGCGAGGCCGAACTCGAAGAGATGGAAAAGCGCTGGGCGTCGGAGAACGAACGCATCATGCGCGAGCATCCTCAGACGGGGACGGACGCGACGGCCGATACCGCGCAGGTGGTACATTCGCCCGAGACCGAAGAGTATCGGCGTGATTATCGGTCCACCGACCAAGCGGACGATCATACGAGCGAGCCGGTGATGGTCGAGAAACCGGTCGTAGCGGCCGCTTCGGTTCACGCTTCTCCGGCGTTGCCCGAGCCGGATCACAAACCGCAGGATCACAGACCGATAGCGGATCGTGGCCCGGACCTGTTCGATGGTCCGCTGGACACCCCGACCCCGACCCATTCCGACGACAAGACCGGTAAGTCCGACGTAGCGCCATCATGAACAAGCCGGGCATGAGCGCAACGGCCGTGATCGCCTCCAAAGCCGAAAGCCAGACATGAGCGAGATCGACGAAAGCCGGGCGCCGCTGCTCGACCATTTGATCGAGCTGCGGCGGCGGTTGCTCTACTGTATCGCCGCGTTGATCGTGACGTTCGCCGTCGCCATGTATTTCGCCGAGGATATTTTCGGCTTCCTCGTTCACCCGCTGCTCGCGGCCGGTCAGAACAAGGTCATCTATACCGAGATTTTCGAGGCGTTTTTCGTCCAGATCAAGGTGGCGTTCTTCGCGGCGATGATGTTGTCGTTCCCGGTGATCGCAAACCAGGTGTGGCAGTTCGTCGCGCCCGGTCTGTACAAGAAGGAACGCGGCGCGCTGCTGCCCTTCATCCTCGCGACGCCGGTCCTGTTCCTGACCGGCGCGGCGATGGCCTATTACATTGCAATCCCGATGGCGTTGCACTTCCTGCTCGGCTTCGACGGCATGGTCGGCGGCATCCACCGCGAGGCGCTGCCGGCGATCGGCAATTATCTGTCGTTCACGATGCAGTTCCTGTTCGGCTTCGGAATTTCGTTCCTGCTGCCGGTCCTGCTCATGCTACTGGAGCGCGCAGGGATCGTGACGCGCAAACAGCTCATCAGCGCGCGGCGCTACGCGATCGTCGCGGCGTTCGCGATCGCCGCGGTACTGACCCCGCCGGACATCGGCTCGCAGCTGTTGCTCGCGATCCCGCTGGTCATCCTGTACGAACTCGCGCTGATCGGCATCTGGTTCACCGAGCGCAGCCGGGCGAAAGCCAAGGCGCTCGAAGGCGACGCAACCGACATCGTCGAGAGCTGAGCAGGGCGAAGCCCGATACGAATACGGATGGCCGATACGAAAACGGGGCCTGGTGCATCTGCACAGGGCCCCGTTTCTTTACCATAAGCGCAAAAGGCTTACTTGGCGCCGTCTGCGGTCTTAGCGACGGTCTTGCCCGCCGAGCTCACGTCCTTGCCCGCGCCTTCGATCGTGTTGCATGCCGAAACCATGAGCGCGCCTGCGACGACTGCCAATCCGACCAACTTACGCATGATACTTCCTCCTAGAAGGGCTTGAATGCCACCGTGGAGGAATGTTCGGGAACCGCATTCGTTCCGTCTGCGGAACCAAGTCACGCAGCGATACCGATTAAATGAATGGAGGCCCGGCAACTTCACCAAGGGGGGGAGGGTGAAGCTACCGGGCCTGTGTTCTGGATAGCGAGAGCGGGGGGGCATAAAGTCGCTATCCGAAGTGTAGAACGGCAACGGCGATAGTCGGTTCCCGCTTTTTTTATCTATGGCGAATTAAAAGCGTCGGTTGCCGGCATTCGGCCGAATTGCTGGACTATTCAGCGCTTCAGTCTCGCCCGGTGATCGCAAAAGCGATTTCATACGCCCCTACCAACGGGTCGTGGTGCAGTGGCGACCGCAACTGGCGCGACAGGCCTTCCATGACGCGACCGTACCGCGACAGCGCTTCTCTGAACGCATCGCTCTCGACCAGCGCACGCGAAACGACGCGGAGCACCGCGCGGTCGGGTTTATCGGCTACCTTGTCGGCAGGCTTCACGACGATCCGGATCTGCGCGGCGGGATCGCAACTGATCGCCAACTCGATCGTCTCGGTCGCCAGGAACGCCAGCGCGACCGCGACATCCTGGTTCACCAGATAAGGATCGACGTCGAGAGTGATCCCCAGGCCGTGCGATCGGTCGGACGTGGTGGCGCGGATATTGGCCGAGAGCTCACCGATCATGGTCCGCAAGTTCAGCCCGCGGTTTTCCTCCAGCTCGGCGAAATGGTTGCGATGGACCACAGCCAGAGCATCCACGCGCCGCTGGATCGATGCATAGGCCGCCGTCGCGTCGGCGCTCGGCGCACTGCGCGCGTGGAAGTTGATCAGGCTGGATATCACCTGCAGGTTGTTCTTTACCCGGTGATGCACCTCACGGGTCAGCTTGGTCTGTCGGACCAGCCCCTCCGCGAGTCCCGCTTCGTGCAGCGCGACCGTGCGGCTGATCGACTGGAACGTCTCGCCGAGCTCACGGATTTCCTGTGCCGGCAAGGTATGGACTGTGCCGAAGTCGAGTTCCTCGCCAGGTGTGAACGCGGCCACGGCGGCGCGCAGACGCCGCAGCGGACGAATGAGCAACCGATCGACGACGAACCACGCGATGCTCGCGGCGGCTATCCACATCAGTAGGGGAAGGAGCATCGCGACAATCAGCGACGACGTTACCGGTGCGCTGCGAATGCTCGTCCGCAAGGCCAGCCCCGCGACGCCGAGTTCGGTCCGCATCGTTTCCATGCGGTCGAGCGGCCGCTCGTCTGGGATCGTCTCCAGGTGCAGCGCATCCTCATCGAGGACGATGGCGCTGTTGAAGGCCGACGCGCGTGTCGAAGGCCGCCCGATCTTTTCCAGGAACGCCCGCGGGAAATAGGCGCGGGCGGACGTATCGCCGCCGGGACCGGATATCGCCAGGATCAGCCCGTTGTCGGGAACGATAGCTGCCGCGACCGGCATGTCCTCGCGGCGGATGGTGACGGGGTTCGGCAGGGGGACGCCGCACAGCACGCGACCGGCACGATCGGTGATGATGAACCGCGTGCCTGCGGACGATTGTTGCGCGAACACACCCTGTGCTCGTGCGCAACTCGGCGAATCGGCGGGGTCCGTGCCCAGCGCGTTCACCGCGACACGCAAGGCGGTCATGTCGCCGACCAGTTCGATGGCGATCGCCCGCGCGCTCTCGTCGGCGGTGACGCGCAACCGTGCGCGTGCTTCCGCGTCGGCCAGCCGCGTGGTCTGCAATGTCGCGAAAACGGCGATCAACGCGAGCGGCAGGAGCGCGGCGCTGATGATCAGGAAAAGCTTTGCCCCGGTCGGCCACCGTCCGATTGCCGCCGACACGCGGCCCTGGCTCGTGGGTCCAGGCTCCGAAGATTTTATGTCGGCAGTGGAAGCGGGGGTAAGGGGCGTGGGCGCGGGGCCCACCATCAGTCCAATTTGCCGAGAAGGTCGAGCAAATCGTCCGGGATCGTTTCATCAACGGTCTTCTGATAGACCGAGCGCAGTGCCGAACCCATTTGTTGGTCTTTATCAAGGACCTTGGCGGGCTTCGTGGCAGGCACTGTCTTCTCCGTGTCGTGGCCCAAACTCAAAACTTCCCCCTGCACGACGCAAACCAATCATGTGATGGCGAGCACAACTGTACCCTCAGGCACCGGACTACACACTCGCGAAAGATGTTCGTGAAACCAAATAGCATCTGGATGGTTCCATGACCGAGCGAAAAATACGCATCTCCGCTCGGTCGTGCCCGATAACTGGCGACGATGGGGCGGACACGGGGCATTTTCGACCGACACCATTGCAATGACGCGAGCCACCCGACACATGAGGGGCCGCGTAGGATCAGGGAGTATACGTTACCCATGTCTCTTGGACAGCAACTTGCACCGCACCTTCCCTTTTTGCGGCGCTACGGCCGGGCCCTGACCGGCAGCCAGATGCACGGCGACAAATATGTGCGCGCCACGCTCGAGGCGATCGTCGCCGCGCCGGAGGAATTTCCGCGCGACGTGGATCCCCGTCTCGGCCTGTACCGGATGTTCCAGGCGATCTGGAATTCGGCGAACTTCGACGAGGTCGGCGACGAGAGTGCAAGCGAGGCCGAAGGTCACGAAGCCGTTGCCCGCGCGCGTCTCGCCCGGATGACGCCGCTGTCGCGCCAGGCGCTTCTGCTGACAGCGATGGAAGGCTTCACGCCCGAGGACGCCGCGTACCTGATCGAGGTCGACACCAGCGAGGTCGACGATCTGGTCGCCGATGCGCTGTCCGAGATCGAGAACCAGACCCGTGCGAAGGTCCTTATCATCGAGGACGAGCCGATCATCGCGATGGATATCGAGACGATCGTGCGCGATCTCGGCCACGACGTCACCGGCGTCGCCGTGACGCGTGACGAGGCGGTCGCGCTGGCGATGGAAACCCGTCCCGGCCTCGTGCTCGCGGATATCCAGTTGGCCGACGACAGCTCGGGCATCGACGCGGTCAAGGACATCCTCGCCGAGTTCGAAGTCCCGGTGATTTTCATCACCGCGTTCCCTGAGCGGTTGCTGACCGGCGAACGTCCCGAGCCGACGTTCCTGATCACCAAGCCGTTCCAGCGTTCGACCGTGAAGGCCGCGATCAGCCAGGCGCTGTTCTTCGATCAGGCGACCGTCCCGACCGCTTAAGGTCGACGGCACTTATCCGGGTCCGTGGCTGTAAGACAGTTACGGACCCAAAACGTCTTTCGCGAGTTTGTTGGTGATGGCTGATCCAAACGAACCAATTCACATCGATACCGAAGATGCACGAGCAGGTGCCACGCCACACATGACCCGGTACATCCTGGCGATCTCGCTAGTGTTGGTCATTGTTATATTTGGCTTTATAATTCTTCGCTAAGCGGGATCGCGTGCGCGTCGCTGGTATTTCCTGCGGCGTACGCCTATGTCTGTCGCGTTCGCACGGCAGTGTTTTATCGGGATTGATCGGATTACCATGACCCAGCCTGCTTTGCCCGTGGATGACGAAAACGATGACGTTGTCGCGCCGGTCGAGCATGTCTCGCTGTCGGATGCCGAGTTCAAGGTTCAACTCGCGCAGGTGATCCCGCATCTACGTGCGTTCGGTCGGTCCTTGTCGGGAAGCCGCGATCTCGCGGACGATCTGGTCCAGGAGACTTTGCTGAAAGCCTGGGCCGCACGTCTCCGCTTCCAGGCGGGTACGAACATGCGAGCATGGACCTTCATCATCCTCCGCAACTTGTATCTCTCGCAGATGCGACGCGCCCGCTTCAAAGGCGAGTGGGACGATCTTGTCGCGGATCGCATCCTCGCAGCACCCGCAAGTCAGGATCGCCACGTCGAGCTCGGCGACATGCAGCGCGCGTTGATGCATCTGCCGCAACCCCAGCGTGAAGCCCTCATTCTCGTGGGCGCTGGTGGCTTCGCCTATGAAGAAGCCGCAGAAATCTGCAGTGTCGCTGTCGGGACAATCAAGAGCCGGGTAGCTCGCGGACGTGTTGCGCTGGAGACGATCTTAACGGACGGCTCGCTTCCGTCGCGTCGCGACCATGAAACCGATACGTCCAAGACGGCGCTTGATTCGATCATGGGTGACGTTGAAGAGCTCAGCCGGGGACGCTGATCTCCGCACTGGTTCAGTTGATGCAGTGCGGCGTGCGGTCTAGACGCCGCAGCATCGATGCCATGTCCTCTGGTACCAAGCATGCATTGTCGAACGCATTCCGTAGTGACTGACCGATCGCGTCAGTGGCACGCGGTGATCGTACGACGTGATGGCCATTATCGTCTCGGCCTGTGATGCAAGATGCGTAAGTCATGCCCGCTACAACGGGCAACTTTCGATTTCGTTGCTTTGTCGTGACACTGTGCAGCAGTCGATATAGCGACGACTGATGTCTTTAGTCTCCCATGAAGTGGCGATAAACGACGCCATCGCGCGCGCGCGACTTTTGTCGCCGTTTCTTTCGCTTATACTCGACCGCGAACCTGTTCTGGCAAAGTCGCTTGCAACGGGCCGGCTCGATCTGTCGTGGTCGAGCGTCGAGCCCGGTATGCCGGTTGCCAAGCGGTTGCGCATCGAACGGCGTGCGATGGCGCTCAACGTTGCGATCGGCGATCTCGCGGGCATATTGGACCTTACCGCCGTAACCGGCGCGCTGACCGATTTCGCCGACTACGCGCTCGACACCGCGATCCGTACCGCGATCGAAGAGCGTACGCCCGGTGCCGAACCCATCGGCTTCACCGCGATCGCGCTCGGCAAGCAGGGAAGCGGCGAACTCAACTATTCCTCGGATATCGACCCTATTCTGCTGTTCGATCCCGAGACGTTGCCCCGTCGACCGCGCGAAGAGCCGGAGCAGGCGGCGGTCAGGATCGGCAAGCGCGTCGTCGAACTGCTCCAGGCACGCGACGGCGACGGCTACGTTCTGCGCGTCGACCTCCGCCTGCGGCCCTCGCCCGAGATCACGCCGATCGCATTGCCGGTCGATGCCGCGATCGGCTATTACGAAGCACAAGCGCTGCCATGGGAACGCGCCGCCTTCATTCGTGCGCGCGCGGCGGCAGGGGACATCGCGCTGGGCCAGCGGTTTCTCGAAGCGATCAGGCCGTTCGTGTGGCGCCGCGCACTCGACTTCGGCGCTATCGGCGAAATCCGCGGTATCTCCGCCCGTATCCGCGATCACCATTCGCAAGGCCAGGCGTTCGGCCCCGGCTACGACTTGAAGCGCGGACGCGGCGGCATCCGGGAAGCCGAGTTCTTCGCGCAGATCCACCAGTTGATTCACGGCGGGCGTGATCGATCGGTGCGGGTACCCGCAACGCGCGACGCGCTCGCTCGGTTGGCCGAGGCTGGATGGATCCGCAGCGACGAATCGCAGGCGCTGATCGCTGGCTACACGTTGCTCCGAACGATAGAGCACCGGGTGCAGATGATCGACGATCGCCAGACGCACGCATTGCCGACCGGTGATGCGCTCGACCGCGTGGCGAAACTGCACGGGCTCGACGATGCGGGCGCGCTGTTGGCGCTGCTCGAACCGCGCGTTACCGCGACCGGCCGGATATACGACGCGCTCGACGATACCGTACGTCCCGCATTCTCGCGCGACGTCGTGACGCTGGAAGCGGATCTCGTCGAGGCGGGCTTCGACGATCCCGAATCGGCACGGCGACGGATCGAAGCGTGGCGGGGCGGCGCCTATCCCGCGCTCCGCAGTCCGGCCGCGCGTGAGGCGCTGGAGGCGGTATTGCCGACACTCGTTCCGGCGTTCGCGGCCGCGCCGGTCCCCCAGGCGGCGCTGCTCCGCCTGGACGCGTTGCTCGAACGCCTGCCGAGCGCGATCAACATCTTCCGCTTGTTGGAGGCGCGGCCGGGCTTGGCCACGTTGCTTGCCGCCATCCTCAGCCACGCGCCGACGCTCGCAGACGATCTGGGACGCCGCCCAGATTTGCTCGACGGCCTGATCGACGCGACCGCGTTCGAACCGGTCGGCGACGTTGCCGCACTCGAGGTCATCATGCGCGCGGGTGAGACGGGCGGCGATTATCAGTCTCGACTAGACCATGTCCGCCGGGTGGTCGGCGAACTGCGTTTCGCGCTCGGGGCACAGATCGTCGCCGGCGCGTCCGATCCGCTCGACGTCGCGGCAGGGTATGCGCGGGTCGCCGAGGCCGCGATCGGCGTCCTTGCAAGTGCGACGATCGAGGAATTCGCGAAGGTCCACGGCCGCGTACCGGACAGCGAACTCGTCGTGCTCGCGCTAGGCCGAATGGGCGGCGCGATGCTCACGCACGCGTCCGACCTCGATCTCATCTATCTGTTTACGGGCGATTTCGCTGCCGAGTCCGACGGGCCAAAACCGCTCGGTGCAACGCTTTACTATAATCGTCTGGCACAGCGACTGACCGGGGCGCTGTCGGTCGCGACGGCGGCGGGCCCGCTGTACCAGATCGACACCCGGTTGCGGCCGTCGGGCGGGCAGGGGCCACTGGTCGTCACGTTCGACAGCTTCGCCCGCTACCAGCGCGAGGATGCCTGGACCTGGGAGCACATGGCGCTCACGCGTGCTCGCCCGGTGTTCGGATCTGTCGCCGCTCGGGATGCCGTTGCGTTGATTGTCCGCGACGTGCTCGAAGGCGACCGACCAGCGCGCGACGTGATCGCCGACGCCCGCACGATGCGTAGCGACATGGCCGCGCACAAGCCGCCCAAGGGCGCGCTCGATGCCAAGCTGCTCCCCGGTGGCCTCGTCGATCTCGAATTCGCAACGCATGTCGTTCAGCTCGTGAACAGGACCGGGTTCGACCCAAATCTCGGCGGTGCGATCGATGCGTTGATTCGCGAAGGCCTCGTCCCGCCGACGCTCCGCCCGGCGCATGATGTCCTCACGCGTCTGCTGGTAACGCTGCGGCTCGTCGCCCCCGATGCCGCGCCGCCGGGGCACGCGACCGAGGACCTCATCGCCCGCGCGATCGGCGTGACGGACTGGGCGGCGGTGGTTGCCACGCTCGAATCGACCCGGCAGGAGGTTCGCCAGTTCTGGGCGAAGGTGACGGGAGAGCAGGATGGATGAAGGTTCGAAGATTCCCGAAATACCGGTGACGATCGACGACGCGGTGGTTTCGCTGGCGAGTCTCGGCGCGCCGCTGGTGGTGTATTTCTACCCAAAGGACGATACGGCCGGCTGCACCACCGAAGCGAAGGACTTTTCCGCGCTTTCCGACGCGTTCGCAGCGGCGGGCGTAACCGTGATCGGCGTATCGAAGGACACTGCCGCGTCGCACGCGAAGTTTACCGCAAAACATGGACTTGCGGTCCGGCTTGCGAGCGATGTCGAGGGTGCAGCCTGCGAGGCTTTCGGGGTGTGGGTCGAGAAGGCTATGTACGGCCGGAAGTATATGGGGATCGAGCGCGCGACGTTCCTGTTCGACGCCGACGGCACGCTGGCGAAGGCTTGGCGCAAGGTCCACGTTGCCGGGCATGCCGAGGCGGTCCTGGCTGCCGCGAAGGCCCTCTGAACAGCCTTCGGTAAGGGCCGGAGATTCGCTCACATTTTGGGCCCGATGTCGTCGTTCGCTTCGTGTTCCATGACGATCGTCTCGATTTGCATCAACTCGCCGCATCAACCTCCCGCTCCGCCGCGCTGATGATGCCGCGCTCTTGCTCGGGACGGCGGTATCCGGCCTAACCACACTTGTCTGAAGCGCGGAGGGGCTGCGAGTCAGGACAAGTTTCGGAGCCGTCCGCCTTGAAGCGAACGGCCCCGCATTTTTGTGTCGGGGACCAATGGTCGATTTTACCGCAGCAGCCATCGTGACGCGCCTCAAGGCCATGTCCGTGGTATATACGTCGTTCACGTTTCGCCGCCTCGCGATCGCCGCTTCGGTGATAGGCATGACCGCTTCCGGCGCCATCGCCGAGGCGCAGGTTGCTCCTTCGGCCACCAGCGCAAAGCGCGTGCATCACGTCGCTGCCTCCGGTGGTCCGATGATCGCTGCGAACGCCGAGGAGGCTACTGCCGATCTTCGCGCCGATGCGCAGTTCCGCACGCTGTTCCAGACCTGGAAAAAGCTCGATGCGACTCAGCAGGGCGTGATCGCGATCCCGTCGGTACAGCCGGTCCACTCGCTCTCGTTCACCAGCAATTTCGGGATCCGCTCGGATCCGTTCCGCGGCACTGCGGCGATGCATGCCGGCGTCGACATTCCCGGCCCGCTCGGTACGCCGATCTATGCCACCGCCGACGGCATCATCGCCCATGCCGGCCGCCAGGGCGGCTACGGCAACATGGTCGAGATCAGCCACGGCAAGGGTATCGCGACCCGCTACGGCCATCTGTCGAAGATCCTCGTCGGGGACAACGCCCGCGTCGTTCGCGGCCAGTTGATCGCGCTGATGGGCTCGACCGGCCGCTCGACCGGCTCGCATCTCCATTACGAAGTCCGCATCGACGGTCACGCCGTCAACCCGGTACCCTTCCTGACGACCGCCGATTACCTTCTCGCCGCACAGGACCGTTCGGTAAAATCGATCCCGGTCTCCACCGGTGGCCCCGCCGCCCAAGACTGAACGCCCTCTAGCTCCCCTCCCTGAAAGGGAGGGGCTGGGGGTGGGTAGGCCAGTTTGCGCCACTGCCCTCGCCATACGCGGAAGCCGACCCACTCCCGCTCGCCGTTTCAGGGAGCAAGAAGAGGCGCCGGCACACGCGCGGCACTGGACTAGGCCCGCAAACCCCAAGGTTGCCGCCGCTACCCCAACCCCCTATCTCCAAGCCATGGCAACGCTGGTTCAAGACATCATCCTCACCCCCTCCGCCGCGGCGCGCGTCGCGGCGATCGCCGCCAAGCAGGGGAAGCCGGCGATCCTGCGTCTCTCGGTCGACGGCGGCGGCTGTTCCGGCTTCCAGTATAAATTCGGGTTCGCCGACTCGGTCGAGCCCGACGACGTGATCGCCGAACATGACGGCGTGAAGCTGGTCGTCGACAGCGTCAGCATCGACCTCGTCCGGGGGTGCGCGGTCGATTACGTCGAATCGCTCGCAGGCGCCGCGTTCAAGGTCGAGAACCCCAACGCCGCATCGGGTTGCGGCTGCGGCTCCAGCTTCTCGGTCTGATCGCCCCATGAAAATCGTCACGTACAACGTCAACGGCATCAAGGCGCGGTTGCCGCGGTTGATCGAGTATCTCACCGAAGACCAGCCCGACATCGTCTGCCTCCAGGAACTGAAGTCGAGCGACGATACCTTCCCGATCGCCGACATCGAGGCCGCGGGCTACGGCGCAGTCTGGCACGGTCAGAAGGCCTGGAACGGCGTCGCGATCCTCGCGAAAAGCGGCACGCCCGTCGTGCGCCAGCGCGGTCTCGATGGCGAGCCCGAGGACGAGCACAGCCGCTACATCGAGGCGGAAATCGACGGCCTGATCGTCGCCGCGCTTTATCTTCCCAACGGCAACCCTCAGCCCGGCCCGAAATTCGACTATAAACTGCGCTGGATGGACCGCCTCGCCGCCCGCGCACGCGTCCTGCTGGCGGAGGAAAAGCCGGCCATCCTCGCAGGCGACTACAACGTGATCGCCAATGACGACGACACCTTCTCCGTCCGCGCGATGCAGGACGACGCCTTGATGCAACCCGAAAGCCGCGAGCATTACCGTGCGCTCGTTGCGCAGGGCTGGACCGACGCGCTGCGCACGCAATTCCCGAAAGGCGGCGTCTGGACGTTCTGGGATTACCAGGCCGGCGCATGGCAGCGCGACGCCGGGTTCCGGATCGACCACCTGTTGCTAAGCCCTCAGGCGGCGGACCGGATGATCGATGCCGGCGTCGACAAGGCGTACCGTGGCCGCGAAAAGGCGAGCGATCACGCGCCGACCTGGGTGCGGCTACGGTGAAAGCTCTTGCGATCGCGCTGGTATCGCTGGCGGCGCTTCACGCGGCAGGTGCGAGCGCGCAGGAACGTGAATATTGTCCTGAGCGACCGGGTATAGACACGCCGGCCTGCACGATGGCGAAGGGGCGCGTGTCGGTCGAAACGTCGATCGCCGACTGGACGCGCGATGATCAGCCTGGCTCGCGCGGCGATAATATCCTGTTCGGCGACACGCTTGTCCGCGTCGGCGTCAGCGACACGATCGAGGCGCGGGTCGGCTGGACGCCGTTCGGACACGACCGGATGCGCGACCAGACCGGCATCGACACCGTGAACGGGATCGGCGACGTGTCGCTCGGCATGAAGGCGAATTTGCGCGACCCTGATGGTTCCGGCCTGTCGATCGCCGTGCTTCCCTATGTCACGCTGCCGGTCGGGCGATCGGGGATCGGCGCTGGCGACTGGGGGACCGGCTTGCTGGTGCCCGTTACCTATGAACTCTCCGACACCGTCTCGCTGGATTTAACGCCGGAGATCGACGCGGCGGTCGACGAGGATGGGAACGGCCGCCATCTGGCATACAGCACGGCAGCGGGGCTATCGGTGAAGCTCGACAAGGCCTTCACGCTGACCGGCGAGGTCCAGGCGCTGCGCGACGATGATCCCGAAGAGCATGCGACACAGGCGCTGGCCGCGCTCTCGTTGGCGTGGTCGGCGAACGACGATCTTCAGTTCGACGTATTCGGTGCCGCGGGTTTGAACCATCACACGCCTGATGCGCGGCTATACGCAGGGGTCTCGCGGAGGTTCTAGATGCTGGTCGGTCTGTTCCTGCTCCAGGCGGCGGCAGGCCCGCCACTTCCGCCGGAACTGCGCAAACGCGCGCCAAGATCGACGATGCCGTGCCCGGTCCAGTCCGATCCCGACGGCGAGATCGTCGTCTGCGCGCGTCCGACAGATCAGCGCCTCGCAACGCTGCCCCAGCCGATTGCCCCGCCGCCCGGAGACCCAATGACGTTTCGCTTGCCCGGCGGCGGCACGGGCAACGTCCACGCGATCCGCACGGAGCTTCCGGGCGCGATCGGGCGGGGGGTGGCGGTGACGCTCAAGATACCGTTCGGCAAGGGCAAGAGGGAGTAGGCCGCAACCCCTTCGTCAGGGTGACGAATAAGAAGCCCCCCTCTACAGCACCCGCTCGTACACCTGATAAACCTTGTTCACCCGGCTCTCGATCGTCTCGGCGATCGAGCGCATCCCCTGGTTGTCGTCGAGGATCCAGCCGATCTCCGCGCGCTTCGCATCATAATGCTGGACCGAGGCGCGGCGGATATATTCGATCATCATGAAGGCCAGCTGGCTCGCCATCCGCGACGCTTGGAGTTCCTTGACCACGCCCATCAACGGCACGCGTACCGTCCGCACTTTCGGCTTGCGCAGCCACCACAACAGCTTGGCCCAGCCGAACGGGAACAGGTTGCCGTTGAGCGGCTTGATCGCCTCGTTCAGGTCGGGGAGGGTAATCATGAACGCGACCGGCCTGCCGTCCAGTTCGGCGATGCGGATCAAGTCGTTGAACACGATCGGCTTAAGCTTGACGCCGACATCCTTGATCTCCGGCGGGGTCAGCGGCACGAACCCCCAATTGTCGCGCCACGCGTCGTTGAGGATCGACAGGATGATCGCCGCCTCCTCCTCGAACTTGGTCTTGTCGACGTTGCGGACGCTAATCCGCGGGTTCTTCTCACCCGACTTGATGATCCGCTGGACGATCGGCGGGAACTGCTTGGTGACATCGACTTCATAGGTCATCAGCTGCTTGATCGGGCGATACTGCGCCCATTCGATCCAGCCACGATATTCGCGCTTGGCGTGGCCCATCATGATCGTCGGCGGATGATCATAGCCGTCGATCAACAGGCCCGGCTCTTCCCAGATCGACATGCTAATCGGCCCCAGCGCCCGCGTCATGCCCTGTTCGCGCAGCCAATCCTCGGCGCGCGCCAGCAGCGCCTGGAACACGTCCTGCCGCTCCGCTTCCATCAGCCCCCATTGGCCGACGCCGGGCCCGAACCCCTGCTCGGGCGGCATCGTCAGCGCCAGCGTATCGATATGCGCCGAGATGCGTCCGACCACCCGGCCATCTTCCTCGGCAAGGAATAGCTGCGCCTTGGCATGGCTGAACCAGCCGTTCTTCTCCGGCGTGATCAGCCCGAGCGCCTCCGACTTCAGCGGCGGCACCCAATGGGGATCGTCGGCATAGAGACGGAACGGCAGATCGATGAAGATCTTGCGGTCCTTCTTGGTCTCGACCGGTCGAATGATGAGCTTGGCCATGTCGTGTCCCCAGAATAGTCGCGCGTATCTAGCCAGCACCGACGGCAAAGGCGAGTGACACGTTCGTCATCGCTTCGACCGCTTACGGTGATCGCGTTTACTCGACGGCCGACAGGGCGCCGCAACCTGTAAATGCCACGCTACCGCCACTATCTTCTTGCAATGGACATGCCCATGGATACCTCGCTCAGCCTCGCTCGCGGCACGGCCGCTACAGCCTCCATCCCCGTGAGCGCGCCGCGCACCGGCGGCGGTATGGAGCGCGTTGCCGACGACAAGGCGATGCTGCGCGCGGCCGCCGACCTGACGCGCGATCTGGTGAAGCCGCGACCGGCAATCTACTGGGCCGACCTGATCGCATCGATGGTCGTCGGCTACGGCGCGCTCGCCGTTGCGGCCACGTCGACCTCGACTCCGGTGGCGATCGTCGCGGGCGTGGTGGCGATGCTGGGCCTGTATCGCGGCCTGAGCTTCATCCACGAAGTCAGCCACATGAAGCACGCATCCGTCCCGAACTTCCGCCTCGGGTGGAATGTGCTCGTCGGCGTGCCGCTGCTGACCCCCTCGTTCATGTATGAGGGCGTTCACAACCTCCACCACGCCAAGACGCGGTACGGCACGGTCGAGGACCCCGAATACCTGCCGCTCGCACTGATGAAGCCATGGACGCTTCCGCTGTTCATCGTGGTATCCGCCCTCGCGCCGATCGCGCTGCTGATCCGGTTCGCGATCCTGTCGCCGATCTCGCTGCTGTCCCCGCAGCTGCGGACGATGATCGTCGAGCGCTACTCCGCCTTGGCGATCAACCCCCAGTTCCGACGCCGCGCCCCCGAGGGCGAAGCGAAGGCCTATTGGGATCGCCTGGAAATCGCCGCGAGCCTGTGGGCGATCACGCTGATCGCGATCACGGTCACCGGCGTGCTGCCGCTACGCGCGTTCGTGACGATCTTCGCCGTCGCATCCGCGTTCGCGGTGCTCAACCAGGTCCGCACGCTGGTCGCGCACCTGTGGGAGAATGACGGCGAGCCGATGACGGTGACCGCGCAGTACCTCGACACGGTCAACGTGCCGCCGCCAGCCCTGCTGCCCGCGCTCTGGGCGCCGGTCGGTCTGCGCTACCACGCGCTCCATCACCTGCTGCCGGGACTGCCCTATCACGCACTGGGCGAGGCGCATCGCCGCATCACCGCCGAACTCGATGCACTCTCGCCGTATCACAAGGCAAGCTATCCCGGATTGCCAGGCCTCGTCAGCAAGATCGCGCGAAGCACGATGGTTCGCCGCTGACAGGGCCATTGACGGGAATGTCGGGCTGGTCGCAAACGACTAGCTCGTCACTTTGCGTTATTTTGCCGCGTCGAACTGCTTGAGTGCCGTAGCCGCGTTCCGACCGACATCACTAGTCGGTGCCAGTCGGGCGGCAGTGCTCCACGCTTCCCGCGCAGCCGCCTCGTCGCCAGCCGACGCCGCGATGTTCCCCGCCTCCAATTGAACCGATGCATCGTCGGCCGATCGCTTCAGCGCCTGGGCGATATCCGACTTTGCGCGCGGCAAATCGCCCATTCGTCGTGCGAGTGTCGCGGACAACAGCCATGCCAGCGGATCGTCGCCCGCCGTCGTCAGCGCAAGATCTAGATCGCTCCGTGCCGCACCCAGTTCGCCGGCTACGACCAGCGCGCGCGCATGGTCGAGTTGCGCCTCGCCCAGCGGCAGTCCGGTCAGCGATCCCGCGGCAAGCGCCGAATCGAGTGCAACGCGCGCCTTCGCGGGCTGTCCGGATGCGAGCCAGGCATTGCCTGCCTGCGCCCAATAGTTCGCTGCTCGCGTATCCCTCGCGACCTGCGCCTCCCGCGCGGCCTCCTCGAACTCCAGGGCCGCCGATGGCCAGTTCTTCTCGGCGGCGAACGCAAGCCCAGCGCATTGCCGCGCGAAATACCGTCCCCCGCTGATCCGCCAGCGACCCGCTTCTGCGCGTGCCGCCGCGGGATCGCTCTGCGTCAGGGCAACGCACCGGGAGAACCGATCGCCCTGCGCATCGACGGGACCGGCGGCAGGACCGGCGGCGGGGGCCTGCGACGCGGCAAGCAACAGTGTCAGGATCATAAGGCGGCGATCACATCCTCCACCGCCCGGATGATGAGGGAAATGTCGCTGTCGCGCGACAGGCGGTGGTCGCCGTCCTTGACCAGCCATGTCTGCACATCGGCTGAACGCAACAACTCGGCGAGCCGCGCGGTCCGCTGCCACGGCACGTCCGGATCGCGCTGGCCCTGGACCAGCCGTACCGGGCCGTCGAATGCGATCTCGCCGAACATCAATCGGTTGGCCTCGCCCGAAGACCAGAAGCGGCGCGTATAGACCGTCGGCTCGGGCCCGTAGGGGTTCTTGCGCTCGATTCGCCCGTTGCTCAGCAGCGCCATCTTCTCGTCGGTGGTAAAGCCCCAGTCGGTAAAGTCCGGCGCAGGCGCGACCCCGACCAGCCCCTTGACCAGATCGGGCCGCATCTTCGCCGCCAGCAGCATCAGCCAGCCGCCCAGCGACGACCCGACGAGGATCGCGGAGTCTTCGACAAGCGCGTCGATCATCGCCAGCACGTCGTCGCGCCAGTCGACCAGGGTCTGGTCCTCGAACGCCCCCTCGCTCTGCCCGCACCCGCCATAATCGAACCGCAGGAATGCCCGTCCCTCGGACTTCGCCCACGCCTCCAACGTCACCGCCTTGGTGCCCGTCATGTCCGAAGCGTACCCCGACAGGAACACGATCGTCGGGCCGGTACCGGGCGTGTGGTGATAGGCGAGGCGAGGACGCTCCTTGACGGGAGGTGTGTTTGCGAGGGGCGGGGCGGCGGCGGGAGCGATATCGGTCATGCCACCAGCTTTAGACTGTCTTCGAGGGGCTGGTGAAGATGTCTTCGATCGCCAGTTCGAACAGTTCGGCGATCTTGAACGCCAGCGGCAGCGATGGATCGTAGCGCCCCGTCTCGATCGCATTGACACTCTGCCGCGACACTTCGAGCCGCTCGGCCAAGTCGCCCTGACTCCAGTCGCGCTCGGCGCGCAGCACCTTGAGGCGGTTCTTCATGCCGCGTGGCCGGCGATCCGGTCGCGCGCCCACAGCCAGACCTGACCGACCAGCAAGCCGGCGCACCACAAGGGAAAGGCGAGGTGGACGGGCTTGTGCGGCACCGCACCGGTATCTTCGAGGAAGCTCCACACCGTCATGACCGACAGCATCAAGGCGGTCGCGATGAGCATGGCGTGGATCAATTTGGCCCGCACATATTCATCCGGCTGTTCGACGATCGCCATCCCCATCGCCCAGATGACCGCAATGATCGGCAGCGCCGGCAGAATCGCGAGCGCGGTAAGCGGGGCCCCGGTCGGCTCGTAGGCCGCCTCGACCATGTTCGATCCCACCAGGAACACCGCGTAGCAGGTCATGCTGGGTATGAAGCGATTGAGATAGCGGCGGTTGGCTTGTCGCATGGTGAGCACGGAAGGTCTCCCTGATTAAGGACAAGCGTGCTTTACATGGCGGCAAGCTGACCTGTCAACCAAGCTTTACAAAATGCCAAGCGTGCATGTCGACAAGACACGCGACGCCGCAGCCCAACGAACCCGTTCTTGGCCTAACCCTGCCTAACCTTCTTTTTTGGACCGGGCGCTTTCGTGCGCCGTAAGATGCGGATTAGATGATGAATTCGACCGTCTTCATCTGCGTCTGATCAGCCGCGACCGCGCCGCGCTTCTCGACCATCTGGCGGTGCAGTTCGGCCACCGTCTCGCTTCCCCGCGTCTTGCACAGCGCAGGCACGAAGGCATGGACCAATGCGCCCAGCCCGCCCTTGATCATCGTCACGCCGAAGCGTCCGGCGACCCCGAAATGCTTGGCATAGCTTTCGCCGACGGTGGCGGGATGGTCGAGGAACAGGCGGCGAAACATCGGCAGTCTCCTGCTTCTCTTTATATCAGCGCGCGGCCAAGGCGTCGACCATCCCCGCGGCCAGCAGGCTCAGAGTGTCGTCACGAGCGCCCATCACCACGATACGGTCGCCCGGCCGAGCTTCCGCGATCAGCGCGGCTGTGGCGTCCGCACGGTCGGCTATATGCCGCGCGTCTCGCCCGCCCTCGATGATCTGCGCGACGATATCGGCACTAGTGACCTCCCGCGTGACCGTCCCGCCGTAATAGGCTGGGTCTGGCAGGACGAGCACATCGTCCTCCGCCATCCGCTCGACGAAGGTCGCGACCAGCGCGCGCCCCATGACCTTCAACGGGCCATAGCCATGCGGCTGGAAGAACAGGAGCAGCCGCCCGGGGAAGGCGTGGAGCGTGTCGAGCGTGGCGGCAATCTTGTCCGGGTTGTGCCCGAAGTCATCGATCACCGCGACCCCGCCCGCCTCTCCGACCAGGTCGAAACG
The DNA here is from genome assembly GCF_030817315.1 of Sphingomonas faeni. Classification (NCBI taxonomy): domain Bacteria; kingdom Pseudomonadati; phylum Pseudomonadota; class Alphaproteobacteria; order Sphingomonadales; family Sphingomonadaceae; genus Sphingomonas; species Sphingomonas faeni. The sequence goes on along the minus strand of NZ_JAUSZF010000001.1, from coordinate 1,823,893 downwards.
CCGACGCAGACCCATGAACCCCGCGATCGCCTTGACCGCATCGCCGAGCGATACGTCCGCCGCCATCGCCGCCCCGATCGCGGCGAGTGCGTTCGACACGTTATGCCGCCCCGGTACGGCAAGCTTCACAGGTGTCCGCACACCGCGCGAGACAATGTCGAAGCGGATGGCGAACGGCTCCGGCTTCAGGTTCTCGGCGCGCAGGTCGGCCGAGGCGTCGATCGCGAACGTCGTCACCTGACCGCGCGGCAACCGCGCCGCGAGCGCTGCGGCATCGGGGTCGTTGGCGTTCACCACCGCCGTCTCGGCCTTCGCGATGAAGTCCCCGAACAGCACGCGCAGTTCCTCCAGTGATTTGTGATCGAGGCTGACATTGTTGAGCACCGCGATCTTCGGCGCATAGCCCGCGATAGAGCCGTCGCTTTCGTCGACCTCGCTGACGAACGCCTCTCCCCCTCCGACCAAAGCGCTCGCGAACGGCGCGTCGGGGGTGGCGAAGTTCTTCATCACCGCGCCGTTCATCACCGTCGGATCGCGCCCGACCGCGTGCAGGATCCAGCCGATCATGCCCGTAACGGTCGACTTGCCGCTCGTCCCCGCGACCCCGATCGGCAACCGGCTGTCGTTGAACAGCGACGCCAGCATCGCCGCGCGGGTCGAGCGGGTACAGCCAAGCGCCTCCGCCGCGATCATGTCCGGCACGCTCGCCTCGATCGCCGCTGAGGCGATCACCAACTGGTCCGCCGAGACGATCCCGCTGCCGTCCTGCGGGAACAGCGCGACGCCCTTGGCGGCAAGGTCTTCGAACTTGGCGGGCACCCGGCCTTGGTCGAGGTTGCGGTCCGATCCGGCGACGCTCGCGCCACGCCCCGCGAGGATCATCGCGAGCGGCATCATGCCCGAGCCACCGATGCCGACGAAGAAACAGGGTTTGCTGATATCCATCGGCCCGCGATATGGGCGGTTTGGTAACGGGGCAAGGTCGGGAACACGAACAATGCGCATCGGTGTCCTCGCCGCGTCAAGCCGGACCAATCCCGCGGCGATCGCCAAGATCACCGCCTACGCGGCGACTGCGTTCCCTGAGACCGAGCTGGTCTTCCACCCGCAATGCCTGGAGACCGACGGCCATTTTGCCAGCTCGGACTTTCGTCGCGCGGCAGCGTTTCTCGAATACGCCAACGATCCTGCGTTCGACGCGATCTGGTTCCTGCGCGGCGGCTACGGTTCGAACCGCATCCTCGCGATGGTTATGCCCGAACTCGGCCGCGCGGCACGCCACAAGACATATCTAGGCTATTCCGACGTCGGCTTCCTGCTCGGTGCGCTCTACGCCCGGCGGATCGGCCGACCGGTGCACGGCCCGATGGTCAGCGACATCAATCGGCACGACGGCGAAGCGACGGTCGCGCGCTCGCTCGGCTGGATGGTACGCGGCGATCGGGCTGGGCTGGAACCGGGGCTGGACGGGCGGCCGTCGGCGGCGTTCAACCTCAGCATCCTGACCTCGCTGATCGGCACCCCGTGGCTGCCCGACCTGACTGACCACGTCCTGATCGTCGAGGAGGTGTCCGAGCCTATGTACGCGATCGACCGCATGCTCTTCAAAGTCGCCAACGCCACGCAGTTGAAGGGCATCGCCGGCCTCCGCCTCGGCGCGGTCACCGCGGTCCAAGAGAACGATCCGCCTTGGGGCGAGACGCTCGACTACATGATGATCCGCTGGTCGCGCGACATGGGCGTGCCGTATCTCGGGCGGGCGGAGATCGGGCATACTCAGGCAAACCGCGTGGTGCCGTTCGGCGTGGTTTGAAGCGCGCCGACCCAATCCAACCCAACCCAACCCAACCCAACCCAACCCGACCCGACCCGACCCCCCAACCCCGACCGTCACCCTAGCGAAAGCTGGGGTATCCTCGTTGGCGGATGCTGCGACCGGAATGGGGGAGATCCCAGCGTTCGCTAGGATGACGGACAAACGAGGAGGGTGGTGGCAGGCGAACGGCAGCAGGCGGCGGTGCAATAGGGCAACGCCCAACCACCGTCCGAACCCCCACACCATGGCTCCAGCGAAGCGGGTTGCCTATATACCCTACGCAACGGCATAAGCCGCGCTCTTCCAACACGAGAAAGTCCCTCATGTCCGCCATGTTCCGCATTACGCTGCCCGACGGTTCCGTCCGCGAGGTTGCGCCCGGGACTACCCCCGCGGATGTCGCCGCCGCGATCGGACCCGGCCTCGCCAAGGCCGCGCTTGCCGCGCGCATCGATGGTCAGGTCCGCGATCTCAACCGGCCGTTCGAAGGGGACACCCAGCTTGCCCTCGTCACCGCGCGCGACGAAGCGGATGCGCTCGAACTCGTCCGCCACGATCTCGCGCACGTCATGGCGGAAGCGGTCCAGCATCTCTTCCCCGGTACTCAGATCACTTTCGGCCCAGCGACCGACGACGGCTTCTATTACGACTTCGCGCCGAAGGACCGCCCGTTCACCGACGAGGACCTGCCCGCGATCGAAGCGGAAATGCGCGCGATAATCGCCCGGAATGAGCCGTTCCAGCGCGAGGTCTGGTCACGCCAGCAGCTGATCGATCGCTGGACGCAGCAGGGCGAGAGCTTCAAGGCCGAATGGGCGGCCGAACTCCCCGAGGGGGAGGAACTGACGATCTACCGCCAGGGCGAGTGGCTCGACATGTGCCGCGGGCCGCACATGGCGTCGACCGGCAACCTCGACCCCGCCGCCTTCAAGCTCACGCGCGTGTCGGGCGCGTATTGGCGCGGCGACCAGAAGAACGCGATGCTCAGCCGCATCTATGGCACCGGCTGGCTCAACAAGAAGCAGCTCGACCAGCACCTGTTCCGTCTCGAGGAAGCCGCGAAGCGCGATCATCGGAAAATCGGCGCGGAGATGGACTTGTTCCACCTCCAGTCCGAGGCGCAGGGGTCGGTGTTCTGGCATCCCAAGGGCTTCGTGCTGTGGCGCCAGATGGAGGCGTATATGCGTCGCCGCCTCGATGCCGCCGACTATGCCGAGGTGAAGACCCCGCAGCTGATGGACGCCAAGCAGTGGGAGCAGTCGGGCCACTGGGGCAAGTACCGCGAGAACATGTTCGTCGTCCCCGACGAGATCCCGAACGTCGAGGACGAGGGTGCGATCCTGTCGGGGGAGGGCGACCTGATGGCGCTGAAACCGATGAACTGTCCGGCGCACGTCCTGATCTTCAAGCAGGGGATCAAGTCGTACCGCGACCTGCCGATCCGGATGGCCGAGTTCGGCTGCTGCCACCGCAACGAGCCGCACGGCGCGCTGCACGGCATCATGCGCGTCCGCCAGTTCACGCAGGACGACGCGCATATCTTCGTCCGCGAGGACCAGCTCGTCGAGGAAGTGCGCAAGTTCTGCGAGCTGCTCGACAGCGTCTACAAGGATCTCGGCTTCGAGGATTACGCGGTGAAGCTCGCGTTGCGCCCCGAGAAGCGGTTCGGCGATGACGCGATGTGGGACAAGGCCGAGGCGGAACTGCGCGAGGCCGTGATGCAGTCGGGCCTGAGCGACACGATCAAGGCGAACTTCGAGGAACTGCCGGGCGAGGGGGCGTTCTATGCGCCGAAGCTCGAATTCCACCTGACCGACGCGATCGGCCGGACGTGGCAGGTCGGCACGATCCAGTCGGACCGCGTGCTGCCCGAGCGACTCGACGCGTCCTATGTCGGCGCGGACGGCGAGCGGCATCGGCCGGTGATGCTTCACCGCGCGATCCTCGGCACGTTCGAGCGATTCATCGGCATCCTGATCGAGCATCATGCGGGCCGCTTCCCGCTCTGGCTCGCGCCGGTGCAGGTGGTGGTCGCGACGATTGTGTCCGACGCCGACGACTATGCGCACCAGGTCGCCGCGACATTGCGCAAGGCGGGCCTTCGCGTCGAGACCGACCTTCGCAACGAGAAGATCAACTACAAGGTGCGCGAGCATTCGCTGGCGAAGGTGCCGCTGTTGTTCGTGGTCGGCAAGCGCGAGGCGGACGAGGGTACCGTCGCGATCCGGCGTCTCGGCAGTCAGGGCCAGGAGATGATGGCGCTCGCCGATGCGACCGCGCGGGTTGCGATCCAGGCGCGCGCACCCGATATGTAAGTTAAGGGCCGGCTGTTCTAGCGCGTGTTTCTGCGCTATAGGCCGGCCCAAATATTGTCAGAAACTTCAGGAGCAACCCCCATACGTCCTCCCACGATACGCCGGCCGATGCAGACGCCCGCGATGAACGGTCCGCGATTCAACGAATTCATCCAGAGCCAGAAGGTCCGCGTGATCGATCACGAGGGCGAGAATCTGGGGGTGATGTTCACGCGCGAAGCGATCGAGCAGGCCGCCGAACATGGTCTGGACCTGGTCGAGGTGTCGCCTAACGCCGATCCGCCCGTCGCCAAGTTCCTCGATGTCGGCAAGTTCAAGTACGAGGCGCAGAAGAAGGCGAACCTCGCACGCAAGTCGCAGAAGACGCAGGAGATCAAGGAGATCAAGATGCGTCCGAACATCGACGACCATGACTACGACACGAAGATGAAGAAGGTGAACGACTTCATCGGCGAGGGCGATAAGGTCAAGATCACGCTGCGCTTTCGCGGTCGCGAGCTTAGCCACGGCCAGCTCGGCATGAACCTGTTGAAGCGCGTGCAGGACGACGTCGCGGAGATTGCCAAGATCGAGGCGTATCCCCGCATGGAAGGTCGCCAGATGCTGATGGTGCTCGCACCGAAGTAAGGGCGTAGCGACTTTGGTCGCTATTGTTAGATAGTGAAGGCTGGTTGGTCCCAAGGGGCTGGCCGGCCTTTTTCGCGTCTGGCAGTCGCGGGCTTGGGTTGCGCATGGTGGAACTCAAGGCACGAACGGGCGCTTACACCTTGCCCAACTCCGAAAGGGCCCGGGGGTAGGCCAGCCCGTCTTGTTCCCGCGTCTGAACATGTGGAGGCCGACCCGCCCCCGACTCAGTCTTCAGGAACAGGCCAGAACTTCGAGTGAGCACATGCGGGGAGCCTCAGCGGCCCAAGTGCATACCAAGTCCCGCCTTCCATCGACGCCGCACTGCCTTATCGAACTTCAACTCAAAACCGTTGCGTTTTGAAACTAGGGTTTGCTGCGGGGCGCTATGTGGCGATTTGGAGACACGTTATTCAAAAATACGTTTCCGTATGCGGAAATTGCTAGACGCGGAGGCCTGTCCGCCTCTACCTAACGTCCAAACCATAAGTTCGAAAACATTCGAACACTCAGGGAGAGAATGCCGATGCGTATGATCGCATATCTGTTGTCCGCTGCAGCGACCACGGCGCTGGTAACGCCGGCATTTGCGCAGGACGTGCCGACTACGCAGCCCGAAGCTCAAACCGCCACGACCACGTCGGGCACGGCCGCAGGCTCTGTTGACGCGGGTCAGGCGCCGGTTGCAACGCAGCAAGTTTATTCGGGCAATGCCAGCGACATCGTCATCACGGCTACGCGCCGTTCCGAGCGTCTTTCCAACGTGCCTATCGCTGTATCTGCGGTCGGTTCTGCCGCGTTAGAAAATACCGGGGCCAACGACATCCGCCAGGCGACGCAGCTCGTTCCCTCGCTGTTGATTTCCTCTACCGGGAGCGAGGCCAACGCGTCCGCCCGCGTCCGCGGCATCGGCACCGTCGGCGACAATCCCGGCCTTGAAAGCTCGGTCGCGGTGTTCATCGACGGGGTCTATCGCAGTCGCACCGGTTCGGGCCTGAATGATCTCGGCGAAGTCGACCGTATCGAGGTGTTGCGTGGCCCACAGGGGACGCTGTCGGGCCGTAACGCGACCGCGGGCTCGATCAACATCCTGACAAAGCTGCCTTCCTACAACTTCGGAGGCTATGCCGAAGCAACGTACGGCAACTATAACAATGTACGCATTGCAGGTGGGCTTACCGGCCCGATCATCAAGGACAAGTTGGCGTTCCGCCTCGACGGCGTGTTCGGCAAGCGCGACGGCTTCTATTACGATGCCATCAATCAGACCGATTACAACGACCGCAACCGCTATTTCGTCCGGGGCCAGCTGCTGTTCGAGCCATCGTCGGACGTCACCGTCCGCCTGATCGGCGACTATACGCATCGCGACGAGAAATGCTGCGGCGCGGTCTACATCAACACGCAGGAAAAGATCGATCCGACCCCCGGCGTTGCTGGCGATTTCGCGATCAACCCGGCCGGCAACCGCATCGTCCAGGTCATGCAGAGCATGGGCGCCGTGTTCCCGAGCGCGGGTGATCCGTATAACCGCCGCATCGCGAATACACTCGGCCGCGCGTACTCGAACGTGACGACGGATTACGGTGGCTCGGGCCAGATCGACGTCAATCTCGGAGGGGCGTCGCTCACTTCGATCACGGCATACCGGGAATACAAATCTGGTGGTGCCGCCGACATCGACTACGGCAACCTCGACATCGGTTACCGTGCGGACGACGGGAACAGCTACCGTCAGTTTCACACATTCAGCCAGGAAGTCCGCCTGAACGGCTCGCTGTTCGACGACCGGTTGAACTGGCTGGTCGGCGGCTATTACTCGAAGGAAGACCTGGTCGTTGCCGACAACCTCAAGTTCGGCACGCAATATGGGGCATTCGCCGCCTGCCGTATCGTCGCGACGGCCAATCCGCTGGCGGCATTGCGCAACCCGAACAACCCGGGCTGCCTGAGCACGACTCCGCAGGCTGCGCTAGGCGGCGCTAACGGACGACAGGCGCTTGGTGCAGGGTTCGGCGCTCTTGGACCAACGATCCTCGCCGGTCTCGATCGCCTCAGCACGCTCAACAACCTGGGCGATCAACGCTCGACCTATTACCAGGACAGCGAAAACTACGCGTTCTTCACGCACAATATCTTCAAGCTGACCGACAAGCTCTCGATCACCGGCGGTCTGCGCTACACGCACGAGGCGAAGGATTTCCACGCCGATTTCAATAACAACAATACGGTCTGCCCGGTTCAGCAGGCCAACCTCAGCCCGCTTCTCGCCAGCCCAGTGGTTCCCGCCGCGCTCAAGACCCTCGTCGGTGGTATCGTCACGCTTACCTGCACGGGTAACTCGACATCTGCGCTCAACGGCCTCGACCTGAACAACGGCTTCAAGGAAGGCGAGTTCACCGGCACAGGCGTCATCTCGTACAAGCCACGTACCGATACTCTACTGTATGCGAGCTACTCGCGTGGCTACAAGGCAGGCGGTTACAATCTCGATCGATCTGATCTGACCGCGAACGTGTTCGCGTCGCCGACCAACGCAAGCGTAGCCAATCTCCGCTTCGATCCCGAAACCGTTAACTCGTACGAAGTCGGCCTGAAGTTCACCTCGAAGGACTTTACGTTTAACGTTGCGGGTTTCCGTCAGGAGTTCAAGAACTTCCAGCTTAACACCTTCAACGGCACGAACTTCATCGTTCAGAACATCAGTACGTGCGGCGACGACCTGAATGGCGCAGATCGGGACGCTAGCGCGACGACCGGTGCGTGTACGGGCGACGTAAAGTACGGCGTCGTATCGCAGGGTCTCGAGTTGGAGGCCGGTCTATTCCCGGCCCCGAACTATTCGGTCAACCTGGGCTATACCTACACGAACACGCGTTTCCGGAACAATCTGGTCGGCAGCGAGGATGGCCAGCCGCTCGATCCCGCGCTGTTCCTGTTGTCCGGCAGCAACCTGTCGAACGCGCCGAAGCATACTGTGACCGCGTCAACCGCGTGGACGCCCGATATCGGCTCGTCGGGCCTTACCGCGCTGTTCTACGTCGATGGCCGCATGACCAGCGACTACAACACCGGTTCCGATCTGTTCCCCGAGAAGGCACAGGACGGCTTCTTCCTGGTGAACGCGCGCGTCGGCATCCGTGGACCGCAGCAAAAATGGGCGCTGGAAGTTTGGGCGCAGAACCTGCTCGACACCAACTATCAGCAGGTTGCCTTCAACGCGCCGTTCCAGGGAGCAGGCAGCCAGGCGCAGACCCAGGCATTCGGGTCGACCGCCAACCAGATCTTCTCGTCGTATCTGGGCGAACCACGCACCTACGGCCTGACGCTGCGTTCGCGCTTCTGATAGAGGCGTCAGGGTAAGAAAAAGCCGGTCCGCACCCAGGTGCGGCCGGCTTTTTATTGTCCGCCTTCATCATTCCCGCGGAGGCAAGAACCCATACGGGCTGACCCTACGACAGGCTCGCGAACGCTTGAAGGATATGGATTCCCGCCTTCGCGAGGATGGACGAAGAGGGGGCGTTCACTAGGTCCGTCATCGGCATGACGGCAGCTCTAAGCCGCCAGATCGATCTCTTCCCCTGCCGCCGCTGCCAGCAACCTTCGTTCCAGCGTCTTCAACCGCGCAGGCTGGGTGATCCGGTCCCCCGTGAGGTCGGTAATGTAGAACGTATCCACCGCCCGCTCGCCATAGGTGGCGACGTGTGCGGAGTGGATCGTCACCTTCGACTGGAACAGCGCGTTGGCGAGTTGGTTAAGCAGCGCCGGCCGATCGCGCGCGTTGACCTCGACCACCGTGAACCGGTTCGACGCCTTGTTGTCGACCAGCGCATTCGGAACGATGTCGAAGGCTTCCGCGCGTGTCCGGGGCAGGGGCTTTGCCACCAGTCGATCGGCCAGCTTGCCACGGTTGGCGAGCGCATCTTCGATCGCGGTCTTCAGCCTCGATAGCTGCCCGGATTCGTCGAACGGACGCCCGAACGGGTCCTGAACGAGGAAATTGTCGATCGCCATCCCGTCGCGTGTAGTGTGGATCCGCGCATCGATGATGTTGCCGCCCGCCACGTGAATGGCGCCGGCTATACGGTAGAACAGCCCCGGATGATCTGCCGCGTAGATCGTAACAAGCGTCGCACCGCGCCCCGGATAGACATGCGCGTCGATCGCGAGCTGCGCGTCGCCGGTGTTCGCAAGGAAGCGCGCATTGTGCGCCAGCACGTCCTCGGGCTCGGCAATCCAATAGGCTTCTGGCAGCCGGTGGACGAGCGTCGCAAACGTCGCCTCGTCCCAGCCGAGCGCGTCACGGAGATGCTCCTGTTTGGCCGCGATCCGTTCGGCACGCCCTTTCTGCTTGTGACCGAGGCGGAGCACCTCCTCGGCGGACTCATACAGATCGCCGAGCAACTGACGCTTCCAGCCGTTCCACACGCCCGGTCCGACCGCACGGATGTCGACGATCGTCAGCGTCAGCAGGAGCCGCAGACGCTCCGGGCTCTGCACCACGTCGCAGAAATCGAGGATTGTCTTGAAGTCGCTCAGATCGCGCTTGAACGCGGTGGCCGACATCAGCAAATGCCAGCGGACCAGCCACGCGACCGTTTCCGTCTCCGCCGGGGTCAGCCCGAAGCGCGGGCAAAGACGCTGCGCCACTTCCGCACCCAAGATCGAATGATCGCCGCCACGCCCCTTTGCGATGTCGTGGAGCAGTACGGCCACATACAGCGCACGCCGCGACACGATCTGTTCGAAGATGGCGCTGGCAAGCGGATGTTCTTCCTTCAGTGCGCCGCTCTCGATCCGCGCGAGCAGGCCGATCGCGCGAATGGTGTGCTCGTCGACCGTGTAGTGATGGTACATGTCGAACTGCATCTGCGCGACCACGCGCGCGAAATCGGGCACGAAGCGGCCGAAAACACCCGCCTCATTCATCCAGCGCAGCACCAGTTCGGGATCGCGAGGCGAGGTCAGGACGTCGAGGAACAGCGCGTTCGCGGTTGGGCTGGTGCGGACGTCGTCGACTAGCTTAGCGTCGCGGGCGGCGGCTCGCATGGCCAGGGGGTGGATCTCGACGCCGTGCTTGTCCGCCAGTTGGAAGATCTCGATCAGGCGCTCGGGATCGGCCTGGAAGAAGTCGTCGCTCGGCAATGCCAGCCGACCGCGATCGAGCACGAAGCCGTTGAGCTTTCGCGGTGAGCGGCGGATCGTCGGCAGCCCGAAACGCCGTCCCCGCGCCGCGAATTTCTCGTCGAGATGCGCGAGGAACACGCCGCTGAGGGTGCCGACGGTCTTCGCCTGCAGGAAATAGAACTGCATGAACCGCTCGACCTTCGACTTGCCCGGCCGGTCCGAGAACCGCATCCGGTCGGCGATCTCACGTTGCAGGTCGAACGTCAGGCGATCCTCGGCGCGGCCGGTGATGCTGTGCAGATGGCACCGCACCGCCTGGAAGAAATTGTCGGCGCGGTGGAACAGGCGGTACTCGGCCTTGGTGAACAACCCGACCTCGACCAGTTCGGCGGCGCGCTGGACGTCGTAGATGTATTTGCCGATCCAAAACAATGCGTGAAGATCGCGCAGGCCGCCCTTGCCCTCCTTGATGTTGGGTTCGACGACGTAGCGCGTGTCGCCCATCTTACGGTGACGCGCGTCGCGTTCGGCGAGCTTGTCGGCGATGAAGGTGCGCGCGGTGTCCGCCTGGACCTCGGTCTTGAACCGGTGCGACGCCTGTTCGTACAGCTCGGTGTCGCCGCAGACGTAGCGCGCCTCGAGCAGTGCGGTGCGGACGGTGACGTCGCTCTTGGCCTGGCGGACCATCTCGTCGAGCGAGCGACTGGACTGGCCGAGCTTCAGCCCGAGATCCCACAATGCGTACAGCATCGATTCGATCACGCGCTCGGCCCAGGGCGTCTGCTTGCCGGGCGTAAGAAAGCCGATATCGACGTCCGAATGCGGTGCCATTTCCGCGCGGCCATAACCGCCGACAGCGATCACCGTCAGGCGCTCGCCGATCGTCGGGTTGGGCAGGGGGTAGAGCCGCTGCGTCGTGAAATCGAACAGGATGCGGAGCAGCGCGTCGATCAGATAGGCCTGCGCACTCGACGCTTCCAACCCGCGCGACGGATGTTCGACGAGGCGACGTTCGACTTCGATTCGGCCCTTCTCCAGCGCGGCCTTCAGTAACGCGGTCGCGTCGCGGCGGAGCGCAGTGGGGTCGACGCCTTCCAACGCAGCAATGGTTTCGGCGACGGCGCGGCGATCGATGATCGTGCGACGGTTGGGGAGGTGATCGAAGCGGCCGGACATAACGCCCAGATAGGGGCACCGGGCACGTGCGTCATCAGGATTGCGCAAAACGTCTGTGAAACGTAACCGGACGCGCGAGTGGAGGACGAAAATGAGCGAACCATTGCGCGTAGCCCTGGCCGGGCTGGGGACTGTAGGCGGCGGGGTGATCCGGCTGCTCGATGCGAACCGCGAGTTGATTGCGCGGCGGGCCGGGCGCGAGATCGAGATCGTTGCGGTTTCGGCGCGTGATCGGGGCAAGGATCGCGGCGTCGATCTGTCGCGGTTCGCGTGGGTCGACGACACCACCGCACTGGCGAAGCAGCCGGGGGCGGATGTCGTGGTCGAGCTGATCGGTGGTTCCGATGGTCCGGCGTTGACGTTGGCGCGAAGCACGCTGGGCGCGGGGCGGAGTTTCGTCACCGCGAACAAGGCGATGATCGCGCATCACGGGCTCGAACTCGCGCAGGCAGCTGAAGGGGCGGGCGTCGCGCTGAAGTTCGAGGCGGCGGTTGCGGGCGGCATCCCGGTAATCAAGGGGCTTCGCGAGGGTGCAGCGGCGAACGAGATCGCCCGCGTCTATGGTATCCTCAACGGCACCTGCAATTTCATCCTGTCGAAGATGGAGTCGGAAGGTCGCGACTTTGCCGAGGTGCTGGCCGAGGCGCAGGCGCTCGGGTTTGCGGAATCCGATCCGAGCTTCGACATCGACGGCGTCGATGCGGCGCACAAGTTGTCGATCCTGGCCGCGGTCGCGTTTGGGACGCAGCCGGCGTTCGGCGACGTCGCGATCGGCGGTATTCGCCATCTGCTGGGCGCGGACATCGCCGAAGCGGCGGCGCTGGGGTATCGCGTGCGGCTGCTCGGGTTGGCGGAAGCGGGGGCGGACGGGCTGTTCCAGCGCGTGCATCCGCATCTCGTGCCGATCGATCATCCGCTGGCGCACGTCACCGGATCGCTCAACGCGGTCGTGGCAGAGGGCAATTTCGTCGGCCGCCTGCTGTTCCAGGGTGCCGGTGCCGGCGATGGACCGACGGCAAGCGCCGTGGTGGCCGACCTGATCGACATCGCGCGGGGCGAGTTCGGGCCGCCGTTCGCGATGCCGGTGGTGTCGCTCACGGCGGCGCCGAAGGCGGACAGCGGCGAGCGGCGTGGTCGCGCGTATTTGCGCTTTACCGTTGCGGACCGGGTCGGGGTGCTGGCGGAGATCGCGGCGGCGATGCGTGACGCGGGCGTCTCGATCGAGAGCCTGATCCAGCGGGGGGCGATTGCGGATGGCAGCGTGCTGGTGGCGATCGTCACGCATGAAAGCCCGGAGCGGTCGATTGCGCAGGCGCTGGAGAAGCTGCGTGGGTCGCAGAGTCTGGTGGGGCAGCCGATGTGGATGCATATTCTGGATTGAGGATGGCAACCTTGGTGTCAACCACCCCGGCGAAGGCCGGGGTCCAATTGGAGAGGTCGCAGTAACGCTGCGCGCCCTTCATCAGCCCTGTCCTCCAATTGGGCCCCGGCCTTCGCCGGGGGGGGGGATCCTTGCTAGCGTGGCGATCCTTGCCCGGGTGGCGGCGATCGTCTGGATTGAGGGTCTTCTGCTCCCCTCCCTGGAAGGGAGGGGCTGGGGGTGGGTTGGCTTGTGGTTGAAGGTTGGCCTTCCCAAGCGGCCTACCCACCCCCGACCCCTCCCTTCCAGGGAGGGGGGAATTTCCCGTAGAGGCGGTCGGTCGTACCGATTGCTGCTCGACCATCTCCCTCTTGTTCTCACGCGAAGGCGGGAGTCCAGTCTGGGTACCCGGCTTCGCGGGGAAACATCCTGCCTTGGTCAGCGGAGGCGCGTCTACCTCACTGGTTCATCCAGCACGATCGGCATGCGGTTCGACGTATCCGGCTTCTTCCGGAACTTGCCGGCCACGTCTCGCGCCAGCGCCATCGGATCCTTTCCCTCGCCATTTTCGCAGCAGCTATGCGGATCGATCAGCGCGCCGACGCCGCGGATCAGGACGACCGGGACCGTCAGCAAATTCACCCTGGTGCAGCCACCCGGCGGGCAGGGGCGCCCGGCATTGTCGAGCGCAGCGCGCGGATCGCCGGTCGGCTGGCGTTGGCGGTCCTGCGGCGGGCGTTCGCCGGGCAGGGGGAGACGCTGCTCCGACGACCCGTTGCTGCCGCAGACGACGATCTCGGTCGGGCTCGAACCGGGGCAGGCGGGGGGATTCAGGATCGACCAGCTTTGCGGCGGGGGTACGACAATCGGCGTCGTCGGCGCGGTGCCTTGCAGCAGGATCGACAGCAAGATCACAGCGCCTTCAAAGTCCTAGTTCACCGTACCGACGGGACCATCGAGGTCGATCGACACGCGGCCCCGCTTGTCGGGTTTCTTCGCCAGCGCGCTCTTGATCAGCCCGACCGCCGCCTTGGCGATCGGGGCTATCGGCGGGCCAAAGCCGACCTGGCATCCCCCCTGTCGAGCGGCGCAGGGTGTATCCGACAAGTCCAGCGCGCGGACGGCGCTGAGGTTGGGATTCGATGCTACCGCGTGGTCGGGCGGGCCGCGCTCGTCCGGCATTGGCAGGCGTGGGGTGTTCGCTTCGGGGCCACCGCAGACGACGATCTCGTTGCCATCCTTCGAAGTGGCCGCGCACGGATCGACCAGGATCGAAAATCGCTCCGGCGCCGCGTTCGGAGACGGTGTGGCGACCTGCATCAGCACGGAGAGGATGGCGGCGAACATCGGATAACCCCTTACGGTGCGGGCTTGCGGAACGACGTGCCGCCTTCGCCGCCGACGGTCATCGTTACGCCCGCCATGCCGCCGCCGACCTGGAACGGACTGAGATCGGCGAGCGGCGAGGTGCGGCGGAGCAGACGCGTGCGTTCGTTGCGAACGCTCTCATGCGCCGGATCGCCGGGATCATGGACGACGAACGGGACGCGAAACCGGTCTGCCGTTCGCATACCGCACACGGTGATGTCGGTCTCGTCGGCGCTCTGGATACAGGGTTGCTCGGCGGCCATGCGTGCTTTCGCGGTTGCCATTAGCGGGTCTTCGATCGTCATCGACAACAGCATCGCGAGCATCGGCGCCTCCCGAACAGACACGCAGACTGGCCGCGATCACCGAGCAGGGCAAGCGTCATTGCTCGATCTTGGCGACCCCGAGCCTGGGGATGTCGATGGCGGGGCACCGGTCCATGACGACCTTCAGCCCCGCAGCCTCTGCGCGCGCCGCTGCTTCGTCGTTAACGACGCCCAACTGCATCCAGACGGCCTTCGCGCCCGCTGCGATTGCCTGATCGACGGCTTCGCCGGCCGCAGCCGAGTTGCGGAAGACATCGACGATGTCGATCGGGTCGCCGAGCTGCGACAAGTCGCGGAACACGAACTCGCCGTGGATATGCTCGCCGGTGATCTGCGGATTGACCGGGATCACGCGGTAGCCGTGTGCCTGAAGCTTGGCCATCACGCCGTAGGAAGGGCGGTCCGGGCGATCGGACGCGCCAATCATCGCGATCGTCCGTGCGCCTTCGAGCAAGTCTTTGATGTCGGCATCGGCGGTCAACGGCATCGATGCCTCCTGTCGGGGGAAATCTGGTCCGCTCGTACCGCAACTCTACGCGTCGGGTACGACCGGTAATCAGACAACGTAGATCAGGCTCGCGGGTTTCAAAGTTTTCCGAGCCATGCGACGACCTGAGCCGCAATCGGCATGAACACAGTATCGTCGGGGTTCGAAGCCGGCGGCGTCCCCGCATCGGACGCGGTGCGGATCGAGATCGTCAGCGGTACGCGACCGAGGAACGGGATGCCGAGTTCGCGCGCCGCCGCCTCCGCACCGCCATTGCCGAACGGGTCCGACGCCTCGCCGCAATGCGGACAGATATAGCCGGCCATGTTCTCGACGAGCCCGATGATCGGGATGCCGGCCTTCTCGAACAGGTCGATCGCCCGTCGCGCGTCGATTAGCGCGAGATCCTGCGGAGTCGAGACGATCACCGCGCCCGCCGGGCGATATTTCTGGACCATCGTCAGCTGGACGTCGCCAGTCCCGGGCGGCAGGTCGAGTACGAGCGTATCGGTCAGGCCCCAGTCCGCCTCGACCAGCTGGCCGAGCGCACCCGCCGCCATCGGCCCGCGCCAGGCGATCGCCTTGCCGGGCTCGACGAGCTGGCCCATCGACAGAAGCGGTACGCCGTACGGGGTCGGGACGGGGTCGAGCACTTTGTCCTTCGCGGTCGGGCGGGTGCCCTCGACGTTCATCAGGCGTGGCTGGGACGGGCCATAGATGTCGGCGTCGACCAGCCCGACGCGGCGACCGGCGCGCGACATCGCGATGGCGAGATTGGCGGCGAGCGTCGATTTGCCGACGCCGCCCTTGCCGCTGGCGACCGCGATCAGGCGGCGGGTCGAGCGTTCGGCGGTCACCGCGATCCGCACTTCGGTCACGCCGGGCTGCGTCGCGGCCATCCGCACGGTTGCCTCCAGCGCATCGCGCGCCTGCAGGTCGAGCCCGGTCGCATCGATGATGATGCCGGCCCGTGTTCCCTCCAGCCGGACGGTTGCCCGCTTGCCCGCCACTGCGGCAACCGCCGCCTTTACCGCTTCGATATCGATCATCGTGGCCAGATAGGGCCGCTAAGGGCGCTTGGCACTGTTTTTCCGCCGCCGCACACCTATAAAGGTTGGTATGACGATCTTCTCGCGCTGGTTCCGGCGCCCCGATATCCTCGCCACCGAAACACCGAAAGGCCCTTGGGGCGGCTCGGGCGACGACGGTAACCCTGGTCCGCGCAATCCCTGGGCCCTGCCGCCCGGTGGTCGCAAACCTGCGGCCAAGCCGACTGCGCTCGATGAGTTTCTGCGGAAAGCGCGTGGCTCGGGCGGCGGGGGCGGCGGCAATGGCGGCTTCGGTGGGCTGCCGTCGGGCGCCAATGCCCGTGCGCTCTGGGCGATCGGCGTCGCTATCATCGCGGTCGTCTGGATCCTGTTCACTTCGGTCCACCAGATCGGCCCACAGCAACGCGGCGTCGTCACTTATTTCGGTAAATATGCCGGTACGCTCGATCCAGGCGTTCGCCTCACGATGCCTGCGCCGATCGCCGACGTGACGGTGGTCGACGTGCAGAAGATCCGTACCGACAACTTCCCCGTCGGCGAAGGCGAGAACCTGACGCTGACCGGCGACCAGAACATCATCGACCTTGCCTATTCGGTGCGCTGGGACATCGCCGATCCGCGCGATTACGTGTTCCAGCTCGCTGAGCCGAACGCGACCGTCCGCGCCGCTGCCGAGAGCGCGATGCGTGCGGTGGTTGCGACGACGACGCTCGACCAGGCGATCGGCACGGGGCGCACGGTGATCGAACAGCGCGTCGCGGAGATGACGCAGCAGATTCTCAACGACTACAAGTCGGGCGTCCGTATCCAGGGCGTCGCGATCAAGCAGGCGGCTGCGCCCGCGCGGATCGTCGAGGACTTCAACGCCGTGACCGCCGCGCAGCAGGAGGCGATCGCCAACCTCAACCAGTCGCGCTCCTATGCGCAGCAAGTCGTGGCCCGTGCGCAGGGTGAGGCCGCGTCGTTCGACAAGGTCTACGAGCAGTATCGCCTCGCGCCTGAAGTGACGCGCCGCCGTATGTATTACGAGACGATGGAGGCGGTGCTCGCCAAGAGCGACAAGACGATCGTCGAGACGCCGGGCGGGGTGGTGCCGTACCTGCCATTGTCGAACGCCAAGCGCTTGCCGAACCCGGAGGCTGTGCAGTCGACGCCAGCGCCTGCCGCGGCGGCGGCTGCCCCCCAGTCTGGAGCTGCCCAGTGAACGCCGTGAGTTTCCGTAACCCGATCTTCGCCGGGATCGTCGCGCTGCTGCTGGTGATCCTCGCTGCAGCGACGTTTTCGATCGTGCCTGAGACGAAGCAGGCGGTGATCCTGCGCTTCGGCCAGCCGATCCGTACCGTCAACGCTTGGCAGCCCAACACCGCGTTCGGCCAGACCGGCGCCGGCCTGATCGCGCGCATCCCGTTCGTCGACCGGATCGTCTGGATCGACAAGCGCGTGCAGGATCTGGAACTCGACAACACGTTGGTGCTGTCGACCGATCAGCTCCGTCTCGAAGTCGATGCGTATGCGCGCTACCGGATCGTCGATCCGCGGAAGATGCGGAATGCGGTCGGCAGCGAGGACCGTATCCCCGATCAGCTTCGCCCGATCCTTGGCTCGGCGCTGCGTAACGAGCTCGGCAAGCGGCGCTTCGTCGAACTGCTGAGCCCCGAGCGGTCCGAACTGATGGACAACATCCAGAAGGGGCTTCAGCGCGTCGCCAGCCAGTACGGCGTCGAGATCGTGGACGTTCGGATCAAGCAGGCGAACCTGCCCGTCGGCCTGCCGCTCGAGAGCGCGCTCAAGCGCATGTCGAGCGCACGCCAGCAGGAAGCGATCACGATCCGTGCCGAGGGGCAGAAGCAGGCGCAGATCGTTCGTGCGCAGGCCGATGCGGATTCGGCGAAGATCTATGCCGAGAGCTTCGGCAAGGACGCCGATTTCTACGACTTCTACCGTGCGATGCAGTCGTATCGGCACACGTTCGGCGCGGATGGCGGTCCGGCTCCGGAAGGATCGACTTCGATCATTCTTTCGCCGAACAACAGTTATCTGAGGGAATTTGAGGGCCGCGGGCGTTGAGCCTGCGGAACCTTTGAATGCCGTTCATATTCAAGCATCATTCAGGACGGTGTGCCTAACAGGCATTTGTTTCGATTGATGAAACGAGAGGACAACATCTAGTGCGTTACGCCTACGCCATTACCAGTGCTCTTCTCCTCGGCGGCGCGACCGCGACGCTCGCGCTCCAGCCGAGCGGCGCGCAGGTCGCCCAGAACGAACCCGGTGCGATCCAGGCCGTCTCGCCGAAACCCGGCGCGCCGATGAGCTTCGCCGACATGGTCGCGCGGCTCCAGCCCGCGGTCGTCAACATCTCGACCAAGCAGACGATCGTCCAGAAGCAGCAGGCCAATCCGTTCGCGGGCACGCCGTTCGGCGACCTGTTCGGCGGCATGGGTGGCGGCGGCGCGCCGGGTGCCCCCCCGGTGAAGCGCGAAGGCGCTTCGCTCGGCTCGGGCTTCCTGATTTCGCCGGACGGCTATGTCGTTACGAACAACCACGTGATCTCGCCGGGCGCGCAGGGCGCGACGGTGGATTCGATCACGGTGACGCTCAGCGACAAGAAGGAATATGTCGCCAAGGTCATCGGCAAGGATCAGGAATCCGATCTCGCATTGCTGAAGATCGATGCGGCGAACCTGCCGTTCGTGAAGTTCGGCGATTCGAACGGCGCGCGCGTCGGCGACTGGGTCGTCGCGATCGGCGAGCCGTTCGGCCTCGGCGGCACCGTCACCGCAGGCATCGTCTCGGCGATCAACCGCGTCACAGGCCAGGGCGGCGCGTATGACCGCTTCATCCAGACCGACGCATCGATCAATCAGGGCAATTCGGGTGGACCGATGTTCGATCTGAACGGCAACGTGATCGGCGTGAACTCGCAGATCTTCAGCCAGTCGGGCGGCAATATCGGCATCGGCTTCGCGATCCCCGCGGCCGTTGCCAAGCCGATTATCGCCACCTTCATGAAGGGTGGCACGATCGAGCGGGGCTATATCGGCGTCCAGCTGCAGCCGGGCGGCACGATCAACGAAGATACCGCCGCGGCACTTGGTATCGCCAAGAACCAGGGCGAACTGATCAACGACGTGACGGCCGGCGGCCCGGCGGCAAAGGCCGGCGTGCGGGCTGGCGACGTCGTTACCAAGGTCAACGGCCAGGTCGTGACCGTCGACCAGTCGCTGTCCTACCTCGTCTCGAACGTGAAGCCCGGTCAGACGGCGCGTCTCGACATCCTGCGCAACGGCAAGCCGGTGGTTGCGAACGTGGTCGTCGTACCGCGTCCGAGCGCCGACAAGCTCGCCGCGACGTTGGGTGGCGATGCGCAGGGATTCGGTACCGACGACGGCGATGACGGTGATGATTCCGCAACGCCGGCCGCACCGACGGCAGGCGCAGCGCTCGGGATCGGCGTCCAGCCGCTGACCCCGGCGATCGCCCAGGCGGTCGGCGTCGAGCCGAGCACTCAGGGCGTGGTCATCGCCGTGGTCGCGCAGACCAGCGATGCGTTCGGTAAGCTGAAGCGTGGCGACGTCGTCATCTCGGTCAACGGCACGCCCGTTCGTACTGCGGTCGACGTTCAGAATGCGGTCAATGTCGCGAAGTCTGCCGGTCGCCCGCAGGTCCTGTTGCAGGTCAAGCGCGGACGTGGCCCGGCGCAGTTCCTGCCGGTCAAGATCAAGTAATTCACGACCGACACGATCGATCAAAGGGACCGTCGCTCACCCGAGCGGCGGTCCTTTTTCTTTGCGGGGCGCGGGGTTAGGGTCGGCGCCGGATACAGAGGACGAGAACCATGAGCGACGGCATCTTCATCGGCGCGAGCGTGGACGGCACGCCGCAGACGCTCGAACTGAAGCGCGCCAACCGCCACGGCCTGATCGCGGGCGCGACCGGTACCGGCAAGACGGTGACGTTGCAGGGGATCATCGAGGGCTTCTCCGCGAACGGCGTGCCGTGCTTCGTCGCCGACGTGAAGGGCGACCTGTCGGGGCTCGCAATGGCCGGCTCGCCGACCGCGAAGACGCATGCGACGTTTGCCGAGCGGGCCAAGGCGATCGGTGACGACAGCTGGGCCTATGCCGACAACCCCGTGCAGTTCTGGGACCTGTTCGGGGAGCAGGGCCATCCCATCCGCACCACGATCAGCGAAATGGGGCCCCTGCTGCTGGCGCGGCTGATGGACCTGAACGAGGTACAGGAGGGCGTGCTGACGATCGCCTTCCACGTGGCCGACAAGGAAGGGCTGCTGCTGATCGATCTCGACGATCTCCAGGCGATGCTGACCGAGTGCGCGGGGCGGGCGGACGAGCTGACGGTGACGTACGGCAACGTCTCGAAGCAGTCGATCGGTGCGATCCAGCGCTCGCTGCTCCAGTTGCGCACGCAGGGCGCGGAGAATTTCTTCGGCGAGCCCGCGCTGGAGATGAACGATTTCATCGGCGTGGATGATAAGGGACGGGGGATCGTCAACATCCTCGCCGCCGACAGGTTGATGGCCTTGCCGAAGCTGTATGCGACGTTCCTGCTGTGGCTGATGAGCGAGCTGTTCGAGCATCTCCCCGAGGTCGGCGATCTCGACAAGCCGGTGCTGTGCTTCTTTTTCGACGAGGCGCATCTGCTGTTCGACGAGGCGCCGAAAGCGCTGCTGGAGAAGATCGAACAGGTCGTCCGCCTGATCCGCTCGAAGGGGGTGGGTGTGTATTTCATCACGCAGAACCCGATCGACGTTCCCGACACGGTGGCGGGGCAGCTCGGCAACCGCGTCCAGCATGCGCTGCGTGCGTTCACGCCGCGTGATCAGGCGGCGGTGCGATCTGCGGCGGAGACGTTTCGCGCGAACCCCGGCGTCGACGTTGCGACGATCATCACCGAGCTTAAGGTGGGCGAGGCGCTGGTGTCGCTGCTTCAGGCGGACGGCGCACCGACCCCGGTCGAGCGCACGCTGATCAAGCCGCCAGCCTCGCGCGTGGGGCCGATCACGTCGGCCGAGCGGAAGGTGATGATCGAGACCGATGCGATCGGCGCGAAATACGACACGCTGGTCGATCGCGAGTCGGCGGAGGAGTTGCTCGCGGCTAAGACGCAGGAAGCTAGCGCGGCTGCGGCCGAGGCGAAGGCGACGACCGAGGCGGAGAAGGTTGCGGCGGCGCAGGCTAAGGCTGATGCGAAGGCGGCGAAAGAGGCGGAACGCGCTCGGGTTGCGGATCGGCGCGAGGCGGATCGCCAACAGCGTGAAGCCGACCGCGAGGCGGCGAACTCGCCCTGGACCAAGATGGCATCGTCAGCGACACGCGCCGCCAGCTCGTCGATCGGCCGGCAGGTGGCGAACGAGATCGGCAAGCAGGTGTTCGGCACTAAGGCGCGGCGGTCGTCGTCGAGCGGTGGCTTGGTGGGCACAGTCCTGCGCGGGGTTTTAGGCGGCCTCTTCCGGGGTTAGACTGCCTCCATGATCGGGGGCGAGCTGCCCTCTACACAAACACCACCCCGGCGGAGGCCGGGGCCCAGTTGGCAAGGTCGATGTAACGGAGCGTCATCCCACGTTACCTCTGTTCCCCAACTGGGCCCCGGCCTCCGCCGGGGTGGGGCTCAAATGCTAGACAGGAGTTCCTCATGTCCCTCGATTTCGAATCCACCACCGACTGGGCCCCGACCGACTGGACTGCCGTCGGCGAAGACAGTCTTGACGACGCGATCACGCTCCGCCGCGCGATCCACGCCGATCCCGAAGTCGGTCTCCACTGCCCCCGCACCTCCGACAAGGTGAAAGCCGCCCTCGCCGGCCTTCCGCTGGAGATCCGCGAAGGCACCTCCACCACCGGCTTCGTCGCGATCCTGCGTGGCGGGCGCGGCGGCACTGCTGGGGGTAACGGGCGCACGGTATTGTTGCGCGGCGACATGGACGCGCTTCCGATGCAGGAGGAAACCGGCTTGCCGTTCGCGTCCAAAATCGACGGCGCGATGCACGCCTGCGGTCATGACTCGCACACGGCGATGCTGGTCGGCGCGGCCAAGGCACTGTGTGCGCGCCGCGACGAACTGCCCGGCACGGTCGTCTTCATGTTCCAGCCCGGCGAGGAGGGGCATCACGGCGCGCGCCACATGATCGCCGACGGCCTGCTCGACTCGCCGCTGCCCGAGGCTGGGTTCGCGCTTCACATCTCGCCCAACATGCCGATGGGTCATGTCGTCAGCCGTGCGGGCACGCTGATGGCTTCGACCGACACGTTGCGGGCGACGATCACCGGGCGCGGCGGCCACGCCGCAATGCCGCACGACTGCCTCGATCCGCTGCCGATCGCCTGCGAGATCGTTACCGCCTTGCAGACCTATGTCGCTCGGCAGGTGGCGGTGACCGACCCTGCGGTGCTGTCGATCACGAAGCTCCACGCAGGTTCGGTGCACAACGTCATTCCGTCGACCGTCGAGATGCTCGGCACGATGCGGACGCTTTCGGAGCGCACGCGGGAGCAAGTCCGTGCGGCGTTCATTCGCATGGTCGAGGGCATCGCCGCCGCGCATGGCGCGGTCGGGACGCCGACGATCGAGGAGGGCTATCCGGTGACGGTCAACGACGAGCGTGCCACCGACCTGATGAAGGCGTGCGCGACCGCGATCGGCGGCGAGGGTGCCTATCAGGTGATGCCGCCGATGATGGGCGCGGAGGACTTCTCGTACGTGCTTCAGAAGCTGCCGGGTGCGATGGCGTTTATCGGCGCGGCGCCCGAGGGCAGCGATCCGCGAACCAATCCGCCGCTCCACAATACGAAGATGACGATCGACGAGCGCGTGATGGCGCACGGTATCGCGATGCACTGCGCGGTGGCGGAGCGGTTTCTAGCGAATGGGTTCGACTGAGGGCGTCTTCTCACCCCTCCCTGACAGGGAGGGGCAGGGGGTGGGTCGGCTTCCGCATATTTCAGACGGCGGTGGATCAAACTGGCCGACCCACCCCCAACCCCTCCCTGTCAGGGAGGGCAGCAGGAACGGATCTCAGCTTATCGGCCGCGTTTTGCCCGCGTAGTTCGCGACCGCCGCCGCTGCTGCCTGGATCAGCCGCTGGCGTTCGGGCATGGGGCGGATGGTATCCCCGATCATCACCGCGATCGCGTAGCGGCGACCGTCCGGTGCGGTGAGGAGGCCCACGTCGTTGAAGCCGGCGTTGCGGCGGCCGAGGTCCTGGCCGGTGCCGGTCTTGTGCGCGATCTGCCAGCCGCCGGGAAGCGAGGCGCGCAGGCGGGCGCGGCCGGTGACCGAACGGCCCATCGTATCGAGCAGGATCTTGGTCGAGGTTTCCGACAAGAGATCGCCCTTCGCCAGCCGCGAAATTGCGTCGGCGATCGCGATCGGCGCCGCGCCGTCGGGCGGATTGCGAACATACGCGTTCAGAGCAGCCTCGCGCACGGCCGGCGACAGTCGATTGCGGGCCGTCATGAATCCGCCATTGACGGCATAGGACGGCTGCCAGACCAGCCCCGCCGTGCCGCTCTGCAACATCCGCTCGCCAGGGCCGAACCGGATCGCGCCCAACTGCTTGCGCGTGATCATCGACCGTACCGCGGACGGCCCGCCGACGCGCGTTAGCAGCCGGTCGTTCGCGGTATTGTCGCTATGCGTCAGCGCGCGGGTCAGCAATTCACCTATGGTAGTGCGATACCCGTCGCCCTTGACCAGCATCGCGATCGGCTGATGAAACAGCGTCAGATCCTGAGGACGCACGACGATCGGTTCGTCTAGGCGGATCTTGCCCTGATCGCGCAGGTCCATCACCGTAAGCGCGACCCAGAGCTTGCTGACCGACTGTTGCGGAAGCAACTGACGCCCACCGGCCTCGACCGTCCAGCCATCGTCGACCGCGCGCACCGCAATCCCAGCCTTGCCCTGGAACCCGCTCTGCAATTCGGAGATCGCGTTGACCAGGCTGGCTGGTGCAGGTCGAGGCGTCCGCGGTAACGGCGGCGGTACCGGGATCGAGAGGAAACCCTCGGCCTGGTGCATCGGCGCGACCGCAGGCGGGCTCGGTCGCGACGCCGATCCGCAGCCGGCAAGCACCACGCCGAACAGCGTAGTTGCCAGAAGACGCTTGAACGCACTCGCCGATGTCATGATGGATTGATGCCCTGCACTGGAGCACCGACCCTTATCCGTTGATCGGCCCGGCGAAACAGCATGCGCGGCCTGCTGCGACGAAGCGCGCCGAGGGTGCGCCGAGTCGCGGTGGCTTCAGGGAACGAGAACCGTATCGACCGCGTCGGGCAGCGTATCGGGATAATCGAGCGTGAAATGCAGCCCGCGGCTTTCATGCCGGTGCAACGCGGACCGGACGATCAGCTCGGCGGTCTGGAGCAGGTTGCGGAGCTCGATCAGGTCGGGCGTGACGCGGAAATGCTGGTAATATTCCGCGACTTCGTCGTTAAGCAATTCGATGCGGTGCTTGGCGCGTTCGAGCCGCTTGGTGGTGCGGACGATGCCGACGTAATTCCACATGAAGCGTCGGATTTCGGTCCAGGTCTGTTTGATCACGACCTCTTCGTCCGAATCGGTGACACGACTTTCGTCCCAGGGGCGGATTGGCGGGGGCGGGGGAAGCTTGTCCCAGTTCGCGGCGATGTTGTCCGCCGCCGCTTCGCCGAACACGAAGCATTCGAGCAGCGAGTTGGACGCGAGGCGGTTGGCGCCGTGCAGGCCGGATTCGGTGCACTCGCCCGCCGCGTACAGGCCGGGGAGGTCGGTCTTGCCGTGTTCGTCGATGACGATGCCGCCGCACGTGTAATGCTGCGCGGGGACGACTGGAATCGGCTGGGTCGTCATGTCGATGCCGACCGTCAGCAGCTTTTCGTGGATGTTCGGGAAGTGGTGGCGGATGAACTCGGCGGGCATGTGGCTGATGTCGAGATGGACGTAATCGAGGCCGTAGCGCTTGATCTCGGCATCGATCGCGCGCGCGACGATATCGCGCGGCGCGAGCTCCATACGAGCGGGGTCGTAATAGGTCATGAAGCGCTTGCCGGTCGATGGGTTGATCAATCGCCCGCCTTCTCCGCGCACCGCCTCTGTGATCAGGAAATTCTTGACCTCGAGATTGTAGAGGCAGGTCGGGTGGAACTGCATCATCTCCATGTTGGAGACCCGGGCGCCGGCGCGCCACGCCATCGCGATGCCGTCACCGGTCGCGCCGCGCGGTGCGGTCGAGAACAGATAGGTGCGGCCGGCGCCGCCGGTCGCGAGGATCGTCGCTCGCGCGGTGTAGAGGGCCACGCGCTCGGTCTTGCGGTCGACCGCGTAGACCCCCCAGACGTTGCCGGCACCCGAATAGCGTTCCTCGTGACGGCCGGTGGCGAGGTCGATCGCGATCTGGTCGGGAACCAGCGTGATATTCGGGTGCGCTTCCGCGGCCTTCTGCAACGCTTCCTGTACAGCCCAGCCGGTCGCGTCGGCGACGTGGACAATGCGGCGATGACTGTGGCCACCTTCGCGGGTCAGGTGCAGCGCGTTGCCTTCGGTCTCGAAGGGCACGCCCAGATGTGTCAGGCGCTCGATCGCGGCGGGGGCGCCCTCGACAACCATCTCGACGACCGCGCGGTCGTTGAGACCGGCACCGGCGACCATCGTGTCCTCGACATGGTTCTCGAACGTGTCGCCGGGTTCGAGAACGGCGGCGATCCCGCCCTGCGCCCAGGCGGTCGAGCCTTCGTTGAGCGCGCCCTTCGCTAGCACCGTGACCTTGAAGCGGTCGGCGAGGTTGAGCGCCGCGGTCAGCCCTGCAGCGCCCGAGCCGACGATCAGGATGTCGCTCGTCATGCGTTGGCGGCGCGGGTCAGGCTGAGGAAGACGTCTTCCAGGTCGGGCTCCTTGGTCGAGACGTCGACGATGCCGAAGCCGCCGGACTGGATCGCGGCCAGGACTTCGCCGGCGTTCACGCGGTCCTTTTTATAGGTGATTTCCAGCGTACGATTGCCTTTGAGCGTGATCTTCTGGAAGCAGGCGTTGGCGGGGATATCGGTCACGTCGCGGTCGACGGTGACGGCGACGATCTTTTCCTGCGCCTTGCCGACCAGTTCTCGCGTCGGCTCGTTGGCGATCAGGCGGCCGTTGTTGATGATCGCGATCCGGTCGCAGAGTTCTTCGGCTTCCTCGAGATAATGCGTGGTGAGGACCACTGTTACGCCGGCTTGGTTGAGGCTGCGGACATAGGTCCATAGCTGCTGGCGGAGTTCGATGTCGACGCCAGCGGTCGGCTCGTCGAGGACGAGGACGGGAGGGGAGTGGACCATGGCCTTTGCCACCATCAGGCGGCGCTTCATGCCGCCCGACAGCGTACGTGCATAAGCATGCGCCTTGTCCTCCAGATGCACCGCGCTGAGCAGTTCCATCGTCCGGCGTTTCGCCTTGGGGACGCCGTAGAGCCCGGCCTGGATCTCCAGCGTCTCGAACGGCGAGAAGAAGGGGTCGAACAGGATCTCCTGGTTGACGATACCGATCGACGCCTTCGCGTTGCGCGGGTGCTCGTCGATGTCGAAGCCCCAGATCGCGGCGCTGCCGTCGGTCTTGTTGACCAGGCCGGCAAGGATGTTGATCAGCGTCGACTTGCCTGCGCCATTGGGTCCGAGCAGGCCGAAGATCTGGCCGCGGGGCACGTCGAACGTGATGCCGTCCAGCGCGCGCTTGCCGCCCGCATAGGTTTTGCAAAGATTCGAGATGGCGATCGCAGCTTCGGTCATGGCTGCGGCATAGCGGGGCGGGCGGGGCTGGTCATCCCCTCAGGCGTTGCAAAGAAGATTTGTTCGCGCGGAGACGCGGAGGTGTCGCATCCAGCCTGCCGGTCGGGAGACATCACTATCTGTTTCGCCGAAGGTGATTGGGAAGTCGCTCCGCGACAAGCGTAACACCTCCGCGTCTCCGCGTTTCCGCGTCTCCGCGTCTCCGCGTCTCCGCGTGAACCCATTCTTCCTTCTGGATCGCGGGAAGAACCAATTGCCCGGCCCGCCAGCCCTTGCTATCGACCCCGCATGCATCCGCCGCTCGAAACCACCCGCGTCACCCACGCCCGCGTCGCCTGTGACGGCGCCACCGACATTCCCGGCGGTGCGGCACTCGGCCACCCACGCGTCTGGTTGCAGATCAACGAGACCGGCTATGTCGATTGCGGCTATTGCGACCGGCGATTCATCCTCGTCGGCGGTCCTGCCGACGGCGCGGACCAGTCCACATTGCGCGATCACGGGGATGGCGCGGGGCGCTAAGCCCCTTATATCTATCGGATGACGATAGCAGCAGACCCCCGTTCGTTCCTCTACCGCGATACCCTGGACCCCGAACAGGCGCAGGCGCTGACCGCCAAGGCGCTCGGCAAGGCCGATGACGGCGAGCTGTATCTCCAGTATCGGAAGGCCGAGGCGTTCGGGTTCGACGACGGCCGGCTGAAGACCGCGTCCTACGATACGAGCTCGGGCTTTGGCCTGCGCGCGGTATCGGGAGAGATGACCGCATTCGCGCATTCGAACGAGATGACGCCCGCCGCGATCCGTCGCGCCGCCGAGACCATGGCGTTGATCGAGCCGGGCGTGGCCGCGAAGGCCGGTCCGCCGCAGGGCACTAACCAGCGCCGCTATACCGCTGCCGATCCGCTCGATCTCGTGCCGTTCGCAGACAAGGTTAATCTATGCCAGACGATAGACGCTGCTGCGCGCGCCCGCGATCCGCGGGTTGCGCAGGTGTCGGTCAGCTTGTCGGGAACATGGTCCGTCGTCGAGATCGTCCGCGCGGATGGTTTCGTCGCGACTGACGTTCGGCCCCTGGTTCGGCTCAACGTTTCGATAGTCGCCGAGCAGAACGGTCGGCGCGAGACCGGCAGCTACGGGATCGGCGGGCGCTATCTCTATAACGACCTTTTCGAGCCGGCCACATACAACCGGGCAATCGACGAGGCTCTGTCGCAGGCATTGGTGAATCTGGACTCGATCGCCGCGCCGGCGGGCGAGATGACCGTGCTGCTCGGCAATGGCTGGCCGGGCATCCTGCTGCACGAGGCGATCGGTCATGGGCTCGAGGGCGATTTCAACCGCAAGGGCACGTCGGCGTTCTCCGGGAGAATCGGCGAGCGGGTCGCGGCCGAGGGCGTGACCGTGGCCGACGATGGCTCGCTGCAGGATCGCCGCGGGTCGCTGACGATCGACGACGAGGGCACGCCGACGCGCGAAACCGTCCTGATCGAGAACGGCATTCTCAAGGGCTATATGCAGGATCGCCTGAACGCACGCCTTATGGGCGTGGAGGCGACCGGCAATGGCCGTCGCGAGAGCTACGCGCATGCGCCGATGCCGCGAATGACCAACACCTTCATGAAGGCCGGCAATGACGATCCCGCGGAACTTTTGTCGCGCGTCAAGAAGGGCATCTTCGCCAAGGCTTTCGGCGGCGGGCAGGTCGACATCGTGTCGGGCAAGTTCGTGTTCAGCTGCACCGAGGCGTATCTTATCGAGGACGGCAAGCTCGGCGCGCCGATCAAGGGCGCGACGCTGATCGGCGACGGCCCAAGTTCGCTGACCAAAGTGCGCGGGATCGGCAACGATTTCGCGCTCGACGAGGGTATCGGGATCTGCGGCAAGGGCGGGCAGTCGGTGCCGGCAGGCGTTGGGCAGCCGACGTTGCTGGTCGACGGGCTTACGGTCGGGGGGACGGCGGCTTAGCCTTCAGTAACTCCCCGTGAGCATGTCGATCGCGCTGCCAATACGGTATTCATGGTCGACAAGTGACGTGGTTGGCTCTGACAGCAGTTTTACCGAGATCGCGGCTGCTAGGTGCGTCTGCATGACGTATTCGGTGCCGTGAATTGCGAAGACCGGGTTTAACCGTCGATCTCCACCGGGTGCCTCAGCATACAATCGGAGAGGCACGATGAAACGACTGTTCAGGTCCGACAGCAAGTTGGACTGGCAGTCGAGCCAATACCCTCCGTCGGGGGCAGCGTAAACGTCGAAGCGCGCCATCAAGCCAATCGATATCGATCGAGCGGCAGGCCATTCTCCTCGATCCAGGAGTTGTTCGCCGCGATCCAGTCCCGATGCTCGTCGCGCCATTTCTCTTCCTGCACGCGCTTTGCAGCGGCGCGGATCGCGACTTCACTGACCTGCGACAGATTAATCCCCGCTTCGCGCGCCGCTGCAACGATACCGGTATCGAGCGACAGATTGACTGATTTGCGCTTGCCGGTGGCGATGGGATCATGTCTCATGCGCACAGAGTATGCGCGTACATGTCGCGCGTCAATTCGGAGCCGAACGATGGACTTCTTCCCCGCGCTTACCGACGATCACCGCGCGTTCGTCGCGCGGCAGCCGGTGTTCTTCGTCGCGACGGCCGCCGAGGGCGCGCGGATCAATCTCAGTCCCAAGGGCATGGACAGTTTCCGCGTGCTCGATGCGAAGACGGTCGCGTATCTCGACGTCGGCGGTTCCGGGAACGAGACCAACGCGCATCTGGGCGCGGACGGACGCATCACGATCATGTTCTGCGCGTTCGACCAGCCGGCGCTGATTTTCCGGATCTATGGCAGGGGTCGCGCGGTGTTGCCGCAGGATGCCGAGTGGGCGGACCTGTACGCGCAGTTCACCCCGTTGCCGGGGACGCGACAGATCTTCGTGATCGCGGTAGACGAGGTGCAGACGAGTTGCGGGTGGGGGGTGCCGTTCATGACGCTGGAACGCGAGCGGCAGACCTTGTCGAAATACCATGCGAGGCAGACCGAGGCCGAGCGGGTCGAGGAACTGGCCGGGCCGACCGAGAGCATCGACGGATTGCCGGTGCGGCTTGCGACCGTCCTGCCGCAGGGGGCCGGCGAATGGGCCTAGTCGAATTGGGGCGGTATGACCGGAACGCCGCCTACATCGTCGTCGGCCGGCTGGAGAGCGAAGGCATACCCGCGGTTGCTTTCGATGGCGGCATGTCGATCGGCGATGGTAGCGCGTTGCTGATTCCGGTGCGGGTCATGGTTCATGAGGACGATCTGGCCACCGCGCGCGCGATCCTACCAGACAACTGATCCTGCCCTTTCGGGGAAGGGGTTGGGGCTTCCTACAGACGCTGCGCTTCGTGGATGCGCCCACCCCAACCCCTCCCCTGAAGGGGAGGGGTCTCTTGGGCTGAGTTATTGCGCCGCGCTGACCCGCCAGATCACGTTGCCGACATCGTCCGCGACCAGCAGCCCGCCGGTCTTGTCGGTGATGACGCCGACGGGGCGGCCTTGTGCGTCGCCGTCCTTGTTCAGGAACCCGGCCAGCACGTCCACTGGCTTTGCGTTGGCAGCCGGGAAGCCGGTGTCGCCGAACGGGATGTAGGCGACCTTGTAGCCGGAGACCGGTTTGCGGTTCCATGAGCCGTGCTCGCCAACGAACGCACCGTTTCCAAAGCGCGTGCCAAGCTTCGCATCGGCCGAGAAGGTCAGGCCGAGCGCGGCGACGTGCGGTCCGAGCGCGTAGTCGGGGCGTTTCGAATATTGCTGGAGCGCGGGGTTCTTCGGCTCGACTCGCGTGTCGGGATAGCCGCCCCAATAATACCAGGGCCAGCCGAAGTGATCGCCGAACTCGACCTGGGTCAGGTAGTCGGGTGCGAGATCGGAGCCGAGCTGGTCGCGCTCGTTGACGACCGTCCACAGGCCGCCCGACCTGGGGTTGATCGCCATGCCGTTCGGGTTGCGCAGGCCAGCGGCGTAGATCCGCCAGTTCTTGTCCTTCGGCCAGACCTGCAGGATGTTGGCGCGGTATTTCTCCGCGTCCATGCCGTTCTCGGCGATGTTCGACGACGATCCGACGCCGACGTACAGCGTCTTGCCGTCTGCGGCCGTGATGACGTTGCGGGCCCAGTGGTTGCCGGCGGGGTTGAGTTTAATGACAAGTTCGGGCTTGGCGGCGATCTTGGTTGCGCCGTCGGTGTAGGGGACGCGGACGAGCGCGTCGGTGTTGCCGATATAGAGCTGGCCGTCGAGCAGGGTCATGCCGAACGGCGAGTTCAGCCCGGTCATGAACACCGACTTCGTCTCCGCGACGCCGTCGCCGTTCGCGTCGCGCAGCAGCGTGATGCGGTTCGCCGAGGGCACGCCCGCACCGGCGCGGCCCATCAGCACCTTCATCACCCAGCCAGTGATCCCGCCGCCTTCGCGCGGGGGCGAATTGGTCTCGGCAACGAGCACGTCGCCATTGGGCAGGCGGTAAATCCAGCGCGGATGGTCGAGCCCGGTCGCGAATGGCTGGACCCTCAGCCCGGCGGCAGGCGTCGGCATCGCGCCGTTTTGCCACCCGACGACCTTCGCGACCTTGACGGTCGGGATCGTCTGGATGCGGGGATCGGTGATCTTGGGCAGCTTGCCCGCGACCTGGTCGACCGACAATTCGGCGGTGTCAGGCCACGCGACATAGGTGACGCCCGCCGCGATCACGAGCAGGATCAGTCCGAGGACGATGAGGATGTGTTTGCGCATGACGCGAAGTTAGAGCGGAGGCCGGGCCGGGGCAATGGAAATGGATCATCGATCAGAGCCCGACAATCCATTACCCGGCCATTACCCAGCTATTACCGAGCCATCACCGGGGCGGCGTCAGTCGTCCTCCTCGATCGGAACCACCGGAGGGTGCAGGCGAAGGCGGTTGATGCGCCGTTCGTCGGCCTCGGTGATCTCGAACCTCCAGCCGCTGGGGTGATCGACGCATTCGCCGATCTGCGGCACGTGCCCGGCGAGCAACGCCGCGAGCCCACCGAGCGTGTCGACATCGCCGTCCGCTTCCGCGAGACGCGCGTCGATCAGTTGCGCGACGTCTTCCAACTCCGCGCGCGCGTCGGCGTCCCATGCGCCGCCGTCGATCGGCACGAGCAACGCTTCCGGTGCGTCGTCATGCTCGTCCTCGATATCGCCGACGATTTCCTCGATCAGGTCCTCGATCGTGACGAGCCCTTCGGTACCGAAATATTCGTCGAGGACGACCGCGAGATGGACGCGCTTCTGACGCATGTCGGCCAGCAGATCGAGCGCGCCTCGCGACATGGGGACGTAGAGCGGCTCGCGGATCAGGTCGGCGATCGACGCAGGGTGTTCCGCACCCGTGGCGAGGATGTTGAAGACGTCCTTGATGTGGACCATGCCGATGATCGTATCGAGCTTTTCGCGGTACACCGGCAGGCGGCTGTGACCGGCCTCCGCGAAGAGCTGGACCAAGTTGGCGAAGCTGGTGTCTTCCTCGACCGCGACGATATCGGCGCGCGGCACACCGACGTCGCCGGCATCGCGTTCGCCGAAATGCAGCAGGTTGCGGACCATCTGACGTTCGAGCGGGGTGAGATCGCCGACCGCATCGGGAGCGGGATCGCCCTCGTGCCGGTCGATCGCGTCCTCCAACTGATCCCGCAGCGATTCGTCGGGGGTACCGAAGATCAGGCCTTTCAGCCCGCGCCAGATACTGTCGGTACTATCGCCGTTTCCGGCATTGGGGCCATCGGCCATCGTGGTCGTCAGTCCTCTGTTATCAAATAGGGGTCGTGTAGGCCGAGTGCAGCGAGCGCGTCGCGTTCGATCTGCTCCATGCCATCGGCTTCGTCGTCGTCGATGTGATCATAGCCTAGCAGATGCAGCGTGCCGTGCACCATCAGATGCATCGCATGATCCTCGACCGAGATATTGCGTTCGGCGGCCTCGGCCACGCAGACGCCGTGCGCGAGGATGATGTCGCCGAGCAGGACCTCGCCGTCGTCCGAATTCTGGCTGATCGTGGCGAGCAGGTCGGACTGGACCATCGGGAAGGACAGGACGTTGGTCGGTTTGTCCTTCTGGCGATACTGGTTGTTGAGCGTGTGGACCTCATCGTCAGACGCGAGCCGGATCGAGATCTCGACGGTCGCAGCACCGGTCAGCAGTTCGCCGTGGGGGGTCCGCTCGATCGCCGCCGTCGCGGCGCGCAGGGCTAGCGAGTCCCAGTCATGGTCAGGCCAGGGCGATTCTTGGGAAAGCTCGACTACAATCATAGTTCGCCTCGGGCATATGTTGGACCGAATTGGTAACGCGCACGCGATCTCGAAGGATCACGTGCGCTTTACCGATCTCGGGGACGATAGCTTATTGCCGCGTCAAATCCCGAGCATCAAGCATCGGTGCCTTCGTAGGCCGCGACGACGCGGCCGACGATCGGATGGCGGACGACGTCGCCGACGGTGAAGCGGCACATGGAGATGCTCTCCACCCCCTCCAGCCGCGTGACGGCATCCGCGAGACCGGAAGCGGCGACGCCGCCGGGGATGTCGACCTGCTTCGGATCGCCGCAGATCACCATGCGGCTGTTCTGGCCGAAGCGGGTGAGGAACATCTTCATCTGCGCAGGCGTGGTGTTCTGCGCCTCGTCGAGGATCACGAACGCATCGGCGAGCGTACGGCCGCGCATGAAGGCGATCGGTGCGACCTCGATCTCGCCTGATGCGATACGGCGTTCGACCTGCTCGGCGGGGAGGCAGTCGTAGAGCGCGTCGTAGAGCGGGCGGAGGTAGGGATCGACCTTCTCCTTCATGTCGCCGGGGAGGAAGCCGAGACGTTCGCCCGCCTCGACTGCAGGGCGTGACAGGATGAGGCGCTGGACGCTGCCGGTGATGAGCTGCTGCACCGCCTGCGCAACCGCTACATAGGTCTTGCCCGTACCTGCCGGCCCGAGTGCGAAGATCATGTCGTTGTTGGCGAGCTCGCGCATGTAGTGCGCCTGCGCGGGGGTACGCGGGACGATCGTCTTCTTACGCGTCCGGATCATGATCGGAGGGGCGCCGCCGCCGCCGGCATCGGCGCGGATGATGCCTTCGAGCACGGGCTCGTCGGCCATCGCGATCGACGCGTCGACCAGGCCGGTGTCAACGTCTTCGCCGCGCTGGATGCGGGCGTAGAGGTCGTGGAGCACGTCGCGGGCCTTGGCGACCTGTTCGGCGGTCCCCTCCAGGCCGATCTTGTTCCCTCGTGCGGTGATGTAGACGCCGAGGCGATTCTCGAGCGCTACCAGGTTCTGGTCGTACTGGCCGAAGAGCCGGACGAGCAATTGGGGCTTGTCGAACAGCAGCTCGACACGGGCGCGGTCACCGGACTGGGCGGGAACGGGTTTACGGCTCATACGGTCCTTTCGAGGTGTCAAAGGTTACGCCTAGAAGCGTCGAACCGTAACCTTTGAAAGGAAGATGAGGAGCGGGGCGGCGACCTTCAACCCGCGTCGCGACGGCGGGTCGGAAGAGCATCGGATCGCGCGGGCGCAACTGCATCGCCGGCGAGTGTGGCAGGGGATTGGGGTGGGGGACAGGGGGAATCGTCTAGGACGGCTAAGTTGCTTTGTTATTTGCACCCGCGAGCATCTCTTGGACGCGCGCACGATTCAATTCCCGATCTCGCTCATCGCTTGCAACGCGATTGCGCAGCGTTTCGTAGAACGGATGTCGAGGTTCGTACCGAGGAAGGCCGTAGGCGTTTCGCACAGCTTCTGCCGTCTGCCACGATTGCCAACCGAGAATGGCAGCTTGCCGAGCACATTCGAACGGAGCGGAAGTTGCCCCACAATACATCATATCGTCAGTGACGGCGCCTTGAGAGGCGTTGCGATCTACGTGGACGGACATAACCCGATGGGCAAGTGTCGAGTCCATCGCGCGCCAACCGAGATCGTCTTTGGGGAACTCTTGGAGTTCCGGTATTTTCGTCGGCAACGATTCTGGGTTATGACTGAGTTGGGCGCCCGTGTCGATTTCTGATACCAAGTTAATGCAATCACCAGCGAAGCGTTCAAGAATAATCGCTACTTGCAGTCCTAGATAACGGGCCTGTCTTTGGCTTGTCCATTTTTCGCGTCGTCCTGCCAAATAATGCGTTAAAGATCCGCTGATCAACCCCGCCGGGCCAGCAATAGTTATGAAATCTGAAGCCCAACTCATGCCGCCTCGCGCACCCGCTCCACACCGGTCAGCGAATTAGGGCCCGCTGCGGCGAGCGTCACTTCGACCAGATCGCCGATCGCGTGGTTGCCGAGCAGGTGGACCGATTGCAGCCAGGGGGACTTGCCGATCAGCTGGCCGGGGAGTTTGCCTGCGCGTTCGAGCAGGACCGTGCAGGTGCGGCCGACGGTGGCGGCGTTGAAGGCGTGCTGGTCGCGGTTGAGCGCGGCCTGGAGGCGCTGGAGGCGTTCGTCCATGACCGATTCCGGAACCTGTTCGACGATCGACGCCGCGGGGGTGCCGGGGCGGGGGCTGTATTTGAAGCTGTACGCCTGCGCGTAGCCGACCGCGTCGACCAGGCTCAGCGTGTCCTCGAACTCGGCATCGGTCTCGCCGGGGAAGCCGACGATGAAGTCTCCCGACAGCGCGATGTCGGGGCGGACGGCGCGGACGCGGTCGAGCAGGCGGAGGTAGGAGTCGCGGGTGTGGCTGCGGTTCATCGCTTTCAGCACGCGGTCGCTGCCGGCCTGCACGGGGAGATGGAGGAACGGCATCAGGCTCTCGATGTCGCGGTGTGCGTCGATCAGGCCTTGCGTCATGTCGTTGGGGTGGCTGGTGGTGTAGCGGATGCGCGCGAGGCCGGGGATGCGGTCGAGGTCGCGGATCAGGTCGTGTAGGCCGCGCCCTTCTGGAGTATTGGCATTCTCGGACCAGGCGTTGACGTTCTGGCCGAGCAGCGTGATTTCGCGCGCGCCGGCATCGACTAGCGCCTTCGCCTCGTCGACGATCGCCGCGAACGGGCGGCTGATTTCGGCGCCACGCGTGTAGGGGACGACGCAGTAGGTGCAGAATTTGTCGCAACCTTCCTGCACGGTGAGGAACGCCGACGGGGCGACCTTCCGGCGGGCGGGGAGTGCGCCGAACTTCGACAGCAGCGGCATGTCGGTGTCGAGCGAGGGCGTGCCGGCGGCCGCCTTTGCGACGAGGTCGGGGAGGTTGTGATAGGCTTGCGGGCCGACGACGATATCGACCTTGGCGCGGGTGAAGATCTCCTCACCCTCGGCCTGCGCGACGCAGCCGGCGACCGCGATCATCGGCGTCTTGCCTGACTTGCGGCGCTGGTCCTTCCGGAGGCGGCCGATGTCGGAATAGACCTTTTCGGTGGCGCGTTCGCGGATGTGACAGGTGTTGAGGACGACGACGTCGGCGTCGACCGCGTCGGCTTGCGTGAGGCCCTGGGCGGCCATCAGTTCCGCCATGCGCTCGCCGTCATAGACGTTCATCTGGCAGCCGAAGGATTTTACATGGAAGGTTTTGGGAGGGGACATGGGCGGGCCGTACCAAATTTCGGCGCGTGGGGGGAGGGGGCGTTGTTTGTTGGTAAAGCGTCGAAGGGCCGCTTGGCGATTTGCACCTCCCCGGCGGAGGCCGGGGCCCAGTTGGGGGACGTTGCTAACTGAGATCCACGCTTCGTTACGACGGCCTTTCCAACTGGGCCCCGGCCTTCGCCGGGGTGGGGTTTTCTGGTGGGGATGGGGGGAGCTTCCCTTCCTTGTTCTCCCGCGAAGGCGGGAGTCCAGTATGGGTCCCCGCCTTCGCGGGGAAACAAGTTAGGCCAGCGCTTCCATGCGGCGGCGGGCTTCGGCGGCTATGGCTTTTCGGTCGCCGTATTCCGCTGGGTCGAAGGGTTCGGCGAAGTGCAGCGTTGCTACGAAGCTGCCTTTGCGCTTCAGGACGCGGGCGGCGTGGTGTTGGCCGGGTTCGTCGCCGACCCAGGCGAGTTCGCTCGTCGCCGTGCCATAGTCGATGCGGACGGGTTGGACTTTCACGCCCGGCGGGGGCGGGTCGAGCGCGGCCAGCAGCGCGGCCTTGAAGGGGAGCAGGGTAACGCCGTCTCCCGTCGTGCCTTCGGGGAAGAGGGTGACGGGCCAGTCTGCCGCCAGCGCGTCGCGGATCTGGGCGATCTGGGCGGTTACGGCCATGCGGTCGGCGCGGCTGACGAAGATGGTGTGGTTGAGCGTGCAGAGCCAGCCGACCAGCGGGGCGTCACGAAGTTCGGATTTTGCGACGAACGCGCTCCCGGTCGCGCCGGAGAGGAGCAGGATGTCGATCCAGCTCAGATGGTTCGAGACGAAGACGACGTCGTGGCGGAGCGGGGTGCCCTCGACGCGCGCCCGAGCGCCGACGATCCGCGCGACCAACCCCAGGAAGCGTGGTGGCCATGGCGACTTCCGCCCGAACAGTCGCCACGCTCCATGCAACGGCAGCGCCAGAACCAGAGCCAGCACTAGCGCAGCCAGGCGCGCGCCGAGGCGGATTCGGCCGATGCGTCAGTCCTTGCGGGTGAGGGCGACGCCGTAGAGTTCCATGCGGTGATCGACCAGGCGGAAGCCCAGCTTCTCCGCGATCGCCTTCTGCAACTGCTCGAGTTCGGGATCGACGAATTCGATGACCTTGCCGCTCTCGACGTCGATCAGGTGATCGTGATGCGCTTCGGGCGCGGGCTCGTAGCGCGCGCGGCCGTCGCCGAAATCGTGGCGGTCAAGGATGCCGGCTTCCTCGAACAGGCGGACGGTGCGGTAGACCGTCGCGATCGAGATGCCGGGGTCGATCTGCGAGGCGCGCTCATAGACCTTCTCGACGTCGGGATGGTCGTCCGCCTCGGACAGCACGCGTGCGATGACGCGGCGCTGCTCGGTGATGCGCAGGCCCTTCTCGTTGCAGAGTGCTTCCAGATCGATCTTGCGCGGCATGTGTCATTCCCTCGTTCAGTGCCATGTAGGGCGTTCGCGCTGTTGCGAAAAGGGATAGTGACTCGCAATAAGCCTTAACCGTTGATAACTCGCGAATATGTATGTGCGTCATACGCGACGCCGGTCTTGCCGCGGTAATAGGCGCGGCGCTCGCCGACCTTGGTGAAGCCATGCGCGCCGTAAATCTTGACCGCATCGTTGCCCGCGCGGACTTCGAGGTGGAGTTTCGCGATGGCGCCGACCGAGCATTCGGCGATTGCCGCGCGGATAAGGGCCGTGCCGACGCCGCGGCGGCGATAGTCGGGGGCTACCGCGATCAGCAGAAGCTCGGCTTCGTCGGCGACCGTGCGGGTCATCGTGAAACCGGCGGGGACATCGTCTACGAAGGCGAGCGTGAGGTGGACGCCGGTGAGCGCGAGTACGCCGAGGCACTGGCTGCGCGTCCACGCCTCGCCGTAGCGCGGGTCGAACGCCTCGGTCATCAACGTGTCGACGATCGCGAGATCGCGCGCGTCGCCGGTGCGGAGGGAGACGGCGCGGGTCGCGACTTGGCGGGTGGCCATTATTTCGGGACCGAGGGTTTGGCGTCGGGCGCGCGGCCGTAGATCGGGCTTGGTGCGAGCGTGGTCAGTTCTGGCGGGAGCAGGATCGCGGAGGCTGCGTCCGGGAGCGCTTCGGTCAGGTCGATCGTGTCGTCGAGTGCGGCGAGCCAGCGGACGCCGTTGCCGACTGCGCGCCGTCCTGCCAGCGCGGCGAGCGCGGCGGCGGGCTTCAGCGATACCATGTCGGATCGCGGCGACAGATCGGCGGCAAAGGCTTGCATGAAGACCTCGCCATGGCCCCCTTCCATCACGACCGCAATATCGTCGGTTAATCGGTTGGCGAAACCGGCGGCGGCGATGAGGGGGAGGGAGGAGAAACCGGCAATCTCCGCACTCCAGCCGAGCGCGAGCCCGCGGGCGGCGGCGATGCCGACGCGGACGCCGGTGAAGCTGCCGGGGCCGCAATCGACGATGATGCGGTCGGCTCGGCCACCGTTGGGGAGCTCGGCGATCATCGGGATTAGGCGCTCGGCATGGCCGCGGCCGACGACTTCGTGCGCGCGGGCGATCATGGCGCCGTCTTGGAGGAGGGCTACCGAGCAGGCGGTGGTGGATGTTTCGATGACTAAAGTGCGCACTTCGTATTCCCTCTCCCCTTTGGGGAGAGGGTTAGGGTGAGGGGCGCCGCGAGCGCCGTCCTTCCCAACGGCCCCTCACCCCGACCCTCTCCCCGCAGGGGAGAGGGAGCAGGTCCCGCTTCAGGCTATCGTGTTGAACTTCGTGAAGTCGGGGCGCGGCGAGCGGGCGTAGATCGTCGCGGGATCGCCGTGGCCGAGCGTCGAGATGAAATTCGTCCGCACCGCCGGCGTGTCGTGAAAGAACGCCGCGTCGACCTTGCCCGCGTCGAAGCCTGACATCGGCCCGGTATCGAGCCCGAGCATCCGCGCGGCGATGATGAAATACGCACCCTGCAACGACGAGTTGCGGAACGCCGACGCCTCGCGCAGTTCGGCATTGCCGTCGAACCAAGACTTGGCGTCGGCGTGCGGGAACAGCTCGGGCAGGTGTTCGTGGAAATTGGTGTCCATGCCGATGATCACCGATACGGGGGCGTTCAGGATCTTCGGCTGGTTCTGCGCGCTGCACGCCTCGGCAAGCTTCTGCTTGGCCTCGTCGCTGACCACCCAGATCAGGCGCGCGGGGAGCTGGTTGGCGGACGTCGGGCCCCACTTCATGAGGTCCCAGATCGCGTGCAGCTCGCTCTCGGCGACGGGCTCGTCGGTGAAGCCGTTATAGGTGCGGGCGTCGCGGAAGACGGTGTCGAGGACGCTATCGTCGAGTTTCTGGCGCATCAGACGGCTCGCACTTCGGTGACTTCGGGGACGTAGTATTTGAGGAGCTGCTCGATGCCGTTCTTAAGCGTCGCGCTCGACGACGGGCAGCCGGCGCAGGCGCCCTGGAGCTGGAGGAACACCTTGCCCTTGTCGAAGCCGCGATAGACGATGTCGCCGCCGTCGTTCGCCACCGCCGGGCGGACGCGCGTGTCGATGAGTTCGCGGATCTGCGCGACGATGTCGGCATCAGCGGGATCGTCCGACAGCGCGGGCTCGTCCGACGGGACCGAGAAACCGGCGCGGGCGGGCTTGAACAGCGGCATCGCGGCGGAGAAGTGATCGAGCAGGATCGCGAGCACGTCGGGCTTGAGGTCCGACCAGGCGACGCCCGGCGCGGCGGTCACCGATACGAAATCGCGGCCGAAGAACA
Organism: Sphingomonas faeni; assembly: GCF_030817315.1. Lineage (NCBI taxonomy): Bacteria > Pseudomonadati > Pseudomonadota > Alphaproteobacteria > Sphingomonadales > Sphingomonadaceae > Sphingomonas > Sphingomonas faeni. The sequence goes on along the minus strand of NZ_JAUSZF010000001.1, from coordinate 1,784,205 downwards.
CGCCGGTCACGTCGCCGAGATTGAAGATCGCCTCAGCCAGCGGACTGGTCTCGGCCTCCTCGGGGGTGGCGAAGTCGCGCGTGCCGGCGTCCATGACGGCGCGTCCCGGCAGGAACTTCAACGTCGAGGGGTTCGGGGTGGATTCCGTTTCGATCAGCATGCACCGCATGTGGCCCGGCGGGGGCGAGGGATCAAGCGGGGAACGGGAAACGGTTTCTTTCGGGGGGTGTGGGGCTACCTCGCCTCTACTGCTCCCCTCCCTTGTGAAGGGAGGGGGTGGGGGTGGGTGGGTTCGTGACGGTCGTCCCGCTCGCCAAGCGGCCGACCCACCCCCAGCCCCTCCCTGCCAGGGAGGGGAGCAAGAAGGGTCAGACGTCCATCGCCTTCACCGCGGCGTTCCAGCTGCCGATGTTTCGCACTGCGTCCTGGACGAAGGCGGAGCGGCGGACGATGCCGAGGAACAGGTCGGCGATCCACTTGCCGGGGTTGCGCAGGGGGCGCTCGAACTGGATCAGCAGGACGACGCGCGTGCCGTTCGTGTCGTTCCAGACCTCGTGGTTGTAGGTGTCGTCGAACACCAAGGTTTCGCCTTCCGCCCAGCGCACGACGCGGTCGTGGACACGCATGCGGACGTCGCCGTCGCGCGGCACGATCAGGCCGAGGTGGCAGGTGATGAGCCCCTTGGTCACGCCGCGGTGCTCGGGAATGTGCGTGCCGGGCGCGAGGATCGAGAAGAACGCGCTGTTGAGACCAGGGATGCGCGCGACTGCCGCCGCCGTATGAGGGCAGCGGGCGAGGCTTTCCTCAATCGGATAGCCATAGCCGTAGAGGAAGAAGGACCGCCATTTGTCGATCTCGGCGATCGAGCGGTGATCGGGCGAGATCGTCGCGAGGCTGGGGGACGCCTCGCCTTGCAGCGCGACATGGACCGCTTCGTCGCGGATCGCTGCCCAATTCTCGCGCAGCCCAGCGGTCCAGGCGAAATCGCGGACGTCGAGGACGGGATCGTTGGCGACCAGCGAGGACGAGGCGATCATGCGGTCGAACACGCCGCGGAGGTGCTTGCCGACGCGGATGATCAGCGGGCGGTTGGCTTCGGCGACCATGGGAGCGCCGGGTTTGGGTGCGCCCGAGATCACGTTCAGGTCGGGCACGTGGGCGCTGCGGCGTACTGCCGGCCCGCCCGATTCCCGCCACAATGAAGGCTGCCCCAGTTCGTGGCCCAGTTCGTGCCCCAGTTCGGCTTCGACCGTCATCTCTACCCTGTATCCCGGCGCACTAAGACACCGATCCCCTTGTTTGGACACGATATACCGCCGGTGTTGGACGAAATGATGGCAGGCGTGACCACCTTCCATGGTGCGGCGCTGGCGATGCGCGCGCGGGGACGCTACAGATGCGCTATGGTATTCTTATCGCGCCTGTATCGCGCTCCCGTCCTGCTCCCGGTCATCCTTGGCCTCGCTATCCCGGCGAGCGGCCAGATGGCGACGCAGCAGGCCGCTTCCACGCCTGCTAAAGAAGCGCCGACGCTTCCCGAACTGCCGGGGATCGACACGACCGCGTGGCTCTACAAGGGCAGCGATCTCACCCGCGATCCGGAGTGGAAGTTCGGGACGCTGCCCAACGGCATGCGGTTCGCGGTGCGCAAGAACGGCGTTCCGCCCGGCCAGGTGTCGGTGCGGGTGCGGATCGACGCGGGCTCGCTGAACGAGACCGACAGCGAGCGCGGCTTTGCGCATTTTATCGAGCATCTCTCGTTCCGCGGGTCCGAATACGTGCCGGACGGCGAGGCGAAGCGCGTGTGGCAGCGGTTCGGGGCGACCTTCGGGTCGGATACCAACGCGCAGACCACGCCGACCTCGACCACGTTCAAGCTCGATCTTCCCTCGGCGACCGAAGCCGGGCTCGACGAGAGCCTGAAGATCATGGCCGGGATGATGGAAAAGCCGACGATCACCGACGCGTCGGTCGCCGCCGAGCGCCCGATCGTGCTCGCCGAACAGCGCGAGCAGCCGGGGCCGCAGGTGCGGTTCGGCGATGCGATCCGCGCGACGTTCTTCGCCGGACAGCCGCTCGCGGATCGCTCGCCGATCGGCAACATCAAGACGCTGGAGGCCGCGACCGGCGCCACGGTGAAGGCGTTCCACGATCGCTGGTATCGGCCGGAGAATACTGTCGTCATCATCTCGGGCGACATGGATCCGGCGCTGTTCGGCCGGCTGATCGTCAAGAACTTCGCCGACTGGAAGAAGGTCGGCCCGGTCACGCCCGCGCCCGATTTCGGCAAGCCCGATCCGAAGGCACCAGTCTCCGCGACGATCGCCGAGCCGGCAATCCCTGCGGTGGTGACGCTCGGCGTGGTGCGGCCTTGGGAGTATAAGGACGACACCGCGATCATGAACCAGAAGCGGCTTGTCGACGTGCTCGCGACGCGGCTTATCAGTCGGCGTCTGGAGACGCGCGCGCGGGCAGGCGGTAGTTTCCTCCAGGCCGGCGTGTCGATCGACGACGTGTCGCGCTCGGCGAACCTGACCAGCGTCAACATCGTGCCGATCGGCACCGACTGGGAAGCGGCGTTGAAGGACGTGCGCGCGGTGATCGCCGATGCGCAGACCAACGCGCCAAGCCAGGCCGAAGTCGACCGGGAATATGCCGATTTCGATACGATCATGCGGACCAGCGTCGAAACCGCGCGGGTCGAGGCGGGATCGAAGCAGGCGGACGACATGGTCGGCGCGCTCGATATTCGCGAGACGGTGGCGGGGCCCGAGACGTCGTACAAGATTTTACAGGACGCCAAGGCGAAGGGCATGTTCACGCCCGCCACGCTGCTCGCGTCGAGCAAGGCGATCTTCGAGGGAACGGCCACGCGGGCACTCGTGAATACGCAGACGCCCGATGCCGGCGCGGCGAACAAGCTGGCGACCGCCTTGAAGGCGGACGTCTCGGGGCTAGCGGGCAAGCGTCGCGCGCAGGCGTCGGTCGATTTTTCGAAGCTGCCGTCGCTCGGCAAGCCGGGGACGGTCGCGAGCCGCGAAAAGATCACCGCGTTCGACATGGAGCAGGTGAACTTCGCGAACGGGACGCGCGTGCTGCTGTTCCCGAACGCGGGTGAGACCGGGCGCGTCTACGTGCGCGTGCGGTTCGGTGGCGGCTATACTGCGATCCCGTCGAACCGGCCGACGCCGGCCTGGGCTGGCGATCTCGCGTTGGTCGCTGGCGGTATCGGCAAGCTCGACCAGGGTGATCTCGACCAGCTTACCGCAGGCCGGCGGATCGGGCTCGACTTCGGGATCGACGACGATGCGTTCACGCTGGGCGCGATCACCTCGCCGGCGGATTATTCGGATCAGTTGCGGCTGATGGCGTCGAAGCTGGCGTTCCCGGCCTGGGATCCGGCGCCGGTAGCGCGTGCCCGAGTGGCGGCGCTGGCCGGGTTTGCCGGATATGATTCGTCGCCCGACGGCGTGCTGTCGCGCGATCTTGAAGGTTTGCTCCGTGCGGGCGATCCGCGCTGGGGGACGCCGTCGAAGCCGACCGTCGAGGCGCTGAATGCTAAGGACTTCCGCGCGTTCTGGGAGCCGATCCTGAAGACCGGACCGATCGAGGTCTCGATCTTCGGCGACGTGAAGACCGAGGAGGCGATCGCCGCCGTGGCGAAGTCGTTCGGAGCGATGAAGCCGCGCACGGCGGTGTCGACGGTCGGGGCGCCGGTCGGCTTCCCCGCGCACAACGCGACGCCGGTGATGCGCGCGCATACCGGGCCTGAGAACCAGGCGGCGGCGGTGATCGCCTGGCCGACGGGTGGCGGGATCGACAATATCGTCGAGGCGCGGCGTCTGGATGTGCTGGCGCAGGTGTTCAGCGATCGGCTGTTCGAGCGGCTGCGGCAGGCGGCAGGCGCGAGCTACAGCCCCAACGTGTCGAGCCAGTGGCCGGTCGGGATGAATACTGGCGGGCGGATGGTCGCGATCGGACAGGTGGCGCCGGACAAAGTGTCGTTCTTCTTCCAGATCGCGCGGCAGATTGCGGCGGAACTGGTGTCGACGCCGATCGCGCCGGACGAGCTGGACCGGATCAAGAAGCCGATGGGGCAGTATATCCTGCGCGCTTCGACCGGGAACCAGTTCTGGTTGCAGCAGCTTGGCGGGGCGACGTTCGATCCGCGGCGGATCGCGGCGACGCAGCGGATTGCTTCGGACTTGGTGGCTACCACGCCGGTCGAGTTGCAGGCGACGGCGGCGAAGTATCTGCGGCCGGAGAAGGACTGGACGATGGCCGTGGTGCCGGCTGCGGCGAAGAAGTGAGGTTTGCCCCCTCTCCCTGCAGGGGAGAGGGAAGGAGGAGCCGCTTGGCGACGGGAGGGTGAGGGCACGTGCTTTGGTGGGCGTGCCCTCACCCTCCCACCCGGCTTCGCCGTGCGGGCCCCTCCCTCTCCCCTGAAGGGAGAGGGGCTTGTTGCTCGGTTCGTCGTGCGGTTGTTGAAAATTGAGCCGAGGGCGTGACCTGCACCATTCCCTCTCCCCGATGGGGAGAGGGAGGGAGGAGCCGGTTGGCGACGGAAGGGTGAGGGGTTTTGGGATGACCGTCCGAGCCTCACGCCCCTCACCCTCCCACCCGCAAGAGCGTGCGGGCCCCTCCCTCTCCCCTAAAGGGAGAGGGGGTTAGGTTTTAGGGCTTATACAAGCCGTCCAACCTTTCGCCGTAAACCTGCCTCAACACATGGCGGCGGATCTTCAAACTCGGGGTCAGTTGCTCGTTCTCGATCGTGAACGGACCGTCCGCTAGCACGAACCTTCGGATGCGCTCCGTCACCGTGAGATCCTTGTTCACCCGCTCGATCGCGTGGCCGATCGCGGTGCGGAACTCGCTGTTTTCGGCCAGCCGGGCGAAGCTGCAGGCATCGCCGTTGCCCGCGCACCATTCCTGTGTCCACTCCGGATCGGGGACGACCAGCGCGACCATGTATGGGCGCTTGTCGCCGGCGATCATCGCCTGCGCGATCTCGGGCTGGAGCGTCAGCATGCCCTCGACCTTTTGCGGGGCGACGTTCTCGCCCTTGTCGTTGATGATCAGGTCCTTCTTGCGGTCGGTGATGCGGATACGGCCGCGGTCGTCGATCTCGCCGATGTCGCCGGTGTGGAGCCAGCCGTCCTTGAGGACCTTCGCGGTCTCGGCGTCGTTGCGCCAATAGCCGTGCATGACGAGTTCGCCGCGGACCAGGATCTCGCCGTCCTCGGCGATCCGGACTTCGGTGTCCTTGAGCGCCGGGCCGACCGAGTCCATGCGGACGCCGGCCTGGGGGCGGTTGCAGGAGATGACGGGGGCCGCTTCGGTCTGGCCATAGCCCTGCAGGAACGTCAGCCCGAGCGACTCGAAGAACAGGCCGACTTCGGGGTTGAGGGGGGCGCCGCCGGAGATCATCGCCTTCAGCCGGCCGCCGAACTTCTTCGAGATCTTGGGTTTGAAGAGCGTGGCGACGGCGGCCTGCATCGGGCGGTCGATCAGGCGGAGGCGACCGGCGTAGCGCTTGCCGCCGATGTCGAGCGCTTGGCGCAGCAGGTACGCCGAGGCGCCGCCCTGTTTCTCGATCGTCTTCGAAATGCGCGTGCGGAGGACTTCGAACAGGCGGGGGACGACGAACATGATCGTCGGGCGCGTCTCCTCGATGTTGGCGGCGAGCTTTTCGAGGCCTTCCGCGTAATAGATCTGGCCGCCGAGCGAGATCGGGAAATGCTGGCCGCCGGTGTGTTCGTAGGCGTGGCTCAAGGGCAGGAACGAGAGGAAGACCTCGTCGTCCCAGCCGAAATCCTCCGAGATCACGCTCGCGCAGCCGGCGCAATTGTGGAGGATCGCGCCGTGGTGCTGCATGACGCCCCGCGGCGCGCCGCCGGTGCCCGAGGTGTAGATGATGCAGGCGAGGTCTTCGCGGGCGAAGTCGGCGCGGGCGGCGGCGGTTTCGGGCGCGGTCTGGTGCGCGGCGATCAGGGCGTGCCAGTTGTGGAAGTCGATGGAGGCAGGGACCTTCATGTCCTCGAGCCCGATGACGGTCTGCGCCTGGTTCGACCGGATCACCGCGGGGAGTACCGTCTTGGCGAGCTTCGCGGTCGAGACGATGATTGCGCAGGCGCCCGCATTCTCGATGATGTGGAGGTGATCGCGCTCGGTGTTGGTGACGTAGGTCGGCACCGTGATGCACCCCGCCGCCATGATCGCGAGGTCGCTGAGGCACCATTCGGGGCGGTTCTCGCTGACCAGCATGACGCGGTCGCCGCGTTTCAGGCCGATCGCGGTGAGGGCGGTGGCGAGGCTGGCGACTTGTCGCGCGGCTTCGGCCCAACTCGTGGCGACCCACGTGCCGCTCGTCTTGGTCCAGAGGAACGGCGCATCACCTCTCTCCGCGGCGCGCGTGAAGAACATCGTGACGAGGTTCGGGAATCGTTCGAGCTGGCGGGCCATTGTCTCTCCTGACGTGCTCTTGCAGCTCGATGTTTTGATGGGTCGGCTTGCTTCAGTGCAAAGGCAGTATAGCAACACTCGTCATCCCAGCGAAAGCTGGGATCCAGAGCCATATACGGTATCGCTCCTGGCTCTGGATCCTGGGTCGAGCCCAGGATGACGAAGGGTTAGGTAGGTGTCATTCGGGCGCGCGCTGGAGGGCGCCGACGCGCTGGATCCGGGTGACGGTGCCGTCCTGGCTCATCGCGACGCCTTCGCTGCGGGGGTCTGCCGCGCCGACCCATTTGCCGGCGACGCGCTCAATCGCGTTTGCTTTCAGGCCGAGTGAGGCAACCTGGACCGTTTCGCCGAGCGCCTGCAACGCGGGGACCATCGCCTCGCGGGCGGTACCCTTTTCCGCCGCGGCGACGTGGCCGGGGGCGTAGAGCAGCCCGAGCGCGATCGAGTCCTGTGCGGACAGTTTCCAGTCGACCACGCCGATGATCGCCTTGGCCACCTGCGCGATGATCGTCGAGCCGCCTGCCGCGCCGACCGCGAGGCGAACCTTGCCGTCGGGGCCGTAGACGATCGTCGGCGCCATCGAGCTGCGCGGACGTTTGCCGCCTTCGACGCGGTTGGCGACGAGCGCGCCGTCCTTCTCGGGGACGATGTCGAAGTCGGTGAGCTGATTGTTGAGGACGGTGCCGTCGACCGTGATGCCAGAGCCGAAATAGCCCTCGACGGTGGTGGTCACCTGGACGACGTTACCGCGAGCGTCGGCCGTGGCGATGTCGGTGGTGCCGGCGACTTCGCTGACCGGGGCGCGGGTGCGGGCGGGGGCGCCGGGGGGGGTGCCCGGAGCGACGGTCGCCATCGTCGTGGTGGGGGAGATGAGTGCCGAGCGCGACGCGAGATACTTGGTATCGAGCATGCCCTGCACCGGGACGCGGACGAAATCGGGATCGCCGACGTAGAGGTCGCGGTCGGCATAGGCGAGGCGCGAGGATTCGGCGAACAGGTGCCAAGCCTGGGGGTTGTCCTTGCCGAGCTTTGCCATGTCGAAGCGTTCGAGTTGCTTCAGGATCATCAGCACGGTGACCCCGCCGGACGAGGGCGGGCCCATGCCGCAGACGCGGTAGACGCGGTATTTGACGCAGACGGGCGGGCGGTTCTTGGCGTCGTAGCTGGCGAGATCGCCGAGCGTCATCTTCGACGGATTGCGCGCGGCGGTGTTGACCGCGGTGACGATTTTCTGCGCCTCGGGGCCGACGTAGAAGCTGTCGGGGCCTTGGGTGGCGATGCGCTGGAGGAACGCGGCTTGCTGCGGGTTCTTGATCGTCGCGCCGATCGCGATTGGCGAGCCGTCGGGGGCGGAGAAGAGCGCGCGGGTCTCGGGCGTGACGTGGTCGCCGTAGGACTTCATGCCGTTGACGAGGCGGGGGGTGGCCTGGAAGCCGTTGGTCGCGAGCCGGATCGCGGGTGCGAAGAGCTGCGCCCAGGGGAGCTTGCCCGAGGCGCGGTGTGCGAGCGCCATGCCGCGGAGCGCGCCGGGGATGCCGACGCTGCGGCCGCCGGGAACCGCTTCCCTATGGCTCAGCGGTTGGCCGTCGGGGGCGTAGAACCAGCGCGCGTCGGCGGCGGCGGGGGCTTCTTCGCGCGCGTCGATCGTGCTGAGTGTGCCGCCGGCCGCGTGGCTGACCCAGAAGCTGCCGCCGCCGATGCCGGAGCTTTGCGGCTCGACGACGTTGAGCGCGAGCATCGTGGCGATCGCGGCGTCGGTGGCGCTGCCGCCCGCGCGGAGGATCTCGACGCCGGCGGCGGCTGCGCGGGGGTCGGCGGCGCTGACCATGCCTTGGTCTTTGGCCGGGGCGGGGGTGGGTTGGCGCGCCTCTGCGGTGGCGGTGGGGACGAGGAGGGCGAGCGCTAAAAGGGAGGTCTTCATCGCGGGGGAGCGTAGCGCGGTTGGGGTATGAGGCAAGCCGTTAGCCCCAAATGTCCGTCATCCTGGACTCGACCGAGGATCCAGAGTCACACAGGGCGACATCCGTGGCTCTAGATCCCAGCGTTCGCTGGGATGACGGGGGTGGGGTTAGCGGGCGTCGAAACCCACCGCGTCGGCGACGGAGGTAAAGCCGTCGCGGGTCAGTAGCGCGTCGACGTCGCGGAGGATGCGGGCGGGGAGGCCGGGGCCTTCGTACACCAAAGCGGTGTAGAGCTGGACGAGGCTCGCGCCGGCGCGGAGGCGGGCATAGGCTTCGCCGCCGCTGTCGATGCCGCCGACCGAGATCAGCGGGATTGCTGCGCCCGTTGCCTTGCGGAAGTCCGCCAGGCGTTGGCGGGCTAGCGGGGCGAGGGGCGCACCGGACAGGCCGCCGGTTTCCTTCGCGTTGGCCGAGCGTAGGCCTGGGCGGGAGACCGTCGTGTTGTTGACGACCAGTGCATCGATGCGGTTGTCGAGGGCTGCTCGGGCGATGTCGTCGATGTCGGCGGGGTCGAGATCGGGGGCGACTTTCAGGAAGATCGGCGTGGTGCCCTTTGCCGCGGTGCACGCGGCGAGGAGATCGCGCAACGCTGCGCCGTGCTGGAGATCGCGCAGGCCGGGGGTGTTGGGGGAGCTGATGTTTATGGTGATGTAGTCGGCGTGCGGCGCGGCGCGGGTGACGCCGTGGACATAGTCGGCGGTGCGATCGGTCGCGTCCTTGTTCGCGCCGACGTTGATGCCGAGGATGCCGTTGCGCTTTGCGCTCTGTGCACGGGGAAGCGCGCCATCGAGGCCGCCGTTGTTGAAGCCCAGGCGGTTAATGACGGCGCGGTCTTCGGGGAGGCGGAAGATGCGGGGCTTCGGGTTGCCCGGTTGCACGAGCGGGGTGAGCGTGCCGATCTCGACGCTGCCTAGGCCGAGGCCGAAGAAGCCGTCGATCGCGCGACCGTCCTTGTCGACGCCTGCCGCGAGGCCAACGGGATTGGGGAAGGCGATCCCCGCAACCGTCGTCGCGAGCCTTGGTACGTTCGGGGCGAGCGGCGTGCCGGCCTTCCCCCACGTGGCGAGCGCGGCGATGGTCAGGCTATGCGCGCGCTCGGCGTCGAGGCGGAACAGGATCGGGTGGTAGAAGGCCATTGCTCATCCTTGCTCCCCTCCCTGGAGGGGCTGGGGGTCGGTTGGTCCGTTGGTTGGCGTGCCCTCGCATCAGTAGCCGACCCACCCCCGACCCCTCCCTTCCAGGGAGGGGGGAAGTCAAGCTTTCGGGTCGTGCGCAGGCACAAAACCCGCTTCCAGTTGCGAGTCGTTAGCACGGGTGCGCGGGTTGACGATGCACTGCACAAAGCCCATTTGATCAATCGGATCATATCGGTCCGATTGGACTCTGAAGCCACCATGCGTCTCTCCAGCTTAGCCGACTATGCGGTCGTAATGATGAGCGCCGCGGCGCGTCATTGTGGCGGGATCGCGCGGCTGAACGCGACGCTGCTCAGCGAGGAGACCGGCGTGCCGTTGCCGACCGTGCAGAAGCTGGTCAGCCGGCTGTCGGCTGCGGGGCTGATCGAGAGTACGCGCGGCACCGGCGGCGGTTTCCGCCTGTCGCGGCCGCCCGCGATGATCTCGCTCGCCGACATCATCGAGGCGGTCGAGGGGCCGATCGCGCTGACTGCGTGCGTCGACGGCGCATCGCAGGATTGCTGCATCGACCAGAGCTGCCGCGTGAAGCCGCATTGGAACGCGGTCAACGGCGCGGTCCGCGGTGCGCTCGCCGGCGTGTCGCTTGCCAGCCTTTCGCAAGCCCCCCTTTCGCAAGCCCCCCTTTCGCAGGTGCCCGCATGACGCGCGCAGCGCCCTATTCCTTCCTTCGCGCCTTTGCGCCTTCGCGTGAGAAGATTCTGTTCACGCAAAGGCGCAAAGGCGCGAAGATTTTAGAGAGCCGCTTTGCGGCCGAGGACAGATGATGGCTACCCGGAACGCAGAGGCCTATGCCGCCGCGAACAAGACGTACGAGTGGGGTTTCTCCTCGGACATCGAACAGGAATTCGCGCCCAAGGGTCTGTCGGAAGACACGGTGCGCTTCATTTCCGCCAAGAAGGGCGAGCCGCAGTGGATGCTCGACTGGCGGCTGAAGGCGTTCGCATTGTGGCAGACGATGGAGGCGCCCGATTGGTCGAAGCTCAACGTCCCCCCGATCGACTACCAGGACGCGTATTATTACGCGGAGCCCAAGGCGAAGCCGAAGCTCGGGTCGCTCGACGAAGTCGATCCCGAGATCCTGCGCGTCTACGAGAAGCTCGGCATTCCGATCAGCGAGCAGAAGATGCTGGCTGGCGTGGTCGAGGATCCGCTGAACGAGGACGGCACGCCGAAGCGCCGCGTCGCGGTCGATGCGGTGTTCGACAGCGTCTCGGTCGCGACCACGTTCCGCAAGGAGTTGGAGGCTGCGGGCGTGATCTTCCGCTCGATCTCCGAGGCGATCAAGGAATATCCCGATCTCGTCCGGAAATGGCTCGGCAAGGTCGTGCCGCAGCGCGATAACTATTTCGCGACGCTCAATTCGGCGGTCTTCTCAGACGGGACGTTCGTCTACATTCCCGAGGGCGTGCGCTGCCCGATGGAGCTGTCGACGTACTTCCGGATCAACGCGGAGAATACCGGGCAGTTCGAGCGCACGCTGATCGTGGCGGACAAGGGTTCGTACGTCTCGTATCTCGAGGGCTGCACCGCGCCGATGCGCGACGAGAACCAGTTGCATGCCGCCGTGGTCGAACTGGTCGTGCTCGACGATGCCGAGATCAAATATTCGACCGTGCAGAACTGGTATCCGGGCGACGAGAACGGCGTCGGCGGGATCTACAACTTCGTCACCAAGCGTGCGTTGTGCCAGGGCAAGAACTCGAAGGTCAGCTGGACTCAGGTCGAGACCGGCAGCGCGATTACGTGGAAATATCCGTCGTGCGTGCTGCTTGGCGATGGCTCGGTCGGCGAGTTCTATTCGGTCGCGGTGACGAACAATCGCCAGCAGGCCGATACCGGCACGAAGATGATCCACCTCGGCAAGAACACGCGATCGACGATCGTGTCGAAGGGGATTTCGGCCGGGCGTTCGGACAACACGTACCGAGGCTTGGTGCGCGTCGCGCCGACTGCCGAGGGTGTGCGGAACTTCACCCAGTGCGACAGCCTGCTGCTGGGCGACCAGTGCGGCGCGCATACCGTGCCGTATATCGAGGTCCGCAACCCGTCCGCGCAGATCGAGCATGAGGCGACGACGTCGAAGATCTCCGAGGACCAACTGTTCTACGCGATGTCGCGCGGGCTGGACCAGGAGGCGGCAGTGGCGCTGATCGTGAATGGCTTTGCGCGGGAAGTGTTGCAACAGCTCCCGATGGAGTTCGCGGTCGAAGCGCAGAAGCTGTTGGGGATTTCGTTGGAAGGCTCCGTGGGGTGACCAGCAGGTTGGTTCGCACCATTGTCCTAGCGAGCGTTTTAGTAGCCCGCCCTGGCCTTGCTTCGGATCAACCGTCGCCTGCCGCTGCAACATACCTCGATTGTTTATACGGTAAAGATCGTGCGCTCCGAGGGGAGATGAAGCAATTACCGCTCCGAGCAAGATCGCGCGTCGCAGACATTCGGAAAAGTCGCTGCCGAAGTCTACGGGTTGCCGCCGAAAAAGGTGGTTCGTGGCCGAAATACGAGATTGGCCTAATTGATAACGCTTTCGATGAGTTCGTAAATAATGCTGAAAATTGAAAACCTTCACGCCGAGATCGACGGCAAGGAAATCCTCAAGGGCCTGTCGCTCGAAGTGAACGCGGGCGAGGTGCACGCGATCATGGGGCCGAACGGGGCAGGCAAGTCGACGCTGGGCTATGTGCTCGGCGGGCGGCCCGGCTATGAGGTGACGGCGGGTTCGGTGACGTTCGACGGCGTCGACCTGCTCGAGCTGGAGGCGCACGAGCGCGCCGCGGCGGGCGTGTTCCTCGGCTTCCAGTATCCGGTCGAGATCCCCGGCGTGTCGAACGTCCAGTTCCTGCGCGAGGCGCTCAATGCCCAGCGCGCGACGCGGGACGAGAAGCCGCTGTCGGGGGGTGAGTTCCTGAAGCTTGCGCGCGGGCAGGCGGATCTGCTCGGCATGGATTACGACATGCTCAAGCGGCCGGTGAACGTCGGCTTTTCGGGCGGCGAGAAGAAGCGCAACGAGATGGTCCAGATGGGTATCGTCAACCCGAAGTTCGCGATCCTCGACGAGACCGATTCGGGCCTAGATATCGATGCGCTGCGCGTCGTCGGCGACGGCATCAACCGCATCATGCGCGCGCCCGACAAGGCTGTGCTGCTGATCACGCATTACCAGCGGTTGCTCGATTACGTGGAGCCGGACTTCGTGCACGTGCTGGCCGATGGGCGGATCGTCCGCTCGGGCGGCAAGGAATTGGCGCAGCAGCTCGAGAGCGAAGGCTATGTGGGGATCGCCGCATGAGTCATCTTCGCGCCGCAGGCATTTATAGAAGAAAATTGGTTCACGCGGAGACGCGGAGACGCGGAGGTGTCGTCGCATCGGCAACGCTCCCGCGTCCTATCGTCGATCGTGGTTTTGGAGCCCTTACGGGTACTTTTCTTCTTTTCCTCCGCGTCTCCGCGTCTCCGCGTGAACCCCTCTTCTGCGCAGTGGGTGCACGATGAGCGCGGTTATGGAACTTCCCTCGACGCGTGAGGAATCGTGGCGCTGGGGTGATCCGGCGGCGATTGTTGCGGCGGCTGAACTGCCCCGTGGCGTTGCGTCAGATGCTGGCGAGTGGTTTTTGGACTTGCCGGGTGCGCGGGCGGTGTTCGTCGATGGGGTGCTTGACGAGGTTCGGAGCGATCTGCGGCATGTCGCGATCGCGCACGTCGATGGCGGCGCGCATGTGCTTGGGCGTCGTACGACCGGGACCGGCTGGTCGATCCGGGTCGAGGCGAACGCTGCGGCGGAGCTTCTCCAGATCGTCCACATCGCGACCGGCGGCGAGAACCAGCTTCCCGCTGAGATACTGCTCGCCGATGGCGCGAGCGCGTCGGTGGTCGAGACGTATGTCGGGGCCGGCTGGTCGAACCGGTCGACGCGGATGACGCTCGGCAAGGGTGCCAAGCTGACGCGGGCGGTGCGGTTGTTGCAGGGCGATGGCTTCGTGTCGTTGCGCGACGAGGTGGACATCCATGCGGGTGCCAGCCTGATCGCGACGGTGCTCGGCGCCGGCGATGCGGGCACGCGGATCGACGGGTCGATCATCGTCTCGGGCGACGATGCGTTCGCCGAATATGGCGGCGCGTTGCTGACTCGGAACGACCAGCGGCAGGAGTGCGCGGTGTCGGTGCGGCATGCGGCGCTGAACGGGCAGAGCAAGCAGATCTGGCGCGCGGTGGCGGCGGACAAGTCGACGGCGAGCCTCGCGGCGCGGGTCGAGGTGGCGCGCGATGCCCAGAAGACCGACGGGGTGCAGTCGTTGCGCGGGCTGCTTTTGCAGCGGACCGCCACGGTGAACCTGAAGCCCGAGCTGGAGATCTTCGCGGACGATGTGAAGTGTGCGCACGGCGCGACGGTCGGCGAACTCGACCAGCGCGCACTGTTCTACATGCAGAGCCGCGGGATTCCGCATGCCAAGGCGCAGGCGCTGCTCACGCGCGCGTTCGTCGGCGATGCGTTCGCGCAGATCGCGGACGAGACGGTGCGGGAGGCTTTCGTGGCGGATGCGGATGCTTGGCTGGAGCGGGCGTTGTGAGCGGGCGGAACGCGCTCCCCTCCCTGGAAGGGAGGGGCTGGGGGTGGGTCGGCTCGTTGGCTGACGTGACCGAGTCTCAGCGGCCGACCCACCCCCGACCCCTCCCTTTCAGGGAGGGGGGAAGATGAGTTTGCTGACCGAAACGCGCCCTCTGGATCGCCTGTCGGATTTCCCCGCGATCCCCGAGGGCTGGGCGTATCTCGACACCGCCGCCACCGCGCAGAAGCCGCAGGTCGTGGTCGACGCGATCACGCGTGCGTATGGCGAGACTTACGCGACCGTGCACCGCGGCGTGTACCAGCGTTCGGCGGACATGACGGTCGCCTATGAGGCGGCACGTAAGGCTGTGGCGCGGTTTATCGGTGCGGGTTCGGCGGATGAGATCGTGTTCGTGCGCGGGGCTACCGAGGCGATCAATCTGGTCGCGCAATGCTGGGCCGGCGCGCAGTTGAAGGCGGGCGACCGCATCATGCTGTCGATGCTGGAGCATCATTCGAACATCGTGCCTTGGCAGATGGTCGCCGAACGTGTGGGCGCGGCGATCGACGTTCTGCCGCTGACGCCGGACCATCGCATCGACCTCGACGCGATGGAGCGGATGATTACGCCGGCGCACAAGCTGGTCGCGCTCGGGCATGTCTCGAACGTGCTTGGGTCGGTGCTCGACGCCAAGCGCGCGACGGAAATCGCGCATTCGGTCGGGGCGAAGATCCTGCTCGACGGGTGCCAGTCGGTGCCGCGGATTGCGGTCGACGTGAAGGCGATCGGCTGCGATTTCTACGTGTTCTCCGGGCACAAGCTGTACGGTCCGACCGGGATCGGCGTGCTGTGGGCCAAGCCGGAACTGCTTGACGCGATGCCGCCGTATCAGGGCGGCGGATCGATGATCGACAAGGTGTCGTTCGCGAAGACCACCTACGCGCCGCCGCCGGGTCGGTTCGAGGCGGGGACGCCGCATATCGTCGGCGCGCTCGGGCTGCATGCCGCGATCGAGTATGTCGAGAGCATCGGTCTGGACGCGATCCACGCGCATGAGACGGCGCTGGTGACCGCCACGCGTGAAGCGTTGTCGTCGATCAACTCCGTACGCCTGTATGGCCCGGCGGACTCGGCGGGGATCGTGAGCTTCACGATCGAGGGGGTTCATCCGCACGACATCGGCACCATATTGGACGAGGAGCGCGTCGCGATCCGTGCCGGCCATCACTGCGCACAGCCGCTTATGGAGGCGCTGGGGGTCGAAGCGACGGCACGCGCGAGCTTCGGCGTGTATAACGGGCCCGCGGACGTCGAGGCGCTGGTGCGCGGTATCGAGCGAGTAACGAGGATTTTTGGATGAGCGATCGGTTCGAGATCGAGGAAGTGGATGCCGTCGCATCGCCGCCTAAGGCGCGCGTCGTCATGGAGACGGACTCCGACGCGGAGCGTAAGCGGGATTATCTTGCCGGTTTTCTCGCCCAGAAGCCGCAGGTGGATTTGCCCGGCGAGCCCGGTGGCGCGGTGTATGATGCGATCATCGATGCGCTGAAGGAGATCTACGATCCCGAGATCCCGGTGAACATTTACGACCTAGGGCTGATTTACGGTGTCGAGGTGACCGAGGACGGGCATGCGGTGGTGGCGATGACGCTGACCACGCCGAACTGTCCGGTCGCGGAGTCGATGCCGGCGGAGGTCGAGATGCGCGTTGGGTCGGTGCCTGGGGTCGGGTTTGCGGAGGTGAACCTCGTTTGGGATCCGCCTTGGGATCCGCAGAAGATGTCGGACGAGGCGAAGTTAGAGCTGGGTATGCTCTGACTTCTGCTTCCCCTCCCGCAGGCGGGAGGGGGCAGGGGGTGGGCGCGCGCTCACCTTGCGAACGACGATTATGAGTGGCTGGCCGGGAGCCCACCCCCGGCCCTTCCCGCTTGCGGGAGGGGGGAAGGAAGGACGATCATGGCGATGACATTGCGAGCACGGCCGGCGGCGCTGAACCTCACGGCGACGGCGCATGCGCGGATCGCGGATTTGATGGCGCGCGCGCCGGCTGACGCTATCGGCGTGAAGCTGTCGACCCCCAAGCGGGGGTGTTCGGGGCTGGCTTACTCTGTGGATTATGTCACCGAGGCCAAGCCGTTCGATGAGCGGATCGATACGCCGGGGGGGACCTTGTTCGTTGATGGCGGGTCGATCCTGTATCTGATCGGGTCGACGATGGATTGGGTCGAGGACGACTTTACCGCTGGGTTCGTGTTTCAGAATCCAAACGCCAAGGGTGCGTGCGGGTGTGGTGAGAGCTTTACCGTTTAAGACGCCTCCGAATTCACGGTAAGGCGGATCGATTTTCTCCCCTCCCTGGAAGGGAGGGGGCGGGGGTGGGTCGGGTTCCGTATCATCGAACGTCGGCGGCATAAGCGGGCCGACCCACCCCCAGCCCCTCCCTTTCAGGGAGGGGAGCAAGAGGGGGCGGCGTCCTTTCGATTGCGTAATCTTTCCCGTCCGGATCATTCCGGCAATGCGCTTGCTGCAAAGGCGGGAAAAGCCGCTGGCCTTGCCCGTTGCGCCCCTCCTGTGCCACTCCCCGCGGCAACAAAGGGGATATAAGTGGCCAGTCTGTTTCGCCGAAAAATCGTCATCGAGCAGCCGCCCGAGCATCAGCTCGCGCGGACCCTGTCGTGGCCGCATCTGGTCGCGATGGGCGTCGGCGGGATCGTCGGTACCGGCATCCTGACGCTGATCGGCGTGGGTGCGGGGCTCGCCGGGCCCGCCGTGATCCTGTCGTTCATCATCGCCGGCGGGATCTGTGCCTGCGCGGCGCTTGCCTATGCCGAGATGGCGACGATGATCCCCGCCTCAGGCAGTGCGTACACCTATAGCTATGTTGTGCTGGGTGAGCTGATCGCGTGGGTGATCGGCTGGTCGCTGATCCTCGAATATTCGTTGGTGGTGTCGACCGTTGCGGTCGGCTGGTCGGGGTACGCGGCGCCATTGCTGCGCGGTGCGTTCGGCTTTCCCGAGGCGCTGACGCTTAGCCCCGAGCTTGGCGGTATCCTCAACGTGCCGGCGATCTTCATCATCGCGGTCGTGGCTGGCGTGCTGTCCTTCGGCACGCGCGAGAGTGCGACGCTGAACGCGGTGCTGGTCGGCGTGAAGATGATCGCGCTGACCGTGTTCGTGTTCATCGCGCTTAAGTATTTCAACGCTGCCAACCTGCATCCGTTCATGCCCTACGGCTTCCCCAAGGCGGTCGCGCCCGACGGTGCCGAGCGCGGGGTGATGGCGGCGGCGGCAATCATCTTCTTCGCGTTCTATGGCTTCGATGCGATCTCGACCGCGGCGGAGGAAACGAAGAACCCGGGACGCGATCTGGCGATCGGTATCGTCGGGTCGATGGTCGTCTGCATCGCCATCTACATCCTCGTAGCGGTCGCTGCGGTCGGCGCGTTGTCCTACACCCGGTTTGCGGGGAGCGCAGAGCCGCTCGCGCTGATCCTGCGTGAGATCGGCCGGCCGGGGTTCGCAACGTTTCTTGGCGCGTCGGCGGTGATAGCGTTGCCGACGGTGCTGCTCGCGTTCCTGTTCGGGCAGAGCCGCATCTTTTTCACGATGGCGCGCGACGGGTTGCTCCCGTTGAGCCTCGCCAAGGTCTCGAAGCGGGGCGCGCCCGTCCGCATCACGTGGATTACGGCGGCGATTGTTGCGGTGATCGCAGGCCTGTTGCCGCTCGCCGAGATCGCTGCATTGGCCAACGCTGGCACGCTTGCGGCGTTCGTCGCGGTCTGTGCGTGCATGCTGGTGATGCGCCGTCGTGCGCCCGACGCGATCCGGACGTTCCGCGCTCCGGCTGCGACGTTGGTAGGTACGATCGGTATTCTTGGGTGCCTGTATCTGTTCTTCAGCCTGCCTTCGAAGACTCAGCTGTATTTCGGGTTGTGGAACTTGCTCGGGCTGGTGATCTACTTCGTTTACGCGCGGCCGAGGGCGCTTGCCGAGTGAGGGGGGCAGAGTGACCGGCTGGACCATCGGCATCATCGGCGGTTCGGGACTGTACGCGGTCGGCGGGATCGAGGATGGGCGCTGGCAAACCGTCGAGACGCCGTGGGGCGAACCGTCGGATGCGATCTATACCGGGCGGGTTGGGCACGTTGGGGTGGCGTTCCTGCCGCGACATGGGCGGGGTCACCGGATTTCCCCCTCCGACCTCAACGCGCGCGCGAACATCGACGCGTTGAAGCGGCTTGGCGTGACCGACGTGCTGGCGGTGTCGTCGGTCGGGTCGCTGGTCGAGCAGCGGCCGCCGGGGAGTTTCACTGTCGTCGACCAATTCATCGATCGGACCAAGGGGCGGCCCTCGAGCTTTTTCGGCACCGGCTTGGTTGCGCATGTGTCTATGGCGGACCCGGTTTGCCCGCGACTCTCGCGCTATGCGGTCGACGCTGCGCGGGAGGCGGGGGCGCAGGTGGATGATCGTGGGACCTATCTGGCGATGGAAGGCCCGCAGTTCTCGACGCGCGCGGAAAGCCGCCTCTACCGGCAATGGGGTTGCGACGTGATCGGGATGACGGCGATGCCCGAGGCCAAGCTTGCGCGCGAGGCGGAGCTTCCGTACGCGCTGGTCGGCATGGTGACGGATTATGATTGCTGGCGTGAGGACGAGGCCGGTGTCGACGTCGCGCAGGTCGTGGCGCAGCTTGGTGCGAATGCTGCGAAGGCTCGGGCGATGGTGATGGCGTTGCTGTGCGCGTTGCCGGCGGAGCGGGAGGCTTCGCCGATCGATACGTGCCTGGATAGTGCGATCATTACGGCGCGGGAGGCTCGCGATCCGGCGTTGGTGGCGAAGCTGGATGCGGTGGCGGGGCGGACGTTTTCTAGACGCTAAGGCTTGGCCTTGCCCTTACCACCGGCAAGAGCCGGCGTGCCCTTTCCGCTCCCGATGGGTGAAGGCGGCGATGGTGGGAGCACGGGGGGCGTTATCGTCGGTGCTTGGAACCCTGGGCTCCCGCTTTCGCGGGAGAACGAGGTAGGCAGCGTTTGGTGAAAAGTTCGTCATTCTTCGCGTTCGACACATCACTGCAACATATCGCGACGAAGGAGGGTGCGTCGCCGCTCCCTCTCCCCCTGTGGACGGCGACTTGATCGGGTCTCCCCTGTCCCGGTCTTCTCCCTGAACTACGGGGCGGTCCTTGCGATCGCCCCGCCTTTTTTATCCGGCGGCGCTGGTTTCCAGGCTGCGCGGCTCTTCATACTCCACAAAAAAACCGCCCCTCGGCGTTAGCCGAGGCGACGGTGTTTCGAGCGGTACCGCCACCCCGGAAGGCTCCGGGATGGCGTCTTCATGTCTTACGCGGCCAGCTTGCGCAGGACGTAGTGGAGGATGCCGCCGTTGAGGAAATATTCCAGCTCGTTGACGGTATCGATCCGGCACTTGGTCTGGAACGTTTCGCTGGTGCCGTCGGCGCGGGTCATCTTCACGGTCACGTCCTGACGCGGGCGGATGCTCGCGACGTCGAGGATCGTGAACGTTTCCGAACCGTCGAGGCCGAGCGTCTTACGATCGGTGCCTTCGGCGAACTGCAACGGCAGTACGCCCATGCCGACCAGGTTCGAGCGGTGGATGCGCTCGAAGCTCTCGGTGATGACGGCGCGGACGCCGAGCAGGTTGGTGCCCTTCGCCGCCCAGTCGCGCGACGAGCCGGTGCCGTATTCCTTGCCGGCGACGATGACGAGCGGCGTGCCGTCCTGCTTGAAGCGCATCGCTGCGTCGTAGATCGCCATGACTTCGCCGTCGTACTTCGACATGCCGCCTTCGACGCCGGGGACCATCTCGTTCTTGATGCGGATGTTGGCGAAGGTGCCGCGCATCATCACGTCATGGTTGCCGCGGCGTGCGCCATAGCTGTTGAAGTCGGCCTTGCTGACCTGATGCTCCTGCAGGAAGCGCCCGGCCGGGCTGTCCGCCTTGATCGAACCGGCCGGCGAGATGTGATCGGTGGTGATCGAATCGCCGAGGATCGCGAGCGGCTTGGCGTCGATGATGTCCTGCACCGGCGACGGCGTCATGCTGAGACCCTCGAAATAGGGCGGGTTGGCGACATAGGTCGACCCTGCGCGCCATGCGTAGGTGTCCGAGCCGGTGACGTCGATCTCGCGCCACTTGGCGTCGCCCGCATAGACGTCGCCGTAGCGCGCACCGAACATGCCGGCGTCGATGTTGGCGTCCATCGTCGTGCGGACTTCCTCGTTGGTCGGCCAGATGTCGCGCAGATACACGTCCTGGCCATCCGACCCCTGGCCCAGCGGCGTCTCGATCATGTCGGTCGTGACGGTGCCCTTGATCGCATAGGCGACCACCAGCGGCGGCGAGGCGAGGAAGTTGGCGCGGACGTCGGGCGACACGCGGCCTTCGAAGTTGCGGTTGCCCGACAGCACCGACGCGGCGACGAGATCGTTCTCGTTGATCGCGGCCGAGATCGCCGGCGCGAGCGGCCCCGAGTTGCCGATGCAGGTCGTGCAGCCATAACCGACGAGGTTGAAGCCGAGCGCGTTCAGGTCGGCGGTGAGACCGGCCTTGTCGAGATAGTCGGTGACGACCTGCGAACCTGGGGCCAGCGACGTCTTGACCCAAGGCTTCGACTTCAGGCCGAGTGCATTCGCCTTGCGGGCGACGAGACCGGCGGCGACCAGCACCGACGGGTTCGAGGTGTTGGTGCAGCTGGTGATCGCGGCAATTACGACGTCGCCGTCGCCGATGTCATGCTCGCGGCCTTCCACGGCAACGCGCGCGGGCTGCTCCTTGTGGTACAGCTTGTGGAGGTCGCTGTTGAACACCTCGTCGACCTTGTTGAGGCTGACGCGGTCCTGCGGGCGCTTCGGGCCGGCGAGCGATGCGACGACGGTACCCATGTCGAGTTCGAGCGTGTCGGTGAAGACGGGGTCCTCGGCGTTCTCGTCGCGCCAGAAGCCGTTGGCCTTTGCGTATGCTTCAACCAGCTCGACATTCTCGTCCGAGCGTGCCGTGAGGCGCATGTAATCGAGCGTCTTGTCGTCGATCGGGAAGAAGCCGCAGGTCGCGCCGTATTCGGGCGCCATGTTGGCGATCGTCGCGCGATCGGCGAGCGTCATCGACGACAGGCCTGGGCCGAAGAACTCGACGAAGCGGCCGACCACGCCCTTGGCGCGCAGCATCTGCGTGACGGTCAGCACGAGATCGGTGGCGGTGATGCCCTCGTTCAGCGCGCCGGTCAGCTTGAAGCCGACGACCTCGGGGATCAGCATCGACACGGGCTGGCCGAGCATCGCGGCCTCGGCCTCGATCCCGCCGACGCCCCAGCCGAGCACGCCGAGACCGTTGATCATCGTCGTGTGGCTGTCGGTACCGACCAGCGTGTCCGGATACGCGATCATCGTGCCGTCGCCGTGGTCGCCCGAGCTAGCCGACGACCAGACGGCCTGGCCGATATATTCGAGGTTCACCTGGTGGCAGATGCCGGTGCCGGGGGGGACGACCTGGAAATTGTCGAGCGCCTTGCTGCCCCACTTGAGGAACTCGTAGCGCTCGATGTTGCGCTCATATTCGAGGTCGACGTTGTCATGGAAAGCCTGCGGGGTGCCGAACTCGTCGACCATCACCGAGTGATCGATGACGAGGTGGACGGGAACCTGCGGGTTGATCTTCTCGGGATTGCCGCCGAGCTTGGTCATCGCGTCGCGCATCGCGGCGAGATCGACCACGCAGGGCACGCCGGTGAAGTCCTGCATCAGCACGCGCGCAGGGCGATACTGGATCTCGCGGTCGCTGCGGCGTTCCTTCTGCCAGTCGACGATCGCCTGGATGTCCTCGCGCGTGACCGTCACGCCGTCCTCGAAGCGGAGCAGGTTCTCCAGAAGGACCTTCATCGAGAAGGGCAGGCGGCTGATGTCGCCGAGCTGTTCCGACGCCTTGGCGAGGCTGTAATAGTCGTACGACTTGCCGCCGGTCGACAGGCTGGTGCGGGTCTTGAGGGTATCCTGGCCAATGGCAGTCATAGGGGTCCTTCCCGTGGGCGTCGGGCCACCGGGCGCCGAGGGGAAAGCAGCCTTATAGGCCACGCGGGCGCGTCGGGGACCGAGCAAAAATGCTGTTACCGGGAGGGCCTTAGCAAGGGTGAGCGGATCGGGGAAGGGCGCGGTGACGCAGCAGGCCGTTATTCCGTAAACTCGCAAACCTCGTCAGGCGCCCCCGGGTGAACCGCGCATACGAAGAACCGCGGAGACGGACGCGTCAGGCCGGATCATCGCTCCGATGCACGCCGGCCGCGCGTCGCAGGAACGCATTAAGACGATCGACCGCGGGGCGCGTCAGCGAGATCGCACCGCCGTCGGCATAGGGCTCGATCTGCGCATCCGCGACGAGGTGCGCGAGCCAGCGCTGCCCTACGGCCGGGGGCGTCTCGGTCAGCGTTATCAGGTCGGTCGCCGATACTTGTTCGTCGCGAGCCTCCACGACGTACAGCCGAAGCATCATGTTCCAGGCATGCTCGTCGAATATTTCGCTCGGGAAGATGTCGCCGCGCATGCCGCGGACCTTCAGAAGGTTCTCGGCAGTGCGTGCCGATTCTGGATCGATTGCCATGCCTCAACATACGCGTACTTTACCGAAGCGCTCCAGTCGAAATCTGGCGTCCAAAGCCAACATGCATCAGGATGGTTTGCCATAACCTGACTTATTGCGGGAGGTCGTGGTAGCGCCGAACAGGGGCCATGGCGACCGAGAATGACAATATCGATCTGCTGCGCGCCGCCATCGAACGCGCTTTGGCAATTGCCGACGAACAGCAGCGCTATCTCACCGCCGCCTTGCTGGCGCATTGCCTCGACGAACTGCCCGATGGGGCACCACGCGACGCATGAGTTTTGGCCGCCGTCATGGTTCTGGCGACGGTGGCCGGGGAGCATGGCACTGACGCCCAGGAGCCGCTCGGTGACAATTTTGCAACAATTATGACAGAATGTTACAGCGAAGTAATTCCCGCGTAGTCATTGATTGCGTTCGCTAAATGTCCTGGCATACCCTCTTGCGATAGGCGTACGTCCCAAAACAGGCGGCGCGAACAAGGGGATCAATGTTGACGACTATCGCCACCTCGCGCTTGCGCGGCGCACGTTCCGGTTCGGGTCACGCACGCGCAGGCCTGCTGACTTCGACGGCATTGCTTCTCGCAGCGGCGCTGCCATCCATCGCCGCCGCGCAGGACCGCCTGCCTCGCGCCGAATCGATCGCGTATGGGAGTTCGCTGAACCCAGTCGATGTCGTCTCCGAACCGAACATCGTGATCTCGGCGCCGGGAACGCCGACCAGCGCGCAAGACGTAGCAGGCGGAGTCAACGGCGTCGGCCAGATGACGGTCTCGTCGGGTGGCGGCAGCATCGGCCTGTGCACGGGAACGCTGATCAATCCGCGTACGGTGATCTTCGCCGCGCATTGCGTCAACGAGAACAGCGCCGGCACCGGTGCGCAGAACCCATGGGAATACGGCGCACAGGGCGGCGGTATTCCGATCGCATTCGGGTTCGCACAGAATAATCGTCCGGCGCTGCTCGACTGGTTCCTGCCGACCACTGCGACGGGGGCGGTCAACACGCAGCAGTACAAGACCAACACCGCCAACTTCCTCTATAACGTCAACCAGGTCGTCTATAACGCCGACTCGCTGAAGCTCGGATTGGCGCA
Organism: Sphingomonas faeni; assembly: GCF_030817315.1. Taxonomy (NCBI): domain Bacteria; kingdom Pseudomonadati; phylum Pseudomonadota; class Alphaproteobacteria; order Sphingomonadales; family Sphingomonadaceae; genus Sphingomonas; species Sphingomonas faeni. The sequence goes on along the minus strand of NZ_JAUSZF010000001.1, from coordinate 1,760,333 downwards.
GAACTTCATCCAGGCCGACGTCGCGATCGCGACGCTGGATACGCCCGCCGCGAACGTGCCGACCTGGGCACTGCTGCTCTCCGCATTGCCGGCTCCGGCTGCGATCAGCGAGACGACCGGCACCGGCTATCACGTGACGCTCACCGGCTATGGCCGCAACGGGCAGGGCGGGACGCTGACCGGCGACACCAACGGCATCGATTACCGCCGCCGCATCGCCGAGAACACGATCGGCATTCTCGGCTCGTTCGATGACCGTGACGCCTTCCTGTTCGGATCGACCGACGGCCTTCCGCAGAACCTGTACCAGCTCGATTTCGACGATCCCCGTCGCGGCACCGGAGCGGCTAGCCCGTACGACTTCAACCTGTTCAAGGACAACGCGCTCCCGAACGAAGGTACGACCGCAGGCGGCGATTCGGGTGGTCCGCTGATCCTCGATCGCACCTTTGCCAAGCAGGTGGTGATCGGCGTCCTCTCGGGCGGCAACCGCTTCTATGGCGCACAGCCGTTCAGTGCCTATGGCACGGCGAGCTTCTACCAGCCGCTGTACCTGTTCTCCGACTATATCGCCGCGAACAATCCGTATCGTTACGCGCAGGCCAAGGCCGGCGACGGGCTGTGGACCGATGCGTCGCACTGGACCACCGCGCTCGACCCGAACTACCAGATCATCGTCGACGGCCAGCTGGTGAACGGCATGCCCACGACGACCGGCGCCGGCATCGCCGGGGACGGCAACAAGTTCGGGCAGGTCTGCTTCCAAAGCGAGTGCGTCGACGTCAAGACGGGCGTCCAGTCGATCAACGGCGTTCCGGTAACGACGACCGTCGATACCCCGGCCGCGGCCGCCGTCGTCACCAAGGTCGCCGCGCCGGGTGCGGTTGGCGAGGGCCTGATCCTCGAAACCGTCGCGCATTCGGGCAAGGCCAGCACGGCTATGTTGGCAGGCGCAGAGGCCGTCGCCCAGGCGGGGACGATCGCGGCTGTCGGCGATGCCTCGGCGTTGGCGGTGCTGTCGCCGTCGCTCGCCAACGGCCTGCCGGGTGCGACCAACTTCGTGCCGAACAACATCGATCCTGACCGCACGACGCAGCGTAGCGCACGCTATTACGACGTCACGCTGTCGGCGGCGGGCACGACCACGCTCGGCTTGGCGGTGACGGTCGACAAGTTCACCGTCGCGGGCAGCATGGCGAAGCTCGCGGTGACGTCGGCGGGGTCGCTCACCAGCCTGATGACCATCAACCAGGTCACGGGCACCGTCCAGAACGACGGCGTCATCTCGACACCGGGCGATTACTTCATGCTGGCCGGGCTGCTGACCGGATCGGGCCGGATCAACACGCCGTTCTTCACCAGCGTCGCGGGGATGATCGCGCCCGGCACGACGGGAACGATCGGCACGATGACGATCGGCGGCAACGGCGTGCTCGCCTCGGGCACCAACCTGCTGATCGACCTCGGGCCGAACGGCACGTCCGACAAGCTCGCCTTTGCCGCGACGACGTTCAACGCGGCAGGCGTGGCGACCAACGGCATCGCCAACCTTGGCGGTCGGGTAGGCTTCGCGCCGGTCGCAGGCCAGACGATCCGGTACAACGACCTCTATACGATCGTCACCGCGCAGGGTGGGATCACCGGTTCGTTCGCCGCCGCGACGCCGCTCAGCGCCATCCTGACGCCGAGCTATGTCTACAGCGCCAACGCGGTGCAGGTGCGTATCCTCGCCGGGCAATATCGCAACGTCGTTGCGGGAACGCCGGTGCAGTCCGCCTATGCCGGCCTGCTCGACCAGAACCGCTCGAACTATGCGGCGTTGAGCAACGTGTACGGCTCGCTCGACCTGCAGGATGCGGCAACGATCCGCTCGACGCTGGAGGGCCTCGCCCCGCGCGCCGAAACGCTCAAGTCGAGCCTCGGCATCGCGTCGATCGACACGATGTCGCGCTTCTACCGCGATCGCATCGCGCAGATCGATACGCGTGGCACGCTCGGCGGCACGCTCGCGCTGATCGGCAAGCCGGTCCAGGTCGCCTCGCTGATGGCGAGCGACTTGCCGGGCGGGCAGGATATGATGAGCGACTCGAGCGGCACCGTGTTGCAGCCGGGCCGTCTGCCCGACGACATGAGCGGCTTCATCGCGGGCGGGTATATCGACGGCAAGAGCCGGTCGATGCCGGGGACGAACCCGTTTGGTGGGCGTGACAAGTTCGATGGTTATTTCGCGGCTGCCGGCCTGGAGAAGCAGGCGGGCGAGGGTGGCGTGTTCGGCTTCTCGTTCTCGTACACCAACACCGACGGCACCACCGCCGGGATCGCACAGCGCGCCACGGGCGAACTGTTCCAGGGCACGCTGTACGGCAAGCTGGAGACCGCATCGGGGATCATCCTCGATACGCAGTTCAGCGCGGGTGCGTTCGTCGCGAAGACCGATCGCAATATCGGCTTCGTCGGCACCAGCTATCGCCTGCGCGGCACCGACAATGCGTTGACCGTCGTCAGCGAGGTCGGGCTCGGCAAGGCGTTCGACCTGTCGATGCTCAAGGTCGGCCCGCGCGTGTCGATGCGCGCCAGCCATATCGGCTTCGGCAAGTCGATCGAGAATGGCGGCGGACCGGCCCTGTTCGTCGATCGCAACAGCTTCGACAGCCTGCAGGGTCGCGCCGGACTCACGCTCAGCGGCGGCGCGTCGATCCGGCCGTATGCCGCGGCGAACTACGTCCACGACTTCCAGTCGACGCCGGGCGTGTTCGGCGCGAACTTCGTCGGCGGGATCGGCCCGAATGCGCTGTTCGCGCTGGCCGGGCAGGACAAGAACTGGGGCGAGATCAGCGCCGGGCTGACTCTGGTCGGCGACAGCGTGGACATCTCGGTGGGTGCGGACACCACGGTGGAGCGCAAGGACGTCTCGAACCAGGCGTATAAGGGCTCGATAACGATCCGCTTCTGAGCGGGGACGCTCCCGATCGTTGGAATGCCGAGAGGGTCATCCGCATGCGCGGGTGGCCCTTTTTCGTATCTGAGACCAAGCGTGCTTGAGATGGGGGGCGAGTGCTTCCGAGGCGCGACTATCCTCTGCTCCGTCATCCTGACGAAAGTCAGGATCCAGAGCCGTGGAGGGCGGTCCTTGGTTACCCTGGATCCTGACTTTCGTCAGGATGACGGAGGGTGTGGAGGGGCGTCATCGACCAGCCATCATGCGGTCGCGGATCAGCATGTCGTAAGCGTCCCGAGAGTACGCGTCTTCGTCACCTCAGCATGCAAAACGTGCAATTGACTGCCTGAGCAATGGTTGCCAAGGCAACTAAATGGCGTTTTATACCAAGACAGGGTTCGGCCCGGACTGTTCACTCGGCTACCTTGCGCGGCGGATCCATCAGATCGGGCAGAGCCTGATCGAGCCGGTCTTCGTGGCGGAAGGCTTGTCGGGCACGCAGTGGTCCGCGCTCATGTCGATGATGGCGGGCCGCGCGGCGACGTGTGCCGACCTCGCGCGCGATCTTTCGCACGACAAGGGCGCGACCACGCGGCTGGTCGATGCGATGGAGCAGAACGGCTGGGTCACGCGGTCGCGGGCGAGCGACGATCGGCGGGTGCTCAATCTCGAACTGACGCCCGACGGCGAGGCGGTCGCGATCCGGTGTCGCGACAGGATCATCGAATATTGGAATACCCTGCTGACGGGCTGGGACCGCACCGAGATCGAGACGCTGATCGAACTGATGCAGAAACTCCGCACGACGCTAGACGACGCTCTGACCGAAGGACGCCGAGCATGAAGACGGGCTTTACCCTTGCCTCGATCACGGTGGCGGGGTTGCTGGCGGGGTGCGCGATCCCGGTGTCGAAGACGGTCGTGGAGCCGGTATCTGCTACCGCGCTCGGGCTGGCTCCGGAGACTGCGCCGGTGATTGCCGCCGACTGGTGGCGCTCGTTCGGCGATTCTCAGCTCGATCGGCTGGTGCGCGATTCGGTCGCGGGCAGCCCGTCGCTCGATGCGGCGCTGGCACGGGTCGCGCAGGCGCAGGCGGTGCTGTCGACGCGCCGGGCGGACAATGGCCCCGACGTGACGCTCGACGCGCAGGAGCAGCTCGCGCGACTGAGCGGTCGCTACACGATCCCGCCGCCCTATGCCGGGACGACGCGGTTCGTCGGGTCGACCGCGGCGAACCTCAACTGGAACCTCGATCTGTTCGGGCGCCAGAAAGCGGCGATCGAGGGCGCGCGGGCGTCGGTGCGCGCGGCCGCACTCGACGTGGCGGCGGCGCGGATGGCGCTGTCGGGGGCGGTGGTGCAGACCTATATCGACCTCGAACGTGCCGAGGCGCAGGCTGGCATCGCGCAGCGGACGATCGCGACGCGGCAGAATTCGCTGCGGCTGGTGAACGTGCGGATCCGCAACAACCTGGCGAGCAAGCTCGACGCGCAGGCCGCGACGACGCTGCTGGCGCAGGCGCGGCAGGCGTTGCTGCGTGCGCAGGCGGCGCAGGTGCTCGCGAAGAATGCGCTGGCGGCGCTCGCGGGGCGCGGCGCGGATTATCCGGCGACGATCGGTGCTACGGCGTTGCGGCTAGACGCGGCGTTGCCGTTGCCCAAGACCGTGCCCGCCGACCTGCTTGCTAGACGTGCCGATATCGCGGCGGCGCAGGCGCGGATCGAGGCAGCGGCGGCTGGGCGTCAGGTCGCGCGGAAGGCGTTCTATCCGAACGTCAATCTGGCGGCGCTCGCGGGGTTCCAGGCGGTCGGGCTCGGCAATCTGTTCTCGCTCGATGCGGGCACGGTCGGCGTCGGGCCGGCGGTCCACCTGCCGATCTTCGACAATGGGCGGTTGAAGGCGGATCTGGCGGGTGCGACCGCCGTGCTCGATCTGGCGACCGCGGATTACAACGATCGGGTGATCGGCGCGGTGCGCGAGGCGGGCGATGCAGTCGCGCGGATCGGGGCGCTCGACGCGGATCGGCAGCGACAGCGCGAGGTGGTGCGTGGCTATGCCGAGACCGGGCGGCTGAACGCGATCCGCGTGTCGAGCGGCCTCGATAGCCGGCTCGATCTGGTCGACAACGACGTCCGCACGCTGGCCGCCGAACAGGCCGATGCCGACCTCGCCGCCGATGCCGCGCAACAGCGGGTGCAGCTCGTGCTGGCGCTGGGTGGTGGTTACGATTTTCAGGGGATGACGCGATGACCGATACGCAAACGCCGGCACCCGCCGCTGCTCCGGCCGGCAACCCGCGTGCACGCAAGCGCGCGTTGACGATCCTGGGCGTGGTCGTCGTGATCGGCGCGATCGTGTGGGCGGTGTTCCACTTCCTGCTCGCCGCGCCCGAACAGGAGACCGACGACGCCTATGTCGCGGGGGACGTGGTGGCGATCACCGCGCGCGATCCGGGGCAGGTGACTGCGATCCACGCCGACAACACGCAGGTCGTGAAGGCGGGCCAGCCGCTAATCGACCTAGACGCCGCGACTGCGGATGTCGGCCTCGCCTCGGCGGAAGCTGAGTTGGCGCGCGCCGTACGTGCGACGCGGTCGGACTTCTCGAAGGTGAACGAGACCGGGGCCGCGGTCGTGCAGGCGGAGGCCGAACTGGCGCGGGCGCGGAACGATCTCGCGCGTCGTCGCGGGGCGGCCGCGGAAGGCGCGATCTCGGGCGAGGAACTGAGCCATGCCGCGGATCAGGTGAAGGTCGCGAGCGCGACGCTGCAACTGGCGCGCAGCCAACAGGCGCAGTCGCGTAACGGCGTGGTCGGCACCACGGTTTCGAACAACCCGGCGGTGCTGGCGGCGATCGCGGCCTATCGTCGTGCAGCGATCACGCGAAGCCACATGCACGTGGTCGCGCCGATCGACGGCGTAGTGGCGCAGCGGACGGTTCAGCTCGGGCAGCAGGTTTCGGCGGGGATGCCGCTGATGGCGGTGGTACCGCTCGACCGGGTGTGGGTCGACGCGAACTTCCGCGAGACGCAGTTGCGCGATCTGCGGATCGGGCAGGCGGCTACGGTTACGGCCGATATGTATGGCGATGACCTGATCTATCACGGGCGTATCGTCGGGCTTGGCGCGGGTAGCGGCAATGCGTTCGCGCTGTTGCCGCCGCAGAACGCGAGCGGGAATTGGATCAAGATCACGCAGCGGGTGCCGGTTCGGATTGCGCTCGACAAGGGTGAGCTGCGGCGGAACCCGTTGCGCGTCGGGCTGTCGGTGAACGCGATCGTCGATACGGCGGACAAGTCTGGGACGATGGTCGGGCGGCCGGCGGTGGCGGCGTATAAGGGGCTGGCGACCGGGCAGGGGGATGCTGCGGTCGACGCGAAGATCCGCCAGATCATTGCGGCTAACCGGTGATGATTGCGCGGGTGATCCACGCTGACGTCTGCCATCGTCTTGTTCTCCCGCGAAGGCGGGAGTCCAGTCTGGGTCCCCGCCTTCGCGGGGAAACAAGTAGCGGGCGGTTCGCTGTGTTGGGCGCACCACCCCGGCGGGGGCCGGGGCCCAGTTGGAAAGGTGGTCGTAACGGCGTGCCGTCTTTCGTCAGCAGCGTTCCCCAATTGGGCCCCGGCCTTCGCCGGGGTGGTGGCTTGGTTGGGGTTTTCCCTCCTCAGCGGAGCGACGCATAATGGCAGCACCTTCCGGCGCCGGTCCCGCCCCTCTCGTCGGCGGCTCGCTCGCGCTAACCGCATTCGCGCTCGCGCTTGGCACGTTCATGCAGGTGCTCGACACCACGATCGCCAACGTCTCGCTCCCCACCATCGCGGGCAATCTCGGCGTTTCCAGTGACAACTCCACTTGGATCGTGACCGCGTTCGCCGTCGCCAACGGCGTGGCGGTGCCGCTGACCGGCTGGCTGATGGGCCGTTTCGGCGTGGTGCGGACGTTCTGCGTGTCGGTCTTCCTGTTCACGATCGCGTCGTTTCTTTGCGGGATCGCGTGGGATCTGCCGTCGCTGATCGGCTTCCGCATTCTCCAGGGCGCGGTGTCGGGGCCGATGATTCCGGGCAGCCAGGCGCTGCTGATCGCGATCTTCCCCGTCCATAAACGCTCCACTGCGCTCGGCATCTGGTCGATGACGACACTGGTCGCGCCGATCATGGGGCCGATCCTCGGCGGCTACATCTCCGATAACTATCACTGGAGCTGGATTTTCCTCATCAACGTGCCGTTCGGAATGTTCTGCGCGTTCGTGTGCTGGAACAAGCTCGGCAAGCGCGACACGCCGACGCGGAAATTGCCGATCGACCAGGTCGGGCTGATCCTGCTGGTGGTGTGGGTCGGTGCGCTGCAGATCGTGCTCGATCTCGGCAAGAACGACGACTGGTTCGCCGCCGACCGGATCGTCATCGCCGCGGTCGTCGCCGCGATCGGTTTCATCGGCTGGATCATCTGGGAACTGACCGACGCCAACCCGGCTGTGAACCTGTCGCTGTTCAAGAGCCGCAACTTCACGATCGGCACGATCGCGTTCTGTCTCGGCTATGCGGTGTTCTTCGCCAACACGCTGCTGCTGCCGCTGTGGTTGCAGACGCAGCTCGGCTACACCGCGACGTGGGCGGGGCTGGTCGCCGCACCATCGGGCGCGGTCGCGGTTATCCTGACGCCGTTCGTGGCGCGGTTGAGCGGCAAGATCGATGCGCGCATCCTCGCCACTGTGGCGTTCGCGTCGTTCGGCTACTCCTATTACCTGCGCTCGGGCTACACGACGGGGGCGAGCTTCTATGACCTGATGCTGCCGCTGATGGTGCAGGGTATCGCGATGAGCACGTTCTTCCTCGCGATGCTGACGATCTCGCTCGACCGTATCCCGGCCGAGCGGCTGCCGTCGGCGACGGGCATTTCGAACTTCGCGCGGATCACCTCGGGCAGCTTCGCCGCGTCGATTATCACGACGGCGTGGGATCGTCGCGAGACGCTGCACCAGAGCCGGTTGTCGGAGGCGATCGGGACCGGTTCGCCCTACCAGATGGCGCAGGGTGCGCTGACGCGGATGGGGCTGACCGACGTGCAGGCGGCGGGTGCGATCACGCGGCAGATGGTGGCGCAGGCGTACCTGCTCGCGTCGACCGACCTGTTCCGTATCTCGGCTTGGCTATGCTTGGCGATGGTGATCATCGTCTGGTTCACGCGGCGCGCGAGCCCTCCACAAGGGCCGATCGCGGCGGATTGACCGGGCTCCAGGTGTCGCTGCCGATCGCCAGCGTCAGCTAGGCGATGAAGGCGAACGCGGCGCCGGGTACGTGCACCGCGTAGTCGGTCGGGGCGAGCGTCCCGTCCGGCAGGATATCGAGCATCGTCACGCGCTGATCGCGTTCGTGGATGACGATCATCCGATGTTCCTCTTCCACCATTACGAAGAAGCGCGGCGATGCGCCTCCGCTGGCGATATGCTGGAGGAGGGTCGGGTCGCCGCCTTCGTCTAGAGCGAACACGGCGATGCTGTCGTGGCCGCGGTTGGAGACGTACAGACGATCGCCCGCGGCGTTGGCGCCGATATGCGCGACGATGTTCGCGCCGTGCCATTCTGCGGGCAGGGTCGATAGTGACGCGCGACGCTTCAGATCGGCTTCGTCGACGTCGAGCGCGACGAGGGTGCTGTCGAGTTCGCAGGCTAGATACACCGAGCGCGGGTGTTGCTCGTGGAACAGCAGGTGTCGTGGTCCCGATCCGGGAGCGGCCTTGAAGGCGGTGTGTGGTTCGCCGAGCGCACCCCGTTCCGTATCGACCGCAAAGGCGAGCACCTCGTCGGTCCCCAAATCCGCGACATACAGGAACCGGTTGTCGAGACCGAAGCCGACCCAGTGCGCGTGCGGCGATTGCTGGCGTTCGGGATTGGGGCCGCTGCCGTCATTGGCGTGCACCATCGGCTGGCCGATCGGCAGTCCGCTCGCCGGGTCCAGGCGGAATAGCGAGACGCTGCCGCTCGCGTAGTTCGCGGTCGCGATGCAGGACTGGGTGCGGTCCAGCGCGACGTGGCACGGCGCGGCTCCATCGACCGGGACATGTGCCAGCCGAACCCAACCGGAGATCGTGTGACGATACACGCCGAGTGCGCCGTCGTTTCGCTCGTCGACCAGGTAATGGAGGTCGAACCGCGACGAATATGTACCGAACGATGCGTTGCGTGCGTCGGTGTAAGGCGCACCGAGCGTGCCGGTCTCGCTAAGCGGATAGACGCCCGCACCGCCACCGCAGGCATAGGTACCGATCCAGAGCGATTGCGCGGTTTCGGCGTCGGGGCGGGGGTCGGGAAGCGTCATGCGATGGCTTCTAGCCGCAGTCGGCCCCCCGTCGCATCCCAATTCAGGTCAGCGCTCGATCACGGAACGGTGCGGGAGGAAATCGTCACTACAGTGCCGCGCCGACGATAGTGTAGCCGGATTTGATACTGCGGTTAGTGTCGATATCCGCCCCAACGCGCAGATGTTTCGGCAAAATTTCCAGAGGCTGGTATTGGCGTCGGCGTTGCCGTACCGCGGCGTCATGGGCGATCTGGATAGACTGGTACCTTCGGGGATCATCGAGCAATGGGTCTATCACCTGCGACGGCAACGGTCGCGGGCGAGCGATGCGATCTGGTTGATCGATCAAGGCTTTACCCTGCATGATGGTCAGGACGGCGTGCCGTCGCACGATGCCACCGCGCGCTGGCGTGCCGAGCAGGAGACCGTGGTCGAGGAAGTGACCGCGTTGCTCGCGCTCTACGACGAGATCAATCTCGGCAAGGCCGACATCGCCTGACATTGCCCGGTCGGATGGGCGGCTATTCGACGTCGCCGTAACTCTTGCGGATCAGTTCGCCGGTCTGCTCGAGCGACGAGCTTTGCGATGGTTCGGCATCCGGCATTCCCGCGACCAGTCCGGCTGTCGCCGCAAGTTGAAGATGGCGTTCGCCCAATACCCGATGCGCGATATAGGCCGCGTCCGAGCGCGCGGAAACGGCAAGTACCCGTTCCTGCGCAGCCCGATCCTCGTGATACGCGGCCCGATCACGCCACGCTGCGGCATTCGTATCCGTTTGCTCGCTGTCGTCGGTCATATCGCGGTCCGTTCGTCGTCAGACTTAATCTGCTTTAATCGCCTCATACAGTATCAAGTTAGTTAACGCATCGGGTGTGATCGCATCTACCTCATGCGGCCGGGCGACTTGGCGCCTGCCAGCCACCGCCCAGCGCACGGAACAGGTCGACTTGCGCACCCGCGATGCGCGCGTCGGCGGCGGCGAGGTCGGTATCGGTATCGGCCAGCGTCCGTTCGGCGTCGAGGACGTCGAGGAAGTCGATCTGGCCTTCGCGTTGGCGGGCGCGAGTGATGCGAGCGGCGGTGGCGGCGTTGTCGTGCGCGGACTGGAGTTGCGTGCGGCGATCGAGTTCGCGGGCGTAGTTGGACAGCGCGGTCTCGGTTTCCTCCAATGCGGTGAGGACGCTGCCGTCGAAATTGGCGAGTGCGCCGCGGGTGTCCGCCTCGGCGCCGGCGATGCGCGCGCGCGCCGCGGACTGGTTGAGCGACCAGTTCAGGAGCGGGCCGAGCAGCCAGCGGATCGGGCCGCCGGTGAAGATGTCGCCGACGCTGAGCGCGGTCGAGCCGATCGAGCCGCCGAGCGAGATCTGCGGATAGAGTTGCGAGGTCTGGACGCCGATCCGCGCGGTGGCCGCGGCGAGGCGACGTTCGGCGGCGTGGACGTCGGGGCGGCGGGCGAGCAGCGTGGCGCCGTCACCGATCGGGATGGGCTGGTCTAGCCGCGGCGTGGTGGTGCGGGCACCGGCGGTTGCGGGGAGGTCCTGCGGGGTGCGGCCGGTGAGCGTGGCGAGGCGGAAGAGCGCGGCTTGGCGCTCGGCTTCGATCTGCGGGATGTTGGCGGCGCGCTGGTCGCGGAGTGCGGCGATACGGACCTGATCGAGACGAGCAGCGCGGCCGGCGTCGACGCGCTTGCCGGTCAGCGTGTTCGATTTGTCGAGTAGGTCGACGATCCGCTTGGCAACCACGAGGCGTTCGGCGGACGAGGCCGCGTCGACATAGGCGCGCGTGGTGGCGGCGACGATCGAGACACGGACGGCGTCCGCATCGGCTTGTGCCGCACCGACGTCGCCGCGTGCGGCTTCGACGTTGCGGCGGACCCGGCCGGCGAGATCGACTTCGTAGCTGACGTCGAGGCCGACATCGTAGGTGGCGCGTTCGCGGTCGAAACCGGGGAGGTTCTGGAGTTGCGAGGTGCGGGAGTAATTGCCGCTCGCGCCGGCGTTCACCTGTGGCTCGCGGTCGGTCTTCGCGCCGCGCAATGATGCGCGCGCGCTGTCGAGCCGTGCGACCGCGACGCGCAGGTCGGTGTTCGCTGCGAGCGCATCCGCGACGAGGCCGTCGAGGACCGGGTCGCGGTACATCCGCCACCAGTCGTTGTCGGGCGCGGTCGTGACGGTTGCGGCGTTGGCGGTCACGAACGACGCCGCCGCCTTGGGTGGGGTGATCGGCGCGACATAGTCGGGGCCAGCGGCGCACGCGGCGAGCGTCAGCGCCGAGAGGCTCGCGAGGAGGGCGGACTTCATGTTGCTGGTCCTATTCGGCTAGCTGAAGGGTCGCGGCGGGGGCGGGACGGCGGCGTTCGAACCGCAGCGCCAGCGCCCGTGCGACGACATAGAAGGTGGGGGTGAAGAGTAGCCCGAACCCGGTCACGCCAATCATCCCGAAGAACACGGCCGTCCCGAGCGCCTGGCGGAGTTCCGCGCCGGCACCGGTCGCGATCACCAGCGGCACGGCGCCGAGGATGAACGCGAAGCTCGTCATCAGGATCGGTCGCAACCGGTCCTTCGCCGCGCGGACCGCGGCCTCGACCGGGGTGAGACCGTCCTGTTCCTCGGCCTGCTTGGCGAACTCGACCACGAGGATCGCGTTCTTCGCCGCCAAGGCAATCAGCACGACCAGGCCGATCTGGGTGAGGACGTTGTTGTCCATGCCTCGCAGGTTTACGCCGGTCATCGCGGCCAAAAGGCACATCGGTACGATCAGGATGATCGCGAGCGGCAACGTCAGGCTCTCGTACTGCGCGGCGAGGACGAGGAAGACGAACACCACCGCCATGCCGAAGACGAGCGCGGCGGTGCTGCCGGCGGCCTTCTGCTGGTAGGCGATGCCGGTCCATTCATGCGCGTAGCCGGCAGGCAGCGACGCATCGGCGAGCTTCTCCATCGCGACCAGCGACTGGCCGGACGAATAGCCCTTGGCGGTGTCGCCATCGACCTCGACCGCGGGGAAGAGGTTGTAGCGGACGACGCGGTACGGGCCGGTCTTGTCCTTGAAGGTCGAGACCGAGCCGACCGGGACCATCCGGCCCGAATTGGAGCGCGTCTTGAGGTTGGCGATGTCCGCGGTGGTGTTGCGGAACGGTGCGTCGGCCTGTGCCGTGACGCGGTAGGTGCGGCCGAGCAGGTTGAAGTCGTTGACGAAGGCCGAGCCGAGATAGACTTGCAACGCCTCGAACACGCGCTCCGGGGGGACGCCCAAGAGGTTGGCCTTGGCGCGGTCGACGTCGGCGAAGATGCGCGGGGTGGCGGTGTCGAAGAAGGTGTAGACCTGGGCGAGACCCTTGGTCTGGTTCGCCTGGCCGATCAGCGCGTAGCTCGTCTTGCCGAGGTCGGCGTAACCGTGGCCGCCCTGGTCCTGCACCATCAGGCGATAGCCGCCGGCCGAGCCGATGCCCTGGATCAACGGTGGCGGGACGATCAGCAGGCGCGCTTCGGTGATGTCGCCGGTCGCCTTCTGCGATTCCGCCATGATGCTGGCCAGCGTGACGCCGAGCTTCTTGCGTTCCTCGAAGCTCTTGAGCGGGATGTACGCGGCGGCCGAGTTGGGGGCGAGCGTCTGCGAGGGGCCGTCGAAGCCTGCGAGCATGACCGCGCCCTTGACGCCGGCGAGCGGCAGGATGCGTTTCGCGACCTTCTGCATGACGGCATCGGTGCGCTCGACCGAGGAGCCGGGCGGAAGCTGGATGACGGTCAGGAAGTAGCCCTGATCCTGCGCGGGGACGAAGCCCGACGGGGTGACCATGAACACGCCGACCGTGACTGCGATCAGCGCGGCATAGGCGACCATCATCCGGCGCGGCGCGGTGACGAGGCGCGCGGTGAGGCGGGCATAGCTGTCGCTCATCCGCTCGAACCCGCGGTTGAAGGCGTCGCCGGCGCGCCGCAGCGTGCGGGTCACGCGGTTGCCGGAGTCCGCAGGCGCGGTCGGCTTGAGCAGCATCGCGGCGAGCGCTGGCGACAGCGTCAGCGAGATCAGCAGCGAGATGATCGTCGCGGTCGAGATCGTCACCGCGAACTGGCGGTAGAACGCGCCCGACAGCCCGGTGAGGAACACGGTCGGGATGAACACCGCGCACAGCACGAGCACGATCGCGACGAGCGCGCCCGAGACTTCGTCCATCGACGTACGCGCTGCCTCCAACGGGGAGAGCCCGTGCTCGAGGTTGCGCTCGACATTCTCGACCACGACGATCGCGTCATCGACGACGATGCCGATCGCGAGGACGAGCCCGAACAGCGAGAGGTTGTTGAGGCTGTACCCGGCGGCGGCGAGCACCGCGAAGGTGCCGATCAGCGAGACCGGGATGGCCACGATCGGAATGATCGCCGCGCGCCACTTTTGCAGGAAGACGAGGATCACCAGTACGACGAGGATCATAGCCTCGAAGAGCGTGTGCTTCACCGCGTCGATCGACTGCGCGATGAACTCGGTCGGGTTGTAGATGACCTTGTATTCGAGGCCCTTGGGGAAGCGCTTCGACATGCTTTCCATCTCGGCGGTGACGGCCTGCGCCGCGCCGAGCGCGTTCGAGCCGGGACGCTGGAAGACCGCGGCGATGACCGTGGGCTTGCCGCTGAGATAGGTGTTGGCGCCGTAATCCTGCGCACCGAGCTCGACGCGGGCGACGTCCGAGACGCGGACCTGGCGGCCTTGTGCGTCGGTGCGAATGACGACGTCCGCGAACTGCTTCGGATCGGTCAGGCGGCCCTGCGTCTCGACGTTGAGCTGGAAGGCGCTGTTACCCTTGTCATAGGGCGGCTGGCCGAGCGTGCCGGCGGCGACCTGGACGTTCTGTGCGCGCAACGCGGCGACGATCTCGCCGGCGGTGAGGTCTAGCGCGGCGGCGCGGCCGGGGTCGATCCAGACGCGCATCGAATAGTCGCGCGCGCCGAACAGCTGCACGTCGCCGACGCCGTCGATGCGGCTGAGGCGATCGCGGACCTGCGTCAGCGCGTAGTTGGAGATGTAGCCGCGATCGAGCGAGTTGTCGGGCGAGACGAGGTTCACCACCATCAGGAAGTCCGGCGACGTCTTCCGCGTCACCACGCCGAGGCGCTGGACGTCTTCGGGCAGGCGCGGGACGGCGACCGCGACGCGGTTCTGGACGAGCACCTGCGCGGCATCGAGGTCGGTGCCGATCTTGAAGGTGACGGTGATTGTGACCTTGCCGTCGCCGGTCGATTGCGACGACTGGTACAGCATGTTGTCGACGCCGTTGATCTCCTGCTCGATCGGCGCGGCGACTGTCTCTGCGACCGTCTCGGCGGAGGCGCCGGGATAGGTCGCGCTGACGGTGACGGTGGGGGGGACGATGTCGGGATATTGCGACACCGGCAGCGTCATATAGGCGATCGCGCCGACGATCGTGATGATCACCGCGATCACGCCCGCGAAGATCGGCCGGGTGATGAAGAAGCGCGAGAAGCGCATTGGGAATTTCCTCGGTAGAGGGGCGCGCGGGCCCGCGGACGAGACGCGCAACACCAGCCGTTCCCCGGCAGAGGCCGGGGTCCAGTTGGGCGAACGGCATTGATTAAGTGGAAAGCTGTCCCACCTGGGCCCCGGCCTTCGCCGGGGAACGGTGGTGGTTACTTGGCGAGGGTAGCCTCACCTGAGATGGGCTGGACCGACGCTGGCGCAGTCGTACCCGAGGCCACCAATATCCGGCCGGCCTTCGGCGCAACCGTGGCGCCCGGCATCGCCATCTGCGTGCCCTGGATGATGATCCGGTCGTTCGGCCCGATCCCCGAGCGCACGATCCGCAGGCCATCGACCACCGGCCCAAGCTCGACCGGCTTCTGGCTCACGACGTTCTTCGCATCGATGGTCAGCAGAACCTTCCGCGCCTGGTCGGTCTGCACCGCATCGTCGGGCACCAGCAGAGCCTGCCGCGTGCCCGCACTTGCGAGCCGCATGTTGCCGAACATCCCAGGTGTCAGGAAATACCCCGGGTTGGCGAGCACCGCGCGACCGCGGATCGTGCCCGATCGCTGATCGAGCCCGTTGTCGGTGAAGTCGAGTTTGCCCTTCCAGCGATGCTCGGTCTCGTCCTGCAACTGGATCTCGACCGCCGCCGGTGCCGCACCCGGCTGACGCGCACGCTGCGTCTTGAGGTACAGCGCTTCTGACCCGTCAAAGGTGAAGTAGATCGGGTCGAGCGCGTTGATCGTGGTCAGCACCGTGCCGCTGGTGCCTTCGCCGCCCGCGACCTGGTTGCCCGCATCGACGCGGCGATCCGAGATGCGACCGCCGATCGGTGCGCGAACCTGGGTGAAACCGACGTCCAGAGCGCGGGCGCGTTCGCGTGCCTGCGCTGCGGCGAGTGCGGCTTGGGCTGCTTCGAGCCTGCCGCGAAGGGCATCAACTTCGCCGGCCGAGACCGCTTCGTCGGCGACCAGCCGCTGCGCGCGACCGAGGTCGGTCCGCGCTAGCGACAAAGCGCTCTTCGCGCTCGCAACGTTGGCATGCGCCTCAGCCAGAGCCGCGGCGAACGGGCGGGAATCGATCGTGAAGAGCAACTGGCCCTTGCTGACGATCTCGCCGTCGCGGAAGTGGATGCCGGTGACTTCGCCGGCAACGCGCGGACGGATCTCGACCGTCCGGCTAGGTGCGAACCGGCCGACGTAATCGTCCCATTCGCTGACCTGCCGCACTAGCGGCGACGCGACCGTGACCGAGGCGGGCGGGGGTGCCGCCATCGCCGCGTCGGGGTGATCGAACATCTTCACGCCGACTGCGCCGAGCAACGCGATCGGCACGAGCACCATCGCGCCGCGCTGCCATGCCGGCCGTCGATGACGGTCCGTGGGCGGCGACGATACGACGTCGGCGTCGTTCGCGGCCGTGATCGTGGTAAGTTGGTTCACGCTGCGATGCTCCGCTTCTGCTGGGCGCCGACGCGCATGCCGGTCACGCTCTCGACGAGCGTTTCGATCTGAGCCTCGGCAAAGCCGGCCGCGAGGAAGTTCTGGATCTCGGCCATCGGCAACGCGAAGCCGCGGCGCCAGGCGTACACCGCCATCCGCCGCAACGCCTCCAGCCGGGGGTCGGCGAGCCGCGATGCGGTGCTGAGCCCGAACAGGCTGCCCATCGCTCGCGACATGCGGCTGGGGCCGGACAGGCTGCGCAACGTGTCGCGCTTGGCGAGGGCGATGACGCTCCATTCCAGCGCGGAAAAACCGGTCGGGGCAGGGGCTGCGGCGGGCTGCGGGCGGCTGGTGACGGGCGAAGCGAACATGTTGTCGAGGTCGAGATAAGCCATGGGATTGTCCCCCTTTGATTATTGGGCAAGCGCTGGCCTTCGTCGGTGGACGGTCCACCGACGTCAGCTGGTCGCAAGGCGTGCGCGGTCGTTGCCGGCACATCCTCGTGCCGCGCTTGCCCGCTTGAAATGTCATGAGTCCGGGCGGCCGAGGCCATCCGTTCTTGGTTAGGTTGTAACCGTGGTCATGGGTTTGTGTCCCCGGTTGCCCCCTCCGAAGTAGGAGAGAGCTTCGATACCAGTCGGTATATAAACCTGGGGTTCATCTAGTCAACAGACTTTTGTACCGGCCGGTATTTTTTATCGCGACCGTAACGAAGCGTGACTTTTATGTCGGCGGTACCGACGCGTTTACTTGGTCGGCCACACCGACAGGCTGGTCTCGACGAGCTGATTGAGCTCGGTGCAGGTCGCGCCCGAGCCGGCCTGGATCGACAGGCCCTGCATGATGGCGAACAGATACCGCATCAGTGCGTGCGACTCGAGACCGTCGGGGAACTCGCCCGCAGCCTTGGCCTCGTCGAAGCGCTTCATCAACGCGGCTTCGGACGACGCGCGGCGCTTGGCAACCTCGGCCTTGATCGGCTCGGCCTCGGCGCTGCAAGCAACGCTGCTGATGACGCTCAGGCACCCCTTGGGATCGCAGGTGCTCATCTGCATCTGCAACGCCCCAAGGAGAAGCCTTTCCGCTACGGCGCGCGCGGTCGGTGCATCGAGTGCGGAGGTCATATAGGCCAGCTTTTCGCGCTCGTAGAGGTCGAGCGCCTTGTGGAATAGCGCCTCCTTGTTGCCGAACGCTGCGTAGAGACTGGGCTTGGTGATCCCCATCTCCGCGGTCAGTTCGGCCATCGACGCGCCTTCGTAGCCGTTGCGCCAGAACACGCGCAACGCACCGGCCAGCGCTTCGTCGAGATCGAACTCGCGGGGGCGGCCCTTGGGGGCGGTGAGCGTGCAAAGCCTATTCATACCGTTCGGTATATAGTGAGAATGCGCAAAAGGTCCAGTGACTGGAATATGTTGGTGGGCACACTCACCGACCGACCGCCGTATAGGTGAAGCCAGCCTGTTCGACGTCGGTGCGCTGGTAGACGTTGCGCAGGTCGACCATCACCGGCCTGGCCATCACGCGCTTCAATCGTGCGAGGTCGAGCGCGCGGTACGCATCCCATTCGGTCACGATCACGACCGCATCGGCGCCCTCGGCTGCGTCATAGGCATCGGTGCAATAGACGAGGTCGGGCATCATCGTCTTTGCCGGCGCCATGCCTTCGGGATCGTGCGTGCGGACCGTCACGCCGGCGTCCGCTAGTGCAGTCGCGATCGCGAGGCTGGGGGCGTCGCGCATGTCGTCGGTGTTCGGCTTGAACGTCAGCCCGAGCAGCGCGACCGTCTTGCCGCGCGGATTGTCGCCGAGCGCGTGCAGGACTTTGCGCCCCATTGCGCGCTTGCGACTGTCGTTCACCTTCACGACGGCTTCGACGATGTGGACCGGCGTCTGGTAATCCTCCGCGGTCTTGAGCAGCGCGAGCGTGTCCTTGGGGAAGCATGAGCCGCCATAGCCCGGCCCGGCATGCAGGAATTTCTTGCCGATCCGGTTGTCGAGCCCGATCCCGCGCGACACGTCCTGCACGTCGGCGCCGACCGCCTCGCACAGGTCGGCGATCTCGTTGATGAAGGTGATCTTGGTCGCGAGGAACGCGTTCGCCGCGTATTTAATCAGCTCAGAGGTGCGGCGGCTTACGAACAGGATCGGCGATTCGTTTAGGTAGAGCGGACGATACACGTCGCGCATTACCTGCTTGGCGCGGTCGTCCTCGGTGCCGATGACGATGCGGTCGGGACGCTTGAAGTCGCCGATCGCGGCGCCTTCGCGCAGGAATTCGGGGTTGGAGACGACCGCGACGTCGATGTCCGGACGCTTCTCGCGCAGGATCGCCTCGACGCGGTCGCCGGTGCCGACGGGGACGGTCGACTTGGTCACGACCACGGTCGGGCCAGTGACGGCGGCGGCGATTTCCTCGGTTGCGGCAAACACATAGCTTAGATCGGCATGGCCGTCGCCGCGCCGCGACGGCGTACCGACCGCGATGAAGATCGCGTCGGCACCGGCGACTGCGCTGGCGAGATTCGTGGTGAAGGTGAGGCGGCCCGCGGCGACATTGGACGCGACGAGCTGGTCGAGGCCGGGCTCGAAGATCGGCATGCGACCGGCGTGCAGCGCGTCGATCTTCGACTGATCCTTGTCGACGCAGATCACGTCATGCCCGAAATCCGAGAAACAGGCGCCGGACACCAGGCCGACATAGCCAGAACCGATCATCGTGATGCGCATGGACGTTCCCCGTAAAACCCGCGCGACCTATCGAGACTAAAGCGGCTGGGTGCAAGCTGGCGGGCGCAACCAAAGCGGAGCATACCGGTTGAAACTTCGACCAAAGGGCAACGCAACACAGGAGCGAGACGATGGCGGACGACTTCAAACAGGCGGTCGATGACGGCGCGAATGCGAGCAAGGCGGCAACCGACCGCGCGGCAGACGCGGCCAGGGGCGCCGCGGACACGATGCGCGAGAATGCCGAGAAGGCGCGCGATGCGTTCTCCGAGAAGGTCGTCGATCCGGCGCGGCGCGCGGGCGAGGCGATGAAGGAGTCCGGTGGCAAGATCGCCGAGGGCGGCGCGACGATCGGAAAGGCGATGATCGACCAGGCCGAACAGAATGCGCGCGAGGCGTTCGCAGCGATGCGCGAGGCGGCCAGCGCGAAGGACCTCACCCAGGTGATGAAGATCCAGGGCGATTACCTGCGCGAGCAAAGCCAGCGCAGCATGGGCCAGGCGCGCGAGATCGGCGAGATGATCATGAAGTTCGGCAAGGATGCGGTCGCGCCGTTACGCGGCGAAGGCCCAAAGTAAGGGGGACGGTGCAACCGGGGTGGAGCGGCGTACGGACGAGCAAGAACGCCGCCGCTCCGTCGATATGACGGAGACGGCGGCGGGTAGCCTTGAGGATTTCGTGGCTTAGACGAACAGTCCGACGAGCAGGTACGTCCCTGCGCCGATCAGCCCCGCCGCGGGCAGCGTGAGCGTCCAGGCGACGACGATGTTGCTGGCGACATTCCAGCGGACGGCGGACAGGCGCCGCGCGGCGCCGACGCCGACGATCGAGCCGGTGATGGTGTGCGTCGACGACACCGGGATGCCCCAGAAGGTCGCGGCGAACAGCGTGATCGCGCCGCCGGTCTCCGCACAGAACCCTTGGGCAGGCGTCAGGCGCGTGATCTTCGAGCCCATCGTGTGGACGATCCGCCAGCCACCCGACAGCGTGCCGAGCGCCATCGCGGCCTGACAGGACAGTACGACCCATAGCGGCACGTGGAATTCGCCGCCGAGCAGGCCCTGAGAATAGAGCAGCACGGCGATGATCCCCATCGTCTTCTGCGCATCGTTGCCGCCGTGGCCGAGGGAGTAGAGCGCGGCGGAGATCAGCTGGAGTTTGCGGAAGCGCTTGTCGACGCCGAGCGGGGTCAGCTTTAAGCTGGTCCAGGCGACCGCGAGGACCAGTACCAGCGCGAGCATCAGGCCGATGGCGGGCGAGGCGAAGATCGCGACGACGGTCTTGATCACGCCGCTCCAGACGATCGCGCCGAAGCCGATCTTGGCGATGCCCGCGCCCAGCAGGCCGCCGATCAGCGCGTGGCTGCTGCTCGACGGGATGCCCAGCACCCAGGTGATGACGTTCCACGCGATCGCACCCATCAGCGCGGCGAAGATCACCTGCGCGTCGATGACGTTCGCTTGGACGATCCCGGTGCCGACGGTCTGCGCGACGTGGAGCCCGAAGACGGCGAACGCGATGAAGTTGAAGAACGCGGCCCAGAGCACGGCGTATTGGGGCTTCAGGACGCGCGTGGATACGACGGTGGCGATTGAGTTCGCCGCGTCGTGGAGGCCGTTCAGGAAGTCGAACAGCAACGCTATGCCGATTAGGCCGACGAGGAGGGGTAGGGAGAGGATCATGCCGCCGCTCCGGACGCCGTCGGGCTCCCCTCCCTTCCAGGGAGGGGCAGGGGGTGGGTTGGTTTGGGGCGGGTGTCGCGCTCTATATCGGGCCGACCCACCCCCAACCCCTCCCTTCCAGGGAGGGGAGCAAGTGCGGTCGCTCGCCCATAGGCGCCACCCCGGCGAAGGCCGGGGCCCAAGTGGAGAGGTCGCAGTAACGGCGTGCGATGCTCAGTTATTTCCGTCCCCCAATTGGGCCCCGGCCTTCGCCGGGGGGGAGCGCCGTCGAAGGTCGCGGACTCAAGCGACATCTCAAGCATGGTCGATGACCAGCCCCTGGATCTCGTTCGCGACGTCTTCGAAGCGGTCGACGATCTTCTCGAGGCTGCTGTAGATTTCGCGGTTGATGATGAAGGTCATCGGGTCCGCGCTGATCTTCGACGCCTGGAAGAGCGCGCGCAGGCCGGTGTCGTGGATGTCGTCGGCATGACCCTCGATCTGGATCAGGCGCGCGGTCAGGTCGTGCAGCCGGCCCGAATTGGTGCCGAGCGAGCGGAGCAGCGGGATCGCCTCCGCGGTGATCCGCGCGGCCTCGACGATGATGCCGGCCATGTCGCGCATCTCGGCCGAGAATTCGGTCACCTCGTACAGCGCGATCGCGTTCGCGGTGCCGTTCATCTGGTCGATCGCATCGTCCATCACCCCGATCAGGTCGGTGATCGCGCTGCGGTCGAACGGCGTCACGAACACGCGGCGGACGTCCTGGAGGACCTCGCGGGTGATATCGTCGGCCTCGTGCTCGCGCTTGACGATCTCGGCGATCTGACCTTCGATCGAGCCTTCGCCGTGGAGCAGCCGTGCGAGCGCATCGGCGCCGGCGACCAGGGTCGCGGCATGCGCGTCGAATAGTTCGAAGAACCGTCCCTGCTTCGGCATCAGCGACTGGAACCAGCCCAGCATCGGAATTCTCCTTTTCGCACTCGTGCGTACGACGGGTAAGATACGTTGCGCGAACGACGCCGGGATCGGCGGCTCGCGGAAAGCAGCGATCAGCGCCTTCAGGCCGGGCTCATTGACAGCGTCTGCGGCGCGATCAAGCGTAAACCAGCGTGTGTCGCGCTGATGCCGCTCGGGCCAGTCGTCCAACTGCTCGACGAACGCTAGGGGAAACACGGTGACGACCATGTCGCGGTACCGGCCGGTGCGGCGGCGCTTGCGGTAGGCGAACTGCCCGACCGGCGAGGGGCAGGGGATGCCGCGGATGCCGGCCTCCTCATACGCCTCCTGCGCGGCAGCCTCGTGGCTCGCGAGCCCGACGATCGGATTGCCCTTGGGGATCACCCAGCGCCCGGTATCGCGCGAGGTGATCAGCATCACTTTCGCATGGCCGGATTCGTCGATTACATAGGGAAGCGCGCCGATCTGCTGGATTGTCAGGGTCCTCTGGCACCGCAGAATCGCGGGCGATGACCGCAGCTTATACGCGGTTCCTGCGCAAGGACAGTGGTTCGGCGGGGGCACTGCTCACCGCTATCGGCGTCCCATTGCCGGAAGCCGTCGGCTTAGCGACTTTTGACTCTTGCCGGTCAGGCCGTGGACGACGATCACGACATAAAGCTGTTTTTCCTCAGCTTCTCGGCGTTCTTCACCTGCTTCTACAGCTTCATTTTCTAAGGCCTGCGCCCCCTTTTTTCCGGTCGTGCTGAGCGCAGCCGAAGCACCTGCTTTTGGTACTCACCCTTCGACTTCGCTCAGGGCGAACGGATTTAGGTGCGAGGCTACTCCCTTAGCGCAGGCAAACAACCGGTCGCATCGGCGTCGCAAGCCCGGTGCAGCTTCTGAGCCAGCCACGCCGAGACGAGACACATCGCCGCCACGAGGAACAGCATGTCCTCCGGCGATACCCCCATCGCGGTAATGCCGATGACGAGGATCGAGCCGATCGTCATAGCACCCGAATTGACGACGTTATTCGCCGCCACGGTGCGCGCCGTCTGGTCCTTCTCGACGGTCGTCGTCAGGAACGCATAGAGCGGCACGACGAACATGCCCCCGGTGATCGCGATCGCCAGCAACGTCCCCAGTACGGGAATCGCACCCGGCTGACGAATGAACCCCGCCCAGTCGTAATAATGTCCCGCCGGTGCCGCGGTCCAGTTGCGCGCGAGGAACGAGAACAGCACGACGAACCCGCCCATCGCGATCACCGAAGCCGGCGAGAACTTCGCGGAAATCCGGCCCTTCAGCATCGTGTTGATGACCACCGACCCAATCGCCACGCCGACCGAAAACACCGCGATCACGAAGCTGGCCACGCGTTCGTCGGCGGTCAGCACGTTCTTCACCAGTGGCGGGAAGACGATGATCAGCACCGCGCCGATCGTCCAGAAGAAGCTGATCGCGACGATTGCCAGGAACAGGCGCGGGATGTGCAGCGTCGCGCTGATCAGTCGCCACGACGCGGTGAACGGGTTGTAGTCGAGCTTCAGCGGCGGCCCTTCGCGCGGTGCGGGGGGCACCTGACGGCCGGAGAACCAGCCGATCACCGCGACGATCAGCACGCTGGCGGCAGCGCCTTCGATCGGGATCCAGCCCGCGGTCACCGTGCCGAGCAGGATCGCGAGATACGTCCCCGCCTCGACCAGCCCGGTGCCGCCGAGCACGTCGCAGGGCTTCAGATGCTGCGGCAGGATCGCGTATTTGATCGGCCCGAAGAACGTCGAATGCACGCCGAGGCACAGCACGGCACCGAGCATCAGCCCGATCCCCAGCGAGGGGTGGCCGGCACGCGCGACCATCAGGCCGGTCGCGCCGAGCAGCATGATGCCGATCTCGACCGTCTTCACGATCCGGATGATCCGCGCCTTGTCGTGGCTGTCCGCCAATTGCCCCGCGAGCGCGGACAGCAGGAAGAACGGCAGGATGCCGAGTCCCGTCGCCAACGCGTTGAAGTTCGCCTCCATCTTCGGATCGTTGAAGACGGCATAGGTGGCGAACAGGACCATCGAGGTCTTGAACAGGTTATCGTTGAACGCACCGAGAAATTGCGTCGTGAACAGGGGTAGGAAGCGACGTTGCTTCAGCAACCCAAGGGCATTGAGCATGACGAGAAATAGCCCTGATCGTTGCGAAGATATGGCAAACCCTTAGCCCAGCACCCTGCCGACGCCAACGTTTAAACCGGTTTCGCCCCGCGACCGACCGGTATAGAGGTGGTGGGTGCTGAGCTTGCCTAACCTCCTGACATTGTCGCGGATCGTCGCGGTGCCCCTGCTGGTCTGGTTCCTGTGGTGGCCCGACTGGGAGGCAGGCTATGGCATCGCCTTCGTGCTGTATTGCCTGATGGGCATCACCGATTACTTCGACGGCTATCTCGCGCGGTCGAGCGGCGCCGTGTCGCGGCTGGGGATCTTCCTCGATCCGATCGCGGACAAGATCATGGTCGCGGCGGTGATCCTGATCCTGGTCGGCACGCGCGATATTCCCGGCGTCCACGTCATCGCCGCGCTGGTGATCCTGCTGCGCGAGATCGCCGTGTCGGGGCTGCGTGAATTCCTGGCGCAGGTACAGGTCTCCGTGCCCGTGTCGCAACTCGCCAAGTGGAAGACGACGCTGCAACTCGTGTCGCTGGGCGGCATTATCCTAGGCGGCGCGGTGCCCGACATGATCTGGGTCCACACGGTCGGCATCGTCGCCTTGTGGGGTGCTGCCGTCCTCACCTTGCTGACCGGATGGGATTACCTCCGCGTCGGCCTGAAGCACATGGACTGAAGATGACGATACGGATGGTGTATTTCGCCTGGGTGCGGGAGAGAATCGGCACGGGCGAGGAATCGGTCGAGCCTCCCGCTAGCGTCGTGACGGTGGCGGATCTGGTCGACTGGCTTGCAGGGACGAGTTCCGGACATGCCGAAGCATTCGAGAACCGCTCGCGGTTGCGCGCGGCGGTCGACCAGGATTTCGTCCCGCTCGACACGCCGATCGGGACGGCGCGCGAGATCGCGATCTTTCCCCCGGTGACCGGCGGATGATCCATATCTCCGTCCAGCAGTCGCCGATCGATATCGGTGCGGAAATGACTCGTGCGGAGGTGGCGGGGGCGGGTGCGGTTGCGACCTTCACGGGGCTGGTTCGCGCGGACGACGGGGTCGGCACGCTTGAACTCGAACATTATCCCGGCGCTACCGAGGCTTCGTTGCTCAAGGTTGCGCAGGGCGCGGTCGAACGATGGTCTTTGAGCGCCGCAATCATCGTGCATCGGGTTGGGCCGATGTATCCTGGCGAGCGGATCGTTTTCGTCGCGGCGACCGCGGCACACCGCAGCGCGGCGCTGGAGGCCTGTGCGTATTTGATTGACCGGTTGAAGACCGATGCACCGTTCTGGAAGCGCGAAACGCGCGGTGTCGAAGCTAGCTGGGTTGAAGCGCGCGATGGCGATCATGTCGCTGCTGCTCGGTGGGATAAGCCGAAGGTCTGAACCAAGACTTGTTCTCCCACGACGGCGGGAGCCCAGGCTGGATCCCCGCCTTCGCGGGGAAACAATATGATACGGGCCGCGCTTCCCAAAGGAACCGCGGCCCGTAATCCTCTAGTCGAGCTTCGGAACGCTCATGCCGTTGGTGAGATGAACGACGCCGTTCGTCTCCTTGATGTCCGCCGTGTCGACATAGGCCTTGATCCCGGCCGTATCGGTCAGCTCGATGTTCCCGTTCGGGCCAAGTGACGCGATGAGCGGCTGCCCTGCGAGCGTGGTCAGCGTTGCCTTGCCACCGCCAGCAGTGATCTGCGCCTTAAGCTGATCCGCGGTCAGCGCGCCGGCCACGACGTGATACTTGATGATCTTCGCCAGCGTCGGCGCCGATTCAGGCTTCTGCAGCGTGTCGAGTGCGCCAGCCGGAAGTCGCGTGAACGCCTCGTCGCTGGGCGCGAACAGCGTGTACGGCCCCGGCCCTGCGAGCGTCGTCTGCAGCTTGGCCGCGGTCACCAGCTTCGCGAGCGTCGCACGGTTCTGCAAGGTCGGCAGCGCAGCAGCGATCGTCGTCGTCGCGGCGGCCGTCGATGCAGCCGGTGCACCGGCCGCCTGCGGGGCAGTCGCTACGCCGGGCGCGGTTGCGGTCGTAGGAGCGGTGGGCGCCCCGGTCTGCGGCGCAGCGGGCACAGCCGTCGGGGGTGCGGTAGGTGCGGCGGTCTGCGCCGTGGCGCCGGTCGCGAGAAGCAGGCTCGATGCTGCGGCAATCATAAGGTTTGTCTTAACAGTCATCTGCAACTCCAGAGATTGTGAAAGGGACGAATTAAACTCGAACGATGGAAGTTGGGTAGATTTCGGCCGATCTCAACGATTTCGCTGACAGGCCGTAGCATAGGCACGATGAACCGAGCCTTTCCATACGTCGATCAGCTCAGTTTCGGCACGATTACGCCGTTGACCACATGGATGACGCCGTTCGACTGACGAACATCCGCCGTCTCGACGTAACTCTTGTTGCCGTTGACGTCGGTCAGCGCGATCACGGCGCCGACCAGGGTCGCGGTGATCGGGTCGCCCTCAACCGTGGTCAGCGTGGCGGTACCGCCGCCGGCCGCGATGCGCTGGCGCAGATCCTCGGCGGTGATGGCGCCGGGTACGACGTGATAGGTTAGCACTTTCGTCAACGAGGCCTTGTTCTCGGGCTTCAGCAACGTGTCGACCATGCCCGGCGCGAGCCGCCCGAAGGCGTCATTAGTGGGTGCAAACACTGTGAGGGGGCCTGGACCCGACAGAGTGGGGACCAGCCCAGCGGCATTCACCGCGGCAACCAGCGTCGACAGGTTCGGCGCGGCCGATGCATTGTCGACGATCGTGCGGGTCGCCATCATCGGCACGCCGCCGACGGTCGGGTTGGCGACCGCAGGCGGACCGTTCGGCACGGCCAGCGCAGTATCCGCGGGCGTAGTCGAGGCACTCGCCACGTCGTCCTTCGATTTGCCGCTGCACGCGGCGAGCGCCAGCGCGCTGGTCATCAGCAGCAGTGGAAGCGTCTTCGACATCGTTCGATCTCCAGCGGGAACTGCGAAACATACGATCGAGGCCCGAGTTGGTTGCGCACCCGTGCCAATCTCGGGCCGAGGTGATGACGCAACGCTTTGATGTTCAAAGCGAAACAGGTCGGGGCCTAGAGCGAAACAGGCTCCCATCCCTGAAAGGGAGGGGCAGGGGGTGGGTAGGCCTGCTCGTGTCGCAACCGTCTAGACCCATGGAACCCGACCCACCCCAACCCCTCCCTTCCAGGGAGGGGCGAAGTAGAAGAACCCCGTTTACTGCACGTCCGCCAGCGCCTTCGCCATCAGCCGGAAATCCTTCTCCCTCGGGCTCGCCCGGCGCCACACCAGCGCGATTCGCCGCACCGCGTTCTTCTCATCGAGCGGTCGCGCGGTGATATTGGTGTTGTCCAGGATCCCCGCCTTGATTGCCATTTCGGGCAGCATCGTGATGCCGAGCCCATTGTCGACCATCTGCACGATCGTATGCAGCGACGTACCCAGCATCGTCGCCTCCGCGCGCAACTCCGGCCGGTTGCAGGCGCCCAGCGCGTGATCCTTCAGGCAATGCCCGTCCTCGAGCAGCAACAACCGCGTCTCGTCGATCGCCGACGCCGGGATCGCAGGACGGGCCGACGGCACCTCGCCGGAGGGATACGCAACGAACAACCGGTCCTCGAACAGCGTCTCGGACGTGACCTCACCGCAGGCATAGGGGAGGGCGAGCAGAACGCAGTCGGTCCGGCCGTTGTGCAGACCCTCGCATGCCGGGCCGCTCGGTTCCTCGCGCAGGAACAGTTTCAGGTCCGGATAATCCTTGCGCAATCGCGGCAGGATCCTCGGCAGCATGAACGGCGCGATCGTCGGGATCACGCTCATCCGCATGTCGCCCGACAGTGGCTGGCCAGCGGCCCGCGCCATGTCACCCAGTTCCTCCGCCTCGCGCAGCACGCGCCGCGCCTTGTCAGCGATCCCGTCGCCCAGCGGCGTGAACCGCACCACGCGCCGGGTGCGCTCGACCAGCACCACGCCGATCAGCGTCTCCAGTTCGCGCAAGCCCGCGGACAAGGTCGACTGCGTGACGTAGCACGCCTCCGCCGCACGACCGAAATGTCCGTGTTCCTTCAGCGCAACCAGATACTGCAACTGCTTCAACGTGGGTAGGTAGGTGGCTGCCATTAATCGCCTCTATCGATCATCCGACACTAGATAGAGTGCGGAGTCGATAACACCAGTCCTTCCATGCCGCAGCGCACAACGTCCCGCCCCAATGTCGGGCGGTTCATGGCCAGATCCTCAGTGCCAGATGGCGCGGTAGAGGCCGAACAGGCTGGTGATCGTGAGAATCACGCCGACCAGCACCATCAGCGTTTTCGCCGGCACGCGCTTTGCCAGGATCGCGCCGAACGGTGCCGCGAGAACGCCGCCGATCAGCAACCCTACCGTAGCCTGCGTAAACGCCGCCCAACCGAGTTGTGTGATGAACGTCGCCGATATCGTCGCGGTCAGGAAGAACTCGGCGGTATTGACCGTGCCGATCGTGGTCCGCGGTGCCGCACCCTGCACCAGCAGGTTCGACGTCACCACCGGCCCCCAGCCGCCACCACCCGCCGCATCCAGGAACCCGCCGACAAGCCCGAGCGGCTCGACGATCTTCGGCTCCTTCTGCTTGGGCGGATAGCGAAGCCCGCGGTAGAGTAGATACACGCCGATCGACGTCAAATAGGCGAGGATGAACGGCTTGGCCGTGCTCGCGTCGATGTTCGACAGCACGTACGCACCCAGCACGCCGCCGATCACGCCCGGGATCATCAGCCGCAGGAACAGCGTCCAGTTGACGTTCTTGTGCAGGACATGGCTGATTCCCGACACCGCGGTCGTGAACGTCTCGACGGTATGCACCCCCGCAGAGGCAGCAGCCGGGGGCACGCCGACCCACAGCAACAGCGTGTTCGAGATTACGCCGAACGCCATCCCCAGCGCGCCATCGACGACCTGCGCGGCGAACCCCACGAGGATGAACGGCAGCAGCGTCTCGAAGCTCAAGGTCGTCAGGTCGAACATCGGCATCCCCTCAATATCGGCCCAAACTGCAACGCGCCGGCTTATCCCACAACAAAGATAGGCTTTACCCCGATCCCAACGATGGGAAGCACCCTCCGATCCCCTCGTGCGTGCGGTTCTGGAAATCGGCGGTTCGATACCCTAGATACTGAAATCGCTAAGGGGACTGCGGATGTCGAGCGGATTACTGGCCTATCTGGATTCGATCCGCGCCCGCGACCCCGCCCCGCATTCGCGCGCCGAAATCATGCTGTACCCAGGTGTCTGGGCGCTCGGCTATCACCGCATCGCGCATCGGCTGTACAAGGCGAAACTCTATTTCCTTGCACGCTGCGTCAACCACTGGTCGCGCTTCACGACCGCGATCGACATCCATCCCGGCGCGACGATCGGTCGTAATTTCTTCATTGACCACGGCTTTGTCGTAATCGGCGAGACCGCGCAGATCGGCGACGACGTCACGATCTACCAGTGCGTTACTTTGGGCGGCACCAGCCCCGATAACGGCGTGCAGGGCAAGCGCCACCCGACCATCTCCGACGGCGCCATCATCGGCTCGGGTGCGCAGGTGCTCGGACCGATCACGCTCGGCAAGCGCTCGCGCGTTGGTGCCAACGCGGTCGTCACGCGTGACGTGCCGGCTGGAACGACGGTGGTCGGCATTCCGGCTCGCGCGACCACGATAGAGGGCGGCAACGCACCCGAACTGCCGCGCTTCGTGCCCTATGGTACGCCGTGCAGCGAGGCGTTCGATCCGGCGACGCAGAAGATGGAGCTGATGCGCTGCGAACTCGAGACGATGCGCAAGCGGCTCGACGCTCTGCTCGCCGATGGCCGCGTGGATGAGCGTCCAGAGGACCGCCGCGACCGCGCATGATGGGTGACAATTGATGGGCGTCGTACCCTTCCCGACACCGTCCAAGGCGACGCAGGTCGGCTTCGAACGCCTCGAACTGAATCGGATCCTCGACCTCTACGGCCGGATGGTCGCGGCGGGACACTGGCGCGACTACGCGATCGATCTCGGCAAGGACGCCGCGGTCTTCGCCGCCTTTCGCCGTGCCGCCGAACGGCCTGAGTTCAGGATCGAGAAACGCCCGTCGCTGCGTAACAAGCAGGGCATGTGGGCGCTTATCGGCGAGGGCGGCGCGGTGGTGAAGCGCGGGCATGAACTCGGGCCGGTGCTGGCACCGGTAGAGCGTCGTTTCATGAAACTCGTCGAGGACTAAGCCGCGGTTTTCTCCCCTCCCTGAAAGGGAGGGGCTGGGGGTGGGTAGGCCGGCTCGTGCCGCAACGTTGCCTTTTACGGAAACCCACCCACCCCCGACCCCTCCCTTCCAGGGAGGGGAGCAGAACTGGGCCTGTGGTGTCTTCTCCCTCCGTCGCCGTTTGGCATCACCTCCCCCGTGCCGGGGGAGGATCGATTAGCCAGGTCACGCGCAACGAGCGGACCGGCACCCCGTCAGATCAAAGCCCCCACGACAGTCGGATATACCCGAACTGCCCCGGCACGTCGTACGTGGTTGGATCATAGTTCGGCCCGGTGCAGCTGAAGCAGGCCGGTGGGTCCTGGTTGAAAACGTTGTTCACGCCGATCGTCAGTCCCAGCCGGTTCTCCAGCCAGCCCGGCGCCAGCGTGACCTGCACGTCGCCATAGAAGGTGTTGTCGAGCGTCTTGCCGTCCGCTTCCTTCACGCTCTTGATGTAGCGGCCGGTAAACGACGCACGCGCCATGCCGACGTCCCAGTCGACCACCGCATTGCCCTTGAACTTCGGATAGGACTGCTCGGGCGAGCCGCGCGTCGTTCCCTGGTAGTTGGTGGTGGTGAAGCCGACCGTCGCCGGGAAGCTCTCGGCGTATTTCAGCAGGACGTTGCCGTTGAGCGACAGCCCGAACGTCCCGGCCGAGGTCTGTGGCGAGCGATAGACCGCGGTTACGTCGACGCCGCGGGTGCG
Source organism: Sphingomonas faeni (assembly GCF_030817315.1). Classification (NCBI taxonomy): domain Bacteria; kingdom Pseudomonadati; phylum Pseudomonadota; class Alphaproteobacteria; order Sphingomonadales; family Sphingomonadaceae; genus Sphingomonas; species Sphingomonas faeni. Next base: position 1,729,744 of record NZ_JAUSZF010000001.1, on the reverse strand, counting down.
GATGCCACCGATGTTCTGCAACTGCGCGTTGATCCGCGAGATGATCCCGTTGGGCGTCCGGGAGATCGCCGCGCAGCTGAGCGCGTCCGCCGCCTGCGAACAGCGGCTCAGCGTCAGCGTCGCGTCGGTCGCCGCGATCGCGTCGTCGACCTTGATGTCGTAGTAATTGCCCTCGATGCTCAGTTGGCTGGCGATCCCGCTGGTTCGCGCCCAGCTCGGCGCATACACCGCGCCGAACAGCCATGTCCGCGAAGTTTCGGGCTTCAACGCCTCATTGCCGCCGGTCAGCACGCTCAGCTGTCCGCCATTCGGTTCCTGATAGCTGCCGTTCGCCGGCACGCCGTTGGCGATGCAGTTGGCGCGGACGGTTGCCGACGATTGGAACGGCGATCCGGCGACGTTGGTGCAGGGATCGTCGATCGCAGCGTCAGACCGCGATTCCGCGCCGAACAATTCGCCGATGCTCGGGGCCCGGAAGCCTTGCGCATAGGAGGCACGCAACAGCAGGTCGCTGAACGGCTTCCAAAGGGCGCTGCCGGTGTAGGTCGTGTTGCTGCCGCTGATCGAATAGTTCGAATGCCGCACCGCGCCACCGATCTCGAGCGACTGGATGAGCGGGGTGTTGTGGATCAACGGCACGCGCAACTCGGCATAGACTTCGTCCGAGTTGAAATTCCCGCGCGCCGGTTGCGCCGGGATATCCGCGCCGAGCCCCGCGGTGATCAGGGGATCGGGCGTGAAGCTGCCATATTGGACGCGGTGCTCATAGCCGGCAGCGAGACCCACGGCGCCGGCGGGAAGGTCGAACAGGTCGCCCGAGATATTGGCGGTATAGTCCTCCAGGCTCTGCGAACTGCGCGCACGTTCGTCGAACGCGATGTAGCCGAGCATCGCAGGCGTGACCGATCCTGCGCCACCGAAGATGTTGAACGGTACGCATGCCCCGGTGCAGTTCGCGACGGGCCCAAGCGCCTGGGCAAGATTGGCCGCGTTGATGTTGCCCGTGAACAGCTGCTTGGCATCATTGAAGCCGAGGACCGCGTTGACGTCCCAGTAGAATTTGTGGCTGCCGACGTTGAACGAGCCATCGAGCGTCGCGGTCGCCGACATCGTGTCGACGGTCTGCGAATAGGTCCGCTGGCCAGCCTCGACGAGGCGACGACGCACCGTCGAATAGTTCGCCGGACCATTGCCAGCGCCGCCCGCCGACAGCGTGTAGCCGAACGGGTTGTAGGGGTTGGTCGCATCGACCGAGATCGTGTCGAGCAGGTTGCCGTTGCCCGCATCCGGCCCGATCACCAGCGGCAGGAACGCCGCCTGGTTCTGCGAATTACGCCGCGTGTAGTTCAATTTGACGCGCAGGTTCACGTTATCGGTGAGCTCCTGCTTGGCGCTGACGAAGAAGCCGTAGCGCTCGGAGGGGGTCAGGAAATAGTTGAACGGCGAGAAGTTGAAGCGGTCGGCGGAGGTGAACTCCTTGAAATCGCTGTTCGGGCCGGTCGGGTTGGCGGCGTCGTATCGTGGCCGCCCGAGGATAGGGGCCGACTTTAGCGTGAGGTTCCGGCCGCCGACCTGGAAGAATCCGTTGGGGGTTGCGCCCGAACAGCCACCAATCTCGTCCGAACAACTCGTCTGGCCGGGATTGGGAAACTGGGAAATCTTACGATCGCGCGTGCTGACCGATTCCTGCTTCACATAGCTGCCGCCGAACACCACGCTCGTCCGCGGCGCCTGGATGCCGTAGCTGACGTTATAGTCCTGCGTGTGGCCGTCGCCCTGGCGGAACGTGCCGAACTGCGCGGAGGCCTTCAGGCCCTTTTGCTGCGACTTTGTGATGATGTTGACGACACCAGCGAGCGCATCCGAGCCATAGAGTGGCGACTGGCCCGACTGGAGGATCTCGATCCGCTCGATCGAGCCGACCTGGATCGTGTTCAGATCGACCGTCGAGGGAATGCCGCTCGCCGATGCGCCGTTGACGAAGCGAAGCCCATCGACGAGCACCAGCGTCCGCTTGGCGGTGAGATAGCGCAGGTCGATTTCGGCCGACCCTGCACCGACGCCGCCACCGTCGGGCGGATTGCCGATGTTACCCGAATTGTTGACCTTCGAATTGAGCCCGCCGGCTGCGCTCGGCAACCGCTGAAGGACGTCGGCGACCGACGACAGACCTGTGCGCTGGATCGATTCCGCATCGACGGTGACGACCGGCGATGGCTGGTCGAGCGGACTGCGACGAATGCGCGATCCGGTCACGACGATCTCGTCCCCGCCGGGTTGGTCGCCCGATTGACCAACGGTCGGGTCGGCAGCCTGCACGCCTTCGGCGGCCGGTGTCGTCACCGCTTGTGCGAAGGCCGGCATCGCCGCGAGCATCGCTGCCAGTGCCAACCCGCTGGCGCCGGCATATCTGCTCGCGCCCGTGAACGTCTTGAACCCACGCTTCAACATTTTTCCCCTTGTCCGCGCCCCAGCAACCATCCGCTCTCTTATCTTATGTGTGCGGATGATGGCTCAGGAGCGTAACGAAGCAAGGAAAGATTGCGCTATGCGATAACTTTATTACGAAACGTGTCGTGTGTGTTGCGCGTGGGACACGCTTGTGATCATACCAGAACAGGAGCCGCTGCACGGTCCGCTTCGCCGAATACCCGGAGGTATCGAGCGATCTCCGCGGGTTCGCCGGTCGCCTTGGCGGGATTGTCCGACAGTTTCACCGCCGGACGGCCGTTTGCCGCGATCACCTTGCAGACCAGCGAGATCGGCTCCAGCGCTGCCGCGCCGTCGGGATCGCAGCCGCGGAAGTCGTTGGTGAGGTTGGTGCCCCAGCCGAAACTCATCCGCACGCGACCGTGGAAATGGCGATAGGTCTGCTCGATCGTGTCGATGTCCATGCCGTCGGAGAAGATCAGCAGCTTGGTCTTGGGATCGACGCCCTGTTCCTCCCACCAGCGGATGATCTGCTCGCCACCCGCGATCGGCGGTGCGCTGTCGGGACGGAAGCCGGTCCATTCCGCCAGCCAGTGCGGCGCGTTGCGCAGGAACTCGGTGGTACCGAACGCATCGGGGAGGGCGATCAGCAAATTGCCGTTATAATGTTGCCGCCAATGCTCGAGCACGCGGTACGGTGCCTCGGCCAGTTCGGCGTCGCTGTTCGCGAGCGCGGCGGTCACCATTGGCAGTTCGTGCGCGTTCGTGCCGATCGCCTCGAGGTCGGCGTCCATCGCCAGCAGCACGTTCGAGGTGCCGATGAACCGGTCGCCAAGCCCTTCCTTCAGCGCCTCGACGCACCAGCGCTGCCACAGGAACCCGTGGCGCCGTCGCGTGCCGAAGTCCGAGAGCACCAGGTCGGGCAATTCGCGCAGCCGCTCGACCTTCTCCCACAGCTTCGCCTTGGCGCGCGCGTAGACGATGTCGAGCGCGAACCGGCCGCGGTCTCGCAGCGCGGCGCGCGACTTCAGTTCGTTGATGATCGTCAGTGCGGGGATTTCCCACATCGTCGTGTGGCTCCAAGGCCCTTCGAAATGCAATTCATACTGCCCATCGACCTTGCGCAGGTCGTAGGCAGGCAGTTGAAACTCCGCGAGCCAGGCGAGGAACTCGGGCCCGAACATCTTCTGTTTCCCGTAGAAGCTGTTGCCCGCGAGCCAGATCAGCTCCTTCTTCGCGAACCGCAGCGTCCGTGCGTGATCGAGCTGCGCGCGCAGTTCGTCCTCGTCGACGATTTCCGCCAACCGCACCGTCTTCGTCCGGTTGATGAGCGCGAAGGTGGCATTGACGTCCGGGTACGTCTGCCGGATCATCTGCAACATCAACAGCTTGTAGAAATCCGTATCGAGCAAGCTGCGCACGATCGGATCGAGCCGGAAATTGTGATTGTACGTCCGGGTGGCGATATCGGTCACGGCCATGCGCGCGGGCTCCTGCGTTGCGTGGGGCTGCGGGTGTCCGAGAAGACGCGTTTGTGTCAAGCAGCGGGCAAAGGAGACGGGCGATGGCGCGGTTCGTGGTCGTGGTGGATACGCAGTGGGATTTCATGGCGGGCGAGGGCGCGCTGAGCGTCGCGGGCGCCGAGGTGCTGGTACGGCAGATGCAGGCTTGGCTGTCCGCGTTGCAACCGGGCGAAACCGCCGGCGTCCTGTTCACCTTCGACACGCATTTCACCGAAACCTACGCCGCGTCGCCCGAAGCGCAGATGTTCCCGATCCACTGCGTTCGCGGCACGCGAGGGTGGGGCAACATGCTCGACGTCGCGCTGGTCGACCCTGCGATTCCCACTTGGCGGATCGAGAAGGGGGTGTTCGATATGTGGGCCGAGCCGGGTCTCGCGATCGAGGACGCGCGCGACGCAAGCAAGCCGACGATCCTGCGCGAAGACTTCTTCGCCACACTGGCCGCGAGCGGCGTCACCGACGTCACGGTGATCGGCGTCGCCGCGGATTACTGCGTTCGCTGGGCCATCGACGGGCTACTCGCGCATGGCTTCGCGGTGACCGTGCCAGCGGGTCTCACGCGCGGTATCGAGCGACAGATCGAGGCCGTTGCGGCCGACGATTTCGCCGGAACGGGGCTGATCGTCGAACGCGCAAGTACGCCAAATTCAGCGTAGATTGTTCTGCCGCGGGGGCGGGAGCTCAGTCTGGGGCCCCGCCTTCGCGGGGAGACATGCTAGTACCGACTGCCGATCGGCTTCCCTCACGCCATCGCTGCAAGCAACCGACTGACATCCACGGTCGCGAACGAGGCGAAGTTATCCGCCACCCCGAACGGCAGCAACAGCGTGCGATCATGGACGATTCCGCCGCAGCTATAGACGACGTTCGGGACATAGCCGTCGCGCTCGGCCGGGCTTGGCACGATCAGCGGATCGGTAATCCGTGCGAGCAATTTGGTCGGGTCGGCCTTGTCCAGCAGGCACGCGCCGATGCAGTAATTGCGGACGCTGCCGACGCCGTGGGTCAGCACCAGCCAGCCCTCGTCGATCTCGATCGGGGATCCGCAATTGCCCATCTGGATGAATTCCCAAGGCCATTTGGGCTCGACGATCCTGGTGCCGCCGTCCCAGGTCAGCAGGTCGTCCGAGGTCAGGTACCAGATGTTCTCGTTGTCCTGCCGACCGAGCATCGCGTAGCGCCCGTCGATCTTGCGCGGGAACAGCGCCATGCCCTTGGTCGCCGCGACCGCGCCGCGCATCGGCTGCATCTCGAACGTCTTGAAGTCCTGCCCGCGGAGCAGTTCGCAACGCGCTTCCGACCCGCTGAACGCGGTATAGGTGCCGAGATATTGAACTTCGCCTTCGTCCTCGAAACGCACGAGGCGAAGGTCCTCGATCCCCTGGTGCTGGCTCGGCAGGATCGGGAAGATCACGGTTTCCGACAGCTCGCGACTGCCCCCGCATTCCAGGCGGGTGGGACCACCATCGGTCGCGCCCTCGTCGGTCGGCGTCACGCGCGGCGGCACCGCGGTCTGGCTCGCCGGGTCGATCGTGAAGCCGTCATCGGGCGACCAGGTGCCAGTGCGGAACGTGATCGACGAGACATGGCCTTCGCCGATCCCGCGTAGCGACAGGATGAAGCGCAGGCCGCCGGCCGGAGCGCGGCTCTGGTCCGGATCGAGGACCATGCTGGGGTTGAACAACGCCGCTGCCTCGAACGAATATTCGCCGCTGAGATAGGCACCGATCAACAGTTTCTGATTGATATCGAAGTCGCGCGGATCCTTCAGCACCGCCATGACCTCTCCGAACCGGTGCAGGAGGAGTTCGTCGACGTCGCGGTGACGTTCGTCGAGCGACTCCATCACGCGGAGGCGCTCGGTGCGGAGTTCGTTGGACGACAGCGACAGCACGCGGTCGATCACGTGGACGACGCGCGGGTGGCCGTCGACCCTGAACGCGCCGGGATATTCGATGTTGAACGGCCGGATGACAGTCCGCGAAGGGTCGGGCCGCAACTGGATATCGGAATAGGCAACGAGTTCGGCTTCGGCCATGATCGGCTCCAAGTGACGCGGTGCCGCCGCTCCGGGACGGACGCGCGGCACTGCGATGGTTGCCGGGCACTGAACGCTGAAACCAGCGCGTTGGCTACATGAAATCACCGTCACGCGGCTGCCGGGTTACCGTTGCAACGCTGCCGAAACACCGCGGAAAACTTCGCCTGCCAAAGCCACCACCTCGATCATTCGACGACCAGCGCACGAGGGAAGCGGCATGCAGGCTCGACCATCACGACCCGGCGGCTGTGCGATCGGCCGCCATCTCCCGCGATCGCGGCATCGCGACGTCGAGGACGAGCCGATCCAGCGCTCCGCCTGCCGGTGCTGCGGCGCGGCGATCGTCAAGTCCGCGGTCAGTCGCCGCTGGATCGTGTCGGGCATGCTCGGCTGATCCGGTCGTCGCGACCGTAGCTTCAGGGTTCGTCGCGTTCCCGTGGCGGAGCGGCCGGTTCGTCCGAGCCGTTCCGCCACGTCTCGCCGCCCGCGCGTGGCAGTTCACCGCGGGTCAGCGCGCCGTCACGGTTCCGGTCGAGCGCGGCGAAGCGCGTTGCCGCCGCCTTTGAGAACTCGCCTGCGTCGATACCGCGGTTAAGGTTTGCGTCGGCCGAGATCACCGGCTCGGGCAGATCGAAGAAGCCGAAGCGCCCAGCGCCGATGCGTTCGTGAACGATGGCCGCGCTCTTCTTGGCGTCGCCGTTGCCGAACTGCATGCCCTGACCGCCGGAGCCGCCGCCGGGGCCACCGCCGCGTCCGCCACGACCTCGCTCGCCACCGCCGGACTTAGGTCCACGGCCGCCGGACGCCACGCGGATTTCGGGAACCAGGACGTTCTCGTAATAGGCGATGTCCTCGGGATCGATCTCGCCGTCCTTGCCGCGATCGAGCACCGCGAAGAAGCGCGCCGCGTCATGCTGGAATTCAGCCAGCGTCATGCGCCCGTCGCCATCGGTATCGGCGCCCGCGAACCACAGGTCCCGCGCCGCGCCCGGCTTAAGCGACGCGCGAAACGGTTCGCCCATCGGGCTGATGAACAACTGCCCCCGGCCATGTGCGGGACCATGTCCGTCATGTGGTCGCGGGGTCTGTGCAGAACATCCCGCCAGCGCGGCGACGATGCCGATATAAAGTATACGCATGCAATCTCCCGAAATGCGGTAATTTACGTCTGGCACGGCGTTCGTTGCCGCGATGTTTCGCCTGTCCGCGAGCGCTCAGATCGGCAATGTCACGCGCGCGAGCAGCCCAACGCCTGGCCGGTTCTCGATCGTCGCGTCGCCGCCGTGCGCGCGCGCCACTGCCCGGACGCTGGCCAGGCCAAGCCCGCTGCCCCCGGTATCGCGGTTGCGCGATTGCTCGGCGCGGAAAAACGGTTCGAACGCGCGCGCCAAATCCGCCGGTGCCATGCCCGGCCCCGAATCGGACACCTCGACGATCGCGACCCCATTTTCGCGGCGCACCTCGACTTCGGCATGGCCCGCATATTTTACCGCATTGCCGACCAGATTGGCGAGCAGCGCCTTCAACGACGGCGCATCGCCCTCCAGCGCGAGCGGTTCGCCCGGATGCAACGCCACCGCATCGCCGCGATCGGCAAAGTCGTCCGCGACGCTCTCGGCCAACGACCGCAGATCGAGCCTTTGCCGGCGGACGTGCCGGGTCATGTCGCGGACGAACGCCATCGCCGACCCGATCCGCTGGCTCATCTCCTGGATGTCGCCCTCGCTCGCCGCGCGGATATCCTCGGGCGCCTTTTCCAGCCGCAGGGACAACCGCATCAACGGCGTCCGCAGGTCGTGCGCCACCGCTGCGATCAGCGTGGTCCGATCTTCGACATAGCGGTTCAGCCGCTCCTGCATCAGGTTGAACGCGGTCGCCGCCTCGGCGATCTCGGGAGGGCCGACGATCGGCAGCGGTTCGGCGCGCGGATCGCGGCCGAGACGCTCGGCAGCGGCGGCGAACAGCCCGATCGGCCTGACGACACGGCGCGCCATCACCCACGCCACCGCCGCGGCAACCACCATCGCGACGAGGAACCACAGCACGATCCGCATCCGCCAGGGACCGATCGTGGTGTGCGTCGGCCGGATCACGCGCCACCGGCCGTTCGGCATCTCGATCGACACGACGAACGGGCCGAACAGCGCGTTGTCGAACGATTGCGGCACATGGCCCGAACGGCCCATCCCCAGCGGCAGCGGCGGCCGAAGCGGGCCTGCGAACAGCGGCATCGCCGACCGCTCGGTCTCGACGGTCACCTTGGTTCGCGGCAGTCCGAGATCGGCGGCGATCGATTCGGCGAGACGGCCGTCGCGCGGATTGTCGGTCGGCTGGGGCGGGCCCGTCGCTATTTCGACCTTCAGCTGCCCGGCCGGATCGCGTCCCGTACGCGCGACCGCCGCGACGCGGTTGGCGGTGAAGATCTGCGGCCGGGGCGGGGGCATCAGCAACACGATCGCGAAGTTCAGGATCTGGACGAGCAGCACGGTCGTCAGCCCCAACACGAAGATGCGCAGGAACATCGGCCATGACCGCTGCGGGCTGCGCCGCATCGGCAGGCCGATCTTGCCGGCTGTGCCCTTCTCGTCGCGCATCACAGGCGCACCACGCGGGGAACGAAGAAATAGCCTTCGTTACGGATCGTCCGGATAATCTCGTCGTCGCGCGAGCGCAGCTTGCGGCGCAACCGGCTGACCTGAACGTCGATCGCGCGGTCGAACGCGTCGGTGTCCGGGCCCCGCGCTGCCTCCAGCAGTGCATCGCGCGCCAGCACCCGCCGTGGTCGCTCGACGAACGCGCGCAACACCGCGAACTCGCCATCGGTCAGGTCGATCAGCGTACCGTCGGGATCGAACAGTTCGTGCGCCGCGAAGTCGACTCGCCAGCCGAGGAACCCGAAGGCGCGGCTGTCGCCCGCATCCTGCATCTCGCGCGCCCGCAGCGCCGCACGCACCGTCGCCAGGATCTCGCGCGGGCTGCACGGCTTGGAAAGATAATGGCTCGCACCGATCTCCAGCCCCAGGATCCGATCGGGCTCATCGCCCAGCGCGCTCAGCATCACCACCGGCGGCGCACCCGTCCGCGCCAGCCGGCGACACACCGACAGGCCGTCTTCGCCCGGCATCATCACGTCGAGCAGGATCAGCGACACCGCGCACCGCGCGAGCACGCCGTCCATCTCCTGCGCATTGGTCGCGGTCTCGACCTGATAGCCGTGCATGCCGAGACTCTCGGCCAGCAGCGTGCGGATCATGTGGTCATCGTCAACCACCAGCAGCACGGGTTTCGCAGGGTCGGGCACGGGACGTGGTATCATTCGCCGGTCCTGCCGCACGAGTGTGTTCGACATATTTCTGCGGACGACCGGAAGCGGGTCATGTCTCCACGCGCCGGGCTGCCACAAAGTCGATGAACGCGCGCAGCGGTGCCGGGAGGTATCGCCGTCCCGAGTAATAGAGGAACGGACCGGAGAAGCGCTGCCACCACGGCTCCAGCACCGGCACCAGTGCACCGCTGTCGAGATGCGGCTGCAGCCAGTCCTCGAACAGGTGAATGATTCCGGTCCCCGCCAGCGCCGCATCGACCGCGAGATCGGTGGCCGCGCCGATCCGGACGATCAGCGGTCCGCTCGTCGCGACCTTGACGATCTCGCCGCCGCGTTCGAACTCCCAATCGTCCATCGCACCGCTCGCGAACTGGCCCCGGATGCACGCGTGATCGAGTAGGTCACGGGGATGTACGGGCGTACCGCGACGCGCGAGATAGTCGGGTGACGCCGCCGTCGCGAACCGTTGCTCGCGCGGACCGATCGGTATCGCGATCATGTCCATTTCGAGCCGCTCGTCATAGCGGATGCCGGCGTCGCACCCTGCGGCGAGCATGTCGACGAAGCTGTCCTCCGCGATCACTTCCAGCCGGATATCTGGATAGGCGGCAAGGAACGCCGGCACGATCGCGGGCAGGACCAGCCGCGCGGCACTCACCGGCACGTTCAGCCGCAACGGGCCCGCCGGCAGGTCGCGATAGCCGTTGACGACGTCCAGCGCCGCGTCGACTTCGGCAAGCGCTGGTCCCAGCCGATCGAGCAGGCGCGCACCGGCTTCGGTCGGCGCCACGCTCCGCGTCGTCCGGTTGAGCAACCGCACGCCGAGCTTCGCCTCCAGCCGCCGCACCGCCTCGCTCAGTCCCGACGCACTGCCACCGCTGATCCGCGCGCCGTCACGAAATCCGCCGGCACGCGCGACCGTCACGAACGCGGAGAGATCGCCTGCATCCACTGCCATTGTGCGTGCTCCCGTACAGCCCGTGCCGATACTGCCGCGTTATCGTAACAGCCGACGCGGTCCATATGAAGGTCACACTTCGAAAGGACCGGATCATGACCACGCACGGCATCGCCACCACCGCCCCGCTTGCAGGCCGCACCGTCAACCGTCTCGGCTACGGTGCGATGCAACTCGCCGGGCCCGGCGTGTTCGGGCCGCCCAAGGATCACGACGCGGCACTCGCGGTGCTGCGCGCGGCGGTCGAGGCAGGCGTGAACCATATCGACACGAGCGACTTCTACGGCCCGCACGTCACCAACCGCCTGATCCGCGAGGCGCTGCATCCGTATTCCGACGACCTTGTGATCGTCACGAAGATCGGAGCGCGGCGGGGACCCGATGGCTCATGGCAGCCCGCTTTCTCGGCTGCGGACCTGACCAGCGCGGTCCACGACAATCTGCGCAACCTCGGGCTGGAGACGCTCGACATCGTCAATTTGCGCGCGATGTTCGACACGCATGGACCTGCCGAGGGCTCGATCGCCGAGCCCCTCGCAACGCTAGTCGATCTCCAGCGCCAGGGTCTGGTCCGCCATATCGGGCTCAGCAACGTCACGCCGACACAAGTCGCGGAAGGGCGCGCGATGACGACCATCGCCTGCGTGCAGAACCAGTATAATCTCGCGCACCGCGACGACGACGCGCTGGTCGACGACCTCGCAGAGGCGGGGATCGCGTACGTCCCGTTCTTCCCGCTCGGCGGGTTCTCGCCGTTGCAGTCGACCGCGCTGTCCGACGTCGCGCGCGATCTGGACGCGACGCCGATGCAGGTCGCGCTCGCCTGGCTGTTGCAGCGTTCGCCGAACATCTTGCTGATCCCCGGCACGTCGTCGCTCGGTCATCTGCGCGAGAACCTTGCGGCGGGGGACATCGTGCTGCCTGCCGACGCGATCGCCACGCTCGATCGGATCGGGAAGGATGCCGCCAGCGACTAAACATTTCCGCCGAACGCGCGGGCGGCTAACGGCAGCGTCATGGCCAAGAAACGCTACCTCACCGCGATGCTGCCCGACGGCTATGTGAAGACGATCGGCCCGACCGCGACGCCGTTCACGCATTACTGGCGGATCGTCGCGGTGCTGGCCAACGGCAAGACCGAGATATTCTGGGGCCACACCAAGTCGCTTGCCGAGGCAAAGAAGAAGCGCAACGCACTCGCCGAGGCGGCGGCGCAACGCGGCTGGCAGCGCTACGACTTCGAGTTCGTCGAGCTTGTGGCGTCCGACGGCTGATACCGTCCGCCGTTCAGGCGGGCGGCAACGCCTTTACCAGCTCGAGCACCTGCGCGGCGAGTTCCATCCGACAGATCAGCAGGTCGGGCAGATACGGATCGGCGCAATTATAGACGAGCGGCGATCCGTCGACGCGGCTGACGTGCAGCCCGGCCGCCTGCGCGACCGCGATCGGCGCGCAATTGTCCCACTCATATTGCCCGCCGGTGTGCAGGTAGATGTCGGCCTGGCCGCGCACCACCGCCATCGCCTTCGCGCCTGCCGAGCCCATCGGGACGAGCGTCGCCCCCATCGTCTCGGCCACCGCGACCGCTTCCCGCGCGGGCCGCGTCCGGCTGACGAGCATCCGCAACGGATCGCCTGCGGGCTCAAGCGGCTTCGGAGAACCCGAGGTCAGCGTCAGCCCGAGCGCCGGTAGCGCGACCGCACCGACTGTCGCCACGCCGTCGATCGCTAGCGCGACGTGCACCGCCCAGTCGGTCCGCCCCTCGCCATATTCGCGCGTGCCGTCGAGCGGATCGACGATCCACGCGCGCCGCACCGAACACCGCTCGCCATTGTCCTTCTCTTCCTCGGACAGGATCGCGTCGTCGGGCCGCGCCGCACGCAATTTGCGCATCAAGTAGGCGTTGGCCTGCTCGTCGCCCGCCTTGCCGAGGTCCTTGCCGGTCAGCCCGCTGCTTTTCTGCAACGCGAGTAAGATCTCGCCCGCCTCGGTTGCCAAGCGTTCGGCGAGGCGGACGTCGCTTTCTATGACCGTCACTTGAGCGGCATGATCTGGCGGACGATGAACGCGGCGGCTTCGACCGGTGTCATCTCGACCGTGTTGACGCGGATCTCCGCATCGAGCGGCGCCTCGTAAGGGCTGTCGATCCCGGTAAAATTCTTCAAATCCCCCGCTCGCGCCTTTTTGTAGAGACCCTTCACGTCGCGACCTTCCGCCACATCGAGTGGCGTGTCGACGAAGATCTCGATGAACTCGCCCGCCGGCAGCATCGACCGCACCATGTCCCGCTCGGCACGGAACGGCGAGATGAACGCGGTGAGGACGATCAGCCCCGCGTCCGCCATCAGTTTCGCCACCTCGCCGACACGCCGGATATTCTCGATCCGATCCGCCTCGGTAAAGCCCAGATCCTTGTTCAACCCGTGGCGGATATTGTCGCCGTCCAGCAGGAAGGTGTGCCGGTTCATCAGGTTGAGCTGTTTCTCGACCTCGTTGGCGATCGTCGACTTGCCCGCGCCCGACAGCCCGGTGAACCATAGCACCACCTGTTTCTGGTTCTTCAGACCGGCATGGGCCTCGCGGCTGATGTCTGTCGCCTGCCAATGGACGTTCTGCGAACGCCGCAGGCTGAAATGGACCATCCCCGCCGCGACCGTCGCGTTGGTGATCTTGTCGATCAGGATGTACCCGCCGAGCACCTTGTTCGGCGCCGCCCCCTCTTGCGCATAGGACTCGAAAACGATCGCGCGGTCGGTCAAGATCTCCGCGACGCCGATCGCGTTCAGCTCCAGCGTCTTGGTCGCAAGCCGCTCCATCGTGTTGACGTTGACCTGATATTTCGGCTCGCGAACGGTAGCGGATACCATTTGCGTGCCGAGCTTCAGCCAATAGGAGCGGCCGACGATCAGCGGCTCGTCGTCCATCCACACGATCGTCGTCTCGAACTGGTCGGCGGTCTCGGGCGGCGCATCGGCGGCAGCGATGACGTTGCCGCGCGAGCAATCGATCTCGTCGGCGAACGACAGCGTCACGGACTGCCCCGCGACCGCCTCGTCGAGGTCGCCGTCGAGCGTCGCGATTCGGCTGATCGTCGAAGTCTTGCCGCCGGGCAGCACGCGGATCGCGTCGCCGGGCTTGACCGTGCCAGCGGCGATCTGGCCCGAAAAGCCACGGAAATCGAGGTTGGGGCGGTTGACCCACTGCACGCTCATCCGGAACGGCTTGGCCTGGTCGTCGTCGACATCGACATCGACGGCTTCGAGATGCTCCATCAGCGTCGGCCCCGAATACCAGGGCATGGTGTCGGACGCGATCGAGATGTTGTCGCCCTTGAAGCCCGAGATCGGCATCGGCGTGAAGCTGGTGATGCCGATGCTCTTAGCGAACGTCGAATACTCCGCGACGATCTCGTCGTAACGCGCCTGATCATAGCCGATCAGGTCCATCTTGTTGACGGCGAGCACGAGGTTCCGGATGCCGATCAGGTGCGCCAGATAGCTGTGCCGCTTGGTCTGAGTCAGCACGCCCTTGCGCGCGTCGACCAGGATCACGGCGAGGTCTGCGGTCGATGCGCCGGTTACCATGTTGCGCGTATATTGTTCATGGCCCGGCGTATCCGCGACGATGAACTTGCGCTTTTCGGTTGAGAAGAAGCGGTAGGCGACGTCGATAGTGATGCCCTGTTCGCGCTCTGCGGCCAGCCCGTCGACGAGCAGCGCGAAGTCGATCTCCTGCCCTTGCGTGCCGACCCGCTTGCTGTCCGCTTCGAGCGCCGCAAGCTGATCCTCGAAGATCATCTTGGAATCGTAGAGCAGCCGGCCGATCAGCGTCGACTTGCCGTCGTCGACCGAGCCGCAGGTGATGAAGCGCAGCATCGTTTTGTTGCGATGCTGGTCGAGATACGCGTCGATATCTTCGGCGATCAGCGCCTCGGTCTGGTAGGCCGACTCCTGGGTTGCGATGTCGCTCATCAGAAATAGCCCTCCTGCTTCTTCTTCTCCATGCCCGCGCCGCCGGCATCCTTGTCGATCGCGCGACCCTGGCGCTCGCTGGTGGTGGTCAGCAGCGTCTCCTGGATGATCTCGGACAGAGTCGACGCCGTGCTCTCGACAGCACCCGTGAGAGGGTAACAGCCGAGCGTCCGGAAGCGGATCGAGCGATCGACAGGCACCTCGCCTGGCTGCAAGGGGAAGCGATCGTCGTCGACCATCAGCAGCATGCCGTCGCGCTCGACGGTCGGACGTACGCCCGCGAAATACAGCGGCACGATCGGCACGTCGTTGAGCTGGATATATTGCCAGACGTCGAGTTCGGTCCAGTTCGAGATCGGGAACACGCGGATGCTCTCGCCCTTCGATTTGCGTGCGTTGTAGAGGTTCCAAAGCTCCGGCCGCTGGTTCTTCGGATCCCAGCCATGCGTCGCGGTGCGGAACGAGATGATGCGTTCCTTCGCGCGCGATTTCTCCTCGTCGCGCCGCGCGCCACCGAACGCCGCGTCGAACCCATGCAGGTTTAGCGCCTGCTTCAGCCCTTCCGTCTTCCACATATCGGTGTGGAGCGCGCCGTGATCGAACGGGTTGATCCCACGCGCGATCGCTTCCGGGTTCTTGTAGACCAGCAACTCCATGCCGCTCTCGGCCGCCATCCGATCGCGCAAACGGTACATTTCCTGGAATTTCCAGGTCGTGTCGACGTGCAGCAGCGGGAAGGGCGGCGACGACGGGTAGAAAGCCTTGCGCGCGAGATGCAGCATCACGGCCGAATCCTTGCCGACCGAATACAGCATCACCGGCTTGTCGGCCTCGGCGACGACTTCGCGCATGATGTGGATCGCCTCTGCTTCGAGCCGTTCCAGATGGGTGAGTGTCTTCGCCATGATGTGTCTCCGCGGCGCCGTTTGCCCGGCATCGGGCGGTGTCGGCAATCAATGCATTCTTCGGCAGGGGAACGCTTCGCTATCTCATGCACTTGGCGATGGCGTCGCACCCTGCACGATTTCGCCGCGGACCATACGCCGGAGTTGCCCGCTCGCGATCGACGCCGTACGCCACGTGCCTGTTTCGATCCGTCTGGGACCATGACGCCATGTCCGTTGCATCGTTGAAAATGCGCTCCTGGTTGTTCGCGCCGGGCGACAGCGAGCGCAAGATGACCAAGGCGGTCGAGGGCAGCGCCGACATCGTCCTGTTCGATCTCGAAGACGCGGTGACGACGGAGAACAAGCCGCTCGCCCGCCAGACCGTCCACGACGTATTGACCGCCAACGTCGCGCACCGCGCGCGGATGTGGGTGCGGGTCAATCCGCTCGACGGACCGTACACGCTGACCGATCTCGCCGCGATCATGCCGGCGCGTCCGGGCGGGATCATGTTGCCCAAGGTCGCCGGGCGGCAGGACGTCGAGCGGCTCGACCATTATCTGTCTGCATTCGAGGCGGCGAACGGCATCGCGATCGGATCGACCCCGGTGATCGTGCTGATCACCGAAACCGCGGAGGCGATGTTCCACACCGGCGATTACAAGGGTGCCCCGCGGGTGGTCGCGCTGACTTGGGGCGCGGAGGATCTGGCGGACTCGATCGGCGCGAGTGCGAACTGCAATCCGGATGGAAGCTATCGCTTCACCTACGAACTCGCGCGGTCGATGTGCCTGCTGGGCGCCGCGGCTGCGGGGGTGACCGCGATCGAGACGATCCAGGGCGACTTCCGCGATCTCGATACGCTGAGGACGCGCGCCGAGCAGGTACGCCGTGACGGCTACCGTGGGATGCTCGCGATCCACCCGGCGCAGGTCGATGTGATCAACGCCGCCTTCACGCCGACCGAGGCGGAGATTGCCGAGGCGCAGGCGATCGTCGATCTGTTCGCGGCCAACCCCGGCGTCGGCACGATCGGCTACAAGGGCGGGATGCTCGACCGGCCGTATTTGTCGCGCGCGGAGCATCTGTTGCGGCAAGTCGGACGCGCGTGATCCAGGCGATCTAGCCGACGCCCCAGTCCGCCAGCAGCGCCGCGCCATCGGAGGTCGGTGCGATCCTTCCGGGCGTGCGGGACAGGCGCGGGGCAGGGGCCGCTTGCCAGATGCCGTCGACGACGACGCCGCGATCCGCCATGTGGCGATGCGTCGGCACTTCGTCGAGTTCCAGCACGGGCGCGAAGCAGGTGTCGGTCCCCTCCAACGCGTCGCACCAGTCGTCTCGCGATCTGGTCACGAACACCGCGGCGAAACGTCGCGCGGTTTCGGGCCAGCGCTCGAAGACCATCTGTTCCCCGGCGAGGTCCGCGGGAAGCCCCAGCCGATCGAGGAGTTCGGCATAGAATTTCGGCTCGATCGCGCCGACGGAAACATACCGTCCATCCGCGCAGGTGTAACAGCGGTAGAAAGGCGCCGCGCCGCCGAGCAGGTTGCGGTCGCGGTCCATCGACATCACCCCGGTCGGGACCATTCCGGCGAACAGCGCCATCATCGACGAAACCCCGTCGACGATCGCCGCATCGACGACTTGCCCCAGCCCCGATCGTGCGCGTTCGAGTAGGGCTGCGAGAATACCCGTGACGAGATACAGCGACCCACCACCGAAATCGCCGATCAGGTTGAGCGGTGGTGGCGGCGGCGTCCCCGGCGTGCCGATCGCCGCGAGCGCGCCGCTGAGCGCGATGTAATTGAGGTCGTGCCCCGCAACCTGCGCGAGCGGCCCGGTCTGTCCCCACCCGGTCATCCGCCCGTAGACGAGCCGAGGATTGTGTTCGAGCATCACGTCCGGACCGAGGCCGAGCCGCTCCATGACGCCCGGTCGCAGCCCCTCGATCACGACGTCGGCGCGGTCCGTGATCGCGAGCGAACGGTCGCGTCCCTCCGGCGTGCGAATGTCGAGCGCGAGCCGCGCGCGGCCACGGTCGAGCACCGGATTGCGAAAGCCGCCGCCGACCCGCTCGATCCGCAGCACCTCCGCACCGAGATCCGACAGCAGCATCGCGGCGTGCGGGCCGGGCCCGATGCTGGCGAACTCGACGACGCGGAGCCCGGCGAGCGCGGTCACGCGCCGATACTGCCGGATACGACAGCAGGCGTCTTGGTGAGCATCATTGCCATGCGATCCGATATCCGCGCTGTTCGACCGCAAGGTGCGACCGATGCCGAACCGGAGTCAAGAAAGCGGCACCATGTCCTTCAGCATGACGGCGGGATCGGCGAGGATGGCCCGGTCGATCACCGCGCCGGTCTCCACCAGCTTGCGACCCTGGACGTAATCCTTGACCGCACCCACGCAGTCGAGCGCTATGACGCGGCAGTCGCGCAGGTATACGACCGAGAATTTGCGCGTCGCCGGATCGCCGCGCAGGACCGCGTCGTCATAACCGATCGACAATCCGACGGTCTGCAGCTTCAGGTCGTACTGGTTCGACCAGAACCACGGCACCGCGTCATACACCGCTGGCTGGCCGACGATGTCCTTCGCCACGACGGTCGCCTGGTCGTTCGCGTTCTGCACCGATTCGACGCGCACCACCGCGCCGCCGGCAAACCGGTTGGCATGCGACGCGCAGTCGCCGATCGCATACACGTCCGGCAGGCCGGTCCGGCATGCGCCATCGACGGCGACGCCGTTGCCACCCGGCGCACCCGCGTCGATCAGGGGGGCGACTTCGGGAAGTATACCGATGCCAACGATGACCATGTCGGCGGCGATGACGGTGCCGTCCGCGAGCCGGACTCCGGTGACGCGGTCGTCGCCCAGGATACAGTCCACCGACTGACCGAGCCGCATGTCGACGCCGTGCGCGCGGTGCTCGGCCTCGAAGAACCGCGACAGGTCTTCGCCGGCGACCCGCGCGAGCACACGGTCGAGCGCTTCGAGCAAAATGACGGATTTGCCGAACTTGCGCAGCACCGCCGCGGCTTCGAGTCCGATATACCCGCCGCCGATGACGACCGCGGTCCCGACGTCGGGCAGTTCGGCGATCATCCGGTCGGCATCCGCGCGGTCGCGGACGGTGTGGACACCGGTGAGGTGATGACCCGCGCACGTCAGTCGCCGCGGCGTCCCGCCAGTCGCCCAGACCAGTCGACCATAACCGATCGTCGCACCGTCTGCGGCGGTCACTTCATGCGCGACCGTATCGACCGAAACGACGCGTGCTCCGAGCCGGAGACCGATCCGTTGCTCGTCCCAGAACGCCTCTTGCCGGATCAGGATTCGGCCGAATGCCTTTTCGCCCGACAGATACTCCTTCGACAGCGGCGGCCGTTCGTAGGGAAGTTCGCTTTCCTTGCCGACGATCAGCACCGATCCCTCGAAGCCTGCCTTGCGTAATGCGATCGCGCAGGCCGCACCGCCATGCCCGCCTCCAACGATGACGACCTCGGCAAAAGCGGGAGCTAGGTGTGACGTGTCGCCTATCGTGCTGGCCATTCGACATCCTCGTCCACGGAAGGCACCTGGCCAGATTGCCCGGCGCCTATCCGTGAGACGGCACTCCTATGGCTGATCCGCCGAGACCTCAATCCGCGAACCAGCTACCTGCCGGTCAACCCGCGCCTGGCTTCTTCTGCTCTTCCTCATAGTCGGCATCCGTTCCGACCTTCCCGGCAGCTTCGGCTTCGGCAACACCGGATGTCTCGACGACCTCGATCGTCTTGCCCTCCGCCGCGATCGCATGGGGTTTACGGTCGGCATCGGGGTCGGACGCGATCGTAGACGGTGCGTCGCCGCCCGATCCGGCCACGCCGTTAGCCGCGCTGCCACCGTCTTCGCCAGCCTGTCCGCCGCCGTGGTAGGCGATATCGGTCTGGCCGCCATGTGCCATGAAACCCGTGTTGGTCGGGGTCTTGCCAGCGTGGGGATTGGGATAGGCGCCACCGCCGCTTTCGCCGCCCTCGGACCGGCCGTGAACGTCACGGGTGGTGTCTCCCCGTGGCGAGTCCGAAACGCCGTCGGGTTGGCCCTTGGTTGCGGGATTGCCGGGAACGGGAGTTTGAACCTTGTCACTCATGGATATGTCCTTCTGAATGGGTCGGAACGCCGTACCGATCCGACCCGCTCGATAAGAACGGATCGGATCGCCATTAGTGTCACGGCCGCAGCACGACCTTGATGACCCCGTCCTGCTTGTCGCGGAACTTCTGGTACATTTCAGGCGCATCCTCGAGGCTGGCCGGGTGCGTCACGACGAAGCTCGGGTCGATATCGCCCGCTTCGATCCGCGCGAGCAGCGGCTTGGTATAGGCCTGGACGTGAGTCTGGCCGGTCTTGATCGTCAGTCCCTTGTTCATCATCGCGCCGATCGGGATCTTGTCGCCCATCCCGACATAGACGCCGGGGATCGACACCGTGCCGCCCATCCGGCAGCTCATGATCGCCTCGCGCAGCACGTGTACGCGGTCGGTGGCGAGGAAGGTCGCGGCCTTCACCTTGTCGATCACCGCATCGACTGCGCCATGACCGGATGCTTCGGCACCCACCGCATCGATGCAGCTATCCGGACCGCGACCCTTGGTGCGGAACTGGAGCTCGTCATAGACGCTGTCGACTTCGGCGAAGTTGATCGTCTCCGCACCGCCGGCCTCGGCCATTGCGAGGCGCTCGGGTACTTCGTCGATCGCGATCACGCGCCCTGCACCCAGCATCAGCGCCGAGCGGATCGCGAACTGGCCGACCGGACCGCAGCCCCAGATCGCCACGGTATCGCCCGCCTCGATGTTCGCGTTCTCGGCTGCCATATAGCCCGTTGGGAAGATGTCCGAGAGGAACAGCGCCTGGTCGTCGGTGACGTTGTCGGGCACCTTGATCGGACCGATATCGGCCATCGGCACGCGCAGATACTCGGCCTGGCCACCGCAATAGCCGCCCAGCATGTGGCTGAAGCCGAACAAACCGGCGGGCGAATGGCCCATCGCCTTGATCGCCATCTCAGCATTCGGGTTGGTCCGCTCGCATGCGGAGAACAGCCCCTTGCGGCAGAAGAAGCAATCGCCGCAGCTGATCGTGAACGGCACGACGACGCGGTCGCCGATCTTCAGATTGGTGACTTCGGAGCCGAGTGCGACGACCACGCCCATGTTCTCGTGACCCAGGATGTCGCCCGCCTGCATCGTCGGCTGGTAGCCGTCGAGCAGATGAAGATCGGATCCGCAGATCGCACAGGCCGAAACCTTGATGATCGCATCGCGGGGATGCTTGATCTCGGGATCCGCAACAGTATCGACCCGAACATCGCCTTTTCCATGCCAAACAAGTGCGCGCATCAGAACGTCTCCAATTCATAGTAACGGGTCGTAGAAATACGGTCGGCGCGACATGATTACGCCGGCCGATTAGAAACCAGGTCAGTCGTCATCGGTCTGCTCAAGTGACGCGAGGGTGGCACCGGGTAGCAAGCGACCCTGCGGATGCCGCCAAGTCTACGCTTCGAAGAGCATAGCGTTTGTGACCGCGTCATCGTTCCTGCGAAGCCGCATTAACGGGCATTTATATTTCATGTTGATCGGCATCAGTATTGGCGAGATTGTACCAGGATAACAAAGAAGATTGGGGCCAATTTCCCCGGCGAACCGTTTCAGCCGTGTCGCATTTCGCCGACGCGCCGGAGAAACCGGACCGTGATCGGTTCCGGGGCCTGGCGATCGGGCGCACATTCATTCCAGGATTTTACTATGCAGATCAAAGCGATATTCTTCGACATCGACGGCACGCTGGTCGACACCAACGACATGCACGTTCTCGCCTGGGAGGAGGCGTTCGCTGGTATCGATGCGTCGTTCGATCGCCAGGTGATCCACGATCAGATCGGCAAGGGGACCGACATGCTCGTGCCCACGCTCTTGCCGGATGCGGACGAAGACCAGCAGGAGGCGCTCGGCGAGGCGCATGGCGCGGTCTTCAAGGCGAAGTATCTGGAGACCGCCAAGCCGTTCGCACGCGCGCACGACCTGCTGGCGCACGCGCACGGTCTCGGCCAAAGCGTGGTGCTGGCATCGTCGGCGTCGGGGCCGGAACTCGACCACTATATCGACCTGCTCGATGCACGCGACCTGATTGCCGCGACGACGAGCAGCGACGATGTCGAGAAGACCAAGCCTGCCCCCGACATCTTCGCGACCGCCCTTAAGAAGCTGCCGGGAGTCGATCCGAGCGAAGTGATCGTCGTTGGCGACACGCCCTATGATATCGAGGCAGCCGCGAAGTGCGGTGTCGCTGCGGTCGCCGTACGGTCGGGCAAGTTTGACGACGAGCAACTCGAGGCTGCGGGTGCGGTCGCGATCTATGACGACGTGGCGGCCTTGCTCGCCGGTTACGCAACCTCGCCGCTGGGACGCTGATCGACATGGCCATCACGCTGAAACGCCTGCGCGATCAGGTCATCGTCGTCACCGGCGCGACCAGCGGCAATGGCCTCGCGATCGTCGAGGAGGCGGTAAGGCGCGGTGCCGCGGTCGTCGCGACGGCGCGTAACGAGGCGGCATTGGAGGCGCTTCGCGATCGCTTGTCCGCCGACGGGGGACGCATCGCGATCTGCGTGGCGGACGTGAGCGACATGGCGGGAGTCGAGCGGGTCGCCGCCGTCGCGATCGAAACGTTCGGCGGGTTCGACAGCTGGGTCAACAATGCTGGCACGGGCACCTACGGCACGCTCGAACAGGTGCCGGTCGCCGATCACCGCCGGGTGTTCGACGTCAATTACTTCGGCCTGTTGCACGGATCGCTCGTCGCCGCGCGGCATCTGCGCGGGCGGGGTGGCGCGATCGTCAATATCGGCTCCATCCTGAGTGATCGCGCGATCGTCGAGCAGGGCCCATATTGCGCAACCAAGCATGCGGTGCAGGCGCTGACCGATACGCTGCGGATGGAGTTGGAGCAGGAGGGGGCCCCGATCTCGGTCACGTTGATCAAGCCCGGCGCGATCGACACGCCGTTTCCTGAACATGCGCGCAACTTCATGGACCAGCCACCGCGCCTGCCGCCGCCGCTCTACGCGCCGTCGGTCGTCGCCGATGCCGTGCTGTTCGCCTGCGAGACATCGCGGCGGACGCTGTACGCGGGGGGCGGCGGTCTCGTGTCTTCACTTCTGTCGCGCGCCGCGCCGCGGTTGAGCGACAGGATCATGGAACTGGTCGGCACGACCACGCAGCAGAAGCCGGACGATCCCGGCGACCCGACGCGCCGCGACAATTTGTATGAACCGCGTGTCGATGCGTTGCGCGGAAGCCAGAACGTCCATGCGCGGACATCGAGCACCGTGTTGCAGGCGCAGAAGCTCCACCCTGCCTTTCTGATGCTCGGTGTCGTCGGCGCCGGGATCGCGGTGGCGCTCAGCCGGCCGAAACCTACCCGCCGATGACACCAGGCGTCGAAGCGGAAGAGGCCGTACGCAACTTCGACGTCGTGCTCGTCCTCAGTGGCGGCAACGCGCTCGGCGCGTTCGAGGCCGGGGTCTACGAAGCGTTGCATGACCTTGGCCTCCAACCCGACTGGATCATCGGCGCATCGATCGGTGCCATCAACGGCGCGCTGATCGCCGGTTCGGCCCCCGATCGCCGGATCGAAACCTTGCGGACGTTCTGGGCACCGGCTCGGTCGCCCGTAGCGTTCGATTTCCCTTGGCCAAGTGCGTTCGAAACGAGTCGCCGGACGAATGCGGTGGGTTGGTCCACCGCCCTCGGTCGCCCCGGGATCTTCGGGCCGATGTTGTCCGCCTTAACGCCGTGGAGCGACAACCGCCCGTCGATCTTCGAAACCAACCAGCTCGCGACAACGCTGGAGACGCTGGTCGATTTCGAGCGGCTTAACGTGGGCGCGTGCCGCTACACCGCGACCGCCGTCGATCTCGAAACCGGCGAGGACGTCGTGTTCGACAGCACCACGACGCAGATCGGACCCGAGCACATTCGCGCCAGCGCCGCGCTGCCGGTCGCGTTTCCACCGGTCGAAGTCGATGGCCGCTGGCTGGTCGACGGCGGCCTGTCCGCGAACCTGCCGCTCGACCCGGTTTTCCGCGACCCACCGTCGAGACCGACGCTGTGCATCGCGGTGGACCTGTTGCCACTCCACGGGCCGCGACCGACGACGCTTGGCGAAGCGGCCAGTCGCATGCAGGACCTGATCTTCGCCGCCCAATCCCGGCGTACCATCGAGCGGTGGCAGGTCGCCTATGCCGGCCGCGAGGACATTGCGGTGTCGCTAGTTCGGCTTGCCTATACCGAGCAGCAGGAGGAGGTCGCCGGCAAGGCGCTCGACTTTTCGCCCATTACGGTCGCGCGGCGCTGGTCCGCGGGGAAGCGGGCTGGAATGCTGGCGGTCGAAGCGATCGAAGCAGGGACGCTGTCGATCGGCGTTCCCGGTCTCAACACGGTCGAAGTCGGTAAACATCCGGTCTCGGCACGCGATTAACGTAAACCGCTCGCACTGTGTATTAGCAGCGTACCGGGCCCTTCGTTCGGACGGGGGATTGCCGAAGTGATTGCGGACGAAACTGCCGAGATACCGAAGGCGCATGCTTGGAAACCCGAGCATCTCCGCCTCGCCGTGGGTGCGGCGGGGGTCGCGCTCTGGGCCTGGAACGTCGACACCGATGGCTTCACGATGGACGAACGCGGTTTCGAGCTATGGGGCCTGCCGTGGCGTGCCGAAGTCACGTTCGAGGAATTGTCCGCGCATATCCATCCCTCCGATCGCGACCGCGTCCGATCGGCATTTGCGGCGACGCGCGCCGTGCTCGGCAGTTATGAAACCGATTTCCGGATAATGATCGGCGAAGAGGTTCGCTGGATTTCCGCGCGGGGGCAGGGTGAGGACGTCGGGATCGTCGGGCGGACGATGTTCGGAATCTTCCTCGACGTCACCGGGCGCAAGCAGGCGGAAGAGGGCAACGAACTCCTCGCCGGCGAGATGAGCCACCGCGTCAAGAACCTGCTCGCGATCGCCAGCGGCCTGACGGCGATCACCTCGCGAACCGCGCCCAATACGCAGGACATGGCGCGCGAACTGACCGAGCGGCTGAGCGCGCTGGGTCGGGCGCACGATCTCGTCCGTCCGCTGCCGGGCGGACAGGGTAATGCGGCGTTGCTCGGCGACCTGTTGTCGGTGCTGCTGGCGCCCTACGACGACATGGGTGCCTTCAAGGGGCGCATCCGTGTCGCGGTCGAACGGATGGGCGTGGGCGAGGCGGCGGCGACCGGCCTGGGACTGGTCATCCACGAACTCGCGACCAATTCGATGAAATACGGTGCGTTGTCGGCGCCGACTGGGACGCTCGACTTGTCCAGCACGGCGACCGACGACGACGTGATCCTGACCTGGCTCGAGCGCGGCGGCCCCGAAGTCGAGAGCCCGAACGCCGGCGAAGGCTTTGGCAGCAAGCTCGTGCGGCGATCGGTCGCGGGGCAACTCGGCGGCTCGATCGCGTATGAATGGTCGGCCGGTGGCGTGATCGTTACGCTCACGATGCGGCGGGACAGGCTGTCGTCGTGACGGAGTGTACCGATCCCGCCTAGTATTTTAGTACTGGGTTCGGGTGCAGGAATACTGCGGAAACATCCGCCGATCGATGGGTTATGTAGCTGTGCGATATGAGTTTCTGGTTCGTCAGGACCCGAACTTCACGAATTTGTGCGCGCCAGCGTTTTAACCAGCTGGACGAGGGTGGGATATTCCCGTCGGCTTCATCGTTTGAAGCCCCATCGTCCACTCATCGAAGGAGATCATTCATGAACACCGACACCCTCAGCGGCACGGCAACCGACACCAGCGGCAAGGTGAAGGAAACGCTTGGCGGCGCGATCGGCGACAAGTCGCTGCAGAACGAAGGCGTAGCCGATCAGCTTTCCGGTACCGTTCAGAAGACGGTTGGCCAGGCCAAGGACGTCGTCGAAGAGAACGTGCGCCCGCTGGTCGATTATGTCCGCCAGTTTTCCAAGGAGCGTCCGTTCGCCGCAGCGGCAGTCGCCGGCGTCCTCGGGATCGCCCTGATCAATACGCTTCGCGGCAAGTAAGCGGCGACGGAAGGACGACGGGATGCCGCAACATCCCGTCGTCACCATTTACCATCTCGACTTGCTCCGGTTGGAACAGGCAGAATGGTGGTGCATCGGCGCAATGTCGCCGAAACAGACGTTCCGTCCCTCGTGAGACGAACGGTCTAAACTAGAAATACGGAGCCGCGCATGGCGGATCATACCGATTACGACACCGACCTGGACTCAGATCTCGTTCTCGCGCACCGCGAACGTCGGTCCGAGCAGGACTGGGACGACGTGTGGAACAGCGACGACCGCAATCGCGAGACGCTCCACAAGATCGAGCTAGGCCTCGCGGTCATTGCCGCCGGCGTGGCGTTCGTGATCGTACGGGCGGGGTGGCTGCGGATGACATCACCACCGAAGCCCACCGTGCCGTCCGCTGGCGACATTCACGTGTGTCTGCCGACGCCGCGCTAAATATATTGCTCGAATTCGATTTTAATGTCGCGATGAAAGCAACTGCCGGCGCGCAAGCCGGCAGTCGCTTTCGATATTATGCCGCGGACCGTTCCGCCTGCTGATCTTCGATGCGATCAGCGGTCCGGTCGTTGGCTGCCGGTCCGGTAATCTCGATCCGGCGCGGCTTCATTGCTTCGGGCACCTCGCGCTTCAGGGCGATGCGCAACAGGCCATTGTCGAAGCTCGCATTCCGCACCTGCACGAAATCGGCAAGCTGGAAGCGCCGTTCGAACGCGCGCGTGGCGATCCCGCGGTGGACGAAACGGCCATCGTCACGCTCGTCGGGTTTGCGCCCGCTGACCGTCAACTGGTTGTTCTGCGCGACGATCTCGATGTCGTCGGGCCGGAACCCGGCGACCGCGAGCGTGATCTGGTAGCTGTCCTCGCTCTCGCGTTCGATATCGAACGGCGGGTAGCCATCGACCGTCTCGGTCCGCGCGGTAGCCTCCAGCAAGTCGAACAGCCGGTCGAAACCAACCGTGGACCGACGATACGGCGTAAAGTCGAAGTTCGTCCTCATATCCAAATCCTCCTCATGAGCAATCTGAGCACAAGGAGCACCGGTAAAGCCGGTGCCCTCAGTCACCGGACCGATCGACGCGTCCGGCGACCGGGGAAATAATCGCGCGATATCAGCCTTCAAGATTTGCCCGCGAAATTTTTTTCGGCTGGACCGAAGCGCCTATTTGATCCGCTTCCACGACTGCGTCTTGCAGCCGAACCCGGCGAACATGCAGCCTTCGCCGATCAGCGTGCGCGCATCGCCCTGGGTGATGGTACCGGAGACGGTCTGGCCGACATCGGGGATGAAAACCTCGCCGCTCCACCGACCGGGTTCGTCCTCGACGAAGTCACGGAACAGTTCTTCGCCGACCAGTCGATCGGCGCCGCCAGCCCGAGCGTCTTCGATCGCGGTTCGGCTGGCCCATATGACCGTGCCGCAAATCGCATCGCGACACCGCTTGAACGTGACGTGCACCGTGTTGCGCGGGTTGGCCCAGACCCCGGCGGGCGGCGACGTCCGCGCCGATGCCGGTGCTGCGATCAGCGCCATCGCCACGATCGCAGTCGAACATCTGAACAGCATGATACCTCTCACAAATCCCACCGGCTTCCAACGTACGAAGCCCCGCTTCGAGCCCCGTTTATTGCCCAGTTTATTACCTTGTCCGAACAGACTTCGCCGACTTGCGTATTGGCGGGTACCGTGTTGAATTGCCTCGTGTTGTATGTCGCAGCGTTGCGGTGACTTTGACACCATCCTAAATGTCGATCTTGACGCGACAACCGACGGGTAGACGGCCTTGACTGACACAATTGATCGCGCCGCCGAAAGCGCCCCGAAAATGACGGCGGATGCCGAGCGTATTGCGGCCGAACTGATCGCTCAGGATGTCGGGACCGATCCGTTCGTTGCGGCGGTACGCGCCACGCGGATGCCGATGATCATCACCAATCCACGCCTGCCCGACAACCCGGTCGTCTTCACCAACGACGCGTTCTGCCGGCTCAGCGGGTACAGTCGGGCGGAGATACTCGGCCGCAACTGTCGTTTCCTCCAGGGGCCGGAGACCGATCCCGCGACCATCGCGAAGATCCGCGAGGCTGTCAGACGCGTCGAATCCATCGAGATCGACATTCAGAACCACCGCGCGGACGGAGAGCGGTTCTGGAATCGCCTGCTGATGGCGCCGGTCTACGACACCGAAGGCGTGCTTGCCTATTTCTTCGCAAGCCAGGTCGATGTGACGCTGGAGCGGGATCGGCTGAAAGGTCTCGAATCGAGCAATGCATCGCTTCTGGCCGAACTGACCGACCGGTTGCGGATGCAGCAGGAACAGGAACTCGAGCTTGCGTTCACGTTGCGGGCGGCGCGTTTCGGGACGTGGAGCCTGGAGATCGCCAGCAACCGTCTGACCGCGTCCGAGACGTGCAAGGAAATATTCGGTCGACCGCTCGACGAACCCTTCACCTATGAAGACCGGCTCCAGGCGATCCACCCCGACGATCGTGCGAAAAGCACCGCCGAAGTCCTTCGCTGCGTCGACGAAGGTACCGACTATGACGTGGTCTATCGCATCTATCGCGACGGCGAATTGCGGTGGATCGCGTCACGCGGCCAGCCCTTCTTCAATACGGAAGGCGTGGCGTTGCGGATCGCGGGCGTCTCGACCGACATCACCGATCAGCGTCGCAGCGAGATCATGCGCGCCGCGCTCGTCGAATTGGCGGACGTGTTCCGCGATACCGAACAGCCGGAGGACATCTCGTTCGCGGCGGCGCGGATCATCGGCCGGACCGTCGAGGTCAGCCGCGTCGGCTACGGCGAGGTCGAACACAAAACGGAGACGATCACGATCGTTCGCGACTGGAGCGCGCCCGGCGTTAAGCCGCTCATCGGCAGCTTCGCGCTGCGCGATTACGGATCGTATATCGACGATTTGAAGCGTGGCGAGGAAGTGTGCATCGAGGATGCGCGGACCGATCCGCGGACGCAGTCCTCCGCCGTCGCGCTCGAGACGCTGGGTGCCCGCGCGCTGATCAACATGCCGATCATGGAGAACGGGCAACTCGTGGCGATGCTGTATCTCGGCAACGCATCCGAACGCCGCTGGAGGAAGGACGAGATCGGGTTCGTTCGCGAAGTCGCAGAGCGAACCCGGATCGCCACCGAGCGCCGCCGGACCGAGCAGGAGCTCGCCGCTCTCGCCGCGTCGCTGGAGCAGCAGGTCACGGACCGGACCGGCGAACTCCAGCATGCCGAGGACGCGCTGCGCCAGTCGCAGAAGATGGAGGCGGTCGGCCAGCTCACCGGGGGCGTGGCGCATGACTTCAACAATCTGCTGACCGTGATCCGATCCGCGACCGACCTGCTCAAGCGGCCGGACCTCAGCGCCGAGCGTCGCGAACGCTACGTCGACGCGATCTCCGACACCGCCGATCGCGCCGCGAAGCTCACCGGGCAGTTGCTGGCCTTCGCGCGGCGGCAAGCGCTCCAGCCCGAAGTCATCGACGTCGGGCAAAGCCTGCGCGTGATTGCCGATATGCTGGGGACGCTGACCGGATCGCGGATCGTCATCGACATCGACCTGCCCGAGACGCCACTGTTCACCAGCGTCGATCCCAGCCAGCTCGATACTGCGCTGGTGAACATGGCGGTCAATGCGCGCGACGCGATGGACGGTGCGGGACATATCCGTATCGCCGTGCGGCACGCCGAGGCCATCCCGGCGGTCCGCTCGCATCCGGCGGTGCAGGGTCGCTATGTCGCGATCTCGATGACCGACAGCGGATCGGGCATCGAGCCCGAGAAGCTGGAGCGGATTTTCGAACCGTTCTTCACGACCAAGGGCGTCGGGCAAGGCACCGGCCTTGGCCTCAGCCAGGTCTTCGGTTTTGCCAAACAGTCCGAAGGCGACATCATCGTCGAAAGCCCACCGGGCGAGGGTGCAACTTTCACGCTGTACCTGCCCGAAGTCGACGAGACCGACCGCCCGGCGGACGACGACGCTGTCCAGACGCTCGCGGACGGCCACGGCACGTGCGTGCTGGTCGTCGAGGACAACAAGGAAGTCGGTACGTTCACGACCCAGTCCCTGGCCGAACTGGGCTACGTCACGGTCTGGGCCGCCAATGCGCAGGAGGCATTGGCGGAGCTGGCGAAGGACGTATCGCGCTTCGACATCGTTTTTTCGGACGTGGTCATGCCGGGGATGAACGGCATCGAGCTCGGCAAGGCGATCCGCGCCGATTACCCGAGCCTGCCGGTGGTGCTCACCTCCGGCTACAGCAACGTCCTGGCGCAGGACGGCACGCACGGCTTCGAACTGCTCCACAAACCCTATTCGGTCGAGCAATTGTCCCGCGTACTGCGCAAGGCGGCCGGCTGGGCAAGCGCGGACCGACAGTCGGACGGCCCTTCGGAATAGGCCGCGCCACTGCGCTCACGTCCTGATGGGATCTGAGCAGGATACGCGGTGGGAAGATGCCGCTTGCGTCGATGTGCGCGACGGGACCATCTTGCGGCATCGTCTTCGGGGGGCCTCATGCGTCGTTTGTTCACTGCCATACTTCTCGCCTGTGTCGCGACACCCACGGTCGCCAGGACGGTCGCCGTCGAGGAGGTCTCGCTCGATCGGTTGAGAACGCTGATGACCGACGGCTCGGCAAGCAGCGTCGACATCACCCAGGCCTATCTCGCGCGGATCGCCGCGATGGATCGCAAGGGACCGGCGCTGCACAGCGTGATCGCGGTCAACCCCGATGCCCTTGCGCAAGCCCGGGCACTCGATGCCGAGCGCAAGGCGGGGCATGTGCGCGGTCCGCTGCACGGCATCCCGATCCTCATAAAGGACAATATCGAGACCGCGGATCCCATGCCGACGACTGCGGGCAGTCTGGCGTTGCGCGACAACATGACCCGCCGGGACGCGCCGATGGTCGCCTATCTGCGGCGTGCGGGTGCGGTCATCCTCGGCAAGACCAACTTGTCGGAATGGGCCAATATCCGCTCGACCCATTCGATGAGCGGCTGGAGCGCGGTCGGTGAGCTGGTGCGCAATCCGTATGCGCTGGACCGCACCGCGTGCGGTTCCTCGTCTGGATCGGGCGCCGCCGTCGCCGCGAGTTTTGCCGCGGCGGCTGTGGGCACCGAGACCGACGGATCGGTCGTGTGCCCGTCGTCGTTGAACGGGCTGGTCGGTTTCAAGCCGTCGATCGGCCTGGTCAGTCGTACGCACGTCGTGCCGATCAGCCACAGCCAGGATACGCCGGGGCCGATGGCGCGCAGCGTGACCGATGTCGCGATCCTGTTGTCGGGCATGGTCGGCGCGGACCCGGCGGACCGCGTGACGGCGGCTGCGGTGACCAAGGATTATGCCTCGGGGCTCTCGGCCAACGCACTGTCCGGCATCCGAGTCGGCGTCGTCCGGCCCGACACCATGTCCGCGGATCTCACCGTCCGCTACGATGCGGCGCTGGACGTCCTGCGTGCAGCGGGCGCCGTGCTGGTCGAGGTGAAGACACCGAAGCTGGCCGGCCTCGGCGAAGCGGAACTCATGGTCCTGAAAACCGAACTCAAGGCCGACCTGAACACCTATCTCGCCACCACGCCACCGGCGGTCCAGACCAAGACGCTGAGCGCGGTGATCGCGTTCAACCGCGCGAACGCCGCGACCGAGATGCCGTTCTTCGCGCAGGAATTGTTCGAGGATGCGGACAAGACCAAGGGGCTCGACGATCCCGCGTACAAGACCGCGCGCGCGACGTCGCTTCGGCTGGCCGGTGCACAGGGGATCGACGCGATGCTGCGCGCGGCGGGCGCGCAGATCCTCGTTGAGCCGACCTACGACGCGGCGTGGCTGAGCGATCCGGTATACGGCGATACCTATGGCGGACCCTCTGCCGCGACGCTGCCCGCGGTCGCCGGCTATCCGCATCTGACCGTCCCGATGGGATTGGTGCGGGGGCTACCCGTCGGCCTGTCGTTCATCGCCACCAAGGACGCGGACGAGACCGTGCTGGGTGCCGGCTATGCCTATGAACAGCGCGCCAAGGCCAGATCAGCGCCGCGGTATCTGCCGAGCATCGCGGTCGACCGGTAAGGCGAGGGGGCTTACCCGGCCTTCCGCTTCGTCTCGGGCATCGCGAAGACATAGAGCGCAAAGCCCGCGCCCGCGATCGCGGCCAGCGTCAGGAAGCTCACGCTGTATCCCGCCCAGACGATGATCGCGCCGGCCAACGTCGCGGACAATGCCGCGCCCAGACCTTGCGCGCTGGCGACTGCACCCTGGCTGACGTTGAAACGTCCGGTGCCCTTGGTCAGGTCGGCGATCACGACCGGGAACAGCGCACCGAAGATACCCGCGCCGATACCGTCGAGTGCCTGCACGCCGACCAGCCACCACGGATTGTCCGACACGGTGTACAGCGCACCGCGCGCCGCGAGGAACGCGAACGCAACGAGGAATAGCGGCTTGGTGCCCCATTTCTCGGTGTTCCGGCCGACCACGATCGCGACCGGTACCATCACCAGCTGCGCCGCGACGATGCATGCGGCGGTGAGCGACGTCGCCTGATCCTTGCCGACGGTGCGCGCCAGCAACTGGCTGACCGACGTCAACATCGCGGCATTGGCGAGGTGGAACAGGAACGCCGTCGCCGCGAAGATCATCAGCGGCGTATTCTCGACGAGCGCCTTCCACCCGCTCGGCTCTTCGCAATCGTCCTCGGGCTCGCAATCGAGTCCACGAGCGACCGCGTTGTCGATGTCGTCGTTCCGGATGCGCGACGCGGTCACGATGCTCGCTACGGTCAGCGCGCCCATTAGGTAGAAGACGACAACCGGTCCGAACTTCCACGCGAGCACGCCCGCCAGCGCTGCCGACACCGCATTGCCCGCGTGGTTGAACGCTTCGTTGCGACCGACGCGCTTGGCGAACAATTTGGGCCCGACCAGTCCGAGCGTGATCGCCGAGATCGCCGGGGCGAATACCGCACCAGCGATCGCCGCGATCGACTGGGTGATGGCGACGGCGGTGAACCCGCTCACGATCGGCAATGAGACGCTGCTCAGCGTAACGAGCAAAGCAGCGATCATCACGATCCGCGGCTTGTTCCTGCTGCGATCGATCAGGCCGCCCGCGGGTGTTTGCGAGATCAGGCCGACGATTCCGGCGATCGTCAGGATCATGCCCACCGTTGCCTCGTTCCAGCCATGCGCGGGCCCACGCACCGCGACGAGGTAGATTGCCAGGTACGGCCCAAGCCCGTCGCGGACGTCGGCCAGGAAGAAGTTCAGCGCGTCGAGCGTCTTGTTCGGCGCGGATGCCGTGTCCGTCGTGGCCATGAGAATATCCTGAAAGTCGGTGTCGTTGGAACCGGCGCCGCACGGAAACCCCGCCGCCCATCGGGCCGCTAAAGCTGTGGAGCGGTGACAAAGTTTCCGCGCTGCCGAAATTTCGTTCGGCTCGATAATCCCTAATGATGTCAAAAGCTAAACCGAAACTGAACCAGCCGGTTAAGTCGCGAAACATGACGCTATTGTCACGGAACGATCGGTGCCCAGTCTCGCTATGGGCGGCATGTGCCGATCATCTGTCGAACGACTTGAACAGCATTCAACGACAGGAATGCTGACCCGGATTTACTTCGCGATGTGCGCGCAGCAGATGACACGGGTCGCAGCGACATTCGCGCTGTGGACCGCAGCTATCGGCACTGTATCGGATTGGCTCCGGCGCAACGCGGACCCAACAGGAACGGACTCGATTGGTGAACCCCGCAATGACCGAACCTGCACGCTGCGCCCCAGCCCCAGCCCCGGTAACCGCTGCATGAGCGTGTTGCCGACGCTCGCCACCTACGCGATCTGGCTGATCTGCCTCGTCGCGACGATTGGCGTGATCACGCGCCCGTTCAAGCTGCCCGAGGCGGTGTGGGCTGTAACCGGCGCGGCGCTGTTGCTGTTGTTCGGGCTGATGCCAGTCAGCGACGCGTGGGCCGCAGTCCTGAAGGGCGGCGACGTCTACCTGTTCCTGATCGGCATGATGCTGCTCTCCGAAATCGCGCGGGAGCAGGGGCTGTTCGACTGGGTCGCCGAACACGCCGTCAGGCTGGCGAACGGATCGACCAGCCGCCTGTTCGCGCTCGTCTTCGGCGTCGGCATCGTCGTCACGACCTTCCTCTCGAACGATGCGACCGCGGTGGTGCTGACGCCTGCCGTCTATGCCGCGGCAAAGAGGGCGAAGGCCGATCCGCTGCCGATGCTGTTCGCCTGCGCGCTTGTCGCCAATGCGGCGAGTTTCGTGCTGCCGATCTCCAATCCGGCGAACCTCGTTCTGTACGGTGGCGCGATGCCGTCGCTCGGTGCGTGGATGGCGTCGTTCGCCCTGCCGTCGCTGCTGTCGATCGGCGTGACGTTCCTGATCCTCCGCTGGGTCGAGCGCGAGCGGCTGGCGGGCAAGTGCGAGACGCTCGTCGAGACCAGCACTCTGTCGCCCGGCGGCAAGATCGCGCTTGGCGGCATCGTCGCGACGGCGGTGGTGCTGATCGTCGCGTCAGCCAAGGGGCTGGATCTCGGCCTGCCGACCTGCATCGCCGGCATCGCGACGATGGTCGCGATCTGCATCGGTCGGCGGCGGTCGCCGGTCGAGACGTTGCGGTCGGTATCCTGGGCGGTCCTGCCACTCGTCGCCGGCCTGTTCGTCCTGGTCGAGGCCTTGGCGAGCACGGGCGTCATCGCGATGCTGGCCCGCTGGCTCGCCGACGGCGCTGCCGGATCGCCGACGACGACCGCCGGCGTCGCGGGGACGATCCTGGCGTTCGGATCGAACCTGATGAACAACCTGCCAGCCGGCCTGATCGCCAGCACCACGCTGCAACAGGCGCACGTCCCGCAGATCGTCACCGACGGCTTGCTGATCGGCGTAGACCTGGGGCCGAACCTGTCGATCACCGGCTCGCTCGCCACGATATTGTGGCTGACCGCGATCCGCCGCGAGGGCGAGGATGTAGGCTTCTGGCGGTTCCTGAAAGTCGGCGCGGTGGTGATGCCGCCCGCGCTGTTCGCCGCCCTCGGCGCGCGCCTGCTTATAGGCTGATCGCGCGCGCGGACGGTGGCCGATCAGATGCCGGCCGCCGATGTCTTCGCGACCGTCCCACGGTGCATGACGAACTCGACGTGTTCGAGCCGCGTGACGTCCTGCAGCGGGGAGCCTGTCACCGCGATGATGTCCGCGGTCTTGCCCGGCGCGAGTGTGCCGATGTCGTCGCGCCCGAGAAGGTCCGCTGCACCCACCGTGGCGGCGGCGATCGCCTGTGTCGGGGTAAGCCCGTTCCTGACCATCAGCGCGAATTCGGTCGCGTTGTCGCCGTGCTTCGACACGCCCGTATCCGTCCCGAACGCGATCTTGACCCCCGCGCTATAAGCACGGCTGTGGTTGGCCGCCATCGCTGCGGCCGCTGCCTCCGCCTTGACGATCGTCGCTGGCGGCAACGCACCGCCGCGCGCCTGGGCCAGTGCCGCGACGGGAGCGATCTCGGTCGGCACTAGATATGCGCCCTTGGTCTTGAACAGACGGATCGTCTCGTCGTCGAGGAAGGTGCCGTGCTCGATCGAGTCCACCCCGGCCTCCAGCGCGGCCTTGGTGCCCTCCGCCGCATGGCTGTGCGCGGCGACCTTGCGGCCGAGTGCATGCGCCGTCTCGATGATCGCGCGCATTTCCTCCGGCGTCATCGCGCGGCCGAGACCACCGCTGACGTTCGACAACACGCCGCCAGTCGCCGCGAACTTGATGACGCGCGCGCCCAGTGCAACCTGCGCCCGCACGGCGCGGCGGCAATCGTCGGGGCCGTCGCACAGGTTCATTTCCTTCGCGTGCACCATGTCCGCGAACTCCTCGGCCAACCCGTTGCCGCCGTCGCCGTGCCCGCCCGTCACCGAGATCATCTCGCCGGCATTGGTGATGCTCGGCCCTTCGACCGCCCCAGCATCGATCGCGTCGCGCAGCGCCCTGATACCGCGTGGATCGCCGCCCAGATCACGTACAGAGGTGAAGCCCGCCGCCAGCGTCGTGCGCGCATTGGCGACCGCGGTCATCTCGTCGTCGAACCGGTCGCGGTTGAGCGCCTCCAGTCGCGCGCGCATCGGATCGCCGCCGATACCCCAGAGATGGACGTGCATGTCGACCATTCCGGGCAGCACGAACGCGGTGCGCAGGTCGATCAGCCTCGCCCCCTGCTCCGGCACGACGAAGCCATCGCGCAGTTCGACGATCTTGCCGTCGCGAATGATGATCGTGGTGTTGCCGCGCGGCGCCTGGCCGGGCCGGTCGAGCACCGTGCCTGCCTGGATATAGGTCGTGGTCGATGGCTTGCCCTGCGCCAGTGCCGGAACCGCGACGATTGCCGTCAGCCCGATCATCAATGCCCTGATCATCACATATTCCCCCTTTTGATACGTGATGCTCGCCGATGCGCGACACGGCGGCAAGAGGGCATCGATCTATCTTCGAAATGGGGCGAGCAGCCGCGTGGCAGACTGCGCTGCGACGATCGGTAGCGAAATACGGACTCGGCGGCTGCAAGGACCCCGCCGGCCCAACAGGAAAGTAGCGATCGCGTGCGCGACCTGCCGATCACGCTGGACAAGGTGCTGATCTGATCGGAAAGCATACCGGCTGCGTCCACTATCGCCTCCAGGAACCGGCGTGACGGGCGTTCCGATCTGGCAGGGAAGAGTTGCGCGATGGCCTTTCGTTTCGTCTCCGCGGCATGCTTCGTCGCGCTGCTTTCTCTCGCAACGCCTGTCGCCACCGTAGCGAAAGAGGCGCCTACCAAGCGGCTCGTCCTGATCGATGACGACATCGTCGGACTGAACGGCGCGCCCGCGTTGCTGCTTCAGGCACCCGATGTCGAGGTGCTGGGGATCACCACGACCAGCGGGTCGGTCTGGCGCGATACCGCCACGGCCTATGCGCTGCGGACCGTCGAGATCCTTGGGCGAACCGACGTGCCGGTAGTGCCGGGCGCGACCTATCCGCTGCTCAACACGCAGGAGTCGACCAAGCGGTGGGAAGGGCTGTACGGACGGCTCGAGTTCAAGGGACCCTGGACCGAGCCTGCGTCCGGCGGTTCGCCCGGTACGCCGTCGCCTTCGGTCGTGCCCAGCCTGCCGATCGGCGATCCCGTCACCAAGCCTTCCAGCGAGATCGCCGCCGCGTTCCTTGTCCGGATGGTCCGCGCGCATCCGCACCAGATCACGCTGTTCGCCACCGGCCCGATGACCAACATCGCGCTCGCGCAAAGCCTCGACCCGAGCTTCGCCGCGAACGTGAAGGAACTGGTCTACATGGGCGGCAGTCTCAATCCGCAGCAGACTCTCGGCACGCCGGCGGCCGCTGCGTTCGCACGCGAGTTCGTCAACACGCCGCGACGCGAGTTCAACATCCGTTGGGATCCCGAAGCGGCGCGAATCATGGCGCACGGCGCGTGGCCGAAGGTGACGATGGTCCCGATCGACCCGTCGACCGGCACGCAGTGGACGCGCGGTTTTCTCGACAGCTTGAGGTCCGCGCATACCGCGCTGACCGACACGCTCCAGACCGGGCTCGAGCCGGGGTTTCCGATATGGGACGAGATTGCCGCGATGGTCTGGCTGGAGCCCGCGATCGTCACGCGTGCCGAGACGCTCTACATCGATTTCGACACGAACCAGACCGCCGGATACGGCGATACGCTGTCGTGGCACGAGGCGTACCGGCCGCATCTCGGCGAACGCGCCCAGACCGTCGTGCTCAGTATCGATCGCGTGAAGATGGAGGCGACGATGCGCGCACTCTACAAACGA
Source organism: Sphingomonas faeni (assembly GCF_030817315.1). NCBI lineage: Bacteria > Pseudomonadati > Pseudomonadota > Alphaproteobacteria > Sphingomonadales > Sphingomonadaceae > Sphingomonas > Sphingomonas faeni. The sequence continues at coordinate 1,692,646 of NZ_JAUSZF010000001.1, read as the reverse complement.
CCTTTAAAGCGTTGACCGTTGGCACGGTGACAGTTCGCGTTTCGGTGAATGTGAATGTCTGCGCTGGCGGTGATAACACCGGGCGCAGGCGACCGCTTAGGCGGAATAGGATGGCGTGAAGTCAAGCCATCGTAAAGAAGAAGTACGAGTAGAGACTACGCTTTACGGGTCGCTCCGAGGATCATCTCGTCGCCGGCAAGAGGATGGGCCGGTGCGTTAACACCGGCCCAGACAGTCAGTTGCTGTCCGAATCGTCGTCATTTTCTTTGTCGATGATCAGATATGCAACGCCGGCGATGATGCCTGCACCGATGACGAGCGGAACGATGCTCTGACCAGCAAGGTTGCTGGACTTCTTGGTCGACGTGCCTGCACGCGTTGCGGGAGCCAGCGAGAGCGACCCCGCCGAGTTCGCGCCGACGGGTGCTGCGGTGGCTGCAACCGGCATCGCGGTCATTGCGATGGCCGAAGCGCCCAGAATCCATGTTTTAATCATAAGTCACTCTCTCATGTACGAGCCGGTTCGGCCGCCTCGCCACAACGGTTTTGCCGGCTGATGGTTCCTTCCGCCGGCAAATGTCACGCTCGTGCAGCGCGGTGACGCGCGACATATATTGCACATTGATACAGTAACTGGCCTCCTCGAACGACGGCTCAGTCCTGTGACGTCCGCCACGCGCGTAGAGCGTCGTCATACGCGCGACGCGTTTTGTTCAGCGTGTCTTCCGCGTCCTGCAATCCCGCGGATCGTTCCTGCTCCAACGCGCGTCGCTCCCGCGCAAGCGCCGCTTCGCGCTTGACCAGATCCCTCGTCTTTCGGTCGAAATCCGCCTTCAGCGCGTCGAGAGCCTCTTCAGCGGCATCAATCTCGTCACGTTTGGGCTTCGGTTTGGGCGGCGGTTTGGGTTTCGGCTTCGATACCGTTTTCGGTTTCGACCGAGGCCCATCCTCCGTGGCAGGTTCGGCATCGACCGGTTTTGCACGCGTCGTTGGTTCGGGCAGTGCGGCAATCTGTTCCGCCGTCGTCCCGCGAGAATGCTTCACGACCGTACCGGGAGAGGACAGCGGCTCCGCCATCAACGCCGGGTCGGTGACCAGCTCCGCAATCCCACGCGCGAACAGGTCCCGTTCGCTTCCCCAGGCCTCCAGCGCCGCCTTCTGGCTCGGTGCGGCGACATACGCATCGTAGAAGCCGGCAACGGTGCGATACACCTTCAGTTTCTGCGCGCGCGCCATACCCGCCGATAGCGCGCCGGCGAAGTGATCGGAAGTCGTTCGTCGGAGATCCTGAGGAAGGCCTCTTCGCATACGGATCGCCGCACTCTTGAGTATGCGCGGAGATAGAACAGAGGCTCGGCTCAAATGCAGGCTGGAATATCTCCACTGCGAAGCAAGCCCACATCACGGCTGCCAGTGCACGGTCGATCCGACAATTTGGAGAATGGTGGACGCACTTGGGCTCGAACCAAGGACCCGCTGATTAAGAGTCAGCTGCTCTACCAACTGAGCTATGCGTCCATTCCGGGGCGGTTTTGAGTGGCGCCCTGGTGTGGCGCCCCGCTGCTGGAGGCGCGCTGTTAGCAGACTCATCGGGGGCCGCAACCCCCTTTTCGTCGATCCGAGTCCGTTTTCGTCGATCGAGCCGCTTTTTCGCGAATTAAGTCGGTTTTCGCCTCACCAGCCGACCGTCTTGCGGTTCTGGCGGTCGATCGACATCAGGACGCCGAGGCACAGCAGCACCGTCATCTGCGCCGAACTGCCGAAGCTCACCAGCGGCAACGGGATGCCGACGACGGGGGCCAGGCCCATCACCATCATCAGGTTGATCGCGACGTAGAAGAAGATCGTCGTCGACAGGCCCGCCGCCGTGAGCCGGCCGAAGCGAGTCTGCGCGCGCTGGCCGACCTCGATCCCCCAACGGATCACCAGCAGGAAGGCGAGGATCAGCAGGCAGCCGCCGACCAGCCCCCATTCCTCCGCCATCGTCGCGAAGACGAAATCGGTATGGCCTTCGGGAAGATAGTCGAGGTGGCTCTGCGTGCCTTGCAGGAAGCCCTTGCCCCACATACCGCCCGAGCCGATCGCGATCTTCGACTGGCTGATGTGATAACCGGTGCCGAGCGGGTCGCTCTCGGGATCGAGGAAGATCAGGATGCGGTTGCGCTGGTAATCGTGCAGCGCGAAGTTGATCGCGAGCGGGATCGCGACCGCGGCCCCGATCGCGCCGCCGACGAACAGCCGCAGCGGGACGCCGGCAAGGAACATCACCGTCGCACCGCCCGCACAGATCATCAGCGCGGTGCCGAGGTCGGGCTGTTTCATCACGATCGCCGCGGGCACGGCGATCAACAGAGCGGCGGGCCAGACGCCACCGAACCGGCGCGTCTCGCCGGGCGGGAGCATGTCGTAGAATTTTGCGACCGCCAGCACGATCGCAGGTTTCATGAACTCGGACGGCTGGAGGCGGATGAAGCCGAGATCGAGCCACCGCTGCGATCCGCCCGAAACCTTGCCGAGGATCTCGACCGCGATCAGCGACAGCACGATCAGCGTGTAGGCAGGCAGCGCGGCCGCCTTCCAGGTGCGCTCGGGGATGTAAGAGAGCCCGATCGCCCCCGCGAGCAGAACGAAGAAGCGGACACCTTGTGATAGCGCCCAGGGCTTGAGCGAGCCGCCGGCCGCGGAATAGAGTACGACCTGCCCGAAACAGCCGATCGCGACGACCAGCAGGAGAACGCGCCACGGCAGCTTGGCGAGCGGCTCTGGAACGATGCGGTTCATTGCTGGCGATCCCGGGACTCGTCCTCGGCGACCGTGTTGCCCGGGGTCGTGAGGGCTTCCTGCGTGGCGTTGGCCATGTTGGTGGCGTTCTCGACGGCAGGGGCGTCGCTCGGCACCGTGGCGTCGGTCTTGGTGGCGATGGCGGCCGGCGGGGCGGACTGCGCCTTGCGATAGGCGTCGGCGGTCGCCGCCATGCGGGTGCGGATGTCGCCGCCCCAGGTCGGTTCGACCTCGGCGAGCGACTTCAGCGCGCGCTCGCGGTCGAGCATGTAGGTCATGATGTCGCGGCCGATCATCGGTGTGTCGAGGTTGCGCACGGTGTGGCCGTTATGCTCGAGCACGACCGCCAGCGCATACCGCGGGTTGTCGGCTGGCGCGAAGCCGATGAACAGCGCATGGTCGCGCATCTTGAACGGCAGCTGCCCGTTCTTGAGCACGCCCGAACGGCGCTCCGCCATCGTGATGCGGCGGACCTGCGCGGTGCCGGTCTTGCCCGCGATCGCGACGCCCGGGATCAGCAGCTTGGCCGCGCCGCCGGTACCACCCTGGTTGATCACCCCGAACATCGCGTCGCGGACGCGCGCGAGATGCTCGGAATCGATCGCGAGGGCAGGGGAGTCGCGGTGGACGTGGTCCGCGAGGATGCTCGGCTGCAACGCGCGGCCCGACGCGAGCCGTGCCGCCATCACCGCGAGCTGCAGCGGGTTGGCGAGCACATAGCCCTGGCCGATCGACGCGTTGAGCGAATCCGCGACCGTCCAGTCGTGCTTGTATTTCTTCAGCTTCCACGCCGGGTCGGGTACCGTCCCATATCGCTGCGTCGAGAAGGGCAGGTCGAACTTCTGCCCCATTCCCAGGACGCGCGCGACCGGCGCGATCGCGTTGTATCCGACCCGCCGTGCCATCTCGTAGAAATAGATGTCGCAGCTCTGCATGATCGCGTTCTTGAGATCGAGCGGACCATGGCCGCTCTTCTTGTGGCAATGGAACACGCTGGTCCCGAGCCGCATCGCGCCCGAACAGTTGATGCGCGTCGACGGATCGACGCCCGCGTTCATCAGCGCGAGGCCGTTCATCGGCTTGACAGTCGAGCCCGGCGGATACAGCCCCTGCGTCACCTTGTTCATCAGCGGCACGTGATCGTCGTCGCTCAGCATCTGCCATTCGAGATGGCTGATCCCGTCCGAAAAGCTGTTCGGATCATAGGCCGGCATCGACACCATCGCGAGCATCTCGCCGGTTCGGGTGTCGAGTACCACGACCGATCCCGAGTTGGTGCCGAGACGCCGCGCTGCATATTCTTGCAAGCCAGCGTCGATCGTCAGCCGTGCGGTCTTGCCCGGCACGTCCGGTTTCGTCGCGAGCTCGGCGACCAGCTTGCCGCGCGCGGTGACCTCGACGCGCTTGGCCCCGGCGACGCCGCGGAGTTCATCCTCCAGCATCTTTTCCAACCCGTCCTTGCCGAGCTTGAAGCCAGGCGTGACGAGCAGCGGGTCGCGGGTCTTCTTATACTGTTCGGCGTTGGGCACGCCGACATAGCCGGTCAAATGCGCGACCGCGGCGCCCGCCGGATAGCTGCGCGCGAACCCGCGCGTCGGCGCGACGCCCGGCAGCTCGGGCAGGCGGACGCTGACCGCGGCGAACCGCTCCCAGTCAAGATTCTCCGCGACCTGGACGGGCTGGAACCCGGCGGCGTGTTCCAGGTCGATCGCGATCCGCTCGACTTCCTCGGGCGGCAATTGGAGGATGCGGCCGAGCAGCGGCAGCACGCGCTCCTTGTCGCGCAGGCGGTCGGGGATGATGTCGACGCGGAAATCGGTGCGGTTGTTGGCGATCGGCACGCCGTGGCGGTCGATGATCCAGCCGCGGCGGGGCGGCAACAGCGTCATGTTGACGCGGTTGCTCTCCGACAACATCGTGTAGCGCTCGTTCTGCGCGATCGACAGCCACGCCATCCGCCCGGCGAGCATCAGCCCGACGCCGCCTTGCGCCGCGCCCAGCATCCACGCGCGGCGCGAGAAGCTATACGCCTGCGACATCTCGGTGACGATGCGCGGGGTGTTCCTCATTCGGCGCCGCGCTTGTTCTGGATCGCCGCGACGATGCGGGCCGCGAGCGGAAACATCAGGATCGTGACCGCGATCTGCGCGATCAGGATCGTGTCGACATGCGCGCCGACCGGCACTGCGATGAAGCGCCCGACCAGGATGCACGCCGCGATCAGCCCGCCGGCGATCAGCCAGTCCTGCCAATAGTCGCGAAAGGCGAGGCGTTGCTCGATCATGTCGATCGCGACGAACGCGAGCGACCACATCAGCACCGCGCTGCCCAGCGGCTGGCCGCTGACGAGATCGTCGAAGAAGCCGAGCGGCGCTGCGGCCCAGGGCCGGAACGCGAACCGCGCGAGCAGCCGCCACGCGAGGAGCATGACGAACCCGAACGGCGGGAGCAGCGGGATCGTCGCGACCACCGGGATGATCGTGATCAGCGATCCGGCCATCACCGTCGCCCAGGGGATCGCGCGCGATCGGCCGGCGGGGATCTTGGTCTCGAACGGCTTGTAATCGACGCTATCGACGATGCGGGCCCTGCTCATGGTAATGCGCTCATTGCTGAGTCACCGGTCGGGGTGGCGGCACCGGCATGAACATCCGCTCGACCAGCGCGAAGTCGAGCGTGTCTGGATCGGCGAACGCGCGCGCCATCACCGAATCCGAACCCGCCTTGGTCACCCGCGCGACGGGAACGCCGGGCGCGTAAATGCCGCCGGTGCCGGTCGTCACGAACAGGTCACCTGCGTTGAAGCGGACGTTGGTGGCGTTGACCGATCGGATGTCGATCATCCCGTCACCGCGTCCCGCCGCGATCGCGGGCAGGCCGTCGCGCGTCCGGCGTACGGGGACGATGCTGTCGCCGTCGCTGAGCAACAGCACGCGCGCCGCGTTCGGCCCGGTCTCAACCACGCGACCGATTAACCCGTCGGGCCCGCGCACCGGCATGCCGGGCAGGACGCCGCTCCACCGACCTGCGTTGAGCAGCGCATAACGCCGCCCGCTCGACGCGCTCGAACTCACCAGCCGCGCGGTCACCACCGGCACGGTCGAGCGTTCGCGGATCGCGAGCAGGCTGCGTAACCGGCGATTGTCGTAGGCGATCGTCCGTGCGCGCATCAGCAGTGCCCGCGTCCGCTCGCGGTCGGCGCGCAGCGCGACGTTCTCCTGCTTCACGAAGAAATAATTGCCGATCGCATCCGGGATGCCGGAGATCGAAGACCCGACCGTCGCTAGCCCCGTCGATACCGGCGTCGTCACCCCCGCGACACCCATGCGCAGTGCCGAAAACGCGGGCGGATTGAACGTGGACGCGACGAGCAGCACCAGGCCCACCACCGCTCCAGCGACGGCGAGCACATAGCCCATGAACACACCATATTGCCGACGCCGGGAAAACCCCGTGCGCCGGTCGCGGGCTGGCGCCATGCGCCTGTCCCCCTGTCTCGGGCGCCGCCGAAGCGCTGGGGGACCTACCCCTGCGACTCGGTCGACGCGATTTCGTGTCCGTGTGTCTTAAAGCAAAACCAAACTCTTAACCGCTCATCAGCACGCCGCGGAACAGCGGGTCCTCGAGCGCGCGACCGGTACCCAGCGCGACGCAGGTCAGCGGGTCCTCGGCGACCGTCACCGGCAACCCGGTCTCGTCGCGCAAGACTTCGTCCAGACCCTGCAGCAACGCGCCACCGCCGGTCAGCACGATGCCCTGGTCAACGATGTCCGCGGCCAGCTCGGGTGCGGTGTTCTCCAGCGCGACGCGGACGCCCTCGACGATCGTCGCGACCGGCTCGCTCAGCGCTTCGGCGATCTGGCCCTGGTTGATCTGGATCTCCTTGGGCACGCCGTTGACGAGATCGCGGCCCTTGATCTGGATGATCATGCCGATGCCGTCGACCGGCGGCTTGGCGATGCCGACTTCCTTCTTGATCCGCTCCGCCGTCGCTTCGCCGATCAGCAGATTATGGTTGCGTCGGACGTAGCTGACGATCGCCTCGTCCATCTTGTCCCCGCCGACGCGCACCGACGTCGTGTAGGCGAGGCCACGCAGCGACAGCACCGCGACTTCGGTCGTGCCGCCGCCGATGTCGACGACCATCGAGCCGATCGGCTCGGTCACCGGCATGTCCGCGCCGATCGCAGCCGCCATTGGCTCCTCGATCAGCCACACCTGCGACGCGCCTGCGTTCGACGCGGCATCGCGGATCGCGCGGCGCTCGACCTTGGTGGAGCCCGACGGCACGCAGATCACGATCTCGGGCCAGCGTGCGAACTTGCGCGGGCCGTGGACCTTCTGGATGAAATACTTGATCATCTGCTCGGCAACGTCGATGTCCGCGATCACGCCGTCGCGCAAAGGCCGGATCGCCTCGATGTTGCCCGGCGTCTTGCCCATCATCATCTTGGCGTCGTCACCGACCGCCTTCACGCGCTTGATCCCGTTGATCGTCTCGACCGCGACCACCGACGGCTCGTTCAGGACGATGCCGCGGCCACGGACGTAGACGACGGTGTTCGCGGTGCCGAGGTCGATCGCCATGTCGTGCGACATGAACTTGAAGAAACGCGAGTAGAAGGCCATTCAATCAGGGTCCCGTAATCCTGTCCGCCGGACGGGGCGAACCGCCAGCAAAACATGCGCACACACATCATCTCGCGGAGCCCGCCGGTGTTTTCGAGCACCGGGTGCCTATACTGTATTAAGTGGCGTTTGCGGGTCGCGGGATGCCGTCGCTTGGTCTAGACGCAAACCCATGTCAATACGGCGTCTCCCCGAGCATCTGGTCAATCGTATCGCCGCCGGTGAAGTGGTGGAAAGACCCGCCAGCGCGTTGAAGGAGTTAGTCGAAAACGCCATCGACGCAGGCGCAGGGCGCATCGCGATTCTCCTCGTGGAGGGCGGAACTTCGCGGATCGAAGTTTCCGACGACGGCTGCGGGATGACCCCCGCCGACATGGCCCTGGCGCTCGAACGCCACGCGACCTCGAAGCTGCCCGACGAGTATATCGAGTCGGTCGTGACGTTGGGCTTTCGCGGCGAGGCGTTGCCCTCGATCGCGAGCGTCGCCAGGCTTACGATCGAGAGCCGGATCCGTGGCGCCGAGGGCTGGGCGCGCACCGTCGACAACGGCCGGGTCGAGCGCGAAGGCCCCGCCGCGCTTCCGCCCGGCACGCGCGTGGTGGTCGAGGACCTGTTCGCCTGCGTCCCCGCCCGCCGCAAGTTCCTCCGCAGCCCCCGCGCCGAATACGCCGCCTGCCTCGACGTCGTCCGCCGCCTGGCAATGGCTAGGCCCGATATCGGCTTCACGCTGGAGCATGACGGCCGCCGCGCGCTGTCGGCGATACAGGTAGAGGACCGGCCGGGCAGGGTGGCGACACTCACCGACCGTGCACTCGCCGACAATTCCGTCGCGATCGACCTGGAACGGGAGGGCCTCGTGCTGGGCGGCGTCGCGAGCCTCCCGACCTACAATCGAGGCATCGCCGACCACCAATACCTCTTCGTCAACGGCCGCCCGGTGAAGGATCGCCTGCTGATGGGCGCGATCCGCGGCGCCTATGCCGAGATGCTCCCGCGCGACCGCCACGCCGTCGTCGCGCTGTTCCTCGACATCCCGACCGACCAGGTCGACGTCAACGTCCACCCCGCCAAGACCGAAGTCCGCTTCCGCGACCCCGCAATCGTCAGAGGCCTCATAGTCTCAGGCCTCCGCCGAGCCCTCGACGCCGCCGGCCACCGAAGCCAGCGCGCCAGCGAGTCCGCCCTCTCGATGTGGCAGCCGGAAAACTCCTCTCCCCTCGGGGGAGAGGAAGGGGCCCGTCCGCAAAGCGGATGGGAAGGTGAGGGTACGCCCCAAAGGCTACCGTTAGAAAGCCGCAGCTACGGCGCAGTAAACGACTCCCGCCCAACCTTCTTCGCCTCGCCCCCACAGGCAAGAGCCGAACCCGCCTGGACGCCCCCGCCCCAAACCACAGCCTTCCCCATGGGCGTAGCGCGCGGCCAAGTCGCCAAGACCTACATAGTAGCCGAAGCCGAAGACGGCCTAGTCCTCGTCGACCAGCACGCCGCCCACGAACGCCTCGTCCTAGAACGCATGCGCGCAGCCCTGATCGGCGGCACCATCGCGTCCCAGGCCCTCCTGATTCCCGAAGTCGTAGAACTCGACGAATCTGCCTGCGACCGCCTCGAATCCCGCGCCGAGGAACTCTCCGAATTCGGCCTCGACCTCGAACGCTTCGGCCCCCACGCGATGCTGGTCCGCGCCACACCCGCGCTCCTAGGCCAAAGCGACCCCAAAGGCCTCGTGACCGACCTCGCCGACGAACTCGCCGCCTTCGATGAAGCGCTCTCCCTGAAAGAACGCCTCGACGCGGTAGCCGGCACGATGGCCTGCCACGGCTCCGTCCGCGCCGGCCGCATATTGTCCGTCACCGAAATGAACGCGCTCCTCCGCGAAATGGAGGTCACCCCGCACTCCGGCCAGTGCAATCACGGCCGCCCAACCTGGGTTAAGCTCGCGCACGGGGACATCGAGAAGTTGTTCGGACGGAAATGAGTGGATGGGTGTGAGCGCGCCACGACGAGCCTAACCGAATTCCATCTTTCGCCGATACCGTTGCGACGACGGAACAACCTGTTCTTCGGAGTGTTTTTCCGAACAGTAACAGGGAGAGTATGATGTCAGATTACCGCACCACCGATACCGTTGTCGTGAAACGCCGCGGCCCGGGCCGGACGATCGCGATCGTCCTGCTGGTCATCGCCGTGATCGTTGGCCTGCTGTTCGCTACCGGCTTCTGGAGCGCCGACGTCACCAAGAGCGGCGCGCTTCCCGAGGTTTCGGTCAAGGGTGGCGCTCTACCCAAGGTCGATATGGACTCGAAGGAAGTCGTCGTCGGAACGTCGAAGACGACGGTCGAAGTCCCGAAGGTGAAGACCGAGACCGAAACCGTCGAAGTGCCGACCGTCGGCGTCAAGGACAACGGCGAGAAGTAAGTCGCACACTACCGCGATACGAAGGCCCCTGCCGTCCGGCGGGGGCCTTTTTTGTATCCACGGCGCGTCCCGGATATCCGGAAGAACGGTCGTCCCCGGCGCCGTACCAACCATGGCACCGGTCGATACTTGTCGCCATAGGGGCAATATGGACGCTCTTTCCCTATTCGGCCTAGCCGCGGTATCCTTCACCCTGCTATGCTACGCCAAGGAAGCCGGGTCGCACTGGTGGACGCTCGGCTTCGCCTTCGGGTGCGTGCTTGGCTCGATCTACGGGTTCCTCCAGGGCGCGTGGCCGTTCGGCGTGGTCGAGATCATCTGGACGGTCGTCTCGTTCCGCCGCTGGCTCGCGATGCGCCAGGCCGTGGCCGTTCCTGCGGAACCGCTGGCTTGACAGCGCGTTGGCGCGCGCTTATTCGAACTCTCCCCGACACGACGGTTCCGGCGGCGCTTGTTTGCGTTCGTCGCTATCGTGCGTTTCGGTTCATCGCTAAGAGATGAGGTTCGTGCAGCCATGCCGGACCTCGTGGAGCAGGAGAACCAAGTTCATGGCACGTATCGCGGGTGTTAATATCCCGACCAACAAGCGCGTGGTGATCGCGCTGACTTACATTCACGGCATCGGTTCGACCAAGGCCAAGGAAATCGTCGCGAAGCTCGGCATTGCCGATACCGCACGCGTTCAGGACCTGACCGACCAGGAAGTGCTGCACATCCGCGAGACGATCGACGCCGATCACACCGTCGAGGGCGATCTGCGCCGCCAGACCTCGATGAACATCAAGCGCCTGATGGATCTCGCCTGCTATCGCGGCCTGCGTCATCGCAAGGGCCTGCCGGTCCGCGGCCAGCGCACGCATACCAATGCGCGCACCCGCAAGGGCAAGGCCAAGCCGATCGCCGGCAAGAAGAAGTAATCCACTTTTCGAATGGATTACTCCGCCGGCGCTGGTCCCAACGGGCCGCCCGGCGTCACGCAGATACAGGTCAGGAAATACACCATGGCACGCGAACCTCAGCGCATTAAGCGGCGCGAGCGCAAGAACATCACCTCTGGCGTCGCTCACGTGAATGCCAGCTTCAACAACACTATGATCACGATCACCGATGCCCAGGGCAACGCGATCTCGTGGTCGTCGGCCGGCGCAATGGGCTTCAAGGGCTCGCGCAAGTCGACTCCGTACGCGGCCCAGGTCGCAGCGGAAGACGCCGGCAAGAAGGCCGCCGAGCACGGCGTCCGCACGATCGAAGTCGAGGTCAAGGGCCCCGGCTCGGGTCGCGAATCGGCACTGCGCGCACTTCAGGCAGTCGGTTTCCAGATCACGTCGATCCGCGACGTGACCTCGATCCCGCACAACGGCGTCCGCCCTTCGAAGCGTCGTCGCGTCTGAATTCTCCGACGTTGTCCGCGCGCGGTCGTCCCTGATCAGGTCGAACGTGCGTCGCGGATGCATTTTAATGGCCGGCGGAAGTCCTTTTCGTCGGCCCCCAAATTAGGGGAAGCATGTGTCTGTCAACGCAAAGAACTGGCAGGAACTCAAGAAGCCCAGCGGCCTGGAGAAAAAGGCCGGTGGCGACACCAAGCGCAAGGCGACCTTCATCGCCGAGCCGCTCGAGCGTGGCTTCGGCCTGACGCTCGGCAACGCGCTGCGTCGCGTGTTGCTCTCGTCGCTGCAGGGCGCGGCCGTCACCTCGATCAAGATCGAGAACGTGCTGCATGAGTTCTCGTCTCTGGCCGGCGTCCGCGAGGACGTGACCGACATCGTCCTCAACGTGAAGCAGATCGCGATCCGCATGCAGGGCGAGGGGCCAAAGCGCCTCCAGCTCTCGGCAACGGGTCCGGGTGAAGTCAAGGCCGGCGACATCGCCGTCTCGGGCGACATCGAGATCATGAACAAGGATCTCGTGATCTGCCACCTCGATGAGGGTGCGACGCTCAACATGGAGCTGACCGCCGACATCGGTAAGGGTTACGTGCCCGCTGCCGCAAACCGCCCGGCCGATGCGCCGATCGGTTTGATCCCGGTCGACGCGCTGTACTCGCCGGTACGTCAGGTGTCGTACAAGGTCGACCCGACCCGCGTCGGTCAGGACCTGGATTACGACAAGCTGACGCTGACGATCGAAACCGACGGCACGATCACCCCGGAAGACGCAGTCGGCTATGCCGGTCGCATCCTTCAGGACCAGCTCGCGCTGTTCGTCCACTTCGACGACTCGTCGGTCACGCGTTCGTCGGCCCCGATCGGCCAGGCAGCACCCGCTGCCGGTGGTGCGGAGCCAGCAGGCGACACCCAGCAGATCAACCGTTACCTCCTCAAGAAGGTCGACGAGTTGGAGCTGTCGGTGCGTTCGGCGAACTGCCTCAAGAACGACAACATCATCTACATCGGCGATCTGGTCGGCAAGACCGAAGCCGAGATGCTGCGTACGCCTAACTTCGGCCGCAAGTCCTTGAACGAAATCAAGGAAGTGCTGTCGTCGATGGGTCTTCGCCTGGGGATGGAAATCCCCGGCTGGCCACCTGAGAACATCGAAGAGATGGCCAAGAAGCTCGAGCAGGAGATTATGGGGTAAGCGGTTCGGAGCCGAGTAATATCGGCCCCGACCTCTTGTTCACCCGCGAAGGCGGGTGCCCAGACTGGATCCCCGCCTTCGCGGGGAGACAACTAGGGTGACGGTGGCAGCCCTAAATGCCACCAGCTCCCGGGTACCTCATACGGCCCCTGAACGAACGAAAAGGTATTAAACATGCGCCATCGCGTAGGCGGCCGTAAGCTTCAGCGGACCTCGGCCCACCGTCTTGCTCTGTTCCGCAACATGAGCGCCGCGCTCATCAAGCACGAGCAGATCACCACCACCGTCGCCAAGGCGAAGGAACTGCGTCCCTACGTCGAAAAGCTGATCACGCTCGCGAAGAAGGGTGGCCTGTCCAACCGTCGTCTCGCGCACGGTAAGCTGCTCGACGATGCGCAGCTGATCAAGCTGTTCGACACGCTCGCGACCCGTTATGCGGATCGCAACGGCGGCTACACCCGCGTCATCAAGGCCGGCATCCGCATGTCGGACGCCTCGCCGATGGCCGTCATCGAGTTCGTCGACCGCGACGTCTCGGCGAAGGGCCAGGATTCGGGTCCGGTAATGTCGGACAACGAGTACGACGACGCAGCGTAAGACTGTTCTCCTGCGAACGCAGGAGCCCAGGATCAAAAGCGCAATCGTCCGTTACCCTGGCCTCCTGCGTCCGCAGGAGAACACGGAAACCGTAGAGGCCGCGTCCAGCAATGGGCGCGGCCTCTTTCGTTACGGGCCCCATCCGGCTATGCGCCCGACATGGAGCACCCAGACAGCATTCTCATCGTCGATTTCGGCAGCCAGGTAACCCAGCTGATCGCCCGCCGCGTGCGCGAGGCCGGCGTCTATAGCGAGATCGCCCCCTTCCAGTCCGCCGAGGCCGCGTTCGACCGGATGCAGCCCAAGGGCATCATCCTCTCCGGCGGCCCCGCCTCGGTCACCACCGAGAACTCCCCGCGCGTGCCGCAGCGCTTCTTCGAGGCGGGCATCCCGATCCTCGGCATCTGCTACGGCCAGCAGGTCATGTCCGCACAGCTTGGCGGCAACGTGATCGTCTCGGGCGACGGCGGCGAGTTCGGCAGCGCCTTCATCGAGGTGAAGAGCGCGTGTTCGCTGTTCGACGGCCTGTGGGCCGAAGGCGAACGCCACCAAGTCTGGATGAGCCACGGCGACAAGGTCGACGCGATCCCACCCGGCTTCACCCCCGTCGCGGTCTCGACCGGCGCGCCCTACGCGATCGTCGCGGACGAGGCACGACGCTTCTACGGCGTGCAGTTCCACCCCGAGGTTGTTCACACCCCCGATGGCGGCAAGCTGATCGCCAATTTCGCGCGCCATGTCTGCGGGCTGAGCGGCGACTGGACGATGGCCGAGTTCCGCGAGACCAAGATCGCCGAGATCCGCGCGCAGGTCGGCAAGGGCCGCGTCATCTGCGGCCTGTCGGGCGGCGTCGACTCCGCGGTCGCAGCCGTGCTTATCCACGAGGCGATCGGCGAGCAGCTTACCTGCGTCTATGTCGACCATGGCTTGATGCGCGCGGGCGAGAGCGAGCAGGTCGTCAGCCTCTTCCGCGGCGCCTACAACATCCCCCTGATCCACGTGAACGTCGAGGAACTGTTCCTCAGCGGCCTCGCCGGGATCACCGACCCCGAGCTGAAGCGCAAATTCATCGGCAAGACCTTCATCGACGTGTTCGACACCGAGGCCAAGAAGCTTGGCGGCGCGGAGTTCCTTGCGCAGGGCACGCTGTACCCCGACGTGATCGAGAGCGTCAGCTTCACCGGCGGCCCGTCGGTGACGATCAAGAGCCACCACAATGTCGGCGGCCTGCCCGAGCGCATGAATATGAAGCTCGTCGAGCCGTTGCGCGAACTGTTCAAGGACGAGGTTCGCGTGCTCGGCCGCGAACTCGGGCTCCCTGAGATCTTCGTCGGCCGTCACCCGTTCCCCGGACCCGGCCTCGCGATCCGCATCCCCGGCGAAGTCACCAAGGAACGCTGCGATATCCTGCGCAAGGCCGACGCGATCTACCTTGAGGAGATCCGCGCGGCAGGGCTCTACGACACGATCTGGCAGGCATTCGCGGTGCTGCTCCCGGTCCGCAGCGTCGGCGTGATGGGCGACGGCCGCACCTACGACAACGTGCTGGCTCTGCGCGCGGTAACCTCGACCGACGGCATGACCGCGCAGGCGTTCCAGTTCCCCGGCGACTTCCTGCCGCGCGTCGCGACCCGGATCATTAACGAGGTGAAGGGCATCAACCGCGTCACCTACGACTACACCTCCAAGCCCCCCGGCACGATCGAGTGGGAATAAGCTAGACGCACACTACGCGATCCTCCCCCGTAAGGGGGAGGTGGCTGGCCCTTGCCAGACGGAGGGGGAGGATAAGATGCCGACGTTACCGCTGACCGTCCCCTCCGTCAGGCTACGCCTGCCACTTCCCCCTGGCGGGGGAGGATCGTTACGCCGCACCAAATCACCGGTAGGCGCACTGGCGATCGCCGTTACGGCTCCACTTCTTCTAGGCGCAGCCGACCCGCCGGCCTGGACACGCCCGCAGGCACCGTTCCCGATCGCCGGCCCGATCACCTATGTCGGCAGCGAAGGCATCGCCGCTTACCTCATCAAGACCAGCGCAGGTGCCATCCTGATCGACGGCACGCTCGCCGAGAATGCAGGCATGATCGGGCGCAACATCGCCAAGGCGGGCGCCCGCCTTCGCGACGTGAAGCTTATCCTCGTCACTCACGCGCACTTCGATCACGCCGCCGGTGTAGCCGCGCTCAAGCGCGCAACCGGCGCACGCGTCGTTGCGGGCATCCGCGACGTCCGCGCGCTCGAAACCGGCGTGCCACCCGGCGAGACCAACTACGGCGTCATCCGCTTCCCGAAGGTGCACGTCGACCGCGGCATACGCGATGGCGAGACGGTGACCCTCGGCACCACCACGCTGACCGCGCGCGCGACACCCGGCCACACGCCCGGCTGCACCACCTGGACGATGCGCATCCCCGCCAGGCAGCGCCCGCTCGACATAGTCTTCCCGTGCAGCGTCAGCGTCGCGGGCAACCGCTTGATCGGCAGCCGCGCCTATCCCGGCATCGTCGCCGACTACCGCCGCAGCATCGCGATGCTCGGCACGCTGCACGCCGATATCGTCCTGCCGTCGCATCCCGAACTGACCGACGTGATCGCCCGCGGCAAACGCTACCAGGCCGGCGACACCACCGCGTTCGTCGACCCCACGCTACTCCCAAAGATCGTCGCGAAGGCCAAGGTCGCGTTCGACGCCGACCTCGCCAAGCAAGCGCGCTAGACGGCATGCTGGTCCTGTGCGGCATCGCGGTGATCGTCGCCGGCTTCCTGCTCCGGTTCAACCCGCTGCTCGTCGTCGCCGTCTCCGCGCTCGTCACTGGCCTCGCCGCCGGCATCGCACCGCTCGCGGTCCTCGCCGCGTTCGGCAAGGCGTTCAACGAGAACCGCTACGTCACCGTGATCTACATCGTTCTGCCGGTCATCGGCCTGCTCGAACGCCACGGCCTGCAGGAACGTGCCCGGCTCGCCATCGCCAAGCTCCGCGGCGCGACGGTGGGGCGCCTGCTGATCGGCTATTTGCTGTTCCGCCAACTCACCGCAGCCCTCGGCCTGACCTCCATCGCCGGCCCGGCACAGAGCGTCCGCCCGCTGGTCGCGCCGATGGCTGAAGCCGCCGCCGAAGCGCAAGGCGTCGCACCCGGCGGCGACCGCATCCCCGCGATGGCTGCGGCGACCGACAACATCGGGCTGTTCTTCGGCGAGGACATCTTCATCGCGATCGGCTCGATCCTGCTGATGAAGGGCGTGCTGGAGGGATACGGCATTGTCATCCAGCCGCTCCACCTCTCGATGTGGGCGATCCCGACAGCGATTGCCGCGTTCCTGATCCACGGCTTCCGCCTCTGGCTGCTCGACCGCCGACTGGCGCGCACGCAGTGATCGGCACCGGCTTCATCTACGGCGTCGCCGGCCTGATGTTCGCGGCGTTCGCGATCCTGAGCGCGACCGACCGCACCAACCCGAAGCGCTTCGGCAACGCAGCCTTCTACGCGGTGCTGGCGATCAGCTTCCTGCTCGGCGGGCGGCTGGGCGATATCGGCAACGGCGTGCTGGTCCTGGCCCTCGTCGCGATCGCCGGATCGAGCGCGATGGGGCGGGGCGGGCGTGCCACTACCACACTCGACGAACGGCGCGTCGAAGCCGCGCGGCTCGGCAACCGGATATTCCTCCCCGCGCTGATCATCCCCGCTGCGGCACTAGGCGGGACCGTCCTCTTCCGCGCGGTCCCGAACTTAGTCGACCCGAAACAAGCAACGCTCGTCGCCCTAACCTGCGGCGTCCTGATCGCGCTGGTCGCCATGCACCTCTGGTTCCGGCCCCGTATCGCCACACCGCTCGCGGAAGGCGTCAGGCTGATGGATGCGATCGGCTGGGCCGCCGTCTTGCCGCAAATGCTGGCGAGTCTCGGCGCAGTGTTCGCGTTGGCCGGCGTCGGCGACGTCGTCGGCGGGCTCGCCGGCCACGCGATCCCCGAAGGCAGCCTGATCGGCGCAGTCCTCGCCTACACACTAGGCATGGCGCTGTTCACGATGGTCATGGGCAACGCCTTCGCGGCGTTCCCCGTCATGGCCGCGGCGATCGGCATCCCGCTGCTCGTGCGCCACTATGGCGGCGACCCGGCGGTAGTCGCCGCGATCGGCATGCTCAGCGGCTTCTGCGGCACGCTGATGACGCCGATGGCCGCGAACTTCAATCTCGTCCCCGCGGCACTACTCGAGTTGAAGGACAAGAACGCCGTCATCCGCGCGCAGATACCGACCGCCTTGCCGCTGCTCGCGGTCAATATCGGCCTGCTCTACTGGCTCGGCTTCCGCTGACCTGATGTCCTGATCTTGGTCCCTAGCATGACCAGCTTGCCGTCGATGCCGAACCAGTGCGGCACCCCCGCCGGGATCAGGAACACGTCCCCGACCGCGAGCTTCCGCGTCGTCCCGCCCTCGATCCGGTCACCTTCGACAAGCCCCGGAAAGCGCAGCTTCGGCGCGACCAGCGTGCCGCCCGAGACCAGCGTCCCCGAACCCGCCATTACCGTCGCATATTCGGCCTCGTCGGGGTGCACCGCAGGCTTGCCCGGCGCCTTCCAATATTCGAGCGCGGCACTCGTCCCGTCCGCCTCCACCAGCGAAGCCATGGCGAACCCCTGGCCGGGCTTCATCGTCTTTTCGAGCGCAACGATCCGCGTGCGAACATCGGCCGATGCGGCAAAGCTCGTCGGATCGGTAGCAGTCTGCGCGGGCAGGGCAGAGGCTGAAACGAACGCCACCGCAGCAACAAGCAACGGCCGCATCACAGCTTCACCGTCCGACCTTCGCGCGCGGAGCGGTAGATCGCCTCGACGATCCGCATGTCGCGCAGGCCTTCCTCACCGGAAACGATAGGCTCGCGTCCGTCGAGAATGCATTCCGCCAGATGATCAAGCTGCCCCGCGAACTGCGTCTTGCCAGGCCCTGGAGGAGGACTGGTGATCGCGGTCTCGCGACCGTCGCGTCCGGTCCACATCTTGTTACCGTCATAGCGTGTCGCCGGTTCCAGCTCGACGCGCCCCTTGTCGCCCATCAGCAGGATATGGTTCTGGTTAGCGCTGTACATCGACTGGCATCCGGCGATCGCGCCGGAGGGAAATTCGAGCGTCCATTCGATCATGTCCTCGACCTCGCGGAAGCGCGGGTCACGGCGGTCGGTGGATTCGCGGGCGGTGACCGCGATCGGCTCCTCGCCCGTCATGTAGCGTGCGGCCTGCAGGCTGTAGATGCCCATGTCCATCAGCGAACCCCCGCCCGCCATCGCGCGCTTCAGGCGCCACTTGTTCGGGTCGCCCTGGACGAAGCCGTGCTCCGACCGGACATAGCGGATCTTGCCAGCCGCGCCGGACTTCGCCAGCCGCATCGCCTCCAGGTTGAACGGCTCGAAATGGCAGCGATAGCCGATCATCAGCTTCTTGCCCGCGGTCTTGCACGCGCGGATCATCGACTCGCACTCTGCGACAGAGATCGCCATCGGCTTCTCGCACATCACGTGCTTGCCGGCCTTCGCCGCGCGGATGGTGTATTCGGCGTGCATCGAATTGGGCAGGCAGACATAGACGATGTCGACGTCGGGATTGTCGCGGATGCGATCGAAATCGGCGTAGGTATAGATCGACCGCTCGGGCACGTCGTATTTGGCTGCGGTCGCAAGTGCCTTGGTCCGGTCGCCGCTGACCAGCGCGGTCACCCGCGAATGTTCGCAATTGACGAACTGCGGCAGGATCGTCTGCAACCCGTAATAGCCGAGCCCGACGATCGCATAGCCGAGCTTGCGATCGGTAGCCGCGCAGGCCACGCCGCTCGATGTGGCGGCCAGCGTTGCCGCGGCGACCAGGAGATCACGCCTGCCGAATTCCATCAGGGTTCCTTTCGAGAAACTGGGGGTATCTTCGCCGATCCATGCGGAATGAGCCAGCCTCCATCGGCAAGCCAGTCCGCCAATCGATCGGGCCAATGCTGGATCGAGATGCGCTCCGATCGCGTGCCCAGATTGAACGCGTGATCGGTGTCCGCGTAAAGGTGCAGCTCCGCCGAAACGCCCGCGGTACGAAGCTGTGAATACAGCGTCATCGCCGATGTCGCACAGCATTGGTCCAGCGAGCCCGCGACGAGGAACGCGGGCGGCGCACCGGCGGGAGCCTTTGCCGGTGTACCAAGCGGCCCGGGATAGACGAGGACCTGGAAGTCCGGGCGTGCGCTCACGCGGTCGATCGCATCCGCCGGCGTCTGTGCCGGCGCGGGGTTGTCGGCGACAAGCGACACGAGTTCGCCGCCTGCGGAAAAGCCCATCACGCCGATCCGGGCAGGGTCGATCGCATAGTCGCTCGCATGCGCGCGGACCCGCCGGACCGCCCGTCGCAGATCGGCCACCGCATCGCGCTCGATATCGTAAGGCGAGCCGGGATCACGCGCGAGGCGGTATTTCAGCACGAACGTCGTGACGCCGTAGCGGTTGAGCGCCTTCGCCGGTACCTCGCCCTCGTTAATCCACACCAGCATGCGGTGACCGCCGCCGGGCGCCACGATCACCGCGGCGCCGTTGGCATGGCTCGGCGCGGGGCGGTAGATCGTCAGAGAGGGGTTGTGGACGTTGCTGACATAGCTGTCCTTCACCGTCTCGGCTTCGGTCCGCCGCGCTTCCGATCCGGGCGCGCCGTTCGGCCAAAGCGTAATCACAGGGGCCTGCTGCGCGACGGCGGGCGCTGCGACCAGCATCAGGGCGAAAGCTACGCGTAACGACATCGACGATCCTCGACCGCACTCGTGCACGAGTGTCCGCTGCCGAGTGTCGGCGTTGTCCGCCGCCGTGGCTATTACGACCTTGGTCGTGCGTCTGCGGGTATCTCGGCAGCGCTGGGCATCTCGTGACCGATCCAGGCAAGCGCTTCGGCACAGAGTCGATCGGGCGCGTCCTCCGCATCGAGCGTGACGGCGCGCTCGTCGGGGCCGAGTTCCTCCAGGGTATCGAGCTGGCTCGCGAGCAGGCTGGCAGGCATATAATGCTCCGTGCGGTGGGCCAGACGTCGTGCAAGTTCGCCGCTGTCCTTCGTATCGAGGAACACGAACAGCAACGGCATGCCGACGGCCTCCGCCAGTCGATCGCGATAGACACGCTTCAGCGCCGAACACGCTGCAACCGCAGTACCATCCGTGCGGGCCGCATTACGCAACCCTGCCGCGATCCGGTCGAGCCAGGGCCAGCGATCCTGGTCGTCGAGCGGTTGGCCTGATCGCATCTTCGCGACGCTGTCCGCGCTGTGGAACGCATCGCCTTCGAGGAACGCGCAACGCAGACGTCGCGCAAGTTCGGCACCCAGCGTCGACTTGCCGCTACCGCTGACGCCCATCACGATCAGGGCATAGGGTGGCGCGTCGGCCTGATTTGGGGTCGGTTCGGGGGAAGGAGGCACTGGCTCTCCATAAGCTGCGCGCGGTCGGTTCGTCACCGTCTATCGTCCGTGCGCGCGGCATCGGCTACTACGACCTTGGTCGTGATCGCCTATGGTCGCATGCGGCACTACCTGCGATGCAGACTGGCGGACATCGTCCGGCGCGTCCCACAACAATCTCGGGTGAGCCTGTGAAACTGACGCTAACCACCGCGATCGCGCTTCTCGGGACGACCGTTCCAGCGTTTGCCGCCCCTCGTTCGGCCTCTCCATCTCGATCGGTATTTCTCACCGCGCCGGCAGATCCGCGTGCGGTGACGGTACGGGGCCGCGGTGACGGCCGGGCGGACGATACCGCCGCCATCCAGGCCGCGATCGATAGCGCGGCGAGCGCGAAGGGCGGCGAGGGCATCGTCTTCCTTCCCGCCGGCCGCTACCGCATCTCGCGGACGATATTCGTCTGGCCGGGCGTGCGCGTGTTCGGAACCGGCAAGACGCGCCCCGTCATCACGCTCGGCGCCGCGACACCCGGATTCCAGACCGGCGTGGCGAACATGCTGTTCTTCACCGGCACGCGGGCCGACACCCGGGCTGCACCACCAAGGGTACCCGTGCCGCCGCCGACCAGCGTACCGTTGGATGCTTCGATCGCCGACGCGAATTCGGGCACGTTCTATTCCGCGCTCGGCAACGTCGATTTCGAGATCGGCGACGGCAATCCCGCTGCGACCGCGGTGCGGTTCCACTTGGCGCAGCATGCGTATCTGAGCCATGTCGACTTCCACATCGGCTCCGGGTTGGCCGGTATCTACCAGGTCGGCAATGTCGGGCAGGACCTGCGTTTCTTCGGCGGGCGGTACGGCATCCTGAGCGAGAAGACCTCGCCCGCATGGCAATATACGCTGCTTGATTCGTCGTTCGAGGGCCAGCGCGATGCCGCGATCCGCGAGCATGAAGCCGGGCTGACGCTCGTCAACACCAGCATCCGCAACGTCCCCGTCGGGATCGAGATCGACCGCGGCTATGGCGATTGGCTATGGGGCCGCGATGTGCGGTTCGAGAACGTCTCGGACGCCGCCGTCGTCATCAGCAACGAAGACAATGTCTATACGCAGATCGGTTTCCAGGACGCCACCGCCAGCGCCGTACCGATCTTCGCGCGGTTCCGCGATAGCAAGAAGACCGTGACCGGGCAGGGCGCGCGATACCGGGTAAAGGCGTTCACCTATGGCCTGACGCTGCCGGGTCTCGGCGCAACCGGCAAATACGAGACGCGCGTCGATGCCGCGCCGATCCCGGCAATGCCCAAGCGGATACCGCCGGCGATCCGCTCGCTCCCGCCCGTCGCGCAATGGTTCGACGTGCGGACCGCGGGGGCGAAAGGCGACGACGCGACCGACGATACCGCGGCGATCCAGCGCGCGATCGACACGCACCGCGTGGTCTATTTCCCGACCGGCTTCTACCGCGTCTCCGATACGCTGAAGCTGCGGCCCGACACGGTGCTGATCGGCTTGCATCCCGACATGACCCAGATCGTGCTCGCCGACGACACGCCAAGCTTTCGGGGTATCGGTGCCGCCAAGGGCCTGATCGAAAGCGCAAAGGGCGGCGCGGCGATCGTTTCCGGAATCGGCTTGACGACAGGCGGCATCAACCCGCGCGCGACCGCGCTGCTGTGGAAGGCCGGCGCGAACTCGCTGGTCGACGACGTCCGCTTCCACGGCGGCCACGGCACCAGCCGTGCCGACGGCAGCCGTATCGTTCCGTACAACGCCAACCATACCGCGGATGCTGATCCGCTCAAGCGCTGGGACGGGCAATATGCCAGCCTCTCGGTCACCGATGGCGGCGGCGGCACGTTCAACAATCTGTGGACTCCCAACACCTTCGCGGCTGCCGGACTCCACGTCTCGAACACGAGCACGCCGGGGCATGTTTACGAGATGTCCGCGGAGCATCACGCGCGTGCCGAGATCGTGCTGGACGGCGTGAAGAACTGGGAGTTCCTCGCGCCGCAGACCGAGGAAGAGGCGGGCGAGAGCCGCAACGCGCTGTCGCTCGAGGTCCGCAATTCGAGCAACATCCTGTTCGCGAACTATCACGCCTACCGCGTGACGCGGTCGCTCCAGCCGGCACCATCGGCGGTACGGATCTACAATTCCGACGATATCCGCTTTCGCAACATGCACGTGAACGGTGAGAGCGGGCTGGCATTCTGCGACGCGGAAGGCCTGCGGTACGGATCTGCGCGCGAGCAAGTTCCCGTACGAGAACGGGGTCCAGGACATGACCACCGGGGCGGAGGTGCGCGAACGCGAGTTCGCGGTGCTGGACGTGAAGCGCGGGGCGACGCCGGTCGCGACGAGCACCAGCCCCGTGGTTCGCAAGCTGGAAGACGGGTTCTACTCGATCGCCGGTGCAGCGGTGGATGCGAAGGGCAAGCTCTACTTCGTCGAGCATAATACGCACCGCATCTATGGCTGGACGGCGGGCGAAGGGCTGTCGGTCGCCGCCGACGCGCCCGTCGATCCGGTCAACCTCGCGGTCGATCGCTCGGGTAACCTGATGGTGCTGTCGTCCGACGGCGCTGCGGGGACGGTCTACAGCATCAAGCCCGGCGACCCCGACAGCATCGCCGTGATCCCGCTGACGCCGATCGCCAAGCACAGCAATGCCGCCGTCGCGCTGCCCGGCAATTTCTGGGTGAACGGCGAGTTCAAGGATCAGATCGATCCGCGAACCTACCAGTTCACCACGCTCGGCGAGATGTTCACCCGCGACATGGCCGTGCCCAAGCCGCGCGAATACGTCTCGCCGGACGGATCGCTGGTCCTGCCCGCCTATCGCACCGTCCAGCAGGGGCCGCCCAACCATCTCGGCTGGCGCTTCTCGGACGCACTCGACACCTATGGCTTCGTGAAGGCCAAGGTCGGCGAGCGCGTCTTCGTCAGCAACGGCTCCGAAGCCAGGACCTATAGCGGACTGGTTGGCGCAGGCGGCAGCCTCACCGATCTGAAACCGTTCGCCAATCGCGGCGGAGAAAGCGTCGCGGTCGGGCCGGACGGTCGCGTCTACCTCGCCAACGGCCAGGTGTTCGTCCACGACGCCGACGGTCGCGAGACCGGACGGATCGACGTCCCCGAGCGCCCGCTGCAACTGATCTTCGGCGGCCCAAACGGATGCACCCTGTTCATCCTCACTCACCACGCGCTCTACGCGGTCGAAACCTGAGCCACGTTCGTTGCCTCGGCCGCACCGCTGAAGCATGACACGCGCCGATAGCTGCAAAGGAACGGGCATGACCGACTGGACCACGACACGACGGTCGGCCCTGACCGCGATGGCGGCAACGATCGCTTTCCCCGCAGTCGCGGCCGGCGGTGCCAAACGGGCGGTACGGCTGATCGCCGGCACTTACGCACGCGAAGGCGGCAAGGGCGTGTATCCGATCTCGTTCGATCCCGATCGCGACGCATGGCAAGTCGGCAGCCCGGTATCCGGACTCGAGGACGCCTCGTTCGGCGTCGGCGGCGGCCCAGGCGGTGCGTATTGCTTCGTCCGCGAGAAGGCCGCGGGCGAGATCGCCGCCTACGCGGCCGACTGGTCGCAGCGCGGCATTGCCTCCACGGCAGGTGCCGACCCATGTTATGTCGCGATCGACCGCGCCAGCGCCTGCCTCGCCGTCGCCAATTATTCGAGCGGCAGCGTCGCGTTCCACCGGCTCGACGCGCGCACCGGCGTGCCCGGCGAACCGGTGGTGTTCCGCCACACGGGCCATGGCCCCGACAAGGCCCGGCAAGAGGCACCCCACGCGCATTGGGTCGGCTTCAGCCCGGACCGCCGGTGGCTGCATTCGGTCGATCTGGGGACGGACACGATCTTCGCCTACCGCTTCGATCCGCGTGCGCGAACGCTAGCCGAGCCGGTCGCCGCGTGGCGTGCGCCGCCGGGGGCGGGGCCGCGCCATCTCGTCCACCATCCCCGCCGCCCGCTCGCCTACGTCGTGTGCGAACTGTCGAACGCGGTCATTCTACTCGACGCCCGCGCGGACGGCAGTTTCGCGACCCGCCATAAGATCTCGACGTTGCCGAGCGGGTATCAGGGCATATCCCAGGCCGCGCATATCGCGATCGACCGAGCCGGGCGGCGGCTCTACGTCTCCAACCGCGGGCACGACAGCGTTGCCATCTTCGCACTCGATGCCTCAGGCGTGCCGAGCCTGCTCCAGCACATCCCGAGCGGCGGCAACTGGCCGCGCTTCCTGCTGGTCCTCGAAGCGCAACGCCGTGTCCTCGTCGGCAACGAGCGGTCCGGCACGCTGGCGATATTCCGCATCGAAACCGATGGCCGACTGACCACAACCGGACAGAATTTGTCGGTGCCCGGAGTGGTCTTCGTCGGCCAGATCTAGCCTCAAGGCACTCGCCGCTCCAACAACGGCGTCGCCGCAACATAGCGCGCCTGCTCGACGAACGGTTCCGAACGCGTCTGCACGTCGACGATCTGGCGCGGAATGACGCCCCCCGCGGAAGGTGCCGGCGACCAAGCCGGCAGCCCCGCAGCATTCGGGTTACCGGTCTTGATGAACGCGGTGAAATATCCCTGGAACACCGTCGAGATCCGGCGATCGTCCGCCGTCCAGGCATAGGCCGGGTTCGTGTCGAGGTTACCCAGCGCGTATTCGATCTCCGCGCTGTGCACCGCCCCGATCGGCGGCACGTCGGGGTTCGTGAGCGGCGGCAGCGCGGCGGGGCGAGGGTGCGCGAAATGATAATAATAGGTCGGCTGACGCGTGCCGCGGTGCAGGTCGAACCACTTCCACGTCGACGCGCCGAGAAACGCGTCGCTTGCCAACGCGGTCGCCGCGACCGGTACGTCGGCATCCGACTTCACCGGGTACAAGGCGAGCAGTCCGTCCGCGTCGGTAAAGAGCTTCGCAACGCCCGCCCGATAATTCGCGACCGTCGGCGGTTGGCCCGCCAGGATGCTCGTCCAGCTTCCCTCCTGCGAGTTCGCACCGACCAGCAGCGGCACGCGCGCCGCGCGTCCCGCCGTGTAAGTATCGACCGGCGGCTCCGTCAGGAACTGCCCGTCGACGATGAAGTCCGCGCGGAACCGCTGCGTACCCTGCGCCGCAAGCAACGCTTCGGCGGGCATCGCGCGAAGTGCGTCGAGCGAGGGCGCCCCCGCCCCCGCCGCGACCGCGACCGCGAACGCGTCGCCGTCCTTCGTCGCCACCGCGAGCGGCTTGGGGCGGAAGGTCGGCGGCAGGACGCCACCGCTCTCGCCGATCGCCCCTGCGAACTGCGTGCGGGTGAGCGGCGACGTCATCAGCACGCTGACCGACATCGATCCCGCGCTCTCCCCGCCGATTGTGATCCGCTGCGGATCGCCCCCGAACGCGGCGGCGTTGCGCCGGACCCAGGCCAGCGCTGCTGCCTGGTCGAGCAGGCCGTAATTCCCCGCGGAATGCGCCGGCGACTCCGCTGCCAGCGCGCTGGTCGCGAGGAACCCGAACGCGCCCAGCCGGTAATTGATCGTCACGACGACGATACCCTTCTGCGCCATCGCCGCCCCGTCGTAGCGCAGTTCCGACCCGTCACCCGCGATCGCGCCGCCACCGTGAATGTAGAACAGCACGGGCAGGCGCGCGCCCGGTTTCGTGCCCGCCGGCGTCCAGACGTTGAGCGTCAGGCAATCCTCGCTGATACCCGGCGAGCGGAACTTCATGTCAGCGAACAGCGGTTGCTGCATGCAGCGCGCGCCGAACCGGTCGGCTTTGCGCACGCCGGTCCATTGCGCAGCCGGTCTCGGTGGCTGCCATCGCGATGGGCCCACCGGTGCCGCCGCATAGGGAATGCCGAGATACGCATCCACCGGCGTCGCGGCGGTCGAGACGTGTGTACCCTCAAGCTGGCCGGTCGCAACTTGCACCCGCTGCGCCGTCGCCGGTGCAGCCAGCAAGCCGACCGCCATTCCCCAAGTCGCCAACCGCATATCGCTCTCCCTTATCGTTTGCGACGATGGTCGCACCTCGGCCGTCATTTGCCAAGGCGGTGGGAAACCCGAACCGGGAACGAAAGTAGGTCTTCGAGGAAATGCCGATCAGGCTGAGGCGAAACCTGCCGCGAGAGCCGGCAAATCGAGCTCGCTTTCGGAGACCACGCGGATCGTGCCGCCAAGCCGCCGATACTGCTCGGCACGGCGATACGCACCGCTGTTGCGCACCGAATAGCTGAACGGCGCGCGCCCGGTGATGACGAGCATCGTCGTCGTGTTACCGACCGCCGACACGATCCGTCCGCCAAGCGCGGCAATCGCGCAAGCAAGCCGCCCATCGCGTGGCTCGCCGAGAAGCGCGATGCGTTCGCCAGCAAGTGGTCCGGCCGCAGCGGGGCGCGGGGCCGGGCCGGGCTTGCGCGGTGGCTTCAGCCATTCGTCGAGCGCGATGCCCGTATGGTCGATCGCCTTGACGATCACCCAGCCGGCGGCACGCGCGTCGCTCAGCGCGTCATGATGCTTGTGCGTGATCCCGAGATATTGCGCGAGGCCGCCTAGCCGGTGACTCGCCAGATCGGGCCAAGCACGCTGCGCAACGCGGACGCTGTCGAGCCAGACCGTCTGGATCGGCGGACGGTCGTGAATGCGGCATGCGGCGGCGAGTGCGCCCTTGTCGAAATAGGAATGCGCCACCGTCGTCCGGCCCGACAAATGGCCGTCGACGATGCCGTGGATGTCCCCGAAGCACGGTTTGCCCGTGACGTGATGCTCGGTGATCCCGTGGATCCGGGTATTGAACACGTTGAACTCGTCGCGTGGATCGACCAGCGTCTCGTATTCGAACATCTCGCGGCCATCACGAAACCCGACGATCCCGACCTGGCATATACTGCTGACGCGCGAACATGCCGTCTCGACGTCGATGACGACGAAATCCGGTGCGAGGAAATCCGGCGCGAGCATGTCGGCGTCGTCGGTTTGGCTGGCGGGCGCGGGGTCGAGCATTGCAGGTCCATATGTGGCGCCGGGTGCCGTAAGCAACCATTGCCGCCGAACGTTCGCTTGCGGCCAGGCCTTACTTCGCCTGAGAGGCGAGGTCTGGATAACGATCGAGGATCGCGCTGGTGACGCCGTTGGTCCAGCCGAAGCCGTCCTGCACCGGATATTCGCCCCCGCCGCCCGGCGTACGCTGCTCGATATTGTATTTTTCGAGCATCTTGCCGGTCTCGGCATACGCCGCGCCGACCGTCCCCAGCCAGCGTTTGGCGATGTCCTTGGCGAGTGCCGGTTCGCGATTGGCGTCGAGCCCAGCGATCGCCACCCATTGCAGTGGCGCCCAGCCATTGGGTTCGTCCCATTGCTGCCCGGTGTTCAACGTCGTCGTCCGCAGGCCACCCTCTGCCACCAGCGATTTGCGCACCGTCGCGGCAACAGCCTTGGCCTGCGCAGGCGAGGCGAGTCCGACGAACAGCGGGTGCAGCATCGCAGCGTTGATGCTGGCGGTCGGCTCGCGCTTCGACAAGTCCCAGTCGGCGTAGCGCGCGGTATTGGCCTGCCAGAGATAACGGTCGATCGCGGTCTTGCGCTTCGTCGCGAGCGTCGTGAACGCGGTCGCGCAGGGAGTGTCGTTGACAGTACGACAGCGCTCGGCGATGCGGCGCTCCATCATCCATAACAGGCTGTTGAGATCGACTGGCACGATGTCGATGGCATGGATCGTCGCGAGCGACTGCGGATCGCGGAGCCAGCGCGAACTGAAGTCCCATCCGCTTTCGGCCCCTGCACGTAGGTTGCGTTGCGTATCGGCAGCAAGGCGCGGCGCCGCCTTCCCCGCGGTCTCGACGTCTTCGGCATAGGATTCGTCACGCGGCGTATCGCGGTCGTCGTAATAGCGGTTCAGCACGCTGCCATCGGGCATTCGCACCACGCGCAGGCAGGCGGGCTTGCCGTTCAGGCAGGCCGTGCCCTTCATCCAGAATGCGTGCTCGGCCCGCAGCGCAGCCAGCCGGCGCTTCGCAACCACGGGGTCGGTGTTGGTCGAGAGATCGAGCATCAGCGCATAATAAGGCGGCTGCGAGCGGCTGAGATAATAGGTCCGAGTCCCGTTCGGAATATGGCCGTATCGCTCGATCAGACTGGTGAAATCCTCGATCATCGACTCCACGAGCGGCTCCTGGCCATCGACCTTCAACCCCAGCATCGTGAAATAGCTGTCCCAGTAATAAATCTCGCGGAAGCGCCCGCCGGGGACCACGTAGGCGGCAGGAAGCGGCAGCGCGGAACTGCCCGCGACCGGCGCGACCGGCTGGCGCACGAGTTGCGGCCAGAGCCTCCGGACATGCGTCCTGAGATCGCCCGAGCCACGATCATTCTCGCCGGGCACCACGAAATTGGCGAGCACGAACGCCTTGAGGGCAGGGCCCGCGGGTTTGGTCCGCGCATAATCCGCCATGATCGCAGCCGTCGCCCGCTTCGGCACGGCGTCGACGAACGTCTTCCCGTCGGCAAACACGTGACCCTGCTGCACGGCGTCGAACAACGGGCCATAGAGGTCGGCGGGCGAACGAACGGACGAAGACGGCGTGGTCTGTGCAGGGGCCATCGTCGCGATCGATGCCAGTGCGGCGAAACGGCAAAGGGTTCTGATCAAGTACGAATTTCCCGGTCCGGTGGGCGATCTCGAAGCAATGAGAGTATCGCCCGCACGAGGCAAGCGTCCCGCGCGTCCAATCCTGTCCGGTTCAGGCAGGGCTTGGTCCCACTCGTCGCTGGCGGCGACCGTCATTGGCGGGCTATGGCACCGCCATTCTCCAAGGCGACCGACCCGATCCGATGAAAAATCTTCCCTCCCGTTTCCGACGTCTCGACGGTGCCCTCGCCGATCTTCCGCTCGAGGAGCCGATGCTGCTCACCGAACTCGACGGCTTCCTGACGGCCTTGGTGGTCGGCCCCGATACGATCCCGCAGGGCGAGTGGCTCCAGAGCATCTGGGGGTCGGACGACAGCGACGAACCGCCGTTCGACGATCCCGCCGACGTCCAGTGGTTCGTCGATGCGGTGATGGCGCGCCACGCCGAGATCGTCCGGGACCTGACACGCGGCAAGCCCCAGCCGATCTTCGATACCGACGACCGCAATGGCGACGTACTCTGGGAAGGCTGGATCGACGGTTTCGCCGAAGCGGTGGCGCTCAGGCCTGAAAGCTGGACGGCGTTGGGTGAGGGTACCGATCCGGATACCGCAGAGGCTCTAGCGCAGATCATGGCGTTGATCGCGATCGTCACCAACGAAACCACGCTCGACAGTATCGAGGTCAACGCCCTCGACGCGCACGCTCCCGCGCAGATCGTCGCCGCGGTCCTGAAATTCCATGCTCGAAGCACCGGCGCAACATCGACCACACCGGCGGCCGCACCCTCGACGAAGATCGGCAGAAACGATCCCTGCCCATGCGGCTCAGGGAAGAAATCTAAACGCTGCTGCGGATAACAGCGCGGTACGTCGAGAATGTCCGGGGCGCAGACAGCGGCAACGGCCTGCTGACGAAAAGCTGGTGCCCCCGGCGAGATTTGAACACGCGGCCTACGGTTTAGGAAACCGTCGCTCTATCCGGCTGAGCTACGGGGGCATCCGATGGCGCATTACGCTCGTCGGGTGGGACGATCAAGCGTGGGAAATCTCGAACAAGCTCGCGGCTTGCGTCGGGTCGTTCACGATCACGTTCGCGCAACCACGGTAATTTCGGGATTGCGAACCCTCGAACGGTTCGATCAAGGGCGACGGGTATCGCTTGCGATGCCCCGTCGCCGCTTGCCGTGCAGTGCGGGCGGTTAGGCCTTGACGTGCTGCGAGATGTACTTGTTCATCTCGAACATCGTGCACTTGTCACGCCCGAAGACCTTCTTCAGCTTCTCGTCCGCGAGGATCTCGCGCTTGTTCTCAGGGTTCTGCAGGTTGTTGGCCTTGATGTAGACCCAAACCTTGCTGATCACTTCGCTGCGCGGGAGCTTGTCGTTGCCGACGATCTCGCCGAGCTCGGGAGAGGGCTGGACGGGGGCGTGGATGCCGCCGGTCTTGGGAGCTGTAGCCATAAGCATTCCTTCCTGTTGCGCGCGTGCGTTAGGCACTGCGCGCGTGGTCACGCCTTGGTGAGCGCGTCCGCCTTGTGCGCTGCCTTGCCGCCCTTGTCACTCTTTACGATGAACTGGGGCTCGTCCTTGGACGCCCTGACGGTGTGGCCCTTTATCTTGGTGTCGGTGGTCTGCTTCTTTTCGACCGTGCCGTGCGCCTCGCCGCCGTGCGATTTCCAGGTGACCTCGTCGCCCTTCTTCGGATCCTTCATCGTCGCATCTCCTTGATAAGCAACGATCAAGCGCGGGAACGCGGCATTGGTTGCATCGCCTACGGGTTGCGGAGCCGGGGCGCCGGGGGCATCAGGGCGGCAATCAAGGAGACCGACCGATGAAGACCCGCGCCGCCGTAGCCTTCGAGGCAAAAAAACCGCTCGAGATCGTCGAACTCGACCTCGAAGGGCCGAAATTCGGCGAAGTGCTCGTCGAAATCATGGCGACGGGCATCTGTCATACCGATGCGTACACGCTCGACGGGCTTGATTCGGAAGGGTTGTTTCCGAGCGTGCTCGGCCATGAAGGCGCCGGCATCGTCCGCGAGATCGGCGCGGGGGTGACCAGCGTCGCGGTCGGCGATCATGTCATCCCGCTTTACACCCCCCGAATGTCGCCAGTGTAAGTCGTGCCTCAGCCAGAAGACCAACCTGTGCACCGCGATCCGCGCCACCCAAGGCAAGGGCCTGATGCCCGACGGCACGACGCGGTTCAGCTACAAGGGGCAGCCGATCTTCCATTACATGGGCTGCTCGACCTTCTCGAACTTCACCGTGCTGCCGGAGATCGCGGTGGCGAAGATCCGCGAGGACGCGCCGTTCGATACGTCGTGCTACGTCGGCTGCGGCGTGACCACGGGCGTCGGTGCGGTGGTGCACACGGCGAAGGTCCAGCCGGGCGATACGGTCGTGGTGTTCGGGCTCGGCGGGATCGGGCTCAACGTGATCCAGGGCGCGCGGCTTGCCGGCGCGGGGATGATCGTCGGCGTCGACATCAATCCCGACCGCGAGGAATGGGGGCGTCGCTTCGGCATGACGCACTTCGCCAATCCCAAGGATGTGGGCGATATCGTCCAGCACATCGTCGCGCTCACCGACGGCGGCGCGGACTATACGTTCGACGCGACTGGCAACACGACGGTTATGCGGCAGGCGCTGGAGGCGTGCCATCGCGGCTGGGGTACTTCGATCGTGATCGGCGTGGCCGAGGCGGGCAAGGAAATCTCGACACGACCGTTCCAGCTCGTCACCGGGCGCAACTGGCGCGGGACGGCGTTCGGCGGCGCGCGCGGGCGGACCGATACGCCCAAGATCGTCGACTGGTACATGAACGGGATGATCGAGATCGACCCGATGATCACGCACCGCCTGACGCTCGACGAGATCAACAAGGGCTTCGACCTGATGCACGCCGGCGAGAGCATCCGCTCCGTCGTGATCTACTGAGGAGCGCGCCTATGTTCACGCACATCATGCTCGGCGCCGACGATATCGCCGCGTCGAAGGCGTTCTACGACGCGGCGCTGGGCGCGCTTGGCGTTCCCGAGGGTGTCGTCGATGACTGGGGGCGCGTCGTCTACGCGCATGATGGCGGGCGTTTCCTGCTGACCAAGCCGATCGACGGGCAGCCGGCGAGCCACGGTAACGGCAGCACGATGGGCTTCGCGGCGGCCTCGACCGAAGCGGCCGATGCGTGGCATGCCGCGGGGCTGGCGAACGGCGGGACGGCCTGTGAGGATCCGCCGGGCATGCGGCAAGCTACCGGGGGGCGGAAGCTTTATCTGGCGTATCTGCGCGATCCGTCGGGGAACAAGATCTGCGCGCTGCACCGGATCGCGTGATGGAGACCGTCTCCACCAGCAAGGCGTATGGCGGCACGCAGGGCGTGTACCGCCACGCCTCGACCGCAACCGGTACCGACATGACCTTCGCTGTCTACGTCCCGCCACACGACGAAGGCGCGCAATTGCCGGTGCTGTGGTTCCTGTCGGGGCTGACGTGCACACACGCCAACGTCATGGACAAGGGCGAGTACCGGCGAGCCTGTGCCGAACTGGGCGTCATCCTGGTCGCGCCCGATACCTCGCCGCGTGGCGACGACGTGCCCGACGACGACGCGTACGACTTCGGCAAGGGCGCGGGCTTCTACGTCGATGCGACCGAGGAGCCCTGGGCGACGAACTTCCAGATGCGGTCCTATGTCGAGGACGAACTGCCGGCACTGATCGCAGCGCAGTTTCCGATGGCGGACATGGCGCGACAGGGGATCTTCGGACATTCGATGGGCGGCCATGGTGCGTTGACGATGGCCCTGCGCAACCCCGACCGCTTCAAGAGCGTATCGGCGTTTGCCCCGATCGTGGCGCCGTTGCAGTGCCCCTGGGGCGAAAAGGCGCTCGGCGGGTATCTCGGGCCGGACCGTGCGGCGTGGCGGGCGTATGACGCCTGCGCGCTGATCGCGGATGGCGCGCGGGTGGCGGGGATACTGGTCGACCAAGGCGATGCGGATGGCTTCCTGGCCGAGCAACTAAAGCCGGAACTGCTTGCCGAAGCGTGCAAGGCCGTAGGAATCGCGCTGATCTTGCGAATGCAGCCAGGCTACGATCACAGCTACAACTTCATTTCGACGTTCATGGGGGATCATGTCGCCTGGCACGCCGAACGCCTGAAATAGCCTTCCGAATCCGTCACCTCAGCGGACGCCGGGATCTCATCTCGGGGCGAACGCACGTGCCACGTGAGAGACCCCAGTTGCCGCTGGGTGACGGATCGGACCGCCCGAAAGCTAGAACCTGAACCCGGCGGCTACACCATAGCGACGCGGTTCGACCGTGAAGACGTTGGTGAACAACCCCGACGACTGGTCCGTCACATACTGGCCGGTGATGGCGTCGTTGCTCGTCAGGTTCTGGACGAAGCCGCGGACGTAATAGCGCTCGCCCGGCCCGTTGAACTGGATCTGCGCGTTGACGACCTCATAGCCCTGAACGCGGTTGATGTTCTCGTTGAAGATGCTGGCCGAGAAGCCACCGGTGTAGGCCAGATCGACACGCGGGACGATCGTGAAGTCGCCGATCCCAGCGACATACTGCGCGCCCGCCGAGAATTTGTAGCGCGGCGCTTGCGGCAGTTCGTTGCCACGGATGTTGACCAGCACGCCGCTGCGATCGACCACGAACGGCAATGCGCCGCTTGCATTCGTCCCGAACCCCGCGTTGAGCGGCGCCTGCAGCGCAGCCAGTGCCGGGTTGTAGTTCGCCAGTGCGCCAGCGGTTGCGGCGGCGAGCGCGTCGCATGACGAATACGCGCCGGTGGTACCGTTGGTCAGCAACGCCGTTGGTGGCCGCAGCCCAAGTGCCGAGTTCACCGCGCCGACGAACGCGTTGACCCCGGCCGCATTGCCCGGCGTGGTCGGCCGCACCGCGCAGTTCGACGCGGTGGTGATGTCCTTGATGACCACTGAATCGGCTCGACCGCCCGACGGATCCTGCGGATTGCCGATGAACTTGTCCTGCTTCACCTTCGACTTCAGATAGCTGAAGTTCATGTTGACGGTGAACTTGGGCGACGGCCGCATGATCGCTTCCGCCTCGACGCCGTAGATATCGGCGTCGATATTGTCGTTGACCGCGGTGCGGGCGACGATCCGGCTCAGCTGGAGCTGTTTGTATTTGTAATAGAAGCCGGTGAGATTGAGTTGCAGCGTCCGGTTCAGGAAGCTGTTCTTCGAACCGATCTCGAACGAGTCGACAGATTCCGGCCTGAACGCCTGGTCGACCGCGAACACCGGCGACAGCGGCGGGTTGATGCCGCCCGATTTATACCCGCGCGAATAGGACGCGTAGACGAGATTGTCGGGCTTGATCTTGTATTCGAGGACCGCGCGGCCCGTCAGTCGGCCAAACGAGACGCTGGCGACGCCGAACGGCTGGTTGCCCGCGGTGAACGGATCGTAATCGAGCGCGGCATAGTTGATCGCGTTCTCCAACGCGTTGGTACCGTAGGGGCTGAGCGCGGTCGTGACCGCGGAGACGACGATCGCATTACCCTCTGCATCGCGTACCGGTGCACCGCCCGCGCCGACGAGTGTACGCGTCTTGTTGTCGAAGATGAACGACGTGCGCGCGCGAACCTCCTTCTCGTCGTGATTGTAGCGCAGGCCGAGCGTCAGCTTGAGTTTTTCGGTAAAGTCGAAATAGGTTTCGCCGAAGGCCCCGTACGACTTGAGATGCACCGAGTCCGTGAAGCTGCGATAAAACGGCGTCGAGCCGAATGAATTGGGCAACGTAGCGCCGGCGACGCGCCCGCCCAGCACGTTGGCAGCGCCGATGACTGCGGCACCGTAATCGAGCGGGAACGCGGTCACGTAATAGCTGTTGTCGCGGATCTTCTGGTCCAGATAGATGCCGCCGATCAAGAAATTGAACATCCCGTCGAAACGGCTGTCGAGATGCGCCTCGGCCGAGAATTGCCGCGAGCGTGCGTTCGAACGATCGACGTCCTGGCTGCTCGGGCCGCACAGCTTGCTGCCGCTGAAGACGCCCAGATCGGGACCCGGCGCCGATTGGCAGATCGTGCCGGTATTGCCGTTCGGGAACAGCGCGGCGACCGCGTTGGTGAAGGGATTGACCCCGCCGGGGAACGCAGCCCCGGGTGCCGCTGCGGTGCCGATCAGCGTGAGCGCGCCGACGTTTGCGCCGAGCGGGTTCTCGACGGCGAGGTTATAGTCGTTGGTCGAATCCACCGAGTTGCGCGCATAGCCGCCGGTGAAGTTGAACGAGACCGGCCCGAAATCATGGAAGATCTTGGCGGTATATTGTTCCTCGTCGCTGAAATAGGTCGGCTTGTAATCGATGTTGACGGTGCGGACGTCGGTCGGGTTGACGACCCCGGTATAGGTGTCGCGGCCATACAGGCTCTGCAGCGCATAGGGCGTGAACGCGGCGCCGAGCGCGAACCGGTAGAATTCGCTCGACGAATACACCGCGGCGAGCGTGGAATTGCCGTTCGTCGTGCCGTAGTCGAGCCGATCGGGGAGGCAACCGAGCACGCCGGTCGGATCGCGGTGGCAAAGCTGCTTCTGGATGCGCGAGCGATTGTCGCGTTCATGGAAATAATAGCCGATCAGGTCGATGCGCGTGGCGCTGTTCGGCTCCCACGACAGCGTGCCGCGGACCGAATAGAGATCGCGGTCGTCGATCCGGCCGCCGTCGAACAGATTCTTGGTGTAGCCGTCGCGCTTCAGATACTGGCCGGCGACGCGGATCCCGATCGTGTCGGTGATCGGCAGGTTGAACATGCCCTTCACGCGCTTCGAATCGTAATTTCCGTATTCGAATTCGCCCGCGGCGTGGATCCCGGAGAGGTCCGGCTTGGCGGTGATGAAGTTGACCACGCCCGCGGTCGCGTTTCGACCGAACAACGTGCCTTGCGGACCGCGCAGCACCTCGACGCGTTCGAGATCGTAGAACTCGGATTCGAACAGCCTCGTTGATACCAGTGGCATGTCGTTGACGTGGATCGCGGTGGCGCTGTCGCAGGACGCTCCGACGCAGAGATCGCCGATGCCGCGGATCGTGAAGCTCGACGAGGTGAAGTTGGTCTTGGTGAACGTCACGTTGGGCAGCGTCTGCTGAAGCGCTATCGGATTGACGATCTGCTGCTTCTCCAAATTTTCCGCGGTAAAAGCGCTCACAGCAATCGGAACATCTTGCAGACGTTGCGATTGGCGTTGCGCGGTAATCACGATATCCTGCGACGCGTAGACGCTGGATGGGGTATCGGCGGGGCCAGGTTGTGTTGGGACAGTCGGCGTTGGGCCGGTCTGCGTTGAGTTTGTCTGCGCCGATGTTGCCTCCTGGCCGGGGCCATTGGTCGGTGCGGTGTCTTCGGCCGACGTCGTAGTGGCCGTTTGTCCCATTGCCGGCGCAATCGACAGGAGTATCATCGCCGAAGCGGCGAGCAGTTCGAACTTAGCCATGTCAGTCCTCTCCCCGATCGTGCCGGTCTTTGCCGATTCACGATTTAGTTTTTCCGGTATGGCGAAGTAACGACGAAAAAAATCTACCGTCAACGCTTTTTGAAGCCCGGATTACTGGGATTTATGCCGCGTTGCTCAAATAAAACAGTTGCAAAAGAGGACCCATGTTCTGATGTTTGGGTATGCTGACAAAGGGTGTTGCGATGCGGGATGAAACGGGCGGGGCGGATGGTCGGTCGGCCATTGCCGACGAACTGGGACCCGATGGCAAGGTGATTGTGCCCGAAGACGTAGCGTCGGCGATCCGTACGCTGATCCAGTGGGCGGGCGACGATCCGACCCGCGAAGGGCTGCTCGATACGCCGCATCGTGTTGCACGTGCGTGGAAGGAATATTGCGCGGGCTATGGCGACGATCCGGCGAAACATCTCGAGCGCGTGTTCGAGGAAGTCGGCGGCTATGACGAAATCGTGCTGCTCAAGGACATCCCGTTCCAGTCGCATTGCGAGCATCACATGGCGCCGATCATCGGCAAGGCGCACATCGCCTACCTGCCGCGCAACCATGTCGTCGGCATTTCGAAGCTCGCACGCGTGCTCCACGGGTTCGCGCGGCGTTTGCAGGTGCAGGAGCGGCTGACCGCGGAAGTGGCGGACTGTATCTGGGACAACCTCAAGCCGCAGGGCGTTGCGGTGGTGATCGAGGCGAGCCATGCGTGCATGACCGCGCGCGGCGTGCGGACGCCCGGCGTGACGATGGTGACGAGCCGGATGATGGGCGTGTTCCGCGACGACGAACGCAGCCGCAAGGAAGTGCTGGCGTTGATGGGGCGCGGCGCCTGATGCGGACCGTGCTGGTCACGGGTGGGGCTAAGCGGCTGGGGGCTGCGATTGTCCGGCGGCTT
Source organism: Sphingomonas faeni (assembly GCF_030817315.1). NCBI lineage: Bacteria > Pseudomonadati > Pseudomonadota > Alphaproteobacteria > Sphingomonadales > Sphingomonadaceae > Sphingomonas > Sphingomonas faeni. The sequence continues at coordinate 1,655,223 of NZ_JAUSZF010000001.1, read as the reverse complement.
GCGGCGGATGGTCATGCCGTGATCGTGCACCAGGGCCATTCGCCGGATGAGGCGGCTGCGCTGGTGGCGGAGGTCGTCGGCAAGGGCGGGCGTGCTACTGCGGTGGCGGGCGACCTGAGCGACCTCGCCGCGATCGGCGACCTGTTCGCGGCGGCACGCTCTTCGATTGGCGGCCCGATCGACGGGTTGGTGAACTGCGCGTCGAAGTTCGAGTTCGATCGGCCGCCGAGCGTCGATCCGGCGCTGTTCGCCGAGCTTGGCGCGATCAACTGTGGCGCGCCGGTGCTACTGGCCTCCGCGCTCGCGTCCCAGGACGATGTCACAGACGGCGCGGTGGTCAATGTGCTCGACCAGAAGGTGGCGAACCTCAACCCGGACTTTTTCTCGTACAGTTGCGGGAAGATCGCCCTGGAGGGTGCGACGATGATGCTCGCACAAGCGCTCGCGCCACGCGTCGCGGTCAACGCGGTGTCGCCGGGCCTGACGCTGCCGAGCGGCGACCAGACCGACGATGAGTTTGCGGCGGTGGCGAGCGACAACCTGCTCAAGCGACCGGTCGGCGCGGAGGCTGTCGCGGATGCGGTCGCTTGGCTGCTGACCGCGAAGGGCGTGACGGGGCAAAATGTGTTCGTCGATTGCGGGCAGCGATTTCTGACGCGCGACAGCGACGTGATGTTCGACCGGGATCCTGGGGGACGACATGGCTGAATTCACGACGATCCTCGACGGGCTCGAGGTCATGATGCGGCTCGGCATCCACCCGCATGAGGTGGCGCCGCAACGCGTAGTCGTCTCGGCCGAGATGACGGTCGTGTATCCCGCCCCGCTCGGTGAGGATGCCATCGACGAAGTGCTCGATTACGACTTCGTCCGCGCGGGCATATTGGCCATGGTCGCGGACCGCCCGTTCGCCTTGCAGGAAACCCTCTGCGAGGCGATCGCGACGCTGTGCCTCGCGGACGAACGGGTGCGTCGAGTGAGGGTCCGCACCGTGAAGGCCGACGTCTACCCCGACGCCCGCGTAGGCTGCGAGATCGTTCGCACCCGCTAATCCTCCCCGCGAGCGCCTGACTGCTCCCTTTCCCTCCGGGGAGAGGGCTGGGGTGAGGGGCTGTTCCGGGCGAAGCACTGCTTGGCTGCCCCTCACCCCGACCCTCTCCCGTAGGGGAGAGGGAGAGCCGCATTACGCGCGGTTCGCGGCCGACAACACCGCACGGACCGAGGCGGTCGCGATGTCGGTGTCCATCCCGACCCCGAACACCGTCTTACCCTCGGCAGTCCGGCATTCGACATACGCCGCCGCCTGCGCATCTGCACCGTGGCCGATCGCATGCTCGTTGTAATCAACCACGTCCAAAATAGGCCCGGTCGACTCCGCGATCGCCGCAATCACGCCCGAGATCAGGCCGTTGCCACGCCCCGAAATCGACCGCTCCTCACCATCGATCGCAACCCGACCGATGAAGACCCGCTGCCCCGAGGCACCGCTTTCCTCGTAATCGCGCAACTCCACCCGGTCGTCCGCCTGCGGCATGTAGGTCCGCTCGAACAGGCCCCAGATATCCGCGGCATTTAGTTCGCGGCTGGTCTCGTCCGCATAGGCCTGGACGTGCCGGCTGAAGTCCGCCTGCAACCGCTTGGGCAGCTTTAGCCCCTTATCCTGCTCGATCACCCAGGCGACGCCGCCCTTGCCCGACTGCGAATTGACGCGGATCACCGCCTCGTAGCTGCGGCCGAGATCGGCGGGGTCGATCGGCAGATACGGCACTTCCCACAGCGTGTCGTTCTTCGCCTCTTGCGCCGCGAACCCCTTCTTGATCGCATCCTGGTGCGACCCGGAAAACGCGGTGAAGACCAGATCGCCGGCATAGGGCGTGCGCGGGTGGACGGGGATGTTGGTGCAGTAATTGACCGTGTTCACGACCCCGTCGATGTCCGACAGGTCGAGCTTCGGATCCACCCCTTGCGTGTACATGTTGAGCGCGACGGTCACGAGATCGCAATTGCCGGTGCGTTCGCCGTTGCCGAGCAGGCAGCCCTCGACCCGGTCAGCACCCGCCATCATGCCGAGCTCGGCGGCGGCGACGCCGGTGCCGCGATCGTTATGCGTGTGCAGGCTGATCGCCACCGCGTCGCGGTTGCGGATGTTGCGCCCGAACCACTCGATCTGGTCCGCATAGATGTTCGGCGTCGCGCACTCGACAGTCGCGGGCAGGTTGAAGATGATCGGGTTGTCGGGCGTCGGCATCAGGACGTCCATCACCGCCTCGCAGACCTCTAGCGAGAAATCGAGTTCCGCGGTCGAGAAGGTTTCGGGGCTGTATTCGAACTGCCAACGGACGTTCGGCTGCTTGGCGGCTTCGTCCCGCAGCACTTTCGCGCCATCGATCGCGATCTGCTTGACCTGCGCGCGGTCCATCCCGAACACGATCTTGCGCCAGGCTGGCGACACCGCGTTATACAGATGCACGATCGCGGTCTTCGCGCCGACGAGGCTGGCGAAGCTCGTCTCGATCAGGTCGCGCCGCGACTGGGTGAGCACCTGGATCGACACGTCGTCGGGGATCCGTCCGGTCTTCACCAGGCCGGAGATGAAGTCGAACTCGGTCGCCCCGGCGCTCGGGAAGCCGACCTCGATCTCCTTCAGGCCGACCTTGCAGAGCAGGTCGAAGAAGCGCGTCTTCTTTTCCGCATCCATCGGGTCGATCAGCGCCTGATTGCCGTCGCGCAGATCCGTCGAGAGCCAGCGGGGCGGCTTGACGATGGTCTTTGACGGCCATTGGCGGTCGGGCAGGTCGACTTGCGGGAAAGGTCGGTATTTGGTCGATGGGTCGCGCAGCATGGCCAGTCTCTCGTATCGTCGGGAGCGTTCGGGTCAGCCCTTAGGCGCGAGGCGCGGGGCATGGCCACCGCGCAAACGATCGGCGCGCCTAAGGGCGCGTAAGTCGAAGCAGCAGAAGGCGGCCATACGTCATTGATAGCGTCCCTATCGCGCGGACATGCTCCATGTCCAGCGCGATAGGAATTTTGGTAGTTTATTGCGCGGCGAACGCGGCGTTGATCGTCAGGTCGACCTTGTCCGACACCACCGGTGCGTAGGCGCCGACGTTGAAGTCGCTGCGCTTGATCGAAGTCGTCGCGCGGAAGCCGAAGTTGAGCTTCTTGTTCATCGGGTTCGCGCCTGCGCCGACGAAGGTCGCCTGGAGCACGACCGGCTTGGTGACGCCTTTGAGCGTGAGGTCGCCGGTGATGGTCGCCTTGTCGCCGGTCGCGACGACCTTGGTCGAGACGAACTTGGCGGTCGGATAGGTCGCGGCGTCGAAGAAGTCCTTCGATTTAAGATGGCCCGCGAACGGTGCCGAGGTGACCGAAAGCTGGTCGATCGCGAAGTTCACTTCGACCTTGGTCGCGTTCGGCTTGGCGGGATCGATGGTGATGCTGCCCCCCGACGCGCCGAGCTGCCCTTCGAGCATCGAGAAGCCCATGTGGTTGACCTGCCACGTGACCTGCGTGTGGTTTGCGTCAACCGCGTAAGTGCCAGCGGTCACGCGCGCCTTGACGGGGGCGCCGGGGACGGCGGCGGTCTGGGCGAGAACGGGTGCCGCGGTGAGGGCGAGGACGGTGGCTAGGACTAGGCGCATGCGGGGTCTCCTGTTGATCGCGCGATGCTGGCCGAGGTGAGGGGGCGCGTCAAACGACGTTATGCCAACGCTGTGTTTCAGGATTGGGTCGGTGGGGGCGGGGGGGTAAGGGCACCGCCAGCTCTCGTTCCCCCGCGAACGCGGGGGCCCAGCTAAACCACGATCACCGCCCGAGATCCTGGGCCCCCGCGTTCGCGAGGGAACAGGATAGGCTGCGACTGACGCTTCCTCCAAACCGCCGCCACCCCGGCGAAGGCCGGGGCCCAGTTGGAAAGGTCGAGGTAACGGAGCGTTGCCTTCCCTTAGCAACATCCCCCAACTGGGCCCCGGCTTTCGCCGGGGTGGTAGGGTAGGGGCATGCTTCACGCTGACCTCAGCACGTTCCCCACGCCAACCCGTCGGAGCCGGCGAAGCCGTGCCCTATGGGCAGGCTCCGTCGTGCCGGCCGCGCTCACGCGCGTTCGCTTCGCTCAGTTGCGCTCGCGATCCACCAGCGCATTCTTCCCGATCCAAGGCATCATCCCACGCAGTTCCGACCCGATTTTCTCGATCGGATGCGCCAGCGCCTGCTTCCGCGCCGCCTTCAGCTCAGGCTGCCCCGCACGGTTGTCGAGGATGAAGTTCTTCACGAACCGACCCGACTGGATGTCGGCCAGCACGCGCTTCATCTCGGCCTTGGTCTCGGACGTGATGATCCGCGGACCCGTCGTGATGTCGCCATATTCCGCGGTGTTCGAGATCGAGTAGCGCATGTTGGCGATCCCGCCCTCATACAGCAGGTCGACGATCAGCTTGGTCTCGTGCAGGCACTCGAAATACGCCATCTCGGGCGCGTAGCCGGCCTCAACCAGCGTCTCGAACCCGGCTTGGATCAGGTGAGTGATGCCGCCGCAGAGCACGGCCTGTTCGCCGAACAGATCGGTCTCGCATTCCTCGCGGAAGTTGGTCTCGATGATCCCCGAGCGCCCGCCGCCGACGCCGCTGGCATAGGCGAGAGCGATGTCATGTGCGTTGCCCGACTTGTCCTGGTCGATCGCGATCAGGCAGGGGACGCCGCCGCCGCGGACATATTCGCTGCGCACGGTGTGGCCGGGGCCCTTGGGCGCGATCATGATGACGTCGAGATCGGCGCGCGGCTCGATCAGGCCGAAATGCACGTTCAGGCCGTGCGCGAACGCGATCGTCGCGCCCTGCTTGAGGTTGTCGTGCAGGTCCGCAGCGTAGATCGCCGCCTGATGCTCGTCGGGGGCGAGGATCATGACGATGTCGGCCCAGGCGGCGGCCTCCTTGTTCGACTTGACCGCGAAGCCCGCGTCGATCGCCTTCTTGGCGGTGGCCGAGCCTTCGCGCAGCGCGATCGCGACGTCCTTGACGCCCGAATCGCGGAGGTTCTGCGCGTGGGCATGGCCCTGCGAGCCGTAACCGACGATCGCGATCTTCTTGTCGGTGATGAGGTTCAGGTCGGCGTCGCGATCGTAATAGACACGCATTGGATTCTTCCTTCTTTCGTCATTCCGGCGAACGCCGGAACCCAGGGTTCCAGGCGGCGCCAATTGTGGCTCTGGGTCCTGACTTTCGTCAGGATGACGCAGTAATTTAAGCCGGCTCTTTGCCGCGGGCGATCGCGACGATGCCGGTGCGGGCGACTTCGATCAGACCGACTTCGCCCATGAGTTCGACGAACTTGTCGATCTTGTCGATCCCGCCAGTGACCTCGAACACGAAGCTCGACGTCGTCGCATCGACTACGCGCGCGCGATAGACGTCGGCGAGGCGCAGCGCTTCGATCCGGTGATCGCCGGTGCCGCGAACCTTCACCAGCGCGAGCTCGCGTTCGACGTGCGCGCCCATTGCGGTGAGATCGGTGACCTTGTGCACCGGCACCAACCGATCGAGCTGCGCGATGATCTGCTCCATCGTCGCCGCGCTCGCCGACGTGACGATCGTGATCCGGCTGACCGACTTGTCGGCGGTGATCTCGCTGACCGTCAGGCTCTCGATATTATAGCCGCGCGCGGTGAACAGGCCAGCGATCCGGGCAAGGATGCCCGGTTCGTTGTCGACGATGACGGCGAGCGTGTGCCGCTCGGCCTTTTCCTGGGAAATGTGCATGGTTCAGTCTCCCCCCCGCCCGCTTGCGGGAGGGGGTAGGGGGTGGGCGCGCGGATGGCCGCAGGCGATGCCGGTCGGGATTGAGCGCGAGCCCACCCCCGGCCCCTCCCGTTCACGGGAGGGGGGAAGAAGTGAATGCCCCATCAAACCAGCGCCTTCGCTTCGTCGTCCATCGTGCCGGACACTTCGTTCGCCTGCAGGATCATGTCGGTATGCGCCGCCCCCGACGGGATCATCGGGAAACAGTTGGTCAGCTGCGACACGCGGCAATCGACGATCACCGGGCCGTCATGGGCCAGCATCTCGGCGATGCCGCTGTCGAGCTGGTCGCGCGTCTCGATCAGGATGCCCTTCCAGCCGTAAGCCTCGCCCAGCTTCACGAAATCGGGCAGCGAATCCGAATAGCTCTCGGCGTAGCGGCTCTCATAGGTGAGCTCCTGCCACTGGCGGACCATGCCCATATACTGGTTGTTGAGGATGAAGATCTTCACCGGCAACCGGTATTGCGACGCGGTCGCCAGCTCCTGGATGTTCATCTGGATCGACGCCTCGCCGGCGATGTCGATCACCAGCGCGTTCGGATTGCCGAGCTGCGCGCCGATCGCGGCGGGCAGGCCGTAGCCCATCGTCCCGAGACCGCCCGAGGTCAGCCACTTGTTCGGCTTCTCGAACCCGAAATGTTGCGCCGCCCACATCTGGTGCTGGCCGACCTCGGTCGTGATGATCGGCGACTGGGCCTGCGTCGCGTCGAACAGCGCCCGGATCGCACGCTGTGGCATGATCTCGTTCGGGTCGTTCTCGGGGAAATCGAGGCACTTCACCGCGCGCCAGCCCGCGATCCGCCGCTGCCAGTCGGTCGTGTCGGGCTTGGGATGCTGGCGGCTCTTCCAGATCCGGACCATGTCCTCGAGCGCATGGCCGACATCCGCGATGATCCCGAGATCGACGCGCACCGTCTTGTTCACCGACGAGCGATCGATATCGATATGCACTTTCCGCGAGTTCGGGCTGAACGCATCGAGCCGCCCCGTCACGCGGTCGTCGAAGCGCGAACCGAGCGCGACGACGAGGTCGGCCTGGTTCATCGCCATGTTCGCCTCGTACGTGCCGTGCATCCCGAGCATGCCGAGCCACTGCGGGCCGGACGCGGGATAGGCGCCGAGGCCCATCAGCGTCGACGTCACCGGCGCACCGGTGATGCGAACGAGTTCGCACAGCAACTGGCTCGCAGCCGGGCCCGAATTGATGATGCCGCCGCCGGTATACAGGATCGGGCGTTCGGCCGCGGCGAGCATGTCGACGAGCTGCTCGATCTGCGACTGGTCGGCCTTGACCTGCGGGCGATAGGTCTTGTGCTGGATCGGGCCGGGCTTCTTGTACCGCGCCGTGGCGACCTGCACGTCCTTGGGAATGTCGACGACCACCGGGCCGGGACGACCCGAGGTGGCGATGTGGAACGCCTCGTGGATCACGTCGCCCAAGCGAGCGGGATCCTTCACGAGGTAATTATGCTTCGAGCAATGGCGTGTGATGCCGACGGTATCGGCCTCCTGGAACGCGTCGGTGCCGATCAGCGCGGTCGGCACCTGGCCGGTGATCACGACCATCGGAATTGAATCCATCAGCGCGTCGGTGATCCCGGTGACCGCGTTGGTCGCGCCGGGGCCCGACGTCACGAGCACCACGCCGGGCTTGCCGGTCGAGCGCGCGTACCCTTCCGCGGCATGCGTCGCAGCCTGTTCGTGGCGCACCAGAATGTGCTTGATCCGGCCGCTGCGGAACAGCGCGTCATAGATCGGCAGCACGGCACCACCCGGATAGCCGAAGACGACCTCCACGCCGAGATCGCACAGCGCCTCGATCAGGATATCGGCTCCACTCTTCTCGGTCATTTCATATCATCCTTTGCGAGAACGCTGCCTTTAGCGTCTCGTGGATGGGCCGGCTACCGATATAAAAGATGCGTGTCAAACATCATTTGAGCAATATAGTTTCAAATTGCTGCAGGCGCGTTGGGAGATCGAGGGCTTCGGTGCGGGTCCACGCGGCGGGCGGCTGGTGTCGGACCCACGTGTATTGGCGCTTGGCGTAGCGCCGCGTGGCGAGCGATCCAGCGGCGATGGCGTCGGGTTTCGAGGTCTCGCCGCGAACGAGCGCGGCGATCTCGGGCACACCGATCGCGCGGCGGATCGGGGCGTCCCAAGGGATGTCGGTGCGGGCGAGCAGCGCGGTGATCTCGTCGCGGCTGGTGTCGGCCATCTCGGCGAAGCGCTGGTCGATGCGCGCGTTGAGCCAGTCGCGGTCGGGGATCAGGATCAGCGCACGGACGTCGATCGTGTCGCCGATCCCGCCGACCTTCTCGGTCTGCCAGTCGGCGAGCGTGCGGCCGGTGCCGCGGACGACTTCGAGCGCGCGGGCGACGCGGGTAGTGTCGGCTGGGTTCAGCTTGGCGGCGGCCTGCGGGTCGAGGTGCGCGAGCGCCGCGTGGGCCTCAGCGACGGGGAGGGCGCGGACTTGCTCGCGGAGGGCCGGGTCGATGGCGGGGACGGGGGCGATGCCATCGAGCAAGGTGCGGACATAAAGCCCGGTGCCACCAACCAGGATCGGAAGCCTGCCGTCAGCGAGTGTGTCACGGATCGCCTGCGTCGCCTCGGCGGCCCAACGCGCAGCGGAGTAGGTCGCGTCGGCGGCATCGACATGACCGAACAGCCGGTGCGGGGCGCTGGCCTCCTCTTCGGGCGAAGGCCGCGCGGTGAGGATGCGGAGGTCGGCGTAGACTTGCGCGGAGTCGGCGTTGATGATGACGCCGTCGTGGGCGGCGGCGATGGCCAGCGCGAGCGCGGACTTGCCGCTCGCGGTCGGCCCTGCGATGAGCGCGACCTTCGGGAGAGCGCCCGTTGATTGGGAGATGGGTATGTTCACTGCAACGCTTATAGCCTCGGGCACGCTGACCGCAGGCGATATTTCGACCGCGGTGGACCGCCTGCGCGACGCAGGCTGCGCGCCGGGCGCGAGCGGCTGGATCGACGAGGGCGACGCCGCCGACCTGATCTTCGGGATGGCGCCGGATGCGGCGCGCGTCGCGCTGGAGGGCGCTTTCGCCGGGGCGGACGTGGTCGTGCAGTCCAGCCTGACGCGCACCAAGAAGCTGCTGGTCGCCGACATGGATTCCACCATGATCACCGTCGAATGCATCGACGAACTCGCCGATTACGCCGGCATCAAGCCGCAGATCGCCGAAATCACCGAACGCGCCATGCGCGGCGAACTCGATTTCGAAGCAGCGCTCGATGCCCGTGTGGCGCTGCTGAAAGGACTGGCCGAAAGCGACATCGAACGCTGCCTAACCGAACGCGTCACGATCATGCCAGGCGCCAAGGCTTTGGCGCGGACGATGCGCGCGCGTGGGGCACTGGCGGTGCTGGTATCAGGCGGCTTCACCCGCTTTGCAGAGCCTGTCGCCAAGGAGATCGGTTTCGACCGCGCGATCGCCAACGTGCTGGAGATCGACGGCGGCATGTTGACGGGGACGGTTACGAAGCCGATCGTCGGATCGCACACCAAGCTGACGACGCTGCGAGCCGCAATCGCCGAACGAGGGATCACAGTCGAGGAATCTCTCGCGGTCGGCGATGGCGCGAACGACCTAGCGATGATCGAGGCGGCAGGACTTGGGGTGGCTTACCACGCCAAGCCGGTCGTCGCGGCGGCAGCGGCCGCGCGGGTCGATCACGGCGACCTGACAACGCTCCTCTACGCGCAGGGTATAGCGCGCCGTGACTGGATGCTGGACTAAAGTCTTCCCCCCTCCCTGGAAGGGAGGGGCAGAGGGTGGGTCGGCTTCCGCATGTCCAAACCCCAGTGACTCAAGCGGGCCGACCCACCCCCAACCCCTCCCTTCAAGGGAGGGGCGCAGAAGTGAAGGTCAGCCCTTAGCCAACGGCGTACCGCTCGCCGCACACACATACGTCGCCAGTTCCTCACGCAACGGCAGCCCCTTGATCGGCCGCAGCGGGCCGTCATGCGCGATGTTGGTCTCGACCAGCGCACGGTTCGGGCCGACGCCAAGCACATGGAACAGACGGTTGGCGCAATCGGTCTCGGTCCGAGCATAGGCGACCTTGCCCGCATGCTCCTGCCGCAGGATCGCGATGATCGTGCCGCCGACGGCTTTCCGCTCGCGCAGCAGGAAATGGCGAGAGGTCGGGTCGGACGGGGTGGGGATCAGCCGCCCCTTGACGGTCATTTGGCCGGGTTTTGGCACTGCCACGTCGGTCTCGGCAAGGTTGCGCAACGATACGCCGTTCTCGGTCATCGTATCGGTATTGGTAGTCGCAGGCTGCTCGCCGGAACACGCGGCCAACAGCGTCGCGCCGGCAAGTGCCAGCGCCAAGGTCTTCGAAATCATTCATCTAGCTCCCGGTCGATGTCGAAACGAAACGACCGGTCCGCGTCTTTCGATCCCTGCCAGACCCGATCGTTCATTGGCCGACGGTCAGCGCGCCCGCTTGTCGACACCCCGGTCGGCTCGTGCCGCAGCCTTCGCAGGCGCGGGAGGCTCGCAGATGCGACGCGTCGGCTGGCAGGCGATACCGACTGTCGAACATCCTTTTACGCTGCCCTCGGTCGGACAGGCACGGCATTGCTGTTTGATCTCGGTGCAGGTCGGTGACGCGGACACCAGCGCCAGGGTCAAAAAGAACATTCACACATCCTCGCCATAAATATCGGGTTCCAGCGCATCCCGTCAGGGCGCAACGATCACGCACGGCACGCCCGCCGCCGAACAAGCCCGCGTCGCGTCCGCCTTCGACGCGAAGCCGCCGGCCTGGAGCCGCGTGACGCCGTTAGCCTTCGCGTAGAAGGGCTGGGCACCGCGCAGCTTGCCGCGAACCTTGCTCCACTGCGTCTCCGCATTGCCCTGATCCCGGAACGCGCCGAGCTGTACCCGCCAATTGCCCGTCGAACGCACAGGCGCAGGCTTGGACTGCGCTTGCATAGCCGGGGCCGTCTCCCGCGTAGGCCCGGGAACGCGAGCAGGAAGCGAACTTGGCGGCAGTTTGGACGGGCGAGGCGTGTCGACGATCCGTGAGGGCGCCACCGGCGTCTGCCCGATCGTCGCACGAGCCGTCCCCTGGGCCGGTCCCTCGCCCGGTCCCTGGGGCGTCGACTGCACCGCATATTGCTGGGCCAGCGCAGTGCCCCTCTCGCGGTCGGCCGGCGATATATACTGGTCCATCTGCGCCAGCGCCTCAGAGGCGGGTTGCAGCCCCGACGCCGAGGCCCGCGTCATCAGCGCATAGGCCCGCGGAAAATCGCGCGACACGGCATCGCCATTGAACAGCATCGTCCCCAGAACGAGTTGCGCCCGCGGCTCCCCATGCGCGACCGACTTCTGCAACCAGGGCAGCGCATCCGTCTTCTTGCCCGCCTGGAACAGGGCAAGGCCGTAATTGTCGGCGGCCTGCACATGGCCTTGCAGCGCGGCCTTGCGGAACCAGCTCTCGGCCAGCGCGGGATCAAGCGGGACGCCGCGACCGAGCTTGTACGCTTGCGCCAGGTTGAACTGCGCATCGGCATCGCCCGCCACCGCCAGCGGGCGCCACTCGGTGATCGCCCGCGGATAGTCGCCCTTCGCCCAGGCGTCGACGCCAGCCTTCACATCGCCAGCCTTCACATCGCCAGCCTGCACATCGGCAGACGCAGGGACGGCGGCCAGCATCCCGCTCAACGCGACCGCACCCACCAAAAGCTTACGCCCAACCGTCATCGCCATCCCTCATACCGTCCGACCGTCCGACCGTCCGACCGTCCGACCGTCCGACCGTCCGACCGTCACCATGCCGTCGTTCGTCCCGCAAGGCAAAGGGCGACCGTTCCTTCGCCGACCATCGTCGGTCGGTAAGTCATTATGAAGTCGCGTTAACCGCTTGGACCCCGCCATGACAATCGACGCAAGAATACCGGAGGTCGGGGACTTATGCGCGTTCTGGCGTTTGCATCGCAGAAGGGAGGATCGGGCAAGACAAAGCTATCTGCAGGCGGCCGCTTCACGTCGGCGTTTCGCGCATTCGCGGATACGCTGGAGCTATCGCCGAGCAACGGCAAGGCCGCGCCCAACCTTGCTCTGTCGCAGGTCGCGACCGGGGATTGGCAGCAGCGCGGCATACGCTCGAGGGCAACGCGGCGACCATTCCGGCGATCGATCAAGGCCTGGCGCTGTCGTTGTCGGGGGATACGGCGGGCGGCGTCGCGTTGCTGACCAAGGTTGCACCCTCGCCCGCAACGAGTGCGAAGGTCCGGCAGAATCTCGCGCTGAGCTATGCACTGGCCGGTCGTTGGCAGGAGGCGCGCGTCGTCGCGGAGGCCGACATGGCGCCCGTGGACGTCGACGCGCGACTGGAGCAATGGGCGCTGCTCGCACAGTCGACGGCCGCGTCGGATCAGGTCGCAGCCCCGCTCGGTGTACGGGGCGGTGGCGGACGCGGGGCAGCCGGCCGCGCTTGCGTTGAACCGCGGTGCACCGGCCGGGCCCAGTGTTCCGTAACAAGCCTTAGCGGCGGCGGATCCGGCCGTTGCGCAGGTCGGAGCCGCCCCGTTCGGGGTCGCTTCGCCCCCTGCTGCCCGTCTTTCGAAAATATCGTTCGGACCGCGACAGGGGATCGTCCAAGCCTTGCCCGCGATCATGCTCCGTCCGGCGGGTGGCCCGGTCAAGCTCGCATCAGCTTCCGCGTCGCCCGGAAGCGGCACAGCGACCGCAGCGTATGAGGTAAAGGCACCGGCGACGGGCACCCGGTACGTCCAGCTCGGCGCGTTCGACAGCGCGACCGTAGCCAAGGACGCCTGGAACCGCGCCTCGCGCCGGTTCGCGATGCTCGCCGGGCATTCGCCGAACGGCATGACTTTCAAGGCGAACGGCGAAGATGTCTACCGCCTCTCGGTCGGAGGGTTCAGCCGTTCGTCGGCCGACACCCTGTGCCGCCAGTACCGTGCCAAGGGCGGCGCCTGCTTCATCCGCCAAGGCGCGGGCGACGTAATGGCGCAGTGGTTGCGCAAACCGGAATGCAGATGGCGCAGATGGCGTCGCGGTAAGGGCGGCTGTTCGTCCCACCGCTTCGACCAACACCACCCCGGCGCAGGCCGGGGCCCAATCGGGAAACGTTGCCAACTGAGCGCAGCGTTCCGTCACTCCGGCCTCGCCAACTGGGCCCCGGCCTCCGCCGGGGTAGTGCCATGTTGGTTGTGAGGATGTCCTAACCGAACCTCGCGCCCACCCTCCCACAAGCGCAACACGCGCCCCTGCACCGGCAGGCCACCGAACGACGTATTCCCCGCCTCCGCCTCGAACGCATTCCCTTTCATACCACCCCGGCGGAGGCCGGGGCCCAGTTGGGAAAAGCCGTTAATTGAAGGCAGCGCTTCGTTACGCCGAATTGCCAATTGGGTCCCGGCCTCCGCCGGGGTGGCGCACTGTGACCCGTGAGGGCAGCCTCACCGAACCTCGCGCCCACCCTTCCACAAGCGCAACACGCGCCCCTGCACCGGCAGGCCATCGAACGGCGTATTCCCCGCTTCCGCCTCGAACGCATCCCCGACGATCTGCCACGGAGCCTGCTGGTCGAACAGCATCAGGTCGGCCGGCTTCCCTGCCTCTAGCGTCCCCGTATCGAGGCCGAGTACCCGCGCCGGGTTACTGGCCAGCAACGCGAACAGGCGTTCCAATGTCAGCAGTTCGTCGCGCACAAGCATCAGTGCGAGCGGCAGCAACGTCTCCGCACCGGCCATCCCGCTGCTCGAATCGGTGAACGGCAGCCGCTTCTCCTCCGGGCCGCGCGGCTCGTGTCCCGAACACAGCACGTCGATCGTCCCGTCGGCAACGGCGTCCAGCGCCGCGCGTCGATCATGCTCGGCGCGCAGCGGCGGCGATAGCAGCGCGAACGACCGGAAGTCGCTGACCGCGATCTCCGACAGATGCAGGTGCGCCGGCGTGATGCCGCACGTGACCGCGACGCCACGACGTTTCGCCGCACGGATCAGGTCGAACCCGGCCGCTGTGGTCACCTGGCGGATGTGTATACGCGCACCGGTATCCTCGGCGAGCATCAGGTCGCGCGCAATCGCCAGCGCCTCGGCAACCGCCGGCGCGGCGGGCAAGCCGAGCCGGGTCGCGGTTTCGCCCTCGGTCGCGACCGCCCCGGCCGTCAGTCCGCCATCCTCGGCATGCGCGATCACCGTCACGTCCAGGTCGTGTGCATAGGCCAGCACGCGACGCATCACCCCGCTGTCGGCGATCCAGTGCTTGCCCGTGCCGACCGCCTTGGCGCCTGCGGAGAGACAGATCGCCATTTCGGCAAGGTCATGGCCTTTGAGGCCGCGGGTGGCGGCGGCGATCGGGTGGATCCAGAGGTCGGGCTTGCCGATCAACGCGGCGCGCTGGACGATGCCGGGGTCGTCCAGCACCGGCGACTGGTCGGGCATGAGGCCGATCCGCACGATCCCGCCTGCGCGGAAAGCCGCACGATCGACCTTCGCCACGCCGAGATCGACGATCCCCGGTGCGATGGTCTTGCCCGCGCAGTCGATGATCTCGGCGTCCGACGGGATGTCGACGATACCGGTCGCGACGATCGCGCCATCGCGAACGAGCATATTGCCCTTCGACACGCCGCCGACGGGGCAGACGAGCGTTGCGTTGGTGAGTGCGAGGATCATGCCCAACCCTCCACGCCGCGCGCTCTTCGGGTCAGCACGTCGAGGCAGGCCATGCGGACGGCAACCCCCATCTCGACCTGCTCCGTGATCGCCGAGCGTGCGTGGTCCGCCACGGCGGAGTCGATCTCGACGCCACGGTTCATCGGGCCGGGGTGCATCACCAGCGCATCGGGCGCAGCCTTCGCCAGCCGGTCGAGCGTCAGCCCGTAGCGCAGCCGATATTCACGGGTGGAGGGCACGTAAGCCCCGTCCATCCGCTCGTTCTGGAGCCGGAGCATCATCACCACGTCCGCACCCTCCAGCGCCCTGTCGAAATCGGTGAACGCGGTGACGCCCATCCGCTCGATCATCGGCGGCATCAGCGTCGACGGGGCACACACGCGGACCTCGGCAGCGAGCGCGGTGAGCGCCAGGATGTTAGACCGCGCGACCCGGCTGTGCAGCAGGTCCCCGCAGATCACGACGCGCTGGCCGGCGATGGCGCCCTTGCGCCGGCGGATCGTCAGCGCATCGAGCAAAGCTTGGGTCGGATGCTCGTGGCGCCCGTCACCCGCGTTGAGCACCGGACAATCGACCTTGTCCGCGATCAGCCGCACCGCGCCCGACGACATGTGCCGAATCACGATCACGTCGGCGCGCATCGCGTTGAGCGTCATCGCGGTGTCGATCAGCGTCTCGCCCTTTTTCACGCTCGACTGCGCCGCGTGCATGTTGACGACGTCGGCGCCCAGCCGCTTGCCTGCGATCTCGAACGACAGCAGTGTGCGCGTGCTGTTCTCGAAGAACGCGTTGATCTGGGTAAGACCCGCAAGCCGCTTGTCCGGCGTCGCATGCGTGCGGTTCGCCTCGACCCACGTTTCCGCCTCGTCGAGCAGGAAGGCGATCTCGTGTGGCTGAAGCCCGTCGATACCGGTGAGGTGCCGGTGCGGGAAGACGGCGCCGCCTTCGATGAGGGCGGCGGGGCGGTGATCTGAGGTTCGCATAAAAGCTGCGGGATAGTGGGGGTAGGGGCAGGGGGCAAGCGCCGCGGAGGCGGTCGGTTCCATTCGTCGTGGTTAACCCGAATTTTAGCGTGGGCGTGGCAAGGCGAAGGCGAACGGGGGCATGATGCAGGGTACAGCGGCGCGAACGATGGGGCGATGGTGGGAAACGCAGTGGTTCGCGCTGGCGCTGGTCGTGGCGTCCGCGGTGCTTGCTATGGCCCGCGCTGCCTCCGCTCGGCGACCTGCCGGGACAAATGGGCCGCTGGCATATCGCGATGGCACTGCCGACCTCGTTCACCAACGAGCAATGGGCGATCGACGGTCAGCAGGCGCTGCATATCCGATACGCGGTCGCCGCACCCTATACCGTCGACCCCAGCCAGAGCGTCTACCCGTCGATCTGTCCGGAGATCGGGTCCGACTTCGCGACCGCGATCGCACATTTCCCGCGCGCGGCGTTCACGCACGTATGGACGATCGGCTTCCCGCCCGGTGCCGCAAAAGCGCGCGATCTCCGCGTGATATGGACCAACGGCAACTCCACGCTCTACCGCGTCGCCCGCTAGATCTGCGCCGTCACCAGCGCATCGATCGCCCCCTGGAGGATGTAGGCGGCGGCCATCTTGTCGACGAGTTCGGCACGTTTGGCGCGGCTCGCATCCTGTTCGATCAGCGTGCGGGTGACCGCAACGGTCGACCAGCGTTCGTCCTGGAGCAGGATCGGGAGCCCCATGTCCTTGAGGTTCTGCGCGAACGCCCGCGTCGATTGCGACCGCGGGCTCTCGCTACCGTCGAGGTTGATCGGCAGGCCGATGACCAGCCCGACGACCGCCTGCGCCTTGATGATCTCCGCCAGCGCAGTCTTGTCCTTCTGGAACTTGGTGCGGCGGATCAGGAGCGCGGGGCTCGCGAACGACCACCCGGCGTCGCACAGCGCGGTGCCGATCGTCTTGCTGCCGACATCGAGCCCGATCAGCCGGCCCCCGTTGGGGAGCGCGTCGCGGAACTGCGCGGCGGAAAGCGTGATCATTGCGCGAAAGCCTCGAGGCGTCGGTTGGCGTCGGCGCGGATGTTCGCCCAGAACAGGCTATAGTCGTAGACGTGGTAGTTGTTGCCCGGCAGCACGTACGGCCCGAGGTTCGGGCCTTCGCCGATCAGCAGGAAACCGTGGTCGGCGCAGCGCGCGGGAACGTTGCCGACCGCCATCGTCGCAGTCCTCAGGTCGGCGGACGGAACGAGCGTGCCGAGGTTCGCGGTGGCGGGCGCGGTCGCGTCGGCGGTGCCGGTCAGCGGGTTGGTGCAGACGATCGGCGTGCCCTTGCGCGGTTGGCCGTTGAAGCCGGTGGTCTGGTCGTAGGTGTCGACGATCAGCGACGGATCGGCCGGTTCCGCAAAGCTTTCCCACGACAGGATGCAGCCGGTCTGGTCGACGGCGCGGCATTCGGGCAGGCCCATGCGCGGCAGGTCGGTCGCGCGCGAGACGGGCCAGCCGACGACGTATGCCGCAACGATCCGCGCCTTCAATTTCGGGTCGGTGGCGACGCGGTCGCGGAGCAGGCGGGTCAGGTGCAACGCGCCCTGGCTATGCCCGGCGAGGATGATCGGCCGCGTCGGGCCGGCTTCCTTGAGGAACCGGTCGAACGCGGCGGAGACGTCGCCATACGCCAGCGCCAGCGCGCGTTCGCTATCCGCGACGCTCGTCAGGAACGCGCCGAACGTCGCCTGGCGATAGCGTGGCGCCCAGATGTCGCCGGCCTCGTTGAACGCGCTCGCCTGCCCGCGCAGGAAGAGTTCCGCCCGCGCGTTGGTTTCCGGATCGTCGATCGGCGCGTTCCAGTGGTCGCGATTGATGTACGAGGTCGGATGGATGAAGAAGATCGCCGCACCCGTGCCGAGCTTGCCAGGGGCGTAGCCGGGCGGCGTCCAGAGCGCGGGATTGCCGGGTGCGTCGGGACGCGCCAGCCACATGATCTTCCGCGCATAGATGTTGCGCGGAGCTTCGCGTTGCGCCTGGAAATTCTCGCTCGGGACCATGACCGCGCGCATCAACTGCGTGCCGAACAGGCGGTAGGCGAGCAGGGCGGCGATCGCGAGAACGATCATCGCGGCGACGAAATAGAGAAACTTGCGGGCCAAGCGGGACCTTCCGTGCAGGCGTTGGGGCTCCCGTGCCGTAATGAGCGCATGGTTGCAATCGGCGGCAGTCTACGGCGGATCGACATTCTGCACGCGCGCCTCGGTTGTCGCGGTCGCAACTCTTCTCCCCTCCCTGAAAGGGAGGGGCTGGGGGTGGGTAGGTCGGCTTGAGCCACCACTCTCTGAACATGGGGAACCCGACCCACCCCCGACCCCTCCCTTCCAGGGAGGGGAGAAGAACTGCGAACGCCTCTATTTCAATCGGCCAGCCTGAAGCACCCACGCCAAAGATGTTGCGCCCCCGGCGCGCCGGGTGCTAGCCGCACGGCATGTCCGTAGATACTGCAACCGTGAAGCGGATCGCGAGCCTTGCGCGCATCGCGATCACCGACGAGGACGCCGCCCGCATGGCGCCGGAACTCGGAAACATCCTTGGCTGGATCGAGATGCTCGAAGAGGTCGATACGACCGGCGTCGAGCCGATGACCGCCGTCATTCCCAACACGCTGCGGCTGCGCGACGACGTCGTCAACGCCGACCCGCTGACCGGCGGCGGCATCCGCGAGCAGGTCCTCGCGAATGCGCCCGCAGCAGAGCACGGGTTCTTCGCCGTGCCGAAGGTGATCGAATGATCACGGTACGTTATCATTCGATCATCCCCGCGCCGGCGGGGATCCAGGAATCAAAAGCATGACCGACCTCACAGATCTCGGGATCGCCGGCATCCGCGACGGCGTCCGCGATGGCTCCTTCAAGGCGCGCGAAGTCGCCGATGCGTTCATCGCAAAGGTGAGCCAGGCCAAAGCGTTGAACGCGTTTCTCGTCGAGACGCCAGACCACGCGATCGCCGCCGCCACCGCCGCCGATACCGCGCGCGAAGCCGGCGAAACGCTCAAGCCGCTGGCCGGCGTGCCGATCGGCATGAAGGACCTGTTTTGCACCAAGGGCGTCACGACGACCGCGGCGAGCCACATCCTCGAAGGCTTCACGCCGACCTATGAGTCGACCGTCTCGCAGAATTTGTGGGACGCGGGCGCGGGGATGCTCGGCAAGCTGAACATGGACCAGTTCGCGATGGGCTCGTCGAACGAGACCTCGGCGTTCGGCAACGTGATTTCGCCTTGGAAGCGCAACGACGGCGGCAACGCTTCGCTCGCGCCGGGCGGTTCGTCGGGCGGTTCGTCGTCGGCAGTTGCCGCACGGCTCTGCCCCGGCGCGACCGGCACCGACACCGGCGGCTCGATCCGCCAGCCTGCCGCTTTCACCGGCATCAGCGGCATCAAGCCGACCTATGGCCGCTGCTCGCGCTGGGGAACGATCGCGTTCGCCTCGTCGCTCGACCAGGCCGGACCGATGGCGCGCGACGTCAAGGATTGCGCGATCCTGCTCGAGGCGATGGCCGGGTTCGACGCCAAGGACGGCACCTCGTTGCAGCTCGACGTGCCGAAATGGGAAGCGGGTTTGTCCGCCAATCTCAACGGCCTGCGCGTCGGTATTCCGAAGGAATATCGCGTCGACGGTATGCCCGAGGAGATCGAGGCGCTCTGGCAGCAGGGCATCGACTGGCTGAAGGATGCCGGCGCGACGATCGTCGAGGTCTCGCTCCCGCACACCAAATACGCGCTGCCAGCGTACTACATCATCGCCCCCGCCGAAGCGTCATCGAACCTCGCGCGCTATGACGGCGTCCGCTACGGGATCCGCGACTTGCCGACCGGTGCCGGCCTGCAGGACATGTACGCCGCGACGCGTGCCGACGGCTTCGGCCCCGAGGTGAAGCGCCGCATCATGATCGGCACGTACGTGCTGTCGGCCGGCTTCTACGACGCCTATTATACGCAGGCGCAGAAGGTCCGGACGCTGATCGCGCGCGATTTCGAGCGGGCTTGGGAAACATGCGACGTCCTGCTCACCCCGACCGCGCCTTCCGCAGCGTTCGCGCTCGGCGAGAAGTCGGCCGATCCGATCGCGATGTACCTGAACGACGTCTTCACCGTGCCGTCTTCGCTGGCTGGGCTGCCCGCGATGTCGGTGCCGGGTGGTCTGGACAAGCAGGGTCTGCCGCTCGGGCTGCAGATCATCGGTAAGCCGCTCGACGAGCAAGGCGTGCTGAACGCAGGGCTCGCGATCGAACAGCGGGCGGGGTTCGTCGCGCGGCCGGATGTTTGGTGGTGAGTTGGATCGGCGAGATGTTTTTCCAAGTCATTGGGGAAGGTCTTGCCGATAGCTTTAAGCGGTTACGCTTCGGTCGATCGCGATCGACGCCCATTAGCCGAGAACGACAGAAAACGCTGAAACGGCGCGCGCTGCAGCGCCAGAACAGACGGAAGAACCGATGAGCGATTACAGGATTCAGGGCGAAACCGGCGAGTGGGAGGTCGTGGTCGGCCTCGAAGTGCACGCGCAGGTGACGTCGAACGCCAAGCTCTTCTCGGGCGCGGCGACCGCGTTCGGCGCGGAGCCCAACACGCAGGTGAGCCTCGTCGACGCGGCGATGCCGGGCATGCTGCCGGTGCCGAACCGCGAGTGCATCCGCCAGGCGGTCCGCACCGGCATGGCGATCGAGGCGCAGATCAACAAATGGTCGCGGTTCGACCGGAAGAACTATTTCTACGCCGATCTGCCGCAGGGTTACCAGATCAGCCAGCTCTATCACCCGATCGTCGGTGAGGGGGCGATCGATATCAGCCTCGACGACAAGAACCCCGACGCCGCCGGCAAGCGGATCGGTGTCGAGCGCATCCATGTCGAGCAGGATGCTGGTAAGCTGATGCACGACCAGCATCCGACCCAGTCCTACGTCGATCTGAACCGCTCGGGCGTCGCGCTGATGGAGATCGTGTCGAAGCCCGATCTGGCATCGCCAGCGGAAACAGGGGCTTACCTGCGAAAGCTGCGATCGATCCTGCGCTATGTCGGATCGTGCGACGGCAACATGGAGGAAGGCTCGATGCGCGCCGACGTCAACGTCAGCGTGCGCAAAGTCGGCGACGAGCTGGGCACGCGGACCGAGACGAAGAACGTCAACTCGGTGCGCTTCGTGATGGCAGTGGTCGAGCAGGAGGCCAAGCGTCAGGTCGAGGTGCTCGAAGCGGGTGGCAAGATCGTCCAGGAGACCCGGCTCTACGATCCCGATCGCAACGAGACGCGCTCGATGCGGTCGAAGGAAGACGCGCATGATTACCGCTACTTCCCCGATCCCGACCTGTTGCCGCTGGTGCTCGACGACGCGTTCCTCGCCGAGTGCCGCGCGTCGCTGCCGGAGTTGCCGGACGCAAAGCGCGCGCGGTACGAGGCGCTCGGGATCGCGCCGTACCAGGCGACCGTTCTGACCGCCGAGGTCGAGGCGGCACGCTGGTTCGATGCGTTGCTCGATGCGGGTGCGAAGCCGGCGGCGGCGGCGAACTGGACGACGTCGGAGCTGTTCGGGGCATTGAACCGGACCGGCAAGGACATCGAGAACTCGCCGGTCTCGCCTGCTCAGGCCGCGGAACTGCTGGGACTGATCGCGGACGGTACGCTGTCGGGCAGCTTGGCGAAGCAGGTGTTCGAGGTTATGCTCGAAACCGGCGACGGCGCGGCCAAGGTGGTCGAGGATCGCGGGTTGAAGCAGACGAGCGATACCGGCGCGATCGAGAAGGTCATTGCTGAGGTGATGGCCGCGAATGCTGACAAGGTCGCCGACTATCGCGGCGGCAAGGACAAGCTGTTCGGCTTCTTCGTCGGCCAGACGATGAAGGCGATGGGGGGGAAAGCCAACCCCGCCGTGGTGAACGAGGTACTGAAGGGCGCGCTAGGGGAGTCGGTGGCGCCATAACCCGGCGGTCGGAGGCCCAACCGCTCCCGCCCTTTTCGCGTTCCCGCCCCTCCCGTCCTCCCGCGAAAGCGGGAGCCCAGGGTAACGGAACACAACCCTGCTCGATCCTCGCCCCCCGCATTCGCGAGGGGAACAGCAGAATTAACACCAGCGCGTCCCAAGTACCGCCACCCCGGCGAAGGCCGGGGCCCAGTTGGGGAACGCTGCTGACTGTTCCCGGCGCTCCGTTACTGCAACCTTCCCAACTGGCCCCCGACCTCCGCCCAAACTGAACCACCCCGGCGAAGGCCGGGGCCCAATTGGGGGACGTCGCTAACGCAGGTCGGTACCTCGTTACTGCGGACGTTCCAATTGGGCCCCGGCCTCCGCCGGGGTGGTTGTTTCGTGAGATGAGGTCGGAGTGAAAACCAGCACAAGTAACCTTACGCCCCCTCAACCTTCTGAGGATGATGCGGCACAAGAATCAAAATATTCCCCTCCACCCGCCAAGACGCCAACCGCGACAAAAAGTTCATCCCCAGCACGTTCGTCGCGCCAAACGCCGGCGACACCACGACCTGCAAGTCCCGCGCAACGATAGCGCCCAGCGACAGTTCAGTGATCTTCCCCGTCTTCGCCGCGATAGACCCGTTGGCGGTCTGCAACACGATCGGCACCAGCCCGACCCGCGCGTCGATCCCCGCAGCCTCCGCTGTCTTGTCCGAGATCGCGGTAATCGTCGCCCCGCTGTCGATCAGCAGCCGCTGGCTCACCCCGTCGATCGTCGCGCGCGCCCAGAAATGGCCATCCGGCGACATGCGGATGCGGACCTCGCCGCCCACTACCTGCTGGTCCTCGATCTTCAGGAAGCGCGCGATCTTGCCGATGTACGGATCGAACTGGCGCCGCTGGTCGACTGCTATGAACAGCATTCCGACCAGTACCAGCGTCATCGCCACGTTGACTAGCGTTCGGATGATGGGGATGCGCTGCGCGACGATCAGCACCAATACGGCAACCCCGAGCGCTATATAAAGGCTCTGGTGCTCGGCGAAGTTGGGAATGGTGGAGATTATCGGGTCCTGATTGGCGGGAGTGACGCCGTATGGATAGCCACTCCCGCCTGTATGGTTGCTGACGCAGGCTTACTGCGCGTCGTTGTCCTGGTTCTTCACGACACCGCCCGTGCCACCGACGCCATCGTGCAGGCCGCTGTCGGTGAACGTCTCGGGCTCGTCGCCGCCTTCGCCGCGCTCGACCGCGTCGGAGCGGGACTCCACCGCCTGTTCGATGTCGCTGCGGGTATCCTCGTCGCGCTTCTCGGGGAGCGTTTCGGGGTTCGTGCCGGAATGCGGATCACTCACGGTCAAAACTCCGGCTGCACGGGTGCGGGATCGTTCGACGGAGTCCCAGGTGCCGGAAAGTCGACGTCCGGCGCGGGCGGATTGAACTCGGGCGGCGGCGCGGTCGGCTCGACGGGCGACGTCGGGGTCGGAAACTCTGCCGGGGGTTGGGTAGCCATGATGTCTCTCCTTCTGGGTGCTCAACGCCCGTAATCGAGCACGGTTGCCTCGGGAAGTTGCCTATGTACTTGCCCCCGCATACATCGTTGGTATAGACGCGCCCGCTACGGCGATGTCCTGTGCGGGCGTGGCGGAACTGGTAGACGCGCTTGGTTTAGGTCCAAGTATCGCAAGATGTGGGGGTTCGAGTCCCTTCGCCCGCACCAGCCCGCCCGCAGGCGAGGCGACCGCCTGACGAAATTATCCCGAATGCTCTTATAACAAAGGCCGGACATGCAGACTGTCGAGACGTTGAACGAGGGCCTCAAGCGCGCCTACACGCTCACCATCACCGCGAAGGATATCGATGCCAAGGTCGATGTCGAACTGAAGCGCCTCGCGCCGCAGATGAAGATGCCGGGCTTCCGTCCGGGCAAGGTGCCGGCGAACCTCATCCGCAAGATGCATGGTCCGGCACTGACCCAGGACGCGGTGAACGCCGCGATCCAGGAGGGCGTTCAGACGCTCGTCGCCGAGAAGCAGCTTCGCCCGGCGATGCAGCCTTCGGTCGCGCTGGAAGACGGCTATGACATCGGCAAGGACGCCGTGGTCAAGGTCGATATGGAAGTCCTGCCGCAGGTCCCAGCTCCCGCGATCGACGGCATCAAGCTCGAGCGCCTGACCGTTCCCGTCGCCGACGAGGCCGTTACCGAGCAGCTCCAGAAGTTCGCCGACCAGCAGAAGAAGTGGGACGACGCGGCCGACGATTACGCGGCCAAGATGGGTGACCTCGTCACCGTCGATTTCGTCGGCAAGACCGCCGATGGCGTCGCGTTCGAGGGCGGGCACCGGCACCGACATGGGCGTCGAGCTCGGTTCGGGTCGTCTGATCCCCGGCTTCGAGGATCAGCTCGTCGGCGTGAAGACCGGCGACGAAAAGGTCCTGAACGTGACCTTCCCGGAGGAGTATCAGGAGAAGTCGCTCGCGGGCCAGCCGGCGACGTTCGACATCACCGTCAAGTCGGTGAAGACCGCGGGCGAGAGCAAGATCGACGAGGATCTGGCGAAGTCGCTCGGTCTCGAGAGCCTCGAGCAGCTCACGGGCTTGCTCAAGGGTCAGATCGAGCAGGAGCATAACGGCCTCACGCGTACCCACATGAAGCGCAAGCTGCTCGACCAGCTCGCCGAGGGTCACGACTTCGAAGTGCCGCCGTCGATGGTCGAAGCCGAGTTCAACCAGATCTGGTCGCAGCTCCAGCACGAAGCCACGCACGAGGCCGATCCCGAGGCCGCGATGGCCGAGATGGAAGGCGAGCGCGACGATTACCGCAAGATCGCCGAACGTCGCGTGCGCCTTGGCCTGCTCCTGTCCGAGATAGGCCAGGCGAACGGCGTCGAGGTTTCGAACCAGGAGATGCAGCGTCTGCTAGCGCAGGCAGCGCAGCAGTATCCGGCCGAGCAGCGTCAGCAGTTCATGCAGTACATCCAGCAGGAGCCGATGGCCGCTGCTCAGCTGCGTGCGCCGCTGTACGAGGACAAGGTCGTCGACTTCCTGTTCGAAAAGGCGGAGATCACCGACCGGGAAGCTACGCGCGAGGAGCTTGAAGCCGCGATCGAGAGCGAAGACGGTTTCGCCAGCGGCACGCACACGCATGATCACGACAACCACAAGCCGAAGAAGAAGGCTGCCACCAAGAAGAAGGCCACTGCTTCGGACGAAGCCGTGACCGAAGAGGCGCCTGCTTCGGACGCCGCGGAAGACGATAAGCCCGCCAAGAAGGCACCTGCCAAGAAGAAGGCGGCGCCTGTCGAAGCCGAGACGACCGTGACGGAATCGTCGCCGGTGGCTGCCGAGAACGCAGAGGGCACCGAAGCTGCCGACGCTCCGGCGAAGAAGCCGGCCGCGAAGAAGCCAGCTGCCAAGAAGGCCGCGACCAAGACCGAGGCGTAACACCTTCCCGTCACCCCGGACCTGGTTCGGGGTGACAGGTCGCACTGTACGACCCGTAAAAGGGGCACTTCCCCGGCGGAGGCCGGGGCCCAGTTGGAAAGGTAGCTGTAACGAGCCGCAAAGCTCCGTTATGGGCCTTCCCCAACTGGGCCCCGGCCTTCGCCGGGGAAGTGCGTTTTGGGATGGTGCGTTGACTGACGTTTCGACCGCTGCTCGATCTCCGATGTCGTCTTTCAACTCCGTAGGGCAGGGCATGACCGAACCGAGAGTCGCCGTCCTGCTCCCGTGCTACAACGAGGAAGCCGCCATTGCGCAGACGATCGCCGGGTTCCGCGACGCGCTGCCGGGCGCCACCATCTACGTCTACGACAACAACAGCGCCGACCGCACCACCGAGGTCGCGCGCGCCGCGGGTGCGGTCGTCCGGACCGAGCGGATCCAGGGCAAGGGCGCGGTCGTCCGCCGCATGTTCGCCGACATCGACGCCGACATCTACGTCATCGCCGACGGCGACGCGACTTACGACGCCGCCTCCGCGCCGAACTTGGTCGCGCGCGTCCTCGACGAGCAGCTCGACATGGTCGTCGGTTCACGCATCAGCCAGGTCCAGGAAAGCTATCGTCGCGGGCACCGCTTTGGCAACGCTCTGCTCACCGGCATGCTCGCGCGCCTGTTCGGCCGCAGCTTCACCGACATCCTGTCCGGCTACCGCGTGTTCTCGCGCCGGTTCGTAAAGAGCTTTCCGTCGTTGTCGGCCGGTTTCGAGATCGAGACCGAGATCAGCGTCCACGCGCTCGAACTTAAGATGCCGATCGGCGAGGTCGAGACGCCCTATTACGCGCGCCCGGAAGGGTCCGAATCGAAGCTCAGCACCTATGGCGACGGCTGGCGCATCCTCCGCACGATCATGACGCTGTATCGGATCGAGCGGCCGCTCTGGTTCTTCGGCGCGATCGGCGGCGTGTTCGGGCTGCTCGCGCTGATCCTCGGCATCCCGCTGGTGTTGACCTATATCGAGATCCATCAAGTGCCGCGCTTCCCGACCGCGATCCTGATCACCGGGCTGGGCATCTTCGCCGCGCTCAACGTCTTCACCGGCCTGATCCTCGACACGGTAGTAAGAGGCCGCCGCGAAGTGCGAAGGCTGGCATACCTGGCGTATCCCGCCCCAGGCATCTGACTCCCTCGCCCCTCCGGGGAGAGGGAAGGAGGAGCCACTTGGCGACGGAAGGGGGAGGGGAGGTTGGCGAATCCCAACGTCCCCTCACCCTCCCACCCGCAAGTGCGTGCGGGCCCCTCCCTCTCCCCGGAGGGGCGAGGGGAAGCTGTCCCCATGCCAAGGTGCGAAGGGCTTGAACTCCCCTCCCGGACAGCCGATGTTAGCGGTTCACTGGGGCATAAGAGAGATTTCCATGCACAATCCGTTCGAGACCGGCGATTTCGCGAGCCCGTTGGCCAGCGCCGGGCTCGGCCTGCAGCAGACGCAAGCAGGCCTGGTTCCCATCGTCATCGAGCAGTCGAACCGCGGCGAGCGTTCGTTCGACATCTTCTCGCGCCTGCTTCGCGAGCGCATCATCTTCGTGACCGGCGGCGTCGAGGACGGCATGGCCTCGCTGATCACCGCACAGCTGCTCTTCCTCGAGTCCGAGAACCCAAAGAAGGACATCTTCATGTACATCAACTCGCCGGGCGGTGTCGTCACGGCGGGCATGGCGATCCACGACACGATGCGGTACATCCGTCCGCGCGTCGGCACCGTCTGCATCGGCCAGGCCGCCTCGATGGGCAGCTTCCTGCTCGCGAGCGGTGAGCCGGGTATGCGCGTCGCGATGACCAACGCGCGCATCATGATCCATCAGCCATCGGGTGGTGCACAGGGCATGGCCAGCGACATCCGAGATCCAGGCCCGCGAGATCCTGCGTATCCGCAAGCGCATGAACGAGCTGTATTCGCAGTACACCGGTCAGCCGATCGAAGAGATCGAACGCCGGATGGATCGCGATACGTTCCTCGAAGCGAACGAGGCGAAGGATTTCGGGCTGATCGACGAGGTATTCGACAAGCGTCCGGCGGTATCCGAGGATGCCCCGAAACCCGCTTGAACGAGACGGGCATGGGGTGAATCGTAAACCCCGCCGGTTTATTTGATTGTAGGAACTCCGGGGTGCGTTACGGTAGCGGCCCCGGAAACGGCACGTGCACCGACATGCGCGAGAGGTGATTGAATGACGAAGCTGAGCGGTGGCGACTCGAAGAGCACCCTCTATTGCTCGTTCTGCGGCAAGTCGCAGCATGAGGTACGCAAGTTGATCGCGGGTCCAACCGTGTTCATCTGCGACGAGTGCGTCGAACTTTGCAACGACATCATCCGCGAGGAGACGAAGTCGGCCTTGGTGTCCAAGAAGGATGGCGGCGTCCCGACTCCGCAGGAGATCTGCGACGTCCTCGACGATTACGTGATCGGCCAGAAGCGCGCCAAGCGCGTCCTGTCGGTGGCGGTGCACAATCACTACAAGCGGCTCAACCACGGCGCCAAGGGTGCCGATGTCGAGCTGTCCAAGTCGAACATCCTGCTCGTCGGGCCGACCGGTTGCGGCAAGACGCTGCTCGCGCAGACGCTCGCCCGCATCCTCGACGTGCCGTTCACGATGGCCGATGCGACGACGCTGACCGAGGCGGGTTACGTCGGCGAGGACGTCGAGAACATCATCCTCAAGTTGCTCCAGGCGTCCGACTATAACGTCGAGCGGGCGCAGCGCGGGATCGTCTACATCGACGAGATCGACAAGATCTCGCGCAAGGCCGAGAACCCCTCGATCACCCGCGACGTGTCGGGCGAAGGCGTGCAGCAGGCGTTGCTCAAGCTGATGGAAGGCACGACCGCGTCGGTGCCGCCACAGGGTGGGCGCAAGCATCCGCAGCAGGAATTCCTGCAGGTGGATACGACCAACATCCTGTTCATCTGCGGCGGTGCCTTCTCGGGTCTCGAGAAGATCATCGGCGATCGTCTGCAGGGCAAGTCGATCGGTTTCGGCGCGTATGTCGCCGGACCGGACGAGCGCAAGACCGGCGAGACGCTGAAGTCGGTCGAGCCCGAGGATCTGCTGAAGTTCGGGCTTATCCCCGAGTTCGTCGGCCGTCTGCCGGTGATCGCGACGCTCGAGGATCTCGACGTCGACGCGCTGGTGAAGATTCTGAAGGAGCCGAAGAACGCGCTGGTCAAGCAGTACCAGAAGCTGTTCGAGATGGAGGACGTCGCGCTCGGCTTTACCGACGACGCGCTGGTTTCGGTCGCCAAGAAGGGCATCGAACGCAAGACCGGCGCGCGCGGACTTCGTTCGATCCTTGAGAGCATCCTGCTCGACACGATGTTCGACCTGCCCGGCATGGACGGCGTCGACGAGGTGATGATCGACAAGGACGTGATCGAAGGCCGCAAGGAACCTATTCGGGTGTATGCGGAAAAGAAGAAGACCGGCGACGCTGCTTAAAGCGGAAGCGGTTTGAGATATGGGAGAGGGCGCCGAGCGATCGGCGCCTTTTTTTCGTTTTGGTGAGAGCGTGCGGTACACAAACGCCCCACCCGTTGGGGTGAAGCTCGCCCATAAAACCCGATCCGTCATCCTGACGAAAGTCAGGACCCAGAGCCAAGAAGACCTGCGCTTAGTACCCTGGATCCTGACTTTCGTCAGGATGACGGACGGCATCAGCCGGGCAGGGATCACTTCGATCCTCCCCTGCAAGGGGAGGTGGCAGCGCAGAGCGCTGACGGAGGGGTGACCCGCTCTCGATAGGCCATCACCCCTCCGTCGCTTCGCGCCACCTCCCCTTGCAGGGGAGGATCTCTTGCTTGGCCTGATCGTCCGCCTCGTCGTCCCCTTTGTTCGTGGTAAGGCTGAGGGCGATTCTGATGCTACGTCAACGAGGTCAAAAGCCGAACCCGTTCCAGATCCTTCGGACGCCCGAACAGCCTGAGCATCCCGGCTAACTCCGCGCGCTCTGGTACGTAGACAGCGCACGCTTCGACGAGGACAGGTACGCGCGTCCTCGGTAAAACCTCCGTCCACCCAGCCGACGTCGCAACGTGGAACCCCGCCATGATCTCGACGACCAAGGGTGGCGTCTCCCACCGCCCGAACACGGTCGACCGAAAGAGCGAACTGGCGCCATCCTCGATCGGAGGGATCCCTAGCCCATGCATCACCCGCCGAGCATCTGCCACGCTCGCGACCACATCGACATCGCCAACCTCGATCGGCGTTACCCCGTGCAGCGCCACCGCCGCGCTGGAAATGACCCACCACGGGCCCTGCGTGTCGCGCATCGCCTCCTCCACCATGACCAGCGTTTGGCGGAGATCGGGAGCCAGCATCGCCACAACCTACGCCATCCCGTCTGTCACACAACCGCCCCGACTCGGACCCTTATCGGCCGTCACGCATTCGTTATCCAAGTGGAACGAGGGAGACTGCATGACGATCGAAGTGGCCGACCGACCGAATAACTATGTGGCGGAGACGATGCCGGACCGCCTGGCGCTCCCGCTCTGGACGCTGATCGCGCCGGGCCTGGGTTTGATCGCCGTCCTCGTCGGGCTCGCCAAGTTGGGCGCGCTCGGCACCGCGGCCGCCGTCATCGTTTTGATCGGCAGCGTCCTCGCCGCAGTGCATCATGCCGAAGTCATCGCGCACAAGGTGGGTGAACCGTTCGGCACGCTCGTCCTCGCGATCGCCGTCACCGTGATCGAAGTCTCGCTGATCGTGTCGCTGATGCTGGCGGATGCGGCGGACGCTGCGGCGCTTGCGCGCGATACGGTGTTCGCCGCGATCATGATCATCCTCAACTTCATCGTCGGACTGTGCCTGCTGGCGGGGGCGGTGCGGCATCATGAGCAGTGCTTCACGCTGAAGGGTGTGAGCGCGGCGCTGGGCGTGCTGGCGGCGATGTCGGTTCTGTCGTTGATCCTTCCCAATTATACCTCGTCAACGACGGGCCCGACCTATGCGCCGTCGCAGTTGATATTCGTCGCGATCGTCTCGTTCGTTCTCTACGGGACGTTCGTCCTGGTCCAGACCGTGCGCCACCGCGATTATTTCCTGCCCTCGGCCAATGACGCGCACGCGCAGGCTCATGCCGCCCCGCCGTCAATACGAGCGACGGGAATCGCGTTCGGTGTGCTGCTGGTCGCGCTGGTTTCGGTGGTGCTCCTCGCAAAGACCTTGTCGCCGACCATCGAGGCTGCCGTGCTGAGTGCGGGGTTGCCGCTCGCAGTGGTCGGCGTGGTCATCGCGGCGCTGGTGCTCGCCCCGGAGAGCCTCGCGGCCTACAAGGCGGCGCGGCGCAACCGGCTCCAGACCAGCCTCAACCTCGCGCTCGGCTCTGCACTGGCAACGATCGGGCTGACGATCCCGAGCGTCGCGATCGTATCGCTGGTGCTCGACCTTCCATTGGCCTTGGGGATCGACGGCAAAGGCATGACGCTGCTCGCGCTGTCGCTGTTCGTCGCGACGCTGTCGCTCGGCACCGGGCGGACGACGGTGCTGCAAGGCGTCGTCCATCTCGTGATCTTCGCCGCCTATCTGTTCACGACGGTTGTTCCCTAGGGGCGGGGGCCTTGCGTCGACAGATAGGCGATGACGTCGGCGCGGTCCCTCGGGTCGGGCAGGCCGGCGAAGGCCATCGTCGTGCCGGACACCATCCGGCGCGGGTTGGAGAGCCACCGGTCCATGCGCTCCGCGTCCCAGTTGCCGCCCAGCGCTTTCAGTCCGGCCGTGTAGGAGAAGCGCGGGCGCCGCTCGCCGATCGGTCCGCCCATCACGCCGTAGAGATTGGGACCATCCGTATCGCCGGCATATTGCCCGATCGTGTGGCACGCGGTGCAGCGCCGGAACACGCGTTCGCCCCGCGCGATCTGGTCGGTCGAGGCTGCGTCGTCGCCTGAGCCGCACCCGGCGAGCGACAGCATGAGCAGGAGCCAGCCCGTCGCCTTCATCGTCTTTGACGTGCAGCCAAGGCAAGACCCGCGGCGATCTGCACCACCGCATAGAGGCGCCGACGACCGGGGCGGTCGACGAACGGCTTTACCAGCTTCTCCGTGCCGAGTGCATTGTCCTTCCAGAGGTCGACATGACGGCGCGGCTGAAGCAGGCCGATCAGGCCATCCCCGACCATAAAGATCGCCGCCATTTCCGCCCCGCACGCGACCCTGTTCTCCTGCAAACGCAGGAGAACAGGGTCGCGTGCGCTAGCGCCTGGGACTCCTGGGCTCCCGCCTTCGCGGGGGAGCGGCTGTGATGTCATTGCGTCTTCTCCTTCGCAGCTTGCGCGGCTTTCCAGGCGGCCGCGTCTTCCAGCGCGACACTCCGCCGCAGGACCAGCGCGTCGGGATCGATCACGACATGCGCGCCGGCCGGGACGGACAGGCTCGCCTTCCCCCCAGTCATCGGCAATTTCCGCGTCTTCCCATCGATCTGCACCTCAACCGGCAGCGGGAACGGTCCGTTACCCGGCATCTTCCATGTCAGCGACAAAATATTCCCCGTCCGCGTCTCGACCAGTTCGGGCAGCGCCGCTTGCCGCAGATACACGTCGAAGAACCATTTATAGTTCTTCCCCGTCACTTTTTGGACGAGCGCCTCATACTCCTTCGTCGACCCGAACCGCGGTGCGAAATTCCCCGGCTTCGGATCCGCGCGCCCATACACCGCGAGCCGCGTGACGTCGAAGAACGCCTTGTCGCCGATCAGCCCGCGCAGCGTGTGGAGCATCCACGAGCCCTTGTAATAGATGTCCTGCCCGGCGCCGCCCTTGTCGAGTTCGTACACCTCCTCCTCGGTGGTGACGCGCTGCTGCGTGATCGGCTTGAGGTTCATGATCGAGGTGCGCTCGCCCTGCATCATCGCCGCATACCGCGCACGCCCCTCGCGCCACTGGCCGTAGAGCGGCTGCATGTACGTGCCATAGCCCTCGTGGAGCCAGTAATCGTCCCAGTTGGCGGCGGTCAGCTGGTTGCCGAACCACTCATGTGCGAACTCATGCTGGAACAGCCAGTCGAACCCCTCCGGCGCCTTGGCGTATTCGTTGCCGTACGCGTTGATCGTCTGGTGCTCCATGCCCTTGTGCGGCGTCTCGACCACGCCGAGCTTCTCGTCGCCAAACGAGTAGGGGCCGATCATGCTCTCGAAGAAATCGAGCGTCGGCGCGAACTCGGCGAACAGCTTCTCCGCCTGCGGCTTTTCGCCCGGCAGATACCAGTAATACATCGGAATGCTGTTGCCGAAGCGGCTCTTGTAGCTGCCGCTGATCTCCTCATACGGCCCGACGTTCAGCGCGATACCGTAGGTGTTGGGGTGCTTGGCACACCAGTTCCAGGTCGTGCGCCCATCGGCCAGCGTATCGACGCCGAGCAGCACGCCGTTCGAGGGCGCCTTCAGCCCCTGCGGCACGGTGATGTGCAGCGTCACCAGCGCGGGCTCGCCGGTCGGGAAGTCGAGGCACGGCCAGAACAGGTCGCAGCCATAGCCTTCTGCGGTCGTCGCGAACCAGGTCCGGCCGTCGGGGGTCTTCGACCAGACCATGCCGTCGTCCCACGGCGCTTTCACCGCGACGTGCGGCGTGCCGGCATAGGTGATCTTCGCGGTGACTTTCCCGCCGGCCGGGACGGGTTTCGGCAACGTGATGATCAGCCGTCCCTCGGGATTGCTCCACGCCGAGGGGGCGAGCGGCACGCCGTCGATCGCGATCGCGCTGACCGGCAGGTTGCGGTCGAGGTCGATAGGCAGGCGGGCGAGGGGGGCCTTGGCGGTGAAGACCAAAGTCGCCACGCCGTTCAGGCTCTCCGTCTCCGGCAGGACCTCGAAGGCGAGGTCGGCGCTGTCGAACCGGAGCGCGGTCTGCTCGGGCGTAAGCACCCCGCCGGAGCGCTGCGTCTGCGCGGTGATCGCCGGTTCGCCCTTCTTCGGTAGCGGTGCGGCGGCGAGGAGCGCGGTGGCGCTGGCGGCGAGGAGGAGACGGGAAATCATGCCACGTTCTCGCGCCTGGGAGGCCCGCATACAAGTGCGATCCGGCCTCTTCGGTTCTCCTGCGAACGTAGGAGCCCAGGATCACGAATACCGCCGCTTGCTACCATGGACCCCTGCGTTCGCAGGAGAGCGGTTGGGCTGGGGTGCGCGCGAAAACCCGTAACAACCGCCAACCAATTGATGGACGCTTCATCCTCACCATATAAGCTACAGACTATGCCCCCATGCAGGCACCCACCGGAGCGTTCATGACCCAGTACCCCGTCCTTCCCCTTCGCGACATCGTCGTCTTCCCGCACATGATCGTGCCGCTGTTCGTCGGCCGCGATAAGTCCGTTGCCGCGCTCGAAGCGGCGATGGCGGCGGACAAGGAGATCTATCTCGTCGCGCAGGTCGACCCGGCCGAGGACGATCCCGCGCGCGACGACCTGTATTCGATGGGCGTAACCGCGACCGTCCTCCAGCTGCTGAAGCTCCCCGACGGCACCGTCCGCGTGCTGGTCGAGGGCAAGCAGCGCGCGACGTTGGAGACGCTGGACGAATCGGGCGACTTCCTGACCGCCACGGTCGAGACGGTCGCCGATGCCGAGGTCGAAGGCGCCGAGGTCACCGCGCTGATGCGATCGGTGGTCGAGCAGTTCGAGAATTACGCCAAGCTCAACCGCAAGCTTGCGTCCGAGACCGCGGTCCAGATGTCGGAGATCGACGACGCGTCGAAGCTGTCCGATGCGGTCGTTGCCAACATCGCGATCAAGGTCGCCGAGAAGCAGGCGATGCTGATCGAGACCAACCCGTCGAAGCGTCTCGAAATGGCGATGGTGGCTATGGAGGGCGAACTGGGCGTCCTGCAGGTCGAAAAGAAGATCAAGAGCCGCGTCAAGCGCCAGATGGAGAAGACGCAGCGCGAATATTACCTCAACGAGCAGTTGAAGGCGATCCAGCGCGAGCTGGGTAACGAGGACGGCGAGGGCGAAGGCGACGAGATCGCCGAGCTGACGCAGAAGATCGCCACGCTCAAGATGAGCAAGGAAGCGCGCTCTAAGGCCACAGCCGAGCTGAAGAAACTGAAGACGATGGCGCCGATGAGCGCCGAGGCGACCGTGGTGCGCAATTATCTCGACGTGCTGCTCGGGCTCCCCTGGGGCAAGAAGTCGAAGATAAAGAAGGACATCGCCGCCGCACAGGTGACGCTGGACGAGGATCATTACGCGCTCGAGAAGGTCAAGGACCGGATCGTCGAGTATCTCGCCGTGCAGGCGCGCACCAACAAGCTGAAAGGCCCGATCCTGTGCCTCGTCGGCCCTCCGGGCGTCGGCAAGACCTCGCTCGGCAAGTCGATCGCCAAGGCGACCGGGCGCGAGTTCATCCGCCAGTCGTTGGGCGGCGTGCGTGACGAAGCCGAGATCCGTGGCCATCGCCGGACCTATATCGGCTCCCTTCCCGGCAAGATCGTGACCAATCTCAAGAAGGCCGGCACGTCGAACCCGCTGTTCCTGCTCGACGAGATCGACAAGCTCGGCCAGGATTTCCGCGGCGATCCCGCGTCCGCGTTGCTGGAGGTGCTCGACCCGGAGCAGAACGGCAAGTTCCAGGATCATTATCTGGAGGTCGACATCGACCTGTCGGACGTGATGTTCGTCTGCACCGCGAACTCGCTCAATCTTCCGCAGGCGCTGCTCGACCGGATGGAGATCATCCGTCTGGAGGGCTATACCGAGGACGAGAAGGTCGAGATCGCCGAGCGTCATCTGATCGAGAAGCAGATCGAGGCGCATGGCCTGAAGCCGGGCGAGTTCACGTTGACTCAGGAGGGGCTGCGGACGCTCATTCAGCAGTACACGCGGGAGGCGGGCGTGCGTACGCTGGAGCGCGAGATCGCCAAGCTGTGCCGCAAGGCGCTGCGCCAGATCCTCGAGAACAAGACCACCAGCGTCACGATCACGCCGGAAAACGTCGGCGAATATGCGGGTGTCCAGAAGTATCGCCACGGGCTCGGCGAAACCGAGAACCAGATCGGTGCGGTCACCGGGCTCGCCTGGACCGAGGTCGGCGGTGAGCTACTGACCATCGAGAGCGTCACGGTCGCGGGCAAGGGGCAGGCCAAGCTGACCGGTACGCTCGGCGACGTGATGAAGGAGTCGATCGAGACCGCGTTCAGCTATGTGAAGGCCCGTGCGCCGAGCTACGGGATCAAGCCGAGCCTGTTCGCGCGCAAGGACATCCACATCCATCTGCCCGAGGGTGCGGTGCCGAAGGACGGTCCCTCGGCGGGTATCGGCATGGTCACGTCGATCGTCTCGACGCTGACCGGCGTGCCGATCCGGCGCGAGGTGGCGATGACCGGCGAGGTCACATTGCGCGGTCGCGTGCTGCCGATCGGTGGGCTCAAGGAGAAGCTGCTCGCGGCGCTGCGGGGCGGGATCGAGACGGTGCTGATCCCGGCCGAAAACCAGAAGGACCTCGCGGAGATTCCGGCGAACATCAAGGCGGGGCTGAAGATCATTCCCGTCAAGCATGTCGACGAGGTGCTCCGTCTGGCGCTCACCGAGCCGCTGGAGGCAATCGAGTGGACCGATGCCGACGAGCTGGCGGCCCTGCCGCCGGCACCGATTACGCCGGTCGGGGGTGGCCTTCACCACTGATCCATGTTTGGATCGTAAGCTATAGCGCGGCGGTTTCGTTTGACAGCAGACGGGGCCGCCGCATTATTGCGCGCTGATTGCGGCCGCGACTCCATCGCGGCTGATTCGAGTTTTCCCGGGGGATTATATGAACAAGCAGGAGCTGATCGCGACGGTTGCCGACACGTCCGGACTAGTGAAGGCTGACGCGGTTAAGGCGGTCGAGGCGGTGTTCGATGCGATTGAGGCATCGCTAAAGAAGGGCGACGAGGTTCGCTTGGTAGGCTTCGGCACGTTCTCGATCTCGAAGCGCAAGGCCTCAACCGGCCGCAATCCCCGCACCGGGGAACCGATGACGATTAAGGCCTCGACCCAACCGAAGTTTAAGGCCGGCAAGGGCCTGAAGGACGCGGTTAACTAAAGCGGCGTGGCAGTATGATTCTCTCCCGGTTGGGAGCGATTGCTGGCGATTGCCAGACGGAGGAGGCGGTAGGCGAGCATTGAGGTTCCATGTCCTCCTCCGTCGCCTACAGCGCGCCCCCTAGTTGTGCCGATCGAAAGGCTAACCACTTAAGGGCTGGACAGGCAGGCATCGTCTGCCTAAACGCCCGCTTCCGAACGAGTTTCGGGCGCGTAGCTCAGCGGTAGAGCACACCCTTCACACGGGTGGGGTCACAGGTTCAATCCCTGTCGCGCCCACCAGATTTACGCCGGTTCCTTCGCACGAAGGGGCCGGCGTTTCTGATTCTGGCCACGGCGTCACCCTTCGTCCTTTGCTTTTAGGAAGGCGCTCCTTCTTCCCCCCTCCCTGAAAGGGAGGGGCTGGGGGTGGGTCGGCTTCCGTATCGGCGGACGGTTGCGGCACAAGCGGGCCTACCCACCCCCAACCCCTCCCTTTCAGGGAGGGGAGGAGCGTCTGAATAGAGCCTGACGACCCTATCCCCAAACATGACATCTTCTTCATTAGGCTCATTCGTTCGATCGAACTAAGGACGCGGTGTGGTCCAGTCTCGACTCCTCGACATCGCGATCAGCGAATTCGGCGCCAAAGGCCTCGAAGGCGCCAGCACGCGCGGCATCGCCGCCGCGGCCGGCACAGCGATGTCGTCGATCACCTATCACTACGGCGGCAAGGAGGGGCTGTACCTTGCCGCTGCCGACCGGATCGCCGAGCGCATGACTGCGGTGATGGGAGACCCGAACGACCTTGACCATGACATCGCCGCGGACGACGCAGCCGGTGCGCGCGCGCAAATCCATCGCATCCTAGGCCGTCTCGCAGACAAGATGGCGAGCGCCGATAGCGCTGACTGGACGTTGTTCGTGCTGCGCGAACAGATGAAGCCGAGCGAGGCGTTCGAACGGATCTACGGCGGCGTGATGGGCCAGATGGTGCGACAGCTCGGCGAGTTCGTGTGCATCGCGACCGGCCTGCGCAACGTCCGCACCGCCCGGATCGCGACAATCACGCTGCTCGGGCAGGTAGTGGCGTTGCGATCGAGCCGCGCGACCTGCCTCAAATTGCTCGAGCGCGACACGCTCGAGCCTTCCGACATCCTCGATATCAAGGCGCGGATCGACGCCAATATCGACGCCATTCTCGATTCGATGCGTGCTGAAGAACAGGGCCAGGCATGACCGACCAGACGAACCACTCAGATGCCGACCACGAGGACGACGGCCGCAAGCCCGACCCGAACGGCGAGGACCAGCAGTCCGATACCGAGCAGCAGGACGAGGCGGACGAAGACGACAAGAAGCCGTCGGTGTTCAAGAAACCGTTGTTTTGGATCATCCTCGTCATCGTCGGCGGCGGGCTTATCATCGGCGGGGTGCTCTACTGGCTGCACGCGCGGCAGTTCGAGTCGACCGACGACGCGTTCGTCGACACGCACATCGTCCGCCTCGCGCCGCAGGTCGCAGGCACGCTGGTACAGGTCGCCGACATCGACAACCGCCACGTCGAGGCCGGCCGCCTGCTCGCCGTCATCAAGGCATCCGGCCGCGACGCCCAGGTCGCCGAGGCGCAGGCGAACGAATCGCAGGCCCGCGCGCAGTTCGCGCAGGCGCAGGCGCAGGTGACCGCTGCCGAGGCGCAACGCCAACAGGCCGCGGCGCAGGCGCGCGTGCCGATGGCAGCTGCGGTGAAAGCCCAGCAGGATCTCGCGCGCTATGAGGCGCTGCTCCGGCTCGATCCGAGCGCCGTCGCGGGCCAGCAGCTCGATCAGGCGCGTGCCACCGCGCGCCAAACAGCCGCCGATGCCGCCGCCGCGCGCGAGCAAATCGACACCGCCACCGCCCAGATCAGCGTTGCCCGCAAACAGGTCGGCGCCGCGAAGTCGGTGATCGACGCCCGTCGCGCACAGGTCGAGCAGGCGAACGTCACGATCGGCGATCTCCGCCTGACCGCCCCGGTCGCAGGGCAGGTCGTCAACCGTTCGGTCAACGTCGGTTCCTATGTCGCTCCCGGCACGCAGCTGATGGCGATCGTCCCTGATAAAATGTGGGTGACTGCCAATTTCAAGGAGACGCAGCTCACGTTAATGAAGATCGGCCAGCCGGTTGATATTCATGTTGATGCTTATCCCGGGGTGGAGTTCAAAGGTCATATCGACTCGATCCAGCGCGGGGCGGGCCAGGCCTTTGCCTTGCTGCCTCCGCAGAATGCGACCGGCAATTACGTGAAGGTCGTTCAGCGCGTACCCGTCCGGATCGTGTTCGATGCCAAGAACGGCCCCGATCCGAAGCGCTATCCGATCGGCCCCGGCATGTCGGTGGTGCCTACCGTCAAGGTGCGCTGAGGTGGCCAACGCGCCCGCTCAACAAACTGGGGCGAAAGTCGATGCGGGGGGCGGTCACACCTGGTCGCCGAGCCGGTCGGCGGCGGGCAAGTACAGCCCGTGGCTGATCGTCGCGATCATCTCGATCCCGACTTTCATGGAGGTGCTCGACACCTCGATCGCCAACGTCGCGCTCGATCATATCTCGGGCGGGCTGTCGATCACCACCGATCAGGCGACCTGGGTGCTCACCAGCTACCTCGTCGCCAACGCGATCGTCATCCCGATCTCGGGCTGGCTGTCCGACGCGATCGGGCGGAAGCGCTATTTCCTCCTCTCGATCGCGCTGTTCACGCTCGCCTCGCTGCTCTGCGGCCTGGCACCGAACATCGGTACGCTCGTTGTCGCACGCGTGCTGCAAGGCATAGGCGGCGGCGGATTGGCGCCGGTCGAACAGTCGATCCTCGCCGACACCTTCCCGCCCAAACAGCGCGGCATGGCGTTCGCGGCCTTCGCGATCGTCGTCGTCGTGGGACCCGTGCTCGGGCCGACGCTCGGTGGCTACATCGTCGAATATTCGAGCTGGCATTGGGTGTTCCTGATCAACGTGCCGGTTGGCATCGGCGCGTGGTTCCTCGTCGAGACGTTCGTCGATGAGCCGCCGCAGGTGAAGAAGGACCGCGACGAGCGCTTCAAGAATGGCCTGACGATCGATTACGTCGGCGTCGCGCTGGTCGCGCTGGGGCTCGGCTTCCTCGAACTCACCTTCGATCGCGGCGAGCGGGAGGATTGGTTCGCGAGCGGCTTCATCGTCATGTCGGCGATCATCGCCGCGGTATCGCTGGTCAGCCTCGTCATCTGGGAATTGAACCACAAGGACCCGGTGATCGACCTCAAGCTGATGAAGAACCGCAACTTTGCGCTGACGATCGGCATCATGGGCGTCACCGGGATGATCCTGTTCGGTACGACGCAGCTGATCCCGCAGATGCTGCAACAGGTGCTCGGCTACAGCTCGCTCGACGCAGGCCTCGCGCTGACCGCCGGAGGTCTCGCGACGCTGGTGATGGTGCCGTTCGCGGGGCGATTGAGCGGGCTCGTCGACGTCCGTTTCCTCCTGTTCCCGGCGTTGCTGGTGCAGGCGTTCGCGCTGTGGAACATGAGCCACCTGACCGCCGACATTGCGTTCTCCGATGCGGCCTTCGCGCGACTGTTCCAGGCGATGGCGCTGCCGTTCCTGTTCGTGCCGATCAACGCGATCGCCTATGTCGGGCTCAAGCAGACGCAGACCGCGCAGGCATCGAGCCTGCTCAACGTCTCGCGCAATCTCGGCGGGACGATCGGGATCTGTTTCGCACAGACGCAGCTTGCAGGCGGGTTGCAGCGGCACCAGTCGGAACTGACCCAGACGCTCAACCCGCTCGATCCGAACTATAACGACTGGATGCAAAAGGCGGCGGGAGTGTTTGCAGGGCAGGGGGATCCATCCACCACACCACTCGCGGTACTTTACAGCCAGATGCAGCGGCAGGCGACGATGCTCGCGTTCCTCGACGTGTTCCGCGCGATGATGGTGGTCGTGCTGGTCGTCGCGCCACTGGTTTTATTCATGCGCTCCGGCAAGACCGGCGGCGCACCCTCGGGAGGGATGCATTGATGCGTGCGCGGTTCATGGTGGTTGCGGTCGCGGCCCTGCTCGCGGGGTGCACCGTCGGCCCGAATTACATTGCGCCAGAGATGCCGGTGCCGCCGGCATTCGTCGGGCCGCAAGCGACTGTTGGTGCCGCGGTAGATCCGGCGCGCTGGTGGTCGGCGTTCCGCGATCCGCAGCTGGACGGGCTCGTCGAGCGAGCGCTGAAGGGCAATCCCGACATCGCGATCGCCGCATCGCGGGTGCGCCAGGCGCGGTTGCAGGAGATCGTCGCGCGGTCGCAAGGGTTGCCGAGCGTCAACGCGAGCGCCAGCCCGAGCCATATCGAGTTCAGCAAGAACGCCGGCCTCGCGTCGATCGCGCGCGCATTCAGCGGCGGTACGGGCGCAGGCGGCACCGGCTCGACCGGCGGCATCGCGCTGCCCGGTAGCGGGATCACGACGTATTCGGTCGGGTTCGATGCCAGCTGGGAGCTCGACCTGTTCGGCGGTGTCCGACGCAGTACCGAGGGCGCGCGGGCGCGGACGGAGGCTGCGGTCTGGTCGAAGCGCGACGCTGCGGTGACGCTAGCCGCCGAAGTCGCGCAGGCGTATTTCGCGCTGCGGCTCGATCAGGCGCAACTCGCAACGATCGAGAGCGAGATCGCCAACCAGCAGCGCGCGCTGACGATCGCTGGCAACATCGCCAAGGTCGGCCTCGTCCCGCCGATCGACGTAACCCGGCAGCGTGCGTCGATCACCTCGACTGAGGCGCGCGCCGAGCCGGTCCGCGCCGATGTCGACGTGCGGATGCACGCGCTGGCGATCCTACTGGGTGAGCCGCCCGGCTACGTTGATGAGCGAACTCGCGGCGCCTTCGGTGGCACCGCTTGGTGTGCCGATGATTCCGGCCGGGTTGCCGTCGGAGCTGTTGCGTCGTCGTCCTGACGTGCGGGCGGCAGAGCGCGATCTGGCGGCATCGACCGCGGATATTGGTGTGGAGGTCGCGGATATGTATCCGAGGTTCAGCCTCACCGGCATGAGCCAGTTGATCTCGACTGCGCTCGGCAATCTGTTCTCGGGCGACAGCCTCCAGCTGACCGCGTCCGGCGCGGCGCAATTCCCGTTGCTCGACTGGGGGCGGCGCAAGGCGACGGTGAAGTCGCGCGAGGAGGACCGCGAGCAGGCGTATCTGCGCTATCGCTCGACCGTGTTGCAGGCGTTGCGTGACGTCGAGGATCCGCTCGCGCAGATCGCGGCCGAACGGCGTCGGAATGCAGCCTTGCAGCGGGCGGTA
Source organism: Sphingomonas faeni (assembly GCF_030817315.1). Classification (NCBI taxonomy): domain Bacteria; kingdom Pseudomonadati; phylum Pseudomonadota; class Alphaproteobacteria; order Sphingomonadales; family Sphingomonadaceae; genus Sphingomonas; species Sphingomonas faeni. The sequence goes on along the minus strand of NZ_JAUSZF010000001.1, from coordinate 1,614,041 downwards.
GTCGATGCGCAGAGCAGCGCGAAGGCGGCGGAGTCGCAGTACCGGACCGGCTTCGTGGCGCAGACTACGCTGCTGAATGCGGAGACGGACGTGCTGACGGCGCGGGAACAGCTGGTATCGAGCGATGCGCAGTTGCGGCAGCTGACGGTGGCGCTGTTCAAGGCGCTGGGGGGCGGTTGGGAGCAGGCGGAGTAGGGTTTCGCCGACGATCCCCTCCCTTTCGGGGAGAATTGCTGGGGGCGCTGACTTCTGCGACCGCTCACATTGTTCTCCCGCGAAGGCGGGAGTCCAGGCTGGGCTCCCGCCTTCGCGGGAGAACAACGTGATTAGAGGACTGCGCTGTTTTCAAGCGCCACCCCGGCGGAGGCCGGGGCCCAGTTGGGGTACGTCACCAACGGCGGTCTGCGCTTCGTTACTTCGACTTTGCCAGCTGGGCCCCGGCCTTCGCCGGGGTGGTGGCTTAAGTGAAGCGAGCGGTTTGTAACATCGCGGTAGCAAGGGCGGCACGACGGCCGCCCCGAAATCACTTCTTCTTGTTCTTCCGTGCCGCGTACTTTGCGTCGCGAATCGCCTTCTTCTCGGCGTCGGTCAGTTCGACCTTGGCTTCGGCTTCGCGCTTCTTCGCGGCAGCAGCCTCGGCTTCGGCCTTCTTGGCGGCCTTGGCCTCGTCCTCGGCGGCGCGCTTAGCAGCGCGCTTCTCGCGCTCGGCTAGTTCTTTGGCTTCGCGCGCGGCGAGGCGTTCGGCGACGACGGCTTCGTCGATCGGCGGCTTGGCACGAAGCGCTTCGAGCGCCTTCTGCTTGGCGGCGGCTGCGCTGCTCGTGCGGTCCTGGAAACTGGGGTCCTTGAAAGAGGCCATTGTCGTCGAATAATCCTGTAATGATGGTCTGGCCACGCAGTCGCAGGGATGCGCCGCGGGTGACTCTGGCAGCGCCTGTAAATCATCGCGCGCCGGATCGGAAGAGATGTGTTCGATGGCGCGGTTTTCAACCCCGTGGCCGAACACGTTGCCGAGCACGCCCCCGATCGACAGTCATCGAACCGTCATATCATCGTCATGCAAGCGTCACCTAAATCGCATCGCAGCGTCATCTGGCCAGCCTAACCGCCAAGTCACGGTCGACAGGGGGGAGCCTGGGTCGATCCGAACACACAACGGTACGACTCGGGAGTCCTTCGCATGACCAGCTTTACTCGCCTCGGCACGATCCTGCTGACCGGCACGGCCTGCCTCGCACTCACCGCATGCGGTGGTGCCGACGACGTCGCTTCGCCGGGCGCGGGCACGGTGATCATCACCCCGCCAGCCACGCCGACCCCGACGCCGTCCACACCGACGCCGACCCCATCGGCGATCACCGCCGCCCAGTTCGCCTCGACCTCGGGCGGACGCTCGGATGGGACGATCACGATCAGCGCCGACGAGCAGCTTGCGATCGTCAATGCCGGCACCAACAACAACGTCAACGGCACCAACGTCCTGACCGGCGTGTATCCGACTGCCGCGACGTCCGCCACGACCGCGACCGATCCGTCGTCGATCAACCCGTTCTTCACTAGCACCAACTTCGTCGGCGCGCTGAACGGCCCGACCGACACCGCGTTCCAAGGTTGGACCTGCGCCTCCACGTCGGCCGAGTTCGGCGGCAGCACGACCGCGCGCTGCACCGCGGTTCCTGCCGTCGGCGCTGGCGGCTCGGCCGCAGCGTGCCCGACCGGCACGATCGACGATGGTCTGGTCCAGACGTTCCGCGCCTGCCGCCTGCCGACCGTCATCTCGTCCAGCCTGACGCTGCCGAAGATCGCCGGCGTGTTCTATCGCCTGCGTGGCCAGACCGAAGTCGGCGCCGATGTCGGCACGACCGGTGCCGATACCGGCGTGACGCTGACGATCGCACCGGGCGTGGTCGTCGCAGCCGACTCGACCGAAGTCACCGCCGATCTCCTCCTCGTCAACCGCGGGTCGAAGATCAGCGCCGTCGGTACGCGCGACGCGCCGATCATCTTCACGTCGCAGCAGAACCTGACCGCCAACGGCGTCAGCGATGCGACGCAGGGCCAGTGGGGCGGGATCATCCTGCTCGGTCGCGCCCCCGTCGGGGTCTGCGCGACCGGCACCGGTCCGAACAATGCGGGTGGCACCAGCACGACCTGCCAGCAGGCGATCGAAGGCGTCACCGGGCGCTTCTACGGTGGTCCAACGCAAGCGGACAACAGCGGCACGATGCAGTATGTCCAGATCCGCTACAGCGGCATCGCGATCAGCGACGGCAACGAGCTTCAGGGCCTGACGCTCGGCGGCACCGGTTCGGGCACGACGATCGATCACGTCCAGAGCCACAATTCGGCCGATGACGGCGTCGAGATCTTCGGCGGGACCACGAACGTCAAGTATTTCGCGGTTACCGGTGCGGACGACGACGGCTTCGATATCGACAACGGTTATCGCGGCTTCATGCAGTTCATCATCGCCGCACAGCGCCTGCTCGGTGCGACCGCCGACTCGTTCTCGACCGAGATCGACTCGAACGGCGCCGAGGATCTGTTGCCACGCACCTTCGGTCAGTTCTCGAACTTCACGTTCGTGCAGACCGCGCTTGCGCCGGCCGCGATCCGCCAGCGTGGTGGGTCGGACATGCGCTTCGTCAACGGCATCGTGAAGACGCCGGCGACCGTCGCCTGCCTCAACCTGGTCGCGCAGGAAGCCAGCCAGGCCGATCGCTCGACCGTCCGTGCGGCTGATGCAGCGAAGCAGGACCAGGGTCCGCCGATCTTCACCTCGGTCTACTTCAACTGCAACGGCCGGTAACGGCGCGCCCTCGACCCCTTAGTCGGCCTGCTAGCCAGCTGGTGCGGTCGATGACGTGAGCAGCGATGCCGGGGTGGTTCGAAAGACCGCCCCGGCATTCGCCCATAGACTCCTGATCTGGATATTCGGCCATGCAGACGCGCTTCGGCTATGCCACCTTACTTCTCCTGACCTCGCAGCTGGTCGCGCCCGCGGTGCTGGCGCAGACGGCCCCTGCGGCTGGCGGCGCTGCGCCGGCTCCGGCTGCACCACCGCCCGCGTCGACCACGCCGACCGGGCCGACCTCGACGCCGGTGGACACGTCCGCGCCACAGGCTGCCGGTGCGCAGGCCGAAGTCTCGACGCCTGGCTATGATCCCAATGGCGGCGAGGACATCGTCGTCGTCGGTCGCAACATCCCCAATTTTGTCCGCGCGACGCCGCAGGTCGTGTCGATCCTGTCGACCGAAGATATCGCGCGCACCGGCGAAGGCGACATCGCCGGCGCGCTGTCGCGCGTCACCGGGCTCAGCATCGTCGGCAACGGCTTCGTGTATGTCCGCGGTCTCGGCGATCGTTACTCGTCGTCGCTGCTCAACGGCTCGCCACTGCCTAGCCCCGAGCCGCTGCGTCGTTCGGTGCCGCTCGATATCTTCCCGACCACGATCGTCGGGTCCGCGCTGGTCCAGAAGACCTATTCGGTGAATTATCCGGGCGAGTTCGGCGGCGGCGTGATCAATCTCACGACCAAGGCGATCCCGGACAAGAACTTCCTGTCGTTCGGCGGCTCGGTCTCGGCCGACACCGCTACGACCAGCGAACTCGGCTACACCTATTATGGGGGCGATGCCGACTGGATCGGCTTCGACGACGGCACGCGGAAAGTGCCGAGCTTCATCAAGAACGCGCCTAGCGGCAACGGCAACATCTCGGCGGCGCAGGCTGCGACGCTCAGCAACGCTTCGACCTCGCTACTCCAGCGCAATAACCAGCTTCCCGCAAATTTCTCGGGCGAGATCAGCGGTGGCTCGGTGTTCGATATCGGTTCGGGGCGGCTCGGGGTGATCGCGTCGGTCAGCGCGAGCAACACGTTCCGTACGCGCAGCATCACGCAGCAGGATTCGGTCACCAACGAGGGTCTGCTGCGCAACGATTTCCAGACCTTGCTGACCGACAACCGGATGGTCGCCAACGCGCTGATCGGCGTCGGCTATGAGTTCGGCGAGAACAGCATCAAGCTGACCAACGTCTATATCCACGATACGCTGAAGCAGGCACGTGGGTCGGCGGCGACCACCTACAACAACTCCAGCGGCCTGCGTTTCCAGCAGAACACCAACTGGTTCGAACGCCAGCTGTTCGAGAGCCAGCTGGTCGGCGCGTTCAAGCCGGTCGACGCACTGACGCTCGACGTGCGTGGCGCCTATGCCAATTCGAAGCGTAACGCGCCGTACGAGCGGCAGTTCGACTATCTCTGCTCGAACACCACGACCACAGGCCAGCCGATCGCGGTGCAGGATCCGAACGGGACCGGCGGCGCGCAGTGCAACGGCGCGTACCAGGTGACGCAGCGCTTCTCGCCGTTCGCGTCGATCATCTTCAGCGAACTGAAGGAAGACCTCTACAGCGGGCAGGCGGACGCGGCGTACAAGCTGTCGACCGATCGGCCGATGACGCTGTCGACCGGCTATTTCTTCTCGGATACGAAGCGTACGTCGTCGCGCCTCCAGTTCAACTACCAGACGCCGCGCGGTGGTGGCACCGCGCCGGGCTATCCGTACAATCTGCTGCGTCCGGATTACCTGCTCGCGATTGACACCAACGATCCGCTGAACTCGCTGGAATTGCAGTTCAACACGCCGCTGGGTGCATATCAATATGACGCGTCGCTGCGGATCCATGCGGGCTATGTCCAGGCCGAGGCAGAGGCGACCGACGGTGTCCGTGCGACGATCGGCGTACGCTACGAGACGGCGGACGAGCGGGTTACCCCGATCGGCTCGGGGACGACGCGGCTGAAGAACGATTACTTCCTGCCGGCCTCGACACTGACCTGGAATTTCGCGCCCGACATGCAGCTTCGTGCGAGTGCGTCGAAGACGATCTCGCGCCCGCAGTTTCGCGAGCTTGCGCCGCAGCAGTTCCGCGATCCAGAATCGGATCGCCTATTCTTCGGTAACCCGCTGTTGCAGGACACCAAGCTCTACAACCTCGACGCACGCTACGAATGGTTCTTCGCGCGCGACCAGCGCTTCACGCTTGGTGCGTTCTACAAGCGGATCGACAAGCCGATCGAGCAGGTCGGTTTCTATACCGGCGCCGACGATCGTCTCCAGACCGGCTTCACCAACCTGCCCAAGGCCAAACTGTACGGCGGCGAGGTCGAGTTCCAGAAATACGTGCCGCTCGACACCCTCGGCAGCGATTTCTTCGCGACGCGCCGACTGCTGTTCATCGCCAACTACACCTATACGCAGTCGTCGATCACCGTGGATAACACCTGCGTCCCGAACGTCGTGGACCAAAGGACGGCGACCGGGGGATGCCAGGTCGGCTTCGCACCTGCGACCGGCAATTTCCGCGACGGGGCGCCGCTCACTGGCCAGTCGGACCATCTGGTCAATGTCCAGCTTGGGCTGGAGGACACCAAACGGCTGTCGCAGATCACGTTGCTCTTCAACTATGCGAGCGACCGCGTGACCAACCGCGGCCCGTCCAACCTTGGTGGCACGGGCTTCCTGCCCGACATCATCGAGAAGCCCGGCATCCGCCTGGATCTCGTCGCCCGCCAGGGTGTCGAACTGCGCGGTGCCAGGTTCGAGGTGAAGGCCGAAGCGCGTAACCTGACCAAGACCCGCTTCACCGAGGGCCAGACGTTCGAGAACGGCAACCAGGTGTACATCAACCGGTATAATCTGGGCCAGGTGTTCACGCTCGGGATCAGCACGACGTTCTGAGGACGTCTTGAGAGGGGCCTCCCCGGCGAAGGCGGGGGTCCAGTTGGCGAGGTCGGCGTAGCGAAGCGTTGTCCTCCGTTAGCGACGTTGCCCAACTGGACCCCGGCCTTCGCTGGGGAGGTGCCTGGGTGCTCGGCGCCTGAGGCATAGACGCATAGACGCATAGACGCATAGACGCATAGACGCATAGACGTTGAGGTGTCGTGGTGGTCGCTAAGATCCTTCATCGCACCCTCGAAGGCCGCCGCGCGCAATCCTGCCCCGTATGGGGGAGGTGTCACCGAAGGTGACGGAGAGGGAGGACACGGAACGGCGGTTAATGCTTACCCCCTCCTCCGTCGGGTGAGTGCCTGTCACCCCGCCTGGCGGGCGAGGATTGTAGCCCGAGCGAACCGCCGCGACGTTAGCCCCAGGGCTTCTCGCGAAACCATTTGGTGATCACGTACTTGACCCCCGACCGCACTTTCATTCCGTGATGCAGTGTCGCGGGGTTCATGCTTCCATCCGCACGCCGGTTGTTCCAGGCGAGCAGCTTGCCGGTCTCCGGCTGGACGATCTTGTCGATCGCCTTGAACCGCGTCGCGCCGCCGGCTTCCGGTTGGTTGAGGTAGATCATCACGGTCCAGGTGCGATTGCCGGCGACGCCGCAGTAGCGCTGATAATCGACGCCGTTCGGCTCGAAATAATCCGTGTGCCCTTTGAACTCCTGCCCGACCGCGTAGCGCTGCCCCTGGAGCGCTTCGCCGTGCGCCGGGTCGAGACCAGTCAGCGCCAGGATCCGACGCTCGACGTCGATCACCACCGGATCGCCCGCGAACAGGTCGCCCGTCTCGCTGGTTCGATAGCTCGCGTCGCCGTTCGAATCAGAGATCGTCGACGGCCGCCGCACCGCGTCGATCCGCTCGATCAACGCCGTACACAGGTCCGGCGGCAGGAAATCCCTGCGCACGAACAGGTCGAGCTTGGCGTTCGGCACCCGCTGCACGCCGGGGACCGACAATCGCGCGATGACCGGTTCGGGGGGCAGGCCGGAGCCGCTGGACGGAAGAAGATCGGACATGCTGCCTTCTGCCAACCCCCGGCGCGGAGCGCTACCCCGTCGGAATATGGGCAACCGACGCGCAAGCCATTGACGCGGAATTGTAACATGGCATGCCTACGCGACGAGATGCGGGAAAATGGGGTGGGTCGCGGATGCGATTGAAGCTGGACGCGCGGGCGCGCCGTATCTTGCGGCGTATGCCGGTCGTGAATGTCTATAGTGTCGTCGAACTCGCGCTGCTGGCCGGGTTGGCGGTGCAGTGCGCGCGGCTGGCGTGGACGATCGTGACGCCGATCACGCCGCTGGGCGACTGGCGCCCGGCCGCGCCGATGGTCGTCGGGTCGCCCGCCGATATTTTGCGCGGGTTCGACCCGTTCTTCCGCCTTGGTGGTGTCGCGGGAGCGCCGGCCACCGTTACCTCGCTCCAGTTGACCCTCTTCGGCACGCGCATGGACGAGGCGATGGGCCGCAGTTCGGCGATCATCGCCGGTCCCGACGGTGTCCAGCAGAGCGTCGCAGTCGGTGACGAGATCCAGCCGGGCGTGCGTCTCAAGGCAGTCGCGTTCGACCATGTCACGATCGACCGCGGCGGGGCCGACGAAGACCTGTTCCTCGACCAGTCGGGCTCCGTGACGCCGGTCGTTCCGGGCGCGTCGCCGGCTGGCGCGACCGCAGCGGCTGCCCCTGTCGTCGGCATCCCCGTCGAGCAGTTGCGGAGCGAGATCGGCTTCATACCGCGGATCGACGGTGGCCGCATCAGCGGGCTCACCGTCCGGTCGCAGGGCTCGGGCAACGCGTTTCGCTCGGCAGGACTGAAGGACGGCGACGTGGTCACCTCGATCGGCGGACGGCCCGTCTCGGGACCCGGCGACCTCGACCGCATCGCCAAGGATTTCGCGGGCGGCGGCAACGTCCCCATCACCGTAGAACGCGGCCAGGATACCCTGCCGCTCGCCATCACGATCGCGCCACCCAAATGAAAACGGCCAAATGAAAAAACTTCTTCTCGGTCCGGTCGTAGCGCTAGCGCTGGCCGCCAGCGTCCAAGCGCAGACCACGCTCAACGTCCGTGACGCCGATATCCGCGCGTTCATCGCGGATGCCGCCAAGGTTACCGGCCGCACGTTCATCATCGACAACCGGGTGGCCGGCAAGGTGACGGTGGTCACCGATCGCCCGCTGAGCCGCTCCGAATATTTCGAGATATTCCTCTCGACTTTGCGCGCCAACGGCCTCGTCGCGGTGCCCACCTCGAACGGTGCGTTCCGCGTCCAGCCGCTGGACAACGCCGCCTCGCAGCCGAGCCGGATCGGTGTCGCGGGCGCAGCGCGGAACAGTTACGTCACGGAGATCATCCGTCTTCGTGCGATCGACGCGCAGTCCGCGGTCGAGACGGTTCGCCCGCTGGTCAGCGCGCAGGGCTCGGTCAGTGCGAACCGCGGTGGGAACAGCCTCGTCGTGGTCGATTTTGCCGACAATATCCGCCGTATCCGCGAAGTCCTGCGCAGGATCGACACCGACACGTCATCGACTCGCGTCGTCGCTCTGAAGAATGCGAGCGCAAAGGAGATCGCCACTGCGCTCCAGGGCCTGATCGGCACTGGAACCGGCGGTGGTCAGGGCGGGCAGGGCGGTGGCGCCGCATCCGGCCCGAGCGCATCCGTGGTCGCGGTGGAGGGTTCGAACGCGGTCGCGTTGCGGGGCGATCCGACCACCGTGGCGCGCCTCGCGCAGGTCGCCGCCGACCTCGACCAGAAGGCGCGCAACGGCACCGAGATCAAGGTCGTGTTCCTTGAGAATGCCGATGCCGAGCAGTTGCTTCCCGTACTTCAGGAACTCGTCGGCCAGACTCCCACGCAGCCCGTGCAGACGGCGTTGTCGCGTTCGAACTTCGGATCGAGCAGTACCAACGGGGCGTCCGGTGGACAGTCGAACTTTTCGCAGCCTCAGGTTCCGCAATCCGGCCCGTCGCCGAGCGGTGGGGGCGGTGGATCGGGCCAGCCCGCGATCACCGCGGCCGGCGGCAAGACCGCGGCGGTGGTCACGCGCTTTGCCGGCGCCAACGCGATCGTCATCGCCGCACCTGCCGAGATCCAGCGGCAGCTGAACGAAGTCGTCCGCCAGCTCGACACCCGCCGCGAACAGGTGCTGGTCGAGGCGATCGTCGCCGAGGTCTCGGATTCGACCGCGCGCACGCTTGGCGCGCAGTTCATCGTCGGCGATCCCAGCGGCGGCGCGTTCGGCGCGTCGACCTTCTCGAATTCCGCACCCAACATCCTGCAGATCGCGGGCGCGATCGGTGCGCGCTCGATCGGCGGTAACGGCACGACGGTCGTCGCGCCCGATGGCACGCGCACCGAAACGAACACACCCAATGCCGCGGCGGACACGTTGCAACAGTCGGCGATCGCGTCGATCCTCGCGGCCTCCGGCGGTTTCGGCGGGTTTGGCGGCAAGATCGGCAGCACGTTCTTCGGCGCGATCATCAACGCGGTGAAGAGCGATACGACCTCCAACCTGCTCCAGGTCCCGCATCTCGTCACGCTCGACAACCAGGAGGCGCACAGCCTGGTCGGGCAGGAGATCCCGATCACCACGGGGCAGGCGCTCAGCACCAATTTTGACAACGCGTTCCGGACTACGCAGCGGCAGAATGTCGGCATCGAGCTGACGGTGCGGCCGCAGGTGAACTCGTCGGGCACGGTGAAGCTGAATCTTCGCCTGGAGGTCAGTTCGATCGCAGGGCCCGTGTCGAGCGACAACAGCGACCTGATCCTCAACAAGCGCGAGGTCGAGACCGTCCGTACCGTCGACGATGGCCAGATCGCGGTGATCAGCGGGTTGCTCGACGACAACGAGCGTCGGACGATCGAGAAGATTCCGTTGTTGGGTGATATCCCCGTGCTCGGGCATTTGTTCACGTCGAAGGCGAAGCAGCGGTCGAAGACCAATTTGATGATCTTCATCCGTCCGACGATTTTGCGCACCGCGGAGGACAGTCGGAAGCTGACCGAGCAACGTTACGGCTATGTCCGGTTGCAGCAGGGATTGCAGGAGCCGGGCGCCGAGCCGTCGATCGACCAGCTCGTCCGCGATTACATGGGGGCAGCGCCGCCGATCCCGAGCGCACCCATCCCCGGTAACATCGAGGACCCCCGCGTCGCTGTGCCGGTGCGCACCTCGACGATGGTCGTGCGGCCGAAGAAATGATCATTCGCGAAGGCCACGAGATCGACGCTCTTCCTTCCCCCCTCCCGCAAGCGGGAGGGGCCGGGGGTGGGCGCCCGACCTCCTTCATCGGTATCGCTGACGGAGAGCGCGAGCCCACCCCCGGCCCCTCCCGCTTGCGGGAGGGGGGAAGCGATGTGGTCTCCTCCAGCGCTGGCGAGATCGACCTTCCCCAGATCACCATCCCCTACGCCTTTGCCAGAAAGTTCGGCGTCGTCGTCGACCACACCGACACCGACTCGCACCTCACGATCGCCATGCGCGCCGGCGCAGACCCGAAAGTCCTGCTGGAACTTCGCCGCTATCTCGCCCGCCCGTTCGACGTGACCTTCGTCGAACAGATCGCCTTCGACCGCCTCCTGTCGAACGTCTACGCGATGGACGGCCAGGCCAACGCGCTCGCTGCGGTTGGCATGGGCGACGAACTCGACCTGCTCGCGGGCGACATGCCGACCGCGGAGGATCTGCTCGACACCGCCGACGATGCGCCCGCGATCCGCCTGATCAACGGCATCATCGCCGACGCCGCGCGCAACGGCGTGTCGGACATCCACATCGAGCCGTATGAGACCGGCCTCGTCGTCCGTATGCGGATCGACGGCGTGCTGCGCGAGACGTTGCGCATGCCGCCCAACGTCGCGCCGGTCGTCGTCAGCCGCATCAAGGTGATGGCGCGCCTCGACATCGCCGAGCGCCGCGTGCCGCAGGACGGCCGCATGGGCCTGACGCTGGGCGGCAAACTGCTCGACGTCCGTGTCTCGACGTTGCCATCGCGGGCGGGCGAGCGCGTGGTGCTGCGTATCCTCGACAAGGAAAACGCCGGCATCGACCTGGAGGCGCTCGGACTGCCGCCCTCGCTGTTCGCGCTGCTGAACGAGGCGCTGAGCGAGCCCAACGGCATCATCCTCGTCACCGGCCCGACTGGTTCGGGCAAGACCACCTCGCTCTATGCCGCGCTACGCCTGCTCAACGACGGCAGCCGCAACATCCTGACGGTCGAGGACCCGGTCGAGTACGCCGTCGACGGCGTCGGTCAGACGCAGGTGAACCCGAAGGTCGGCCTGACCTTCGCGGCGGGCCTGCGCGCGATCCTTCGCCAGGATCCCGATGTCGTGATGGTCGGCGAAATCCGCGACCGCGAGACTGCCGAGATCGCGGTGCAGGCATCGCTCACCGGCCATCTCGTGCTGTCGACCGTCCACACCAACGACGCGATCGGCGCGATCACCCGCATGCGCGACATGAAGGTCGAGAGCTTCCTGCTGGCCTCGACGTTGCGCGCGGTGATTGCGCAGCGGCTGGTGCGGCGGCTTTGTCCGACCTGTCGCAAGGCCGTGCCCGCATCGGACACCGTTGCGCCCCTGCTCGGGATTGCGCCAGACGCGGTCATTTACGTCGCGCAAGGCTGCGAGGACTGCAACCAGACTGGCTACAAGGGGCGCATCGGTGTGTTCGAAGCCGTCCGCATCGACGACACCATCCGTCGTCTGATCAACACCGACGGCCACGAATCGGAGATTACCGCGCACGCCTTTGCGAAGTCTCCGAACCTGGCACAGTCCGCGCGCGACCTAGTCCTGTCCGGCCAGACCACGGCAGAAGAAGCCGTCCGAGTATCCCGCCGCGACACGTCCGAAGTCGTGGAAGAGGTGGCCAATGCGTAACCCTTCTGCCCCCCTCCCTGAAAGGGAGGGGCCGGGGGTGGGTCGGCCGGCTCGGGCCACCGCCTTCCGCCTAACAAACCGACCCACCCCCAACCCCTCCCTTTCAGGGAGGGGGGCACGTCGTGGCTGATTTCGACTACATCGCGATCGACACGAAGGGCGCCGAACGCCGCGGCCATGTCGCTGCGCCCGACATGGACGTCGCGCGCGCCACCCTCGACGCGCGCAAATTCTACGTCGTGAAGATCACCCCCGGCGCGCCGCCTCAGGCAACGAAGGGCCGCCCGCTCTTCGGCCTCCAGCTCGGTACGCCGAAGATGTCGGGCAAGAATCTCACGCTCTTCACGCGCCAGCTCGCGACCTTGAACCGCGTTTCTCCGCTGGAGGAATCCCTCCGCACGATCACCCGCCAGACCGAACAGGACAGCGTCCGCACGATCGTCCAGCACGTCCATGCCGGCGTCGTCGAAGGCCGGAGGCTCGCCGACGCGATGGCGCGCGAGCCGAAGAGTTTCCCGCCGCTTTACCGCGCCATGGTCTCCGCCGGTGAAAGTTCGGGCTCGCTCCCGACCATTCTCGATCGCCTTGCGGCCCTGCTCGAACGCCAGGCTGAAATCCGCGGCAAGCTCATCACCGCGCTGGCCTATCCCTCTATCCTCGCGCTCGTCGCGCTCGGCGTCGTGACCGCGCTGATGATGTTCGTTGTGCCCCAGGTGGTCGAGCAATTCGATACAGTTGGCCAGCAATTACCGTTACTTACGCGGATGGTGATGGCCTTCTCGGCCTTCCTGGTCGGCTATTGGTGGGTGATCGTTCTTGGCCTAACCCTGTCTAACCTACTTTTGTGGCGCGCCCTCAAGGACCCCACCTTCCGCCTCGCCTTCGACAGCTGGCTGCTCCGCATTCCGATGCTCGGGCGCCTCCTGCGCGATCTCCATGCTGCCCGGATGGCGCGTACGCTCGGCACGATGGTCGCTAGCCGCCTGCCGCTGCTCGATGGTCTCAATCTCACCGCCAGCACGATCCACAACCGTCGGCTCCGCCAGGCATCGGACCAGATCGTCGATGCGATCCGCGGTGGTGGATCGCTTTCCGCCGCGATGCGCCGGGCGGGCGTCTTCCCCCCGTTGCTGACGTATCTCGCAGCGTCGGGTGAGGCAGCAGGCCGTCTCGACGAAATGCTGGAGCGCGCCGCCGACTATCTCGAACGCGAATTCGACCGCTTTACCGCCACCGCACTCTCGTTGCTCGAGCCGCTGATCATCGTCGTGATGGGCGGAATCGTCGCGACGATCGTGCTATCCATCCTGCTCCCGATCCTCCAGCTCAACACGCTGGCCGGACAATGAGGTTTCGTATGCGTCCCGAACTGAAGAAACGTCGCCGCGAGGCAGGCTTTACCCTCGTCGAGCTCATGGTCGTGATCGTGATCATCGGCCTGCTCGCGACGATCGTCGCGCTCAACGTGTTGCCCTCGGGCGACACCGCGCGGATCCAGAAGGCGAAGGCCGACATCGCGCAGATCGAGGGCGGGCTGGAACTCTACAAGCTCCAGAACATGACCTTCCCCAACACCACGCAGGGACTGAACGCGCTCGTCACCGCACCCGCCGGCCTGACCGATCCCTCGCGCTATCAGCGTGGCGGGTATCTGAAGAAGTTGCCGAACGATCCCTGGGGTCGCCCGTATCTCTATGCCTCGCCTGGCACGCACGGTGAGGCCGACGTCTGGACCTTCGGTGCGGACGGTAAGGAAGGCGGCGAGGGGATCGATGCCGATATCGGCAGCTGGCAATAAGCGCGAAGGCGGTTTCACGTTGGTCGAGCTGATGGTCGTCGTCACGATCATCGGTCTCGCATCGGCCGTGGCCGTGCTTGTCATGCCGGACCCGCGTGGCCGTGTGCTCGACGAGGCGACGCGCTTCGCGTTGCGCGCCCGCGCCGCGCACGATTCGGCGATTGTCGAGGCGCGTCCGGTGAGTGTCTGGATCTCCGGCGGCGGCTACGGGTTCGATCGGCGCATGGCCGGCGGCTGGACCCCGATCGCGGAGAAACCGATGCGCGTCGAACGCTGGAACGACGGGACCAGGGCCAGCATCGGCGACACCAGCGGCCGCCTGCGCGTGACGTTCGACCCGACCGGCCTCGTTGATCGGCCGGCAGAGATCCGGCTCGATCGTGGCGGGGTGGCGGCGACGATCCACATCGACGCCGACGGCAGCGTAAGAGCCGATGCGGGCTGAGCGCGGCTTCACCCTAATAGAGATCATGGTCGCGCTGGCAGTCTTCAGCCTCGCGGCGATGGCGCTCGTGCGTTTGGAGAGCGCGACGATACGCGGCGCGTCGATCCTCGACGAAACGCTGGTCGCGCAGATGGTCGCTCGCAACGTGGCGATCGACGCGGTCACCAGCGCGCAGCCACCGACGGCAGGCCGCGTCACGGGTGTCGAGACGAACGGCGGGCAAGCGTGGACGTGGACGCGGCAGGTCAGTGCGCTCGGGGGATCGAGCGTGTTGCGGATCGACGTGGCCGTCGCCGACCGGACCGGCACGCAACTCGGCCGCCTGACCATGGTGCGACCCGCGCCGCGGATGGTGATGTGAGGGTGCTTCGTTCCACGGCGAAGGTCGGGGCCCAGCTGGGTAAGCCTAGCAAGCGAACACCTATGTCCCCCAACTGGGCCCCGGCCGTCGCCGTGGAACGGCAGGAAAGCACGGAAGCCGGTTTCACGCTTATCGAAGTGATGGTGTCGCTGATGATCTTCGGCATGATCGCAGCGACGGGTGTCGCGATCCTGTCGTTCAGCGTGAAGGCGCAGAGCTCGACCGCCGCGAAGCTCGACGACATCAGCGCGCTGACCCGGACGATGTCGATCCTATCGGCCGATCTCGCCCAAGCGTCGAACCGCACCAGCCGCGATGAGGCCGGCACCAGCATTCCCGCGTTCGTCGGCGAGAGCGGGTCGGGCGTCACGCCGATGCTGCGACTCGTCCGTGCAGGGTGGAGCAACATCGACGGCGCGGCGCGGTCCAGCATGCAGAAGGTCGCTTACCGCGTCGACGGCGGCACGCTCCAGCGGATCGCCTATCCGATGGTCGACGGCGCGCAGCCGCTGCCGCCCGCCGCGTTGCTCACCAAAGTCCGCCAGGTCGGACTGCGCTATCGCATCGCGGGTGCCTGGAGCGATCGCTGGGATGGCGCGAGCGGCAGGCCGTTGCCCGACGCGATTGAACTGACCGTCCAGCGCGACGATGGGACGCAGTTTCGTCAGATGTTCCTTATCGGTACCAGTTACGTCCCGGCGCCATCTGATGGAACTGGTACCGCCACGACCCCACCGGCCGCCACACCTCCTGGACAGGAGACGCCCGGTGCGCGCACCTGATCCGGGTATTCGACGTGGGCAAGAACGGGGTGCGGCGTTGCTCACCGTGCTGATGCTCGTCGCGATCATCGCGGTGATGGCGGGCGCGGCGCTGGAGAAACTGCGGCTGTCGACACGGCTTGCGAGCAACGCCGCGACCGGCGAGCAGGCGCGCGCCTATGCACTCGCGGCGGAGACGATGGCGCTGACCCGCGTCTCGAACTTACTCGCGTCAAAACCCAAGCAGGTCACGCTGGCTGGCGGCTGGAGCAATACGCCGTTCGGCCTGCCGGTCCCCGGTGGCTTCGCGACCGCGCGCGTCCGTGACGGCGCGAACTGTTTCAACCTGAACTCGCTGGTCGGCATGACCACGCCGGGCGTGTACGTCGCGCGCGGCGACGTGCGACCGCAGTTCGTCCGCCTGATGCGGCTGCTCGACGTGCCGGCGCAGGTCGCGGAACAGGTCGCGGCGGGCACGACGGACTGGATCGACAGCGATCAGGACCAGCAGCCGATGGGGGCCGAGGACGGCGCGTATCTCGGTCGCGATCCAGCGTATCGCACGGCCAGCACGCTGATGAGCGACCCCAGCGAACTGCGCGCCATCGCCGGGATGACGCCGGATATCTACGCGAAGATCCGGCCGTGGATCTGCACGTTGCCATTCGCCAGGCCTTCGCCGATCAACGTCAACACGCTGCTGCCCGAACAGAGCGTGCTGTTGGCGATGATGTATCCCGATACGCTGTCGGTCGGGGGCGCGCAGCAATTGCTGCTGCGGCGACCGGTGCAGGGTTATGCGACCATCGACGAGTTGCAGAAGGGTGCGTCGCTGCTAGGTGCGGCGAATATAGCGCCTGGAGTCGATGCGCAGATGCTGTCGACATGGTTCACGCTCGATATCGACGTGACGCTAGGCACTACGCAAATGCAGGAACGTGCGCTGATCGACGCGAACCGACTTCCCGCGCAGCTCGTATCGCGGCAATGGGGCGAGCCATCATGACGACCTTACTGTTCCTCCCTGCCGGCGAGACCGGATATCGCTGGATGCGCGTCGTCGATGCGCGCGTGGTCGGGGAGGGGGAGGGTATCCCCGATGCGATCGACGACGAGACGATCGCCGTGGCGCCCGCCGATGCGGTGACGCTGCACTGGGCGGAACTGCCGTCGCGATCGGCGGCGCAGGCGACGGCGGCCGCGCGGATCCTCGCCAGTGAGGCGAGCGCGTCGCCGCTTGCCGAACTGCATGTCGCGGTCGGGGACGAAGGCGCGAGCGACAGGCCGATTGGTGTCGTCGGCGCCGCGACGATGCGCGACTGGCTGCGAATGCTCGCCGAGGCGGGTGTCGATCCCGTCTCGGTCATTCCCGCGCCGATGCTCCTGCCACGGCCTGATGAAGGATATGCGCGTGCTGAACTCGCCGGCAGCGGCGTGGTGCGCGGCACGTCGAGCGGATTTGCCGACGAGGCACGGCTGACCGAGTTGGTAACCGGCGGCAGCGCGCCGACTACCACTGGCCGTGAGACATTGGAGGCCGCCATCGTTGCTGCGGTTGCGTCACCGCCTCTCGATCTGCGGCAGGGACCATTCGCACGACGGCGACGGTTCGCGATCGACTGGGGGCTGATCCGGCGACTGGCACTGTTGTCGCTGACGATCCTGGCGGTGACGTTGGCGATCTCGCTGGTCCGTATCGCCAAATACAGCTTCGGTGCCGACGCTCTGGAAGCTGAGGCGAACACCGTGGCGGTAACCGGCCTGCCGCGCGGCGAGACGGTGGTCGACGCGGATCGGCAGCTCGACGAGCGCCTGTCGCGCGTGCGGGGGCCGGGGCTCGGGTTCACCAACACGACTGCGGCAGTATTCGCGGCGATACGCGCGACGCCGGGCACCGAAGTCACCGCGCTCGATTTCCAGGCGAACGGCGACCTGCGCCTGTCGGTGGCGGTTGAGCGCGAAGCGCTGGCGACCGACCTGAAGCGGGCGCTCGAAGACGCAGGCTTTTCGGTCCGCGCGGGCGTGTTCCAGGCGGCGGCCGGTCGCGTGACGGGTGAACTAACGATCAGCCCGGAGAGCGGACGATGACCGGACTGAAGACGTGGTTCGAAGGGCGCTCGCTCAGGGAGCGGCGGCTGCTGCTCGCAATGGCTGCGCTCGCGGTGCTGACGTTGCTGTGGGCCGTGATCATACGCCCGGTCGGCGATGGCCTGTCGAGCGCCCGCGAGCGTCATGCCGACGCCGTTACGCGGCTCGGCGAGACGCGAGCGCAGGTCGCGACGTTGCGCGATATCCAGCGGGCGCGCGCGACGCCGTTGACCGGTACGCTGGCCGACGTCGTGCGCGCCGAGGCAGACCAGGCCGGGTTCGCGCTCGCCTCGCTCGATCAGGATGGGGCGAGCCGGGTTCGGGTCGGTATCCAATCCGCGCGCCCTGCAGCGCTAACCGCGTGGCTGGCGCGGCTCGAACGGCTCGGCATCCTCGTCGATTCGGTGGCGATGACCGACAAGGGTGACAAGACCGTCGCTGTCGCGCTCACGTTGAAGGCGCGCGCGGCATGAGGCGGATACGGCTACGCACCGGCCCCGCCGCGCTGTTCGGCGGGATGCTGTTGATCGCGTTGATCGTGTTCCTGCCGATGCGTGCGGTGCTCGGCTGGGTCGGGGTCGGCGACGAGGGGCTGGTCGCGCGGCGCGTGTCGGGGACGATCTGGGGCGCGACGCTGACCGAGGCGCGGTTCGGCGATCTAGCGCTTGGGAACCTTCACGCGCGGTTGTCGCCGCTGCCGTTGCTGGTCGGCCGCGCGACGATCGTCTTTACCGGTCCCGAATCGGTGTCCGCCAAACCGTTGCGCGGTTCGGCAAGCGTTAGTCGCCACGGCTTCGGCGTCGATCACATGACCGCTACCGTCGCGACGGGGCGGCTGTTCGCACCGGTGCCCGTTACCGCGCTCGATCTCGACGACGTGTCGGTCCGCTTCCGCGACGGCCAGTGCGAGGCTGCCGAGGGGCGCGTCCGGGCGACGCTGGCGGGCGACGTCGGCGGGATCACCTTGCCGCAGTCGGTCAGCGGCACCGCGCGCTGCGATGGTACCGCGTTGCTTCTCCCGTTGGCGAGCCAGGCCGGGACCGAGAGCATCGCGCTCAGGATCGAAGGGGCGGGAACCTATCGCGCGGAATTGTCGCTGAGTCCGTCCGATCCGCTGGCGGTCCAGAAGCTCGAACAGGCCGGCTTCGTGCGTGGGCCGAACGGGTATCAACTCGCCATCGAAGGACGTTTTTGACAGGTTTTTTGCAAGTCGGCGGTTGACGGAAGG
Organism: Sphingomonas faeni; assembly: GCF_030817315.1. NCBI lineage: Bacteria > Pseudomonadati > Pseudomonadota > Alphaproteobacteria > Sphingomonadales > Sphingomonadaceae > Sphingomonas > Sphingomonas faeni. The sequence continues at coordinate 1,595,681 of NZ_JAUSZF010000001.1, read as the reverse complement.
CGCTGACCCCCGCTAGGGGGCGACGCCTACGCGGCGGTCGTAGTTCAATTGGTTAGAGCGTCGGCTTGTGATGCCGGATGTTGCGGGTTCAAGTCCCGTCGGTCGCCCCATTTTCCCTTATTTTCGTAAGCCCCCGCAATGAGGGCGCTTTGGGCTGGTAAAACCGGCCGGAAAATAATATTTCGCCTCCCGGTAATTTTATTCCTCCTCAGGAGCCGGCGATGACAGCGGTTTGGGACCTTCCCGATTTCGACGACCACGAGGGCGTACATGCCTTCACCGATCCCGAATCGGGCCTGCGCGCGGTAATTGCGCTGCATTCGACCAAGCTCGGGCCGGCGGCTGGCGGCACGCGGTTCTGGCATTACGCCGATAACGGGCGCGCAGTGACCGATGCGCTGCGCCTGTCGCGCGGCATGAGCTTCAAGAATGCGATGGCGGGCCTGGAGCTTGGCGGTGGCAAGGGCGTGGTCCTTGCGGCGAAGCCAGGCGACGTCATCACGACGGCACAGCTCGAAGCGTTCGGTCGCGCGGTCGATTCGCTCGGTGGACGCTATGTGACGGCGGAAGACGTCGGCATGTCCGAAGAGCGGATGAAGGTGATCGCCACGCAGACGCGCTACGTGTCCGGCCTGCCGGTCGCGAGCGGCGCTGCGGGTGGCGATCCCGGGCCGTACACTGCGCTCGGCATCTATCTGGGCGTGAAGGCGGCGGCGGCTCGCGGTCTCGGTGCGACCGACATGAAGGGCGTGCGCGTCGCGATCCAGGGTGTCGGCTCGGTCGGCGGCGGGCTTGCGCGGTTGCTGGCGAAGGACGGCGCTGTGCTGACGCTGGCGGATGTCGACGAGGGCCGTGCGCAGAAGCTCGCCGGTGAACTCGGCGCGACGGCGGTAGCGGCCGAGGCGATCCTGACGACCGAGGCGGATATATTCAGCCCGAACGCGCTGGGTGCTATCCTGACCGAGATGTCGATCGCGGCGTTGAAGGCGAAGGTCGTTGCGGGCGGTGCGAACAACCAGCTGAGCGTGCGCGAGGACGGCGCGCGGCTTCATGCACGCGGTATCCTGTATGCGCCGGACTACGTCATCAACGCGGGCGGGATCATCAATGTCGGGCTCGAATATCTCGGGCAGGGTGACGAGGCCGAGGTTAAGGCGCGGATCGCGCGGATCCCGGAGCGGCTTATCCAGGTTTGGGACGAAAGCGACCGTTCGGGCGAGCCGGCGTCGGATGTCGCAGATTCGATCGCAAAGCGTCTGATCGGCCGCTGACATCCTTCTCCCCGGCGGGGAGAAGGTGGCATGAATTGCCGGATGAGGGTGGTTGGGGCGATCCCAGCCTCACTTCCCCTCACCCTCCCACCGCAAGTGCGGCGGGTCCCTCCCTCTCCCCGGCGGGAGAGGGGCTTTAAGTCCGCGATGACTTGCCATAATGGGTGTCCCAGTGGCCACCCTACACGCCTTCGCAAACCCCGCGCGCTTCCTGAAGATCGCCAAGCCGTTGACGCCAGCGCTTTTCTGGGCCGGCGTCGCGCTGATCGTGCTGGGCTGCTGGGCGGGCCTGACGCAAACCCCGCCGGATTACCTCCAGGGCGAGACGGTTCGTATCCTCTACATCCACGTGCCTGCCGCTTGGCTCGGCATGGGCGGGTGGAGCGGGATCGCGATCTCCAGCATCATGTTCCTCGTCTGGCGCCACCCGCTCGCCAGCGTGGCGGCGCGCGCGATCGCGCTGCCGGGGGCGGTGTTCGCCGCGTTGTGCCTAATGACCGGCTCGATCTGGGGGCGGCCGACCTGGGGAACTTGGTGGCAATGGGACGGCCGACTGACATCGATGCTGCTGCTGTTCTTCGTCTATCTCGGCTACATGGCGCTGGCGAAGGCCGATGCTGACCGTGGCGGCGACGGTCGCGTGCCTGCGCTGTACGGGATCGCCGGATCGGTGCTGTTGCCGATCATACGCTATTCGGTGGTGTGGTGGAACACGCTGCACCAGGGGCCGAGCATTGGCCTCACGCAATCGACGATCGATGGCTCGATCCTGTGGCCGCTGCCGATCATGCTGGCCGGGTTCACGTTCGTGTTCGCCGGGATCGTCTTGATGCGGATGCGGACGATGCTCGCCATAACGAAGACCGAAGCCCGTATGCGCAGGATGGCCCGCGCATGAATCCCTGGCCATTCGTGACCGCCGCTTATGTCGTGACGCTGGGGGGCGGTGCGATCGCCGCATTGCTGAGCTATCTCGCGATGCGGAAAGCCGAGCGATGAAGGCCAAGCATCAACGCCTGACGCTCGCGCTCCTGGCGCTGGGTGCGGTCGTCGTCGCGGGTCTGCTCGCGCTGTCCGCATTGAAGGATCAGGCGGCGTTCTTTTACGCGCCTTCCGACGTTCGCCGCGACGGGCTTCCGCTCGGTCGCGCGGTACGGCTCGGCGGGATGGTCGAAGGTGGGTCGGTAAAGCGCGCTACGGACGGCATCACCGTGCATTTCATCGTCACCGATGGACGGGCGACCACCCCGGTCGTCTTCGCGGGGATCGTCCCCGACCTGTTCCGCGAGAAATCGGGCGTCGTCGCCGAGGGCCAGTTCCAGCCCAACGGCAGCTTCGCCGCGTCGAATTTGCTCGCCAAGCACGACGAAAAGTACATGCCGCCGGAAATGGCCGGCAAGATGCACGAGACCAAGACGCTCGAACCGGACGCCAAGCAGTGATCGCAGAGGCAGGTCTCGCCGCGCTGTGGTTCGCAGGCGCGCTGGCGGCGTTGCAGTTGGTCATGGCGGCGATCGCTATCGCGGGCGGGCGTGATGATGTGGCGGCGGCCGTACGACCTGTGGCGATCGTCCAGGGGCTGCTGGCGCTGCTGGCGATGGCGCTCCTGATCGAGCTGTTCCTCCACTCCGACATGTCGGTGAAGCTGGTCGTCGAGAACAGTCATTCCGCCAAGCCGTGGCTCTACAAGTTCGCTGGCGCATGGGGGAATCACGAAGGCTCAATGCTGCTCTGGGTCACGATCCTCGGGCTCGCCGGTGGCGCGGTGGCGATCTTCGAACGCTCGCTACCCGAACGCACGCTGACCGCGACCTTGGGCGCACAGGCGACGATCGCACTCGGCTTCTACGCGTTCCTGCTGTTCTCCTCGAACCCGTTCGCGCGGCTCAATCCCGCAGCGCCCGACGGCCTCGGGCTCAACCCGCTGTTGCAGGACCCGGGCTTGGCGTTCCATCCGCCAACGCTCTACACGGGGTATGTCGGCCTCTCGGTCGCCTTTTCGTTTGCCGTTGGTGCACTGGTCACGCGCGATGTCGGGCCGGCGTTCGCCAAGGCGATGCGGCCCTGGGTATTGATCGCGTGGATATTCCTGACGCTCGGGATCACCGCCGGATCGTATTGGGCGTATTACGAGCTCGGCTGGGGCGGCTGGTGGTTTTGGGACCCGGTCGAGAACGCTTCGCTGATGCCATGGCTTGCCGCGACTGCGCTGCTTCATTCGGTGACGGTGCTAGCGACGCGCGACGGCCTGCGCGCGTGGACGATCATGCTAGCGGTCGTCGCGTTCTCGATGTCGATGATCGGCACGTTTTTGGTGCGCTCGGGCATCCTGACGAGCGTCCATGCCTTCGCTGTCGATCCGGAGCGCGGCGCGTTTATCCTAGCGCTGCTCGCGATCTACATCGGCGGCGCGCTGGCGCTGTTCGCCGCGCGGATCGGCACCGTGCGCGCTGGCACGACCTTCGATCCGGTCAGCCGCGAGGGCGGGCTGGTCGCGAACAACCTGCTGTTGTCGGTGATCCTCGGCATCGTCCTGATCGGCACGCTGTACCCGATCGTCGCGGCAAGCTTCGACGTCCAACTGTCGGTGGGCCCTCCGTTCTTCAATAAGGCAGCGGGCCCGATCGCGTTGCTGCTGGTCGCGGTGATGGCGGTCGGGCCTTTGCTGCGCTGGCGGCGTGACGATGCGAAGGCAGTGCTCCGGCGCATCATGCTGCCGATCGGCGCGACGGTAGCGGCGGCGCTTGCGCTGTTGATCGTGTGGCCGGGTTGGCTCCCCTGGGCAGGGCTGTCGCTGGCCGCCGGTCTAGCCATCGCCAGTGTCGCTCCCTTGTGGAAGCGCAACCTCAAGCGAACGCCGCTGTTCACCTACGGCATGGTCATCGCGCATCTCGGTATCGCAGTCAGCCTCGCTGAGGATGGCGTCGGACAGCGCCTTTACCAAGGAGACGCTGTTCGCGGTGCGTGCCGGTGAACCGGCACGCGTTGGACCCTACACGGTGACCCTCGACGGCATCTCGCCGGTGATTGGCGAGAACTGGTCGGCGCTCGAAGCACGGCTGACCGCAACGCGTGGGGACAGCACGAGCATCCTGCGCCCGCAGCTCCGCTTTTTCGCGAACCCGCCGACCAGCACCAACGAGTCCGCGATCCTGACGGTACTCGACGGTCAACTCTACACCGTGCTCGGCCAGCCGGATGGGCAGGGGCGGTGGCAGCTTCGGCTGTGGTGGAAGCCGTTCGTGACGCTGATCTGGTTCGGCGGTGTGCTGATTGCGCTGGGTGGGATGCTGTCGCTGCTCGGCCGGGTGCGGCGCGAGCGGCGGGCGGCGATACGGGCGTACTGGGCATGAAGCGGTTCGCACTCTGGGCGCCGCTGGCGATCTTCGCACTGCTGTTTGCGGTGGTGGCGAGCGGGCTGTTCCGGCCTGCCGAGAAGGTGGTTCGGTCGGCGATGGTCGGCAAGCCGCTCCCCGATTTCGCACTGCCGGCGATGATCCCCGGCAAGCCGGGCCTGACCAGCGCGTCGTTCCGGCAGGGTAAGCCGCGGTTGCTCAACGTGTTTGCGAGCTGGTGCATTCCGTGCATCGCCGAGGCGCCGCAATTGATGCGATTGAAGGCGATGGGCGTGCCGATCGATGCGATCGCGATCCGCGACACCGCGCCGGCTATTGCTGGGTTCCTGCGCCGTAACGGCGATCCGTACGAGCGCATCGGCAGCGACAGGGCTAGCCAAGTCCAACTGGCGTTAGGTTCTTCGGGCGTGCCGGAGACATTCGTGATCGACGGCCGTGGGATCGTCGTGAAGCAGATCATCGGCGATATCCGGCCTGAGAATGTGGCGGAGATCGTGCAAGCCGTGAAGGACGCACGGTGAGGGGGCGTAAGCTAATTCCCCTTCCGCCTGCGGGTGGGGTTAGGGGAGGGGCTTCTTGTCCCTTGCCAAGCGCGCGCCCGCGTCATGCCCTCCTCCGACCTCTCCCGCGAGCGGGAGGGGAGGTTCTTGTGGCGCTGTTGCTCTGTATTGCGCCAGCCGTCGCCCAGCCGGTCACGCCACCAGCCCATTATGCCAACGTCCAACTTGCCGACCCTGCCAAGGAAGCTTCGGCTCGCGCGCTGATGGAAACCTTGCGCTGCCTCGTCTGCCAAGGCCAGTCGATCGCCGACAGCGATGCGGACATGGCGGCAGACATGCGTGCACTCGTCCGCGAGCGGATCGAGCGGGGGGAGACACCGGCGTCGATCCGCGACTGGCTGATCGCGCGCTATGGTGATTACGTGACCTACGACCCGCCTCTATCTGGGCTGACTTGGCCGCTGTGGCTCGCGCCGATCCTGCTACTCGTGATCGGCGGCTGGATCGCGCGGTCGAGCTTTCGGCGGAGGGTGCGCTGATGGGATATGTATGGCTCGGCGTGATCGGGGCGGTGGCGTTCGCGCTGCTTGCGGTGCTGAAGGTGAACCGCGTTCTGTGGACGATGGTTGCGGCCGCGCTGATGCTCGGTGCGGCGGGATATGCGTGGCAGGGGCAGCCGGGGCTTGCCGGTGATGCGGTATCGACCGGACTGGTACCGACGCCGGACGATGACGCGATGCTCGAACTGCGCGACCAGATGCTCGAACGGTATACGGGTGCGGCGGCGTATCTGGTCGCAGCGGACGCAATGACGCGGATCGGTGACCGGCGTGCGGCGGTGCAGGTTTTGCTCGGCGGGATCCGAATCGCGCCGAAGAGTCTGGTGCTGTGGACAGGGCTTGCCAATGCACTGGCAGCGCATGACGGCAATCAGGTTTCGCCGCCGGCCCTGTTTGCTTTCCAACAAGCGAGTCGGTTGGCGCCGAAGCATCCGGCACCACCGTTCTTCCTGGGGCTGGCGTATGTGCGGGCGGGAGAGTTCGCGACGGCTCGGCCGTATTGGGCGAAGGCGTTGGCGCTGACGCCGGCTGACATTTCGTACCGCGGTGAGATTGCCACGCGGCTCGCTTTGCTGGATCGCTTTCTGGCTATGCAGGATACGTCGAACGCAGGCCAAAAATAATTCCGCCACCCTGGGCCAAACCCAGGATGACGGGTTAACGGGCTTACTGCCCGCGGCCGGTCTTAGACTGCAGTTCGTCTATCTTCTTCGACGCATCCGCTTTGGTCAGCGTCTCGTCGAATTCCTCGTGCGCTTCTTCGGACAGCGTCTTCAGGTAGCTCGCCTGTGCACCGGTCATCTTCTCATCGCCGGTGGTCCAGTCGTCTGGATCCTTCTCGGCGTTCGAGAACGGTTCGGACTTGGGGTTTGGGGTGTCGGACATTGGAAATTCCTTTCTCCTGTCCAACACCCATGTTCCGTATCCGTTCCCTGTCAGCCGGCCCAAGCTTCGTACGGTAAACCTAGATCATCGGCGACCGCCTTGTACGCGATCTTGCCCTTGTAGACGTTGAGCCCGTTGGCGAGGTGCGGATCGGCCTTCATCGCGGCCTCGGCACCCAGGTTGGCGAGCTTCAGTGCGAACGGAAGCGTGGCATTGTTAAGCGCGAACGCGGAAGTCCGCGCGACCGCGCCCGGCATGTTGGCGACGCAGTAATGGATCACGCCATCGACCTCGAACACCGGATCCTCGTGCGTGGTGGCATGGCTCGTTTCGAAGCATCCGCCCTGATCGATCGCGATGTCGACCAGCACCGAACCACGCTTCATCGTCTTCAGCATCTCGCGCGTGACGAGCTTGGGTGCAGCGGCACCTGGGACCAGCACCGCGCCGATCACAAGGTGGGCGTTCTTCACCGCCGCCGCGATCGCCGCCTTCGACGCGTACGCCGTCTTGATCTGGCTGGAGAAGAACATGTCGAGTTCGGCTAGCCGATCGTTCGAGATGTCGTAGATCGTCACGTCGGCGCGCATGCCGACCGCCATCTGCGCGGCGTTGACGCCCGAGACGCCGCCGCCGAGGATCGCGACCTTGGCTGGGGCAACGCCGGGAACGCCGCCGAGCAGGACGCCACGTCCGCCCTGCTCCTTCTCGAGATAATGAGCGCCGACCTGCACGGACATGCGGCCCGCGACCTCGGACATCGGCTTCAGCAACGGCAGCCCGCGGCGATTGTCGGTGACGGTCTCGTAGGCGATGCAGGTCGCGCCGGACTTCATCAGTCCCTCGGCCTGCGGCTTGTCGGCGGCAAGGTGGAGGTAGGTGAACAGCAGGTGGCGCGGTTCGAGCATCGCGATTTCGCCTGGCTGCGGCTCCTTGACCTTCACGATCATGTCGGCGCCGGCGAACACCGCGGCGGCGGTCGGCAGGATCGTCGCGCCCGCGTCGAAATAGTCCTGGTCCTCGAAATCGATGCCGGAGCCGGCCTGCGTCTCGACGACGACCTCGTGACCGGCCGCGACCAGTTCGGCGACCGACGGCGGGGTCAGGCCGACGCGATATTCGTGGTTCTTGATTTCCTTGGGGACACCGACGCGCATTGATTCCACTCCATTATCGTTTGCGCGATAGTAGCGCGCCTTGGACGGGAAGGGTTCGCAAACTCGTTTCGATACGATAGCGCGTTTGCAAGATACGTGCATCCATCGCTGTCAAAACGAGAAAATCTTGAGCGTTACGATCGAACGCAGGATTCTAGACCTGCTCGCTGCCAATTCCGACCTGACCAGCGCCGAACTCGGCGACGCGGTTGGCCTGTCAGCAAGTGCCGCGCATCGACGGGTCGCTCAACTGCGGGAGAGCGGCGCGATCACCGGCTACCGCGCCGTCTTGTCCCGCGCGGCACGCGGGGACCCGAGCATCGTCCTCGTCAACGTTACGCTCCGGGATCAGCGGAAGGAGACGATGGCGGCGTTCGAGACGGAGATCGTCGACTGCCCGCAGGTCGTGCAATGTTTCCTGATGAGCGGCGAGGCGGATTACATGCTCCATGTCGAGATTCGCGACGGCGAGACGTTCGAGCGCATCCACCGCGAGACGTTATCGCAATTGCCGGGCGTGACGCGGCTCGCCTCGCATTTCGTGATCCGCGAGGTCGTCACCCGTTAGCGTTTTACTGCGGATGCAGGAATTCAGGGCCAACAACGGTAGCGCCCGTTACCCTGGGCTCCTGCGTTCGCAGGAGAACGGCAGGGCCCGACCAATCCCGGTTAATCCATGCTAGTCGCCTCGCCGTTGCCGCCCTCTACCCCTCATGCTAAATGCCGCGATTGGGGCACAGGGTGAAATCGGAAATTCGATGATGATTGCTGCACTTCCGGGTCGATTCACCGTCCAGTGAGCGTCGATCAGACCGCCGCGGCTTCGACCGTGCCACCCGCCAATCTCGATCTCGAGACGGGGCATCACCATTCCGACGGCATGCTGAAGCTCGCCTTCGGGGCGATCGGCATCGTCTTCGGCGATATCGGCACCAGCCCGCTCTACGCCTTCCGCGAAACCTTCGCCGGCCACCACAAGCTAGCGCTCGACGCGGCGCACATCATGGGTGTCATCAGCCTGATGTTCTGGTCGATGATGATCGTCGTGACGGTCAAATACGTCATCATCATCATGCGCGCCGACAACAAGGGCGAGGGCGGTAGCCTCGCCTTGCTCGCGCTCGTCTCGGGCAAGACCAAAACAAAGCGCTGGAGCAAGGGCATCATCCTGCTCGGCGTGTTCGCGACCGCTTTGTTCTACGGCGACAGCATGATCACGCCCGCGGTCTCGGTGCTGTCCGCGGTCGAGGGCCTGGCCGTCGCCGCACCCGCCTTCGCCGGCTTGGTGCTGCCGATCGTGATCGTCATCCTGATCGCGCTATTCTGGGTGCAGAAGAGCGGCACCGCGCGGATCGGCCTCGTCTTCGGCCCGATCATGCTGGTGTATTTCAGCGTCATCGCGGTGCTCGGTATCCTCAGCATCGTCCAGACCCCCGGCGTGCTCTGGGCGCTATCGCCGCATTACGCGGTCGAGTTCTTCATCATCGATCCGGAGCGTGCGTTCCTGGCGCTCGGCTCGGTCGTGCTCGCGGTCACCGGTGCCGAGGCGCTGTATGCTGACATGGGGCATTTCGGGCGCAAGCCGATCGGCCTGTCCTGGCTGTTCTTCGTGCTTCCCGCGCTGATCCTAAACTATATGGGGCAGGGCGCACTGCTGTTCCGTGATGGCCAGGCCGCGCTGGTCAGCCCATTCTACAACCTTGCCCCCGAAAGCCTCCAGCTTCCGCTCGTTATCCTCGCGACGATGGCCGCGGTGATTGCATCGCAGGCAGTCATCTCTGGTGCGTTCTCGGTGACGCAGCAGGCGATCCAGCTCGGCTTTATCCCGCGCCTGCGGATCGAGCACACAAGCGCCTCGACCGCCGGCCAGATCTACATCCCGCTCGTCAACGGGGCGCTGATGGTGATGGTGATCCTGCTGGTACTGTTCTTCCGCACCTCGTCGAACCTGACGAGCGCGTACGGAATCGCGGTGACCGGCGCGATGTTCATCGACACTTGCCTGCTCGGCGTCGTGCTGTTCCGCCTCTGGAACTGGCCGAAGATCGCGGCGATCCCGTTGCTGGCGATCTTCTTCACCGTCGATGGCGCCTATTTCGCGGCGAACTTGACCAAGGTTCCAGCGGGCGGCTGGTTCCCGCTGCTGGTCGGCTTCATCATCTTCACCTTCCTTACGACCTGGTCGAAGGGGCGGCAGTTGATGATCGACCGGATGCGCGAGGCCGCGATGCCGATAAAAGTCTTTATTGGGTCGGCCGCCAGTTCCGCCTCGCGGGTGCCGGGGACCGCCGTGTTCATGACCTCGACCGCGGACGGTGTGCCGCACGCGCTGCTCCACAACCTCAAGCATAACAAGGTGCTGCACGAGCGCGTTATCCTGCTGACCGTGAAGATCGTCGGCCAGCCTTACTGGCCTGCTCACGATCGTGCGGTACGCGAGGAACTGGGCGACGGCTTCCACCGGCTTATCCTGCGCTACGGCTTCATGGAAGACGCGGACGTACCCGCAGCACTACGGCAGGTTCATACTTGCGGTGCGGACTTCAAGATGATGGACACCAGCTTCTTCCTGTCGCGCCAGACGCTGCTCGCCTCGGACAATCCGGGCATGATGCTGTGGCGAGAAAAGCTGTTCGCGTGGATGCTGCGCAACGCTGAAAGCGCGATGGAGTTCTTTCGCCTGCCGACCAACCGCGTCGTCGAACTCGGCAGCCAGATCGAGATTTGAACGTGACCGATACGGGACCCGCCCCCATCATCGTTACCGCCCTGTTCGGACGGCGAGACACGGCGTTCTTTGATGCCATGCGCCGCGAGCATTTTCGGCCCGAGCGCAATCAACTCGACGCGCATCTTACGCTGTTCCATCATCTGCCCCCCTCGGGACTGGACGAACTCAAGCACCGACTCAACCAGGAAACGCGTGGCATCCGTGCCCCGCAGGCGCGGATCGGCGGACTGATGTCGCTCGGCCGCGGTGTCGCCTACCGGATCGAGTCCCCCGAGCTCGTCGGCATCCGCGCGCGGCTCGCAGATGCGTTCACCGGCATGCTCACCCCGCAGGACGCCGGCGGTTGGCGACCGCACGTCACGATCCAGAACAAGGTCAGCCCGCAAGTTGCCAAGCTTTTGCTCGGCAATTTGCAACGCGATTTTGTCCCGAAGGACGTCGAAATCGCCGGTCTAGGCGCGTGGTGGTACCGCGGCGGACCGTGGGAAGCGATTTCCCGGCACATGTTCGCTTGACCGCCTCGAAACCGCTTCCTATAGGCCGCGCCTCGCAGGGAAGAACGCTTCCCTGACGGACGGTACGGCGAAGTAGCTCAGTTGGTTAGAGCACGGGAATCATAATCCTGGGGTCGGGGGTTCAAGTCCCTCCTTCGCTACCATTTCGGACTTAGCGTGATGCGTCGTCCGCCCGCTATCCGCAGACAGACGCAACCGATCACCGAGTGCGGGAAACTCGTCTTCGCAATAGGAAAATGCCGTTCTATTGCCCTGGGTTAACGGTCAGCCGTCGCGTCGCGTATTCGGTGCCCGCGTGGGCCTGACCTTACGGGAGACACGAATATGCGTGAGAAACGCCCTGATGGGATCGCCGATTACACGGGTCCGGCCGGCGGATGGGGAGCGCTCAAAGCGGTCGCCGTTTCGCTGAAGGCGCAACAGATCGTCGTGCGCGGTGGCCAGACGTTGCTCAAGTCGAACCAGCCCGACGGCTTCGATTGCCCCAGCTGTGCCTGGCCCGACCCGAAACATACCTCCTCCTTCGAATTCTGTGAGAATGGGGCCAAGGCCGTTGCCTGGGAATCTACCGCCAAGACGATCGGCGCTGATTTCTTCGCCGCGCATAGCGTGTCCGACATCTGGAAGCAGAGCGATCACTGGATCGAGGATCAGGGCCGCGTTACCGAGCCGCTCCGCTACAACGCCGCGACCGATCACTATGAGGTCGTGAGTTGGGACGAGGCAATGCGCGAGATTGGCGCTGGCCTCGCCGCCGTGCCGGATCCAAACCAGTCGGAGTTCTACACCTCGGGGCGCTGCTCGAACGAAGCTGCCTTCCTGTTCCAGCTCTTCGTCCGGCTGTACGGCACCAATAACTTTCCCGATTGCTCGAACATGTGCCACGAGGCGACTTCGGTCGGGCTGCCCAAGTCGATCGGCATCGGCAAGGGCACGGTCAGCCTCGAGGATTTCGATCACGCCGACCTGATCCTGTCGATCGGCCACAATCCCGGCACCAACCATCCGCGGATGATGGCGACCTTGCGCGAAGTGTCGAAGCGCGGCGGCAAGATCATCGTCTTCAACCCGCTCAAGGAACGCTCGCTCGAACGCTTCGAATCGCCGCAGTCCGTCGTCGAGATGGCGACGATGTCGGCCACCCCGATCGCCAGCAGCTATTACCAGGTGAAGGTCGGCGGCGACGCGGCGGCGCTGAAGGGCATCGCCAAGGCGCTGGTCGCACTCGACGAGGCGGCCAAGGTATCGGGCGGCGAACGCGCGCTCGATCACGCGTTCATCGCCGAGCATACCGCCGGGCTTGACGATTATATCGCGGACCTCGCGACCACCGAATGGGCGGAGATCGAACGCTCCAGCGGGCTTTCGCGTAGTGATCTTGAAGAGGTCGCGTTCGCCTATTCGAAGTCGAAGGCAGCTATCTGCTGCTACGGCATGGGCGTCACCCAGCATCGCACCGGCACCACCAACGTCCAGCAGATCGCCAACCTGCTTCTTCTCCGTGGCAACATGGGCCGCCCCGGCGCGGGCATCTGTCCGCTTCGTGGCCACAGCAACGTCCAGGGCGACCGCACCGTCGGCATCACCGAGCGGCCAATGCCGATGCTGCTCGACAACATGCGCGACGTATTCGGCTTCGAGCCACCGCGCGAGCACGGCCATTCGGTGGTCGAGAGCATCGCCGCGATGCGCGACGGCAAGGCCAAGGCGATCGTCTGCCTCGGTGGCAATCTCGCAATCGCCTCGTCCGATCCGCAGGCCTGCGCGGAGGGCTTCCGCAACCTCGATCTCGCGGTCCACATCACCACAAAGCTTAACCGCACGCAGTTGCTGATGGCGAAGGCGACCTACGTGTTGCCGTGCCTGGGGCGGACCGAACTCGACATGCAGGCGACCGGCCAGCAGTCGGTAACGGTCGAGGATTCGATGTCGATGGTCCACGCCTCGCGCGGCTTCCTCATGCCACCGGGCGAGAACGTGAAGTCGGAAATCTGGATCGTCGGCGAGATCGCCAAGGCCACCTTTGCTGCCAAGGGCCGCGCGCCGATCGCAATCGACTGGGATGCCTATGTCGGCGACTACAGCCTGATCCGCGACAAGATCGAAGCGGTGTTCCCCGCGTTTGCCGATTACAACGCACGCATCCGCAAGCCGGGTGGTTTCCACCTCCCGAACTCGGCGGCGATGCGCGAGTGGAAGACGGACAGCGGCAAGGCGAACTTCATCGTCGCCAAGGGCGTCGAGGAGGACGAGACCGTTGGCGATCCGACCGTCCTGCGACTGACGACATTGCGTGCGCACGACCAGTACAACACGACTGTCTACAGCCTCGACGATCGCTATCGCGGCGTGTTCGGACGCCGCGACATTCTGTTCATGAACGAGCGGGACATGGCACGGCTTGGGCATAAGGAGGGCGACGTCGTCGATATCGCCACCGCGCTTCAGTTCGCGCGGCCCGATCGCGTCGTGCAGAAGCTGATGCTGGTTCGCTATGCGCTGCCCGACGGGTGCGTCGCATCCTATTACCCCGAGACGCAGCCGTTGATCGCGCTCGAGGATCACGATCCGCAAAGCTTCACGCCCTCGTATAAATCCATTCCGGTGACCGTCCGTCCCGCGGCGGCCGACATGGGTTCGGATCGTGGCGTGGTGCGCGCGGGGATCGTCGGCCAGAAAAGCAAAATTGACGCATGAGCACCGGTTACACGTCGACGATCGACACCTACGCTACCCTTGCCGCAACCAAGGCGGAGGCGCTTCGGCGCTCTCCGGCAGGGTTTTTCGCCGGCGCGATCCTCGCGGGTACATATATCGGCATCGCGATGATCCTCGCGCTCAGCACCGGGTCGGGGCTCGAACCGGGCGTGCGCCCGCTGGTAATGGGCGCGACCTTCGGACTCGGGTTGATCCTGACCGTGTTCGCGGGCGCCGAGCTGTTCACCGGCTATGTGATGTATCTCGGCTTCGGTCTCGCAAAGCGGACGATCACCGTCGCGGAGGCCGTAAAGCTGACCGCCGTCGTCTGGATCGGTAATCTGATCGGTGGACTAATCCTGTCGGCAGTGTTCGCGGCTGGCGGCGGCGGCGCCGTGTTCGCCAACGCGGACACGATGTTCCATGCCTATGTCCAGCACAAGGTCGAGGCGAGTGCGGTCGCATTGCTTGCACGTGCGGTCCTTTGCAACTGGCTGGTGTGCCTGGCAATCTGGACCGCTGCCCGCATGACGGGTGACGCTGCGAAGTGTATCGCAATGGCATGGATCCTACTCGCCTTCGTCGCGGCCGGGTTCGAGCATTCGGTTGCCAACATGACCGCATTGACGCTCGGACTGATGGTGCCGAACCCTTCGATCGACATCACCGGGATGGTCCGCAATCTTGCGATCGTCAGCGTCGGCAACATTATCGGCGGGTTGGTATTCGTCGTCGGCGGTTACCTAGCCGCTGCAAAGACCGACGCGGTTCTCGCCGCGAAGTAAGCTACTCTTCGCCTGGCCGCACTGCGTGCGGCTAGGCGAAGAGGTCCCACGGATCGTTGACCACCAGGATCGCATCGCTGCGGGCGAGCGCGAGCAGTGTCAAACCGTGCGCGCGCGAGTGCTCGATCGCCAGGCTCGTCGGTGCGGAGATGCCCATCAGCATCGGCGCGCCGGCAATCAAAGCCTTGTCGACCATCTCGAAACTGATCCGCGAGGTGACGAGGATGAACCCGTCGATCGCATGGCGCTTTATCGCCACGCCACCAACCAGCTTGTCGAGCGCATTGTGGCGACCGACGTCCTCATAGGCAGCGATGATCCGGCCTTCGCGGTCGCACGCAGCCGCCGCATGAATGGCGCCCGTAGCGGCGTTGAGAGGCTGATGCGTGCGCAGCCCACCCAGTGCGGCAAAAAGCGCGCTTACGGACGTGTCAGGCTTTGGCGGCGTGTGCGGGACGGGTTTGCGTAACTGTTCGAGCCCGGAAATTCCGCACAGCCCGCAACTCGTGTCGCTGGTCCGATGACGGACACGGTCGTGAATGCGCCCCTTGCACCGCTCGGACAGGCCGACGCGGACGATCCAGCCCGCCTCGGCCTCGAACACGTCGATGTCGCGCACGTCCTCGGCGCTGTCGGCCAGCCGCTCGGTCAGCAGGAACCCGGTCGTGAACTCGGTGAGATCGGCGGGTGTCATCATCATCACCGCATAGCCGAGCCCATCGATCTCGATCGCGACGGGCACCTCGACTGCGATCGTTCGGTCTCCCGTGGTGACCGAATCAGGGCGAAGGATCTTGATCGGCAGCGTGCGGGAGGTCGTCATAGGGCGGCGATGTCTTCCGGCGTATTAATGTTGAGGATCGGCGCGGGCGCAGCGATCGGCACGGCGCCGATCGCCGCCGCCCAACCGCGAACCGAGCGGCGTGGCGATGTCGCGATATGCTCAAGCAAAGCCTCTATCGACGCGGTATTCCAATGGCCGAGCACCGGCGCATCCGGGCAATAGGCGGGCGCTCCCCGTGCGAGCGCCGCCAGCAAACCATCGGGCAGCACCGGCATGTCGCATGCGATCGTCAGGACCGACGTGAAACCCCGTTCGCCGGCATAGGACAGCGCTCCGGCGATCCCGCCCAAAGGGCCGAGATCGGGGCCGGGGAGGTCGGCGATCGGGCCGTCTCTGCCAACGATGACCGCCGTATCGACGTACGGCACCAGCAAATCTCGCGCATGCTCGGAAAGCGTACGCCCTCGAAACATCGCCCGTGCCTTGTCCGAACCGAACCGGGACGATCGCCCACCAGCCAATACGACGCCAAGGATATTCGTGTCGGTCAGCGCGTCTTCTCAATCCGTACCGGCACCGATTTCGCCGCCGGCACATGGCTTTCGCGGGCATGGTGCGCGACCGGCATGAGCAGGTTGCTCTCGGGGTAATAGGCACCGACGCAGCCCTCTGGGATTGAATATTCGACCACGCGCAGCTTGTTGAGACGGCGATCCGAATTGCCGCCCGCATCGCCGACCAGGTCGACGTCGTCGCCGTCGGTGATCCCCATCCGGATCATGTCGCTGCGGTTCATGAAGACGATGTCACGCGTGCCCTTCACGCCGCGGAAGCGGTCGTGATAGCCGTAGACGGTCGTGTTGAACTGATCGTTCGATCGCAGCGTCATCAATCGGAAGCGGCCCTCCGCCTCCTCGAACCCGGTGACGTTGAGGGATTGCGGCACGTTGATCTCCGCCTTGCCGCTCTCGGTCTTCCACTCGCGGTGCGCGGCGGGCACACCCTTCCAGAAGCCACCGGGCGTGAACATCTTCGCGTTATAGTCCTTGAACAGTTCGGGATACGTCACCTCGATCGCATCGCGAACGCGCGCATAATCCCGCACCCATGCGTCCCAGTCGAGTTTCGGATTGGGCGCGAGCGTCGCCTTGGCGATCCCCGCGACGATCGCTGGCTCGGACAGCAGCGTCTCGGCGGCCGGCGTCGCTTTGCCCTTCGATCCGTAGATTTGGCTGAACGAATCCTCGATCGAGACGCTCTGCGGCCCGGTGCCCTGCATATCCGTCTCAATTCGGCCGAGGCAGGGGAGCAGATACGACGTCTCGCCGGGCAACAGGTGCGAACGGTTGAGCTTGGTCGCGATATGGACCGTCAAGTCGAGGCCGCGCCATTTCGGCTCCATCCGCGCGTGATCCGGGATCGCGCGGACGAAATTGCCGCCGAGGCCGATGAATGCTTGCGCGCTGCCGTCGAGCACCGCCTCACACGCTTCGATCGTGTCCCAGCCCTTCTCGCGTGGCGGCTCGAACCCGTATTGCTCGGCGAGTTTGTCGAGCGGCGCGAGTTCGGGCTTCTCCGTGATCCCGACGGTACGCTGGCCCTGAACGTTCGAGTGACCGCGGACCGGGCCCATGCCCGCGCCGGGCTTGCCGATGTTGCCACGCAGCAGCATGAGGTTGACGACCATGTGGACGTTGTCGATCCCACCGACATGCTGGGTCAGGCCCATGCCGTACACTGCGATCACTGCCTTCGACTTGGCATAGACCTTCGCCGCCGCCTCGATCTCGGTGCGGGCTAGGCCGCTCTCATGCTCGATCGTCGCCCAGTCGGTCGCGCGCGCGACTTCGGCGAATGCCTCGAAGCCGGTCGTATGCTCGGCGAGAAACGCATGGTCGAGCACGGGGAGACCGTTGATCCGCTTGGCGTTGTCATCCGCCTCGATCAGATATTTGCACATCCCCATGATCGCGCCGACGTCGCCGCCGGTCTTCACTTGGTGATATTGCGAGGCGATCGGCGTCGACTTGCCCGTCACCATCTCGATCGGGTTCTGCGGATCCTGGAATTTCTCCAGCCCGCGCTCCTTGAGCGGATTGAACACGACGATCTCGACCCCGCGCTTCGCACAATCGCGCAAGGGGTGCAGGAACCGCGGGCTGTTCACGCCCGGATTCTGCCCGAAGTAGAAGATCGCGTCGCATTTCTCGTAGTCGGAGAGATGGATGGTGCCGACCGCCGAGCCGATCGCGGACTTTAGCCCGACCGAGGTCGTCTCGTGGCACATGTTCGAGCTGTCGGGCAGGTTGTGGCTGCCGTACATCCGCGCGAGCAGGCTATACATGTATGACGTTTCGAGACTGGCGCGACCCGAGGCATAGAAAATGACCTTGGTCGGGTCGTAGGTCTTCAGCTTGGCACCGATTCCCGCGAAAGCCTCGTCCCAGCTGCACGCGGTGTATTTGTCGGTGGTCGGATCGTATTTCAGTGGATGCGTCAGGCGCCCGGCCTGTTCGAGATCGTAATCCTTCCAGCTCAGCAGTTCGCTAACGGTATGCTGCTCGAAGAATGCGGGGGTGACACGGAACGAGGTCAGTTCCCACGCGGTCGCCTTCGCTCCGTTCTCGCAAAACTCCGCGACATGCGGGTGCGCGGGCTTGCCCCACGCGCAACTCACGCAGGCAAAGCCATCTGGCTTGTTCTGCCGCGTGAGTTCGCGGATCACTTCCGGCCCGACCTTTTCGCGGACGGAAATTTCCACAAGCGACTTCATCGAGCCCCAGCCGCCTGCTGGTGCCGTGTAGTCCTCGATCTCTACGGTCCGGTCGTCGCTCATGCTCATCTCCGCTTTTATAGCCCCAACGAAGCGGCAAAGCTTTCGATGCAGGCGCGACAGATTTACCGGCGGTTCAAATCTGGGCGCGCATCCACTAGATGCAGTCTCGAATCTCCAAGGAACTCCAATGACTACCCATACCACACGGATGCTTATCCTCGGCTCGGGCCCCGCCGGGCTCTCTGCCGCGATCTATGGCGCGCGTGCCGGGATGGCACCGATCGTCGTGCAGGGCATACAGCCCGGCGGCCAGCTGACCACGACCACCGACGTCGAGAACTATCCCGGCTTCAAGGACGTGATTCAGGGCCCGTGGCTGATGGAGCAGATGCAGGCGCAGGCCGAGCATGTCGGCACGCGGATGATGTGGGATACGATCGTCCAAGTCGACCTGACCAGCCGCCCGTTTCGTCTGATCGGCGACAGCGGCGACGTTTACGAGGGCGATACGCTAGTGATCGCGACCGGCGCGCAGGCGAAATGGCTCGGGATCGACAGCGAGGAGCCGATGAAGGGCAAGGGCGTCAGCGCCTGCGCGACCTGCGACGGCTTCTTCTATCGCGGCAAGAAGGTGGCCGTCATCGGCGGCGGCAACACTGCGGTCGAGGAGGCGCTTTACCTCACCAACCACTCGCCCGACGTGACGCTGATCCACCGCCGCGATTCGCTCCGGTCGGAGAAGATACTCCAGGAGCGGCTGTTCGCGCACAAGGGCGTGACGGTGCTGTGGAACAAAGAGGTCCGCGAGTTCGTGGATGGCGGCGGCAACGCGGGGCTGGTCGCGCTTGAGCTCGAGGACACTGTGACCGGCGAGCGCTCGCGGCTCGCGGTCGACGGGGGATTCGTCGCGATCGGGCACCATCCGGCGACCGAGCTGTTCCGTGGGCATATCGATCTCGATTCGGATGGGTATATCTCGGTCGAGACCGGCTCGACGCGGACCAGCGTCGAGGGCGTGTTCGCGTGCGGCGACGTCGCGGACAAGGTGTATCGGCAGGCTGTGACGGCGGCTGGGACGGGTTGCATGGCGGCGCTGGACGCCGAGCGCTTCCTGGCGGCGGCCGAGTTCGCGGAACTCGCCGAAGCCGCTGAATAACGGGCGTTATCGCGAAAGAAGATTAGGCCAGGTTACGCCTAAGTGCGGTCTCCAGCGCGGCGGCCGCCGGACCGGTGAAGCTGTGCGAGTCGGTGTCGATCGTCACTGACGGGACGGCGGTGCCGGCCGCCGCTGCGAAGGCCATGGCAGTCGCGTCGCCGCGGGCCAGGATGACGGCGGCGTTGGTTTGCAAAGCTGCGATCGCGGTCAGGACCGGGCCGGATAGCAGGTTTCGGCTTTCCTCACCAGTCTGAATGACCCTCAACAAGCCCTTGGTATATCTTGTGATATCTTACTTTCCGGACGGCGTTCGGCGCCATGTCGCCAGGTCTCGCGACGCTGTGCGGTAGTGGTGCCGGATGGCGGCGGCGGGGGGATGTCGTCGATCGGTTCGATGACCCAGGGGTTGGCGAGAACGACCTTGTCGAAGCCGGCCGACCGTCCGAACAGCGCCAGCGTGCTGGCTGCGTCGCAATTGCCGAAGCCAATCAGGCGGGTGACATGCGGGGCTACGTTCCGGAACGCGGCGACAGCTGCGATCAGGTCGAGCTTGGCGCTCAAGAAGCCACCGTTATCGCCCGTAGAGTCTCCTACGCCGCGGCTGTTATAGCGGAATACGGGCGTGCCAGTCGCGGCCAGGCGTTGGGCTATCATTACCATTCCGCGGTGTGGGCCGCTGCGGATTTCGTTGCCGCCGGAGACTATGAGCAGTCCGGTCGTGCCGGGTGCATCGTCCAACGTAGCGGCAAGCGTTTCGCCTTCGCACGCGAACCCGATCAGCCTTCGAATGGTGCTATCCAATGTGCGATATCGGCTGCAAGCTGCTGTGCCAATGCGATATTGCGCCGGGTTTCGACCGACGCCAGAGCGGCGATCCGGCGTAGGTTGCATCGGCGGGTAGGGAATCGGTGTCCAGGCGGACGACGCGGTACCGTCCGCCCTCGCACGGCACGGCATCTCGGAGTTCGGCGAGCATCTCGGTCGACAGGCTGTTGCCGGCATACTCGTCCCCCTGGCCGGACTTACCCGCAATGGGCGCGGGTGCGTTCCAGGTCGCGGATGAGTCTGCGCCCGTTTGCGGAGCGAGGTGCCAGCGGCCGGCGAGGTCGGCGTCGGTATCGAGTAGCGCGCGCTTCTTATCGAAAGCGCGTAGCTATGGGCGCCAAGCGGTTGCGTTAGTTCGCGATAGGCCTAGCGCTGGTCGGACAGTTTGGCGTCGATTGCTGCCACGACACCCTCGCCGGTGCCGGGGAAGTCGGGGAGTACGCTGCCGATGCCGTGATCCGCGAGCGCGCGGAGGATCGTGCAGGCGAACTGGCGGGTGCGGTTCGCTTCTTCGAACAGGGGGGGGCGGTGATGACGATCAGGCCGGTGTCGGGGCCGAATCGCAGCATGGCTTCGCGTCCGCCGGGCCAGTCATAGGTATCGAAGCGGAGGCCGGTCATTCCGGCGGAGGCTAGACCCCGGTCAGGGTTAGACCAGCGCCTTGCCCGCGGCGAACTGGACGAGCGCGCCGAATGTCTCGAGCATCTCGCCGTCGATCTCGTCGTCCTCGATCAGGATGCCGAGCCGGTCCTCGAGTTCGGTGAGCACGCTCGCCACCGCCATCGAATCGAGTTCGGGCAGCGCACCGAACAGCGGCGTGTCGGCGGTGAACGTCGCGACTCGGTCGGCGCTGAGGCCGAGGATGTCGGCGAGGACGGCGCGTACCGTCGTTTCGACTTGGGAAGTACCTTCGAAGATCACGAGCATCGCCTGAACCGTTACGAACCGGGCTGCGCTAGCGTGTGGGGGTGAATTCGGCAACGGGTTCGCGCGATGGGGGCTTGGCGCTATCAGGGCCGCATGATCGCGCTCGACCCCAAGCCATACCCCATTGACCACATCGCGTTGCGTGGTGCGCCCGACGCCGTTGCGCTGGTCGACAAGACCGGCGCGATGACGTTTGCCGAGCTTGAGGCTGGGGTCGGGGCGCTGGCGGGGTGGCTTGCCGGCCGGGGGCTGTTGGCGGGCGATCGGGTGGCCACGTGGCTGCCCAAGACGCGCGCCGCGTGCCTGATGCCATTGGCGGTGGCGCGGGCGGGGCTCGTGCATGTGCCGGTCAATCCGTTGCTGCGGCGGGCGCAGGTTGCGCATATTCTTGGGGATAGCGGGGCGCGGTTGCTGGTGACGCAGGGGGCGCGGGCTGGGACGCTAAACGAGGGGGACGTTCCGGATGGGTGTTCGATCGTCGACGAGGCGGACCTTCCGTTGGTTCCCCGGCGAAGGCCGGGGTCCAGTTGGGATGATGCCGATGGTGTCGCGCAACGTGCTGTTACGATGGTTCTCCCAACTGGGCCCTGGCCTCCGTTGGGGAACCGCGAGCGAGAGACGATGGGGCCTTCGGATGCCGATCCCGACACCCTCGCAGCGATCCTCTATACCTCGGGCTCCACCGGCCGACCGAAAGGCGTGATGCTCAGCCATGCGAATTTATGGCTGGGGGCGATCTCGGTAGCGCATTATCTGAAGCTGGAGCCCGAAGACCGCGTGCTCGGCGTGCTGCCGCTTTCGTTCGACTATGGCCAGAACCAGCTGTTCTCGACCTGGGCGGCGGGGGCGTCAGTGGCGCCGCTCGATTATCTGGTTGCGCGCGACGTGGTGAAGGCGGTCGAGCGGGTCGGGGCGACGACGCTCGCGGGGGTGCCGCCCTTGTGGGTGCAGCTGCTGGAGACGGACTGGCCGGCGGAGACTGCGGCACGGTTGAAGCGGCTGACCAACTCTGGCGGCGCGCTGACGCCGCGACTCGTGCACGGGCTTCGGGAGCGGTTTCCGGCGGCGGATGTGTACGCGATGTATGGGCTGACCGAGGCGTTCCGATCGACCTATCTCGATCCCGCGCTGATCGATGCGCATCCCGATGCGATGGGGCGGGCGATACCGTTTGCCGAGGTTTTGGTGGTGAAGGCCAACGGCACGCGCGCCGCGCCGGGCGAGGCGGGGGAGCTGGTGCACGCTGGGCCGCTCGTTGCGCGAGGCTATTGGCGGGATGTGGAGCGGACGGCGCAGCGGTTTCGGCCGGCACCTGATGGCAACGGCATGGCGGTGTGGTCGGGGGATACCGTGGTCGAGGGCGAGGACGGGCTTTTGCGATTCGTTGGGCGCGATGACGAGATGATCAAGAGCGCCGGGAATCGGATCAGCCCGCTGGAAGTGGAGGAAGCTGTGCTGGCGGGTGGCGAGGCGCGCGAGGCGGTTGCGGTTGGGGTGCCGGACGAGCGGTTGGGGCAGGCGATCGTGGTGATGCTGGCCGGGGACGCGAACGGCGAGGCGGCGTTGCGGGCGCGGTTACGGACGGCACTGCCTAGCTTCATGCAGCCCGGCGCGTATCTCTGGCGGGATGAATTACCGGGTAATGCCAATGGGAAGCTGGATAGGTCTGCCATCGCGGCTGAGGTAAGAACTTGTTCCCTCGCGAAGGCGGGCGTCCAGTCTGGGCCCCCGCTTTCGCGGGGGAACATGGAGGGGAGTGCGTCATGAAACCGATCGGTGCTCTTCCTCCCGAGTTTGCTGCGCAGACAGACGCGTTAGTCATCGCAGGCCGAGCGGCTGATGATTGGGCCATGCACGCCGGCGACACACCGCTGTTCGTCTACGACATGGCGGTAGTAGCCGCCCGCATCTCGCGATTTCGCGCGGCGATGCCGGCGATCGATCTGCACTATGCTATCAAGGCGAATCCGCATGCCGACTTGCTGACCACCATCGCTCCGCTGGTCGACGGGCTCGACGTTGCTTCCTCGGGGGAACTCGCCAAGGCGCTCGCAGTCAAGCCAGCGGCTTCGATCAGTTTTGCCGGGCCCGGCAAGCGTGACGACGAACTCGTTGCAGCGATTTCCGCCGGTGCGACGCTCAACGTTGAATCCGAAGGCGAAGCGGCGCGGACGTTCGCGATCGGCGACCGGCTCAGCCTCACGCCGCGCATGGCGGTACGCGTGAATCCCGATATCGAACTCCGCGGCTCGGGCATGCGGATGGGGGGGCGTGCTTCGCCGTTCGGGGTTGATGCCGTGCGCGCGGCGGCGCTCGTGAAGGCGGTCGTCGCGGCGGGCGCGGACTGGCGCGGCTTTCATATCTATGCTGGCAGCCAGGCGCTCGATGCCGGTGCGATCGTCGAGACGCAGGCGGCGACGATCGCGCTCGCGGCACGGTTGGCGGACGAGTCGGGCGTCGCGCCGCCGCTCGTCAATCTCGGCGGCGGTTTTGGCGTGCCGTATTTTGCGGGGGACGTGGCGCTCGACGTCGAACGGGTCGGCGGTGCGCTGGCCGAAGCGCTGGCATCCCGTCCTGCAATCCTTGCCGAAACGCGGTTCGCAATCGAACTCGGGCGCTGGCTCGTGGCGGAGGCGGGCGTCTACCTGACCCGCGTCATCGACGTGAAGGAGAGCCAAGGCGAGACCTTCGTCGTTGTCGACGGCGGCCTGAACCATCAACTCGCGGCGAGTGGCAATTTCGGCACCGTCGTTCGCCGCAACTATCCGATCGCGGTCGCCGCGCGGATGGGCCAGGAGGCTGCGGACACCGTGTCCGTCGTCGGTCCGCTCTGTACTCCGCTCGACCGGCTCGGTGACAAGATCGCTCTCCCGCCGGTCGAAGTCGGCGACCTCATCGCGATCTTCATGGCGGGCGCATACGGGGCGAGTGCCAGCCCGACCGCGTTTCTCGGGCATCCACCAGCCGCCGAGATCGTTACTGCGATATAAGGCGCAGTTGCAGTGCCTTGGCGGTGCGTGGTTGGGCGCGCTCCTAACGCTATCTTCACCTGTTACTTGCATCGCGAAGGCTGAGCTAGCCGCCCGTCAGCAACCGATGGATGGTGCGGCGCCAGGAAAGTTGCCCATGCGTTCCGGATCTGTATCGCAGTCCCTGCTGACCCGAGGCCTCGTCGCGACCAAGCTCGGTGCCTGCACGACCACCGGTACGCGTCCCCAGTTGCTGCCTGCGGCATTCGTCGCGAACCAGGAATTGCCGGGCGAGGAGTACGTAATCGGGCCGCTCGACCAGCTCAACATCTTCGTCTGGCGCAACCCGATCGGCAACACCATGACCGCCAGCGCTTCGGTACGTCCCGGTGCGATCGCTCCGTTCGGCATCACTTTAAGCGGCGCCTATGATCGCGAGACCGCCAGCCAGCTGAAGCAACGCTACGAGGGTTATTACGGTCGCGGCGACATACTCCAGCCGATCTCGCCCTATGTCGCACTGACCGCCGGCGTCGGTTACGAGAAGATCGAGACGAGCCAGAAGGACGCGGTCGTCGATGCTAGCGGTACGCCAGTGCTCGATCGCGACGGCCGCTTCGTCACCGACGGGGCATCGCCGCGTCGCGTCGCCTATCGCACCGACGGCATCTATTACGACGCCGGCGTCGTCTGGCGCCCCAATCGCCGCACTTCGGTGGAGGGGCATGTCGGGCGCCGCTACGGATCGCTCAGCTACACCGGCACCGCGACCTATCAGGCGTCGCAATCGGTAGGCGTCGCGGTCAATGTGTATGACGGCGTGCAGACCTTCGGCCGGCAGCTCCGGACCGGCATCCGCAATCTGCCGAAGAGCTTCCTGACCGGCAACCAGCAGGGCTTCGGCCAGCAGTTCAACGGCTGCTTGTTCGGCTCCAGCGGTCCGCAACCGGGCGGCTGCCTCAACGACGTGTTCCAGTCGATCTCGACCGCCAGCTACCGCGCACGCGGGATCGACGGCGTGATCAGCGCGACCCGCGGACGTTCCACCTGGGGCGCAGGCATAGGCTATGCGAACCGCAAGCTGTATGCACCACGGCTTGCGCCCGGACTGGTCGTCACCGGCCTCGACGACGAGAGCTATTATGGCCAGCTATTCTACACCGGCAGGCTCACCCGGGTTTCCGGGGTCAACGCCGACCTGTTCGTCAACTATTATGATAGCGGGGTAGACGACATCCCCGGCGATATCGGCATATGGTCCTATGGCGGGACAGGGACGTATTTCCATAATTTCGGGCGATTTGGCACAACCGCGTCGCTTGGACTTTACAGCTTCAAGGTCGGCGACCTCGACAACGACTGGTCGGCGCAGGCGCTGATCGGTGCGCGGTACCAGTTCTGAAGGCGAGCAGCAGATGTACGACGAACATTACGGACTGACGGGTCGGCCCTTCCAGCTTACCCCCGATCCCAAATTCTGGTTCGAGACCGCCACCCACCGCAAGGCGATGGCGTATCTCGGCTATGGCCTGGCGCAGGGCGAGGGCTTCATCGTCATCACCGGCGATATCGGCGCGGGAAAGACGACGCTGGTCGGCCATTTGATGGACACGATCGACCACCAGCGGCTGAACGCGATCAAGCTCGTGTCGACCGCGATTGAGGCGGACGACCTGCTGCGGATCGTGGCCACCGACCTGAACGTCGATCCGGCCGGGCTGAGCAAGGCCGAACTGCTCACCGCGATCGAGCGCGGGCTACATTCGGTCGCACGGACCGGCAAGCGCACTCTGCTGATCGTCGACGAGGCGCAGGCTTTGCCCGTGAATGCGCTCGAAGAACTGCGGATGCTGTCGAACTTCCAGGCGGGCGGCCACGCGCTGTTGCAGATCGTGCTGCTTGGCCAGCCCGAGTTCCGTGACCGGTTGCATGGCTCGGATCGCCTAGAACAGCTCCGCCAGCGGGTGATTGCGATCCATCATCTCGATCCGATGGAAGAGCATGAGGTCTCCGAGTATCTCACGCACCGCCTGACGGTGGTCGGGTGGACGGGTAACCCCGACTTCACCGATGACGCGTTCGCAGCGTTCTTTACAGGGTCGGCGGGCGTGCCGCGTCGCCTGAACCAGTTGGCGGGGCGGGTAATGTTGCACGCCGCGATCGACGAGCTCTCGGTGATCGACGGCGACGCGGTCCGGACGATCCAGCGCGATCTGGAGGGCGACCTGCCGGTGCTCGCGAACGACAAGGGCAAGGGTGCGCGCGTTGCGGACGCATCGCCCGAACCGGTCGGTGCGCTGCGTGGGACTATGCCGCGCACCGATCCTGCGGTCGAGGAGCGGCTTGCCGAACTGGAGGCACGTGTGGAGATGCAGGACAAGGCGCTCCGCCGCGTGCTGACGCTGCTGGTCGACTGGGTCGAGAGCGACAACGAAAAGCCGGAATATGCGCCTATCCGTGGCGTCGCAGCTTGGCATGATGCCGCGTAATATGGCTGTTCTCAGTGGCCCCGTTATCAATAGTATGTCGGTCGATGTTGAAGAGTGGTTTCAGGTCGGCGCGTTCGAAAGGTCATCGACAAGGCTGACTGGGACTCGCTCCAGACCCGGGTCGAGGCGAACACCGATGCGGTCCTGGCGCTGTTCGCCGAGCGCGATACGGAGGCGACGTTCTTCGCGCTGAGGTTGCCAGCCATGGCTGGGATCACCAGCGCATCTTCACGATGACGCCCGACGTGTTTCGCGCGGACCTTGCGCGTGCTCGGGCCGCGATCGAGGACGCAGCGGGGACGAAGGTCACGGGGTATCGCGCGCCGAGCTTCTCGATCGACCAGCGTACGCCTTGGGCGCATGTCGAACTGGCCGAGGCGGGCTATGACTATTCCTCCAGCGTCGCGCCGTTGAAGCACGATCATTATGGCTGGCTCGACACGCCGTGCTATGGCTTCAAGCCGCTTGCCGACAGCGCGTTGATCGAAGTCCCGGTGACGGTGGCCAAGTTCGGCGAGCTCAAGCTGGCCACCGGCGGCGGGTTCTTCCGTCTGCTCCCGGCGGCGATCACCGACTTCGCGGTACGCCAGGTCAACCAGGAAGACCGTCCGGCGATGTCCTACTTCCACCCGTGGGAGATCGACCCTGCGCAACCGCGTGTCGCGGCGGCACCAATGCGCACGAAGTTTCGTGACTATTCGCGTTTGGGGGCGATGGCGGGCAAGCTCCTCGGGTTGCTCGATCGACATGCATGGGGCCGGGTGGATACGGTCGTCGCACGCGAAGCGGTCCGACTGGCGTGACCGCGCCGATGCCCGTCGGCGTGCGCGAAGTGGACCTTCGCGATCCGGCTCAATGCGCGCGCATCACGGCGTTCGTCGAGGTTACCGACGGCGGCACGCCGTTTCACCTGCCGGCTTGGAGCCTCGCGGTGCAGGACGGTTGCGGCCAGCGTGCGCACTATCTGGTTTCGGAGCGCGAAGGGGCGATCGTCGGCGTTCTGCCATTGACCGAAATGCGCTCGTCCATGTTCGGGCGCGCACTGGTTTCGACCGGGTTCGCGTTGATGGCGGCGTACCGGGTGACGCGGTCGAAGAGTTGTCGGTGGGGGCTTGGAACCTTGCGCTGCGGATCGGCTGCGCCTCGGTAGAATTGCGGTGAGGCCCTGCGCCGAATAGCTGGGATAGTAACGACACGAGCTATATAGGCTTCGTTCGCGATCTGGCAGCGGACGGTGATGCGGAACTGCTCGCGATTCCCCGGAAGCAGCGTGCCGAAGTCCGCCGCGCGCTCGGTTTTGGCTTGGACATCGTCATCGGAAGCTGCTCGCCGAGCATTACCGCGTTTACGCCGAGTCGGTTCGCAATCTCGGTACGCCGGTTTTTCCCACCAAACTTTTCCGAAGCGTTGCGGGTGTTATGGACGCGGGTGTTCTCACGGTTCGCCTCGAGGGAAGGGCGGTCGCCATCCGCCGTGCGGGGTCTGGCTAGCGATCACGTCACCGTCACCGGCAAGGTCGATGATGTCCGCGGCTGGCTCGACGCCGCGGACGTTTGTGTCGCGCCGCTGAAACTCGCGCGCGGCATCCAGAACAAGGTGCTCGAGGCGATGGCGAGGCCGGCGGTCGCCTCGACAGCTGCGGCCGAAGGCATCGACCATGCCGACACGATCCTCGTCGCCACGACCACGCAGGAGTTCGCAGACCG
This sequence comes from Sphingomonas faeni, assembly GCF_030817315.1. Taxonomy (NCBI): domain Bacteria; kingdom Pseudomonadati; phylum Pseudomonadota; class Alphaproteobacteria; order Sphingomonadales; family Sphingomonadaceae; genus Sphingomonas; species Sphingomonas faeni. Next base: position 1,567,592 of record NZ_JAUSZF010000001.1, on the reverse strand, counting down.
CATCTGCGAGTTGCTCGAAGCCCCCGACGTCGCTGCAACGCTCGGGCAATCGGCGCGTGCGCAGGTCATGCGCCGTTACGGTTGGGACGCACGCCTCGGGCCGCTGGACGCGCTGCTCGGCCTTCCGGTTTGACCGTGTGGCGTCGTCACGCGCTCGCGCTTGCGGTCGTCGCGGCGCTGATCCTGCTGACGTTTTGAAGCGACGTCGCCGATCTCGCGCATATCTGGTGGACGAGCACCACCTTCGGGCACTGCCTCTTCATCGGCCCAGTGATTGCATGGCTCGTTTGGCAACGCCGTGCCGAACTCGCCCGCTCACGCCGGCCGGCTGGTGGCCTGGGCTCGCGGTCGGGGGTTTCGGCTGACTGATGGGCGACGCCGCCTCCGTCGGGTTCGCGCGCCAGCTTGGGCTCGTCATGATGCTGCAAGGCGCGATCCTCGCCATCCTTGGCCCCCAATGTCGCGCGAGCATTGCTCTTCCCGCTCGCCTACGCGTTTTTCCCGTGCCGATCGGCGAAGGTCTCAAACCGCCGTTGCAGACCGTGACGGTCGCGATCGTCATGCCGTTGCTCCATTTGGTCGGCGTACCAGCGGTAGTCTACGGCGTGCGTGATCCACGCCGGCCGCTATTATTTCGAGGTGGCGGAAGCCTGTTCGGGCGCCAAGTTCGTCATTGCGATGGTTGCGTTCGGAGTGCTCGTCGCCAACCTGTGCTTCGTGTCGTGGAAGCGCTGCGCGGTGTTCCTCGCGGTCTCGATCATCCTCCCCGTCATCGCCAATGACCTCCGCGCGTTCGGACTATCTGGGCGGCGGACCTCACCTCGGTAGAAGCGGCGACCGGGATCGACCACATCGTCTATGGATGGGTGTTCTTCGCGCTCGTCATGGCGGGCGTGCTGGCGATCGGCTGGCGCTGGTTCGATCGCGCGCCCGATGATCCTGCGTTCGATCCCGCGCGTCTTCAGGCCATACCGAGGCACCGGACCGATCTCGCCATCGCCACTGCGCTGGTGCTCGCTACGGTAGGGGCGTTCCCGGCCTGGAGCGCAGCGATCGCGGGTCGCGCGCAGCCGCTGCATGCGCATATCGACTTGCCGGACGTTTCTGGCTGGCACCGCGTTCCGATCAGCACGCGCGCGCCCTGGGCGCCCTATTACCCCGGCGGGACCATTATCTGTTCGGCCGCTATGCTGATGTGTCGGGTGCGCGGGTCGACATGAGCATCGCGGTGTTCGGCAGCCAGCAGGAGGGCAAGGAACTGATCGCATACGGGACCGGCGTCCTGCGCGAGGAAGATCGCTGGGTTCGCGTCGCCGATCTACCCGAAATCGCAGCCGGTAGCGTCATGCGGATCACGGCGCCCGGACCCGTAGAGCGGATCGTCGCGACGTGGTACCGGGTCGCCGACACGACCACGCAGGACGAAACGCTGGTGAAGATCGAAACGATGAAGGCCCGACTGTTCGGCGGCCCGCAACGCGCGGTAGCGATCCACCTCTCGGTCGAGGGCGCCGACCCGCGCCCGATCACACGCTTCCTCGCCGCGCTCGGGCCTATCGCGCCGGTCGCGGATCACGCTGCGGGAATGCGCTAGATGTGCGGCATCGCCGGGATCTTCCATCCGGGTACGCCTAAGCCGGTCGACCCGAACCGCGTCCATGCGATGATCGCCGCGCTGTCGCACCGTGGGCCGGACGGCGATGGCATCTGGACCGCACCTGGTGTCGGCCTCGGCCATCGCCGCTTGTCGATCATCGACCTCAAAGGTTCGCCGCAGCCTATGTCCGACGGCTCGCTGACGATCACCTATAATGGGGAGGTGTATAACTTCGCCGAACTGCGCGACGAACTGACCGCAAAGGGCGCGATTTTCCGCACAGCGGGTGACACCGAAGTCCTGCTGCACGCCTGGCGCGCCTGGGGGCCGTCGATGCTCGATCGGCTGAACGGGATGTTCGCCTTTGCGATCCACGACACCGCTGCGCACACGCTGTTCCTCGCGCGCGATCGGATGGGCGTGAAGCCGCTCCACTATGTCGAGCTGGCGGACGGATCGCTGGCGTTCGCGTCCGAGTTGAAGGGCCTGCTCGCGCATCCGCAGCTCCGGCGGGTACCTGATCTCGGCGCGGTCGAGGATTACCTGGCGTTCGGGTACGTGCCCGATGATTCCTGCATGGTCGCGGGCGTGAAGAAGCTTGCTGCGGGGCACTTCCTGCTGGTCGAGCGCGGCAAGTCTGTACCGCAGCCGCGCAAATGGTGGGACATCGACTTCTCCAACCGCGCGACTGGTTCCGCCAAGACGCTGGGCGAGGAACTGGTCGACCGGATGCGCACGGGCGTGCGCTCGCGAATGGTCGCCGACGTACCGCTCGGCGCGTTCCTGTCGGGCGGGGTAGATAGCTCCGCGGTCGTTGCGCTTATGGCGGAGGCTAGCCCGAAGGCGGTTCGCACCTGCACGATCGGGTTCGACGAGGCCGGGCACGACGAACGCAGCTATGCCAACACGGTCGCGCGCCGTTTCGCGACCGATCACCGCGAGCGCGTCGTCGCATCAGGTGATTTCGGGTTGATCGATACGCTGGTCGCGAGCTTCGACGAACCCTTCGCCGATGCCTCCGCGCTCGCCACCTATCAGGTCTGTGCGCTGGCTCGCGAAAGCGTCACCGTCGCGCTGTCCGGGGACGGTGCGGACGAAGCACTCGCCGGATACCGCCGCTACAAGTTCCAGTCGGTCGAGGAGCGCGTCCGCGGCTTGCTGCCCTCGCATCTCCGCGCCGACGTCTTCGGTACGCTCGGGCGCTGGTATCCAAAGGCCGACTGGGCGCCGCGGCCGCTTCGCGCTAAGTCGACGCTGCTCGCACTCGCGCAGGGTGGCGGCGAGGCCTATGCTCGCTCGGTCGGCGTCACCACGCCGGAACTGCGCGCGCAGTTGTTCAACGGAGGCGCACGCGCGAAGCTCGGTGGGTACCGCGCCGAAGACCGCTATGTCGCGACGATGGCGAACGCTCCGGCGCGCGACGCGATCGACCGCGCGCAATATGCCGACATCAAGCATTGGCTGCCCGGCGATATTCTCACCAAGGTCGACCGCACCAGCATGGCGGTCGGCCTCGAGGCGCGTGAGCCGTTGCTCGACCACCGCCTGGTCGAGTTCTGCGCGACGCTGCCCGCCAACATGCGGTTGCGGCACGGCGAGGGAAAATGGCTGATGAAGAAGGCGATGGAGCCGTATCTGCCGCGCGACATCCTCTATCGGCAGAAGATGGGCTTCGTGACGCCAATCAGCGCCTGGTTCCGCGGCGCGCTGGCGGGGGAGGCGACCGCGCTCGCCAAGTCGCGCACGCTGGGGGAGACCGGGTGGTTCGACATGGCGACGATCGCGCGGATCGCCGACGAGCACCGGATGGGTCGCGCCGAGCATGGGCGTACACTGTGGCAGTTCGTCATGCTCGAACGCTCGATGAAGCGGATGTTCGGGTAAAGGCGGCTTCGGATACCCCCCGCAAAGGGTGGCACCAAAGGTGACGGAGGGGGGATACGGGACCGGCGTTTCGCGTGTTCCCTTCCGTCTGGCAAATGCCATCCACCTCCCCCTGACGAGGGAGGATTGTAGGGTATTTAGAAAAGTCCTTCGATCAGGCCCTCGTCGTTCAACCGGATCGCTTCCGCCGCTGGAATCCGCGGCAGGCCCGGCATCGTCATGATCTCTCCGCAGATCGCGACCACGAACCCGGCACCCGCTGCGAGACGGACCTCGCGCACCGGCACGATGTGTCCGGTCGGCGCGCCGAGCAGGGCGGGGTCCGTTGAGAAGCTATACTGAGTCTTCGCGAGGCAGACCGGCAGGTGGCCGTAGCCAGCATCTTCCCAGCGCTTCAACTGCGCCAGCACGCTCGGCTCCGCGACCGCGTGTTCGGCGCGGTAGATGCGACGCGCGACGGTGTCGATCTTGTCGAACAGCGACAGCTCATCGCCGTAGATCGGCGCGAACCCGCCGCCATGCGTGTCGCACAGTTCGGCAACCGCATCGGCCAGTTCGACCGCACCTTCGCCGCCCTCCGCCCAATGCCGACAGAGAATCGCGCGCGAACCATGCTGCGCCGCCGCTTCGACGATCGCGGCGATTTCCGCGTCGCTGTCGGTGTAGAAATGGTTGATCGCGACGACCGCGGGCACGCCGAACTGACGGATGTTCTCGATGTGGCGGACGAGGTTGACCGCACCGCGGCGTACTGCGTCCACGTCTTCACGCCCCAGGTCAGCCTTGGCGACACCGCCGTTCATCTTCAGCGCGCGTGCGGTCGCAACGATCACCACCGCGTCGGGAGCGAGCCCCGCCTGACGGCATTTGATGTCGAAGAACTTCTCCGCACCGAGGTCCGCGCCGAAGCCCGCTTCGGTCACGACGTAATCCCCAAGCGACAGGGCGGCGCGCGTTGCGATTACCGAGTTGCAGCCGTGAGCGATGTTGGCGAATGGGCCGCCGTGCAGAAAGGCGGGCGTGCCTTCGAGCGACTGGACGAGGTTGGGCTTGATCGCCTCCGCCAGCAGCACGGCCATCGCGCCATCGGCCTTCAGGTCGCGTGCAGTGATCGGCGTGCGGTCACGCGTGTAGGCGACGACGATATCGCCCAACCGTCGCTCCATGTCGGCGAGCCCGTCGGCGAGGCACAGGATCGCCATCACCTCCGACGCGACGGTAATGTCGAAGCCGGACTCGCGCGGATAGCCGTTGGCGACGCCACCGATCGACTGGACGATATCCCTAAGCGCCCGATCGTTCATGTCGAGCACGCGCCGCCAGACCACGCGGCGCACGTCGATCTGGAGCGCGTTACCCCAGTGGATGTGGTTGTCGATCATCGCCGCCAGCAGGTTGTGCGCGGCCGTGATCGCGTGGAAATCGCCGGTGAAGTGGAGGTTGATGTCCTCCATCGGCGCGACCTGCGCGCGCCCGCCGCCGGTCGCGCCGCCCTTGGTGCCGAAGCAGGGTCCGAGCGATGGTTCGCGTAACGCCAGCACCGCCTTGCGCCCGGTATGGCGCAGCGCGTCGGCAAGCCCGATCGAGGTGGTGGTCTTGCCTTCGCCTGCCGGGGTTGGATTGATCGCCGTGACGAGAATGAGCTTGCCGTTCGCCGAAGACTTGCGCGCGTTCAGCCATTCGAGCGAGATCTTCGCCTTGTACCGACCGTAAGGCTCGATCGCCTCGTCGGGAATGTGCAGGCTGTCCGCGATGGCGGCGATAGGGCGCAGGGCGACGCTGCGAGCGATGGCGATATCGGTTTCCATGGCGCCAGACCTAGCGGGGGAGGGGATAGCTTTCCAGACTGATGGGCGTCTCCAATGCAGAACGGCGCCAGCTTTTCGAGGCAGGCGCCGACTGTATCCGACAATCAAACCGAACCGCGTGCGATTACATCGTCTGCAGTTCGGTGATATGCGTCTGAACGACCGGCACGATCCCGGCCGCAACCGTCTTCAAGCCCGGTACGGTGCCCTTTGCCGCATAGCCCTGCTGCAACGTCAGTGCCTTGGCGTGTGCCGCCTTCTGCTGCGTCACGTACAGCCGGTCGCGCGCCGTACCCTTCGCTGCGCGGAGTGCCGCGACGTTCTTGGCCCCCATCGGATCGAGCTTCGGCGGTGCGACCTTTACGTTCGCCGCCATCGCCGCGACCTTCACGTCTTCGGTGCTTTTCGTGTGATCGGCGATCATCATCTGCGCAAAGCTCTTGAGCTTCGGATTGGTGGTCGTCTCGAGCAGGATCTGGCTCGACGTCTTCTCGTACAGGTCGCCGGCACCGGCCTTCATCACATAGGTCGACGCAGGCATCGGCGCTTGGGCCGAAACGGCGGCGATCGGCAGCGCGATCAGCGCGGCGGCGGTCAGAAATCGTGTCATGGTCTTCTCTCCTGTTGAATTTAAGTCAGTCGTTCGCGGTGCCGGGTTCGGCCATCTTGCGGTGCATCTCGGCGAGCACGGCGTTCGGCGTTACGTTGGCGATCGACGACTGAATCTTGTTCTTCCAGCCGGATACGACGGCCGCCTTGCCGGACATCAGCGCGTCCCAGCCGTCCTTGGCGACGTCGGCCGGATCGCTCTTCTTCGGATCGGTACCGACATCGGTGTCCATCATGTGCGCGCGGTCGAAGAACTCGGTATCGACCGGGCCGGGCATCAGGTTGGTTAGCGTGACGCCGTCCGCATCCTTGATCTCGTTCTGGATCGCCGCGACGAAGCTGTCGACGAAGCTCTTCGTGCCGTTGTAGACCGCCTGGAACGCACCGGGGATGTACCCTGCGATCGATCCGGTCACGAGTACCTTGCCCGCGTTGCGCGCGACCATCGGCGGCAGGATTTTCTGCAACAGATACGCCGTACCGACGACGTTGGTGTCGACCACTTTGCGCCATTCCGCGAGGTCCTGGTCGAGGAATGCCTGGCCGAGCCCGCGTCCGGCATTGGCGCAGACCAGATTGACCGTCCGGCCGTTCGTTGCCGCTAGCAGTTGGTCGACACCTTCGATCGTCGAGAGGTCGGCCTGGACCGCCTGTACGTCGGTGCCGAACTGCTTGAAGTCCCGCGCCGCCGCTTCGATCAAGGCTTCGTCGGCTACGACCAGGATGTCGTAGCCATCCTTTGCGGCAAGCGTGGCGAGTTCGAAGCCGATGCCCGTCGAGGCGCCAGTGATGATTGCGAATTTATCAGCCATTGTCAGATATCCTCAGTTGAAGCCGGGCTTCAGCACGACCTTCGTCACTTCGTTCTGGTTGTTCTTGAACATGTCGTAGCCCTTGGGCGCGTCCTCCAGATCCATGCGGTGCGAGATCAGGAAGGTCGTGTCGATCTTGCCTTCCATGATCGCGTTGAGCAGCGCGGGCATGTAATGCTGGACGTGAGTTTGACCGGTCTTGAGCGTCAGACCCTTCTCCATGAAGGCGCCGAGCGGGAACTTGTCGACGAACCCGCCGTACACCGCAGGCATCGACACCCGCCCGCCCTTGCGACACGCGATGATCGCCTGACGGATGGAATGCGTCCGATCGGTGCCGAGGAAGGTCGACGCCTTGATCTGGTCGATTACGTTGTCGACAAAGAAGCCGTGCGCCTCCAGGCCGACGCTGTCGATCACCGCATCGGGACCGATCCCGCCAGTCATGACCATCAGCGCCTCGTAGACGGCGCTTTCCTCATAGTTGATCGTCTCGGCGCCGAATTTCTTGGCGAGCTCCAATCGGTGCGGGAAATGGTCGATCGCAATGACGCGTTCAGCACCCATCAGGAACGCCGATTGCACCGCGAACAGCCCAACCGGACCGCAGCCCCAGACCGCGACGGTATCACCCGGCTCGATCTGCGCATTCTCTGCCGCCATCCAGCCGGTCGGCAGGATGTCCGACAGGAACAGCACCTTCTCGTCGTCGACGCCGTCGGGAATGACGATCGGACCAACGTCGCTGAACGGCACGCGGACATATTCCGCTTGGCCGCCCGCATAGCCGCCAGTCATGTGGCTGTAGCCGAACAGGCCGGACATCGGCTGTCCATAGATTTCCTGCGCGATGTCCTGATTGTCGGCGGGCAGGCCGTTGTCGCACGCCGAGTACTGATGCTTGCCGCAATGGTAACAACTGCCGCACGCGATCGTGAACGGGACAACGACCTTCTGGCCCTTCTTCAACGTCGACTTCGCACCGACCTCGACGACTTCGCCCATGAACTCGTGGCCCAGGATGTCGCCGGCCTGCATCGTCGGGATATAGCCGTCGTACAAATGCAGGTCGGATCCGCAGATCGCGGTCGCAGTGACCTTGATGATGCAGTCGCGTTGATTGACGATTTCGGGATCGTCGACGGTATCGACGCGGACGTCGTGCTTACCGTGCCATGCCAGAGCGCGCATCAGGCCATCTCCTCTTCATGCTGCTTGCGGTTCATCGCGGCGGTCGCGATCTCGCCGGTTTCCATCAATTGCTTGAAACGTCGCAGGTCGCGGCGCGCCTGGATTGCGGGCTCGCGCTGGAACATCTTCGCGATCAGCTTGCCGATCGCGCCGCCCGGCGGATCGTACAGGATCGTGGCAGTCACGACCGTGCCACGGGCGCCGGCATCGCGGAACTCGACACGGCCACTGTTCGGGACGTCTGCGCCGTCTTCGGACGACCATTCGATCAGCCGGTCCGGCACTTCGTCCGTGACGGCCGATGTCCATTCATAGGACTTGCCGGCGGGGCCCTTGACTACCCAGTGCGAGCGACGCTGATCGAGGACTTCAATGCGCTCGACATTCTCCATGAAGGTCGGAAGGTTCGCGAAGTCTCGGAAATAGGCGAACAGCTCGCCGACAGGGCGGTTGATCGTTACGGCGCGCGCAACGATGCTGCTGCCCTTACCGTCGGCCAAGTCCTGCGTCGCGTCCGCGACGGCGTCGCGTCGCTTGGAAGCACTTAACGGAGCATCGTCTCTGGGATCGCTTTCGGTCATGATGGTCTCCAAGCTGCGAAGCCTGTTCAACAGCATCGGGAGAATGAATGTTCCGGGGTTTTGGTAATGAAAAGCGGGGTGTTAATCTGAATTAGGATGTTGTTGCGACTGAGTAGAAGATGTTGTCAAGAACGTTACAGATGGACATAGCTATAACGGCGTTCGTGACACCGATACCCCTATAATACGTCGCTAACTGAGTTGGCAGGTGTAAATAAGCTACACGACGATCATCGCAGCAGACGAGGATCGCCCGTGACCTACCAGACGCACATCGCCCAGTTGACCAACCTCATTGCCGACCGGAACGGTACGTGGGACGCGATCTCGCCCGAGTCCGTCGCGCGCATGCGGCTCCAGAACCGGTTCACCACTGGGCTCGACATCGCACGCTATACCGCCGAAATTATGCGCAAGGACATGGCCGCCTATGACGCGGATCCGGCGCATTACACGCAGTCGCTCGGTTGCTGGCACGGGTTCATCGCGCAGCAGAAGATGATCAGCATCAAGAAACATTTCGGCACGACCGATCGCCGGTATCTCTACCTGTCGGGCTGGATGGTCGCGGCGATGCGGAGCGAATTCGGCCCGCTGCCGGACCAGTCGATGCACGAGAAGACCAGCGTGCCCGCTCTGATCGAGGAACTCTACACCTTCTTGCGGCAGGCCGATGCGCGTGAACTCGGCATGATGTTCCGCGATGTCGATGCGGCACGCGCCGCCGGTAACGCGATCGAGGAACAGCGCCTGCTGAACGCGATCGAGAACCACCAGACGCACGTCGTGCCCATCATCGCCGACATCGATGCGGGCTTCGGCAATGCGGAGGCGACGTACCTACTCGCACGGAAGATGATCGAGGCGGGGGCGTGCGCCCTCCAGATCGAGAACCAGGTCAGCGACGAGAAGCAGTGTGGGCACCAAGACGGCAAGGTCACCGTGCCGCACGAGGACTTCCTCGCGAAGGTCCGCGCGTGCCGCTACGCGTTCCTCGAACTCGGCGTCGAGGACGGCATTATCGTCACGCGTACCGACTCGCTCGGCGCCGGCCTCACCAAGCAGATCGCGGTCAGCAAAAAGGCGGGCGATCTCGGCGACCAGTATAATTCGTACCTCGACTGCGAGGAGATCGACCCCGCCACCGCGCAGAACGGCGACGTTATTCTCAACGGCGGCGGCAAGCTGCTCCGTCCGAAGCGCCTGCCGTCGAACCTGTTCCAGTTCCGTGCGGGGACCGGCGAGGATCGCTGCGTGATGGATTGCATCGCATCGCTACAGAACGGCGCGGACCTGCTGTGGATCGAGACCGAGAAGCCGCACATTGAGCAGATCGCCGGCATGGTCGACCGCATCCGCGAGGTCGTTCCGAACGCCAAGCTCGTCTACAACAATTCTCCGTCGTTCAACTGGACGCTGAACTTCCGCCAGCAGGTGTTCGATGCATGGTCGGCTGCGGGCGAGGACGTCTCGGCCTATGATCGCGCGCGTTTGATGAGTGTCGATTATGATGGCACGACGCTTGCCGACGAGGCCGACGAACGCATCCGCACCTTCCAGGCGGACTCGGCAAAGCGGGCGGGGATCTTCCACCATTTGATCACGCTGCCGACGTATCACACGGCGGCGCTTTCGACCGACAACCTCGCCAAGGAGTATTTCGGGGATGCGGGAATGCTCGGCTATGTGAAGGGCGTCCAGCGCAAGGAAATCCGCGAGGGGATCGCCTGCGTGAAGCACCAGAACATGTCTGGCTCCGATCTCGGCGACGATCATAAGGAGTATTTCGCGGGTGAGGCTGCTCTGAAGGCTGGCGGCGCGCACAATACTATGAATCAGTTCGCGGCCTGACGCCAAGCCGGAGCGACAGCTCCGGCGCGGACCCGCGGCAGGCCCGGCCGGCGGGGCCAAAAGCCACGTCCGACCACGCGGCTTTGCTGGGGCGCTAAGCTTCGCTTCAGGACTGTTCGCGGAAACAGGTGGTTCTTCCGACGATCCTCCCCTTGGCGGGGAGGATCGTTCGGTTGCGACTGACTCTACTCCGGCGAGTCCACCCGGTCCGCCGCCAGCGGTTCCGCCAGCGCTGTCTCCCCCAGCGATGCCAGCACGGCCGCCGCCAGCGCATCCAGCCCGTACGGCTTCTCCAGCATGATTGCGTCCATATCGCCTTGCACCGATCCAATGTCACCGCTCGCAAAAACGATCCCAACGCCAGGCCGCAGCGCGCGCGCGGTGCGGGCGAAGTCCGGGCCCGATACGCCCGGCAGGTTGATGTCCGTCACCAGCGCGTCGATCGGCACGGTCTGGAGCGCGGTCATCGCGTCCTCCGCGCTCGCCGCGTCAACCACCACGAAGCCGCTGCCTTGCAGCATCTCGGCGGTGTTCGCGCGGATCATCTCGTCGTCCTCGACCAGCAGCACGGTGCGTCGCGCCGATGCGTCGAGCCGGCGCTCGGCCTCGATACGCGCATCGCGCGCGATCTTGGCGGCAGGAGCATCGTTGCGCTGCCTATTGGTAAGCACTTCGCGGAATTTCCGCGCCAGCGCCTCACGCGCATACGGCTTCGACAACAGGTCGACCCCGGCATCGAGCTTGCCGCCGTGGACGATCGAATTTTCGGTATAACCAGAGGTGAACAGCACCGCGAGGTTCGGCAACCGCTCCTTGGCTTTCCGCGCAAGCTCAGGGCTTTTCAGCGTTCCGGGCATCACCACGTCGGTGAACAGGATGTCGATCGGTACGCCGCTCTCGACCACGTTCAGTGCGCTGGCCGCATCGACCGCCTTGAGCACGCTGTAGCCGAGGTCGGTCAGCAACTCGACGACCGTCGCACGGACCTCGTCATCGTCCTCGACCACCAATACCGTTTCCGTGCCGCCGCAAATCGGACCGGCATCGGCAACGACCTCGAAATCCTCGCTCTCCATCGCGCGTGGGAGGTAGAGCTTGATCGTGGTGCCTTCGCCAACCTCGGAATAGATCTTCACATGGCCACCGGACTGTTTGACGAAGCCGTAGACCATCGACAGGCCCAAGCCTGATCCCTTGCCCTCGCCCTTGGTCGAGAAGAACGGTTCGAACACCTTCTCGATGATGTCGGGGCTCATGCCGCTGCCGGTATCGGACACTGCGAGAAGGACATATTGCCCCGCCTCAACTTCGTCGTGACTGCGCGCATAGGCGTCGTCGAGATGCGCATTGCCTAGTTCGATCGTCAACTTACCTTGGCCGTCCATGGCGTCGCGGGCGTTTATCGCGAGGTTCAGGAGGGCGTTCTCGATCTGGGCAGGGTCGATGAAGGTGTTCCAGAGGCCGCCGCCGACGACGGTCTCGATCTCCACGCCTTCGCCGATCGCGCGGCGCAGCATGTCGTCCATCCCGCGCACGAACCGCGTGACGTTGACGACCTTCGGCTCGAGCGCCTGGCGCCGCCCGAACGCGAGCAGCTGCGAGGCGAGCTTCGACCCGCGCGTGACGCCGGCCATCGCGTTGGCGACCCAGCGCTCGGCACGCTCGTTGCCGGCGAGGTTCTTGCCGAGCAGCTGGAGATTGCCCGAGACGACCTGGAGCAAGTTGTTGAAGTCGTGCGCGACGCCGCCGGTGAGCTTTCCGACGGTTTCCATCTTCTGCGACTGGGCGAGCTTGGCCTCGGCCTCGCGGCGTTCGCCGATCTCGGCGATGACGCGTGCCTCCAGCGTTTCGTTGAGCTGGCGGAGCTGATCCTCGGCGCGCTCGCGGTGGCGGACCTGACGGGCGAGCGCCTCGGCCTGCTCGCGGAGCGCGGCTTCCGCAGCGCGCTGGTGCGTGATGTCGGTATGGACACCAACCCATTCGACGATGTCGCCGGCGGAGTCGAAGATCGGCAGGCTGCGTACGGCGAAGGTGCGCCATGCGCCGCAATGCCGACGGACGCGGTGTTCGAAGACGAACATCGACTTGCCCAGGACAGCGGCGGTCCAGGCCTTGATCGTCGATGCGACATCGTCGGGATGGATCGCGTCGGCCCAGCCGAAATTCTGGTATTCGTCGATCGACTGGCCGGTCAACGCAGCCCAGCCGGGCTGTTCGCCGACCATCCGGCCGTCGGGGCTGTTGGTCCAGAGGACGCCGTGGACCGCATCCATCGCGGTGCGGAACCGGCCGTTGCTGATGCCGAGTGCCGCCTCGCGTTCGGCACGCTCCTCGACGTCGATGCCGAGCACGTAGATGCCGGCGACCGAGCCGTCCGTAACGGTATGCGGCACGTAGCGGAACTCCGCGCGGCGCGGGCGGCCGTCGCGGTGCGGGAACACGGTCTGCGCGATGAAGCTCTCGCCAGCCAGCGCGCGCTCGAACGAGGGGCGGCGATCCTGGTAGACCGCCTCGCCTAGCACCTCGCGGACGGGCTTGCCGATCATCGCCTCGGGCGAGACGCCGAGCCATTCGTCATATTGCGCGTTGGCGAGACGATAGACGTGGTCGCGATCGACGTACGCGATGAGCATCGGCACGGCGTCGGTGACGCGGCGCAGTTCGGCTTCGCTCGCGGCGAGGCGGTGTTCGGCTTCGACGCGACCGCTATTGTCGACCATCGTGCAGAGGACGCCCCCGACGATGCTGCCGGTAGGGCCGCCGGCGCAGTAGACGGGCGTGTAGAACAGGTCGAGCGTCAGCGTTTCCGGGCCATCGGGACGCTGGAACAGGATCGGCTGGTCGCGGTAGGCCACGGTCTCGCCGCGCAGGCCGGCTTCGAGAACGGCGCGGTTCCAGTCCCAGACTTCGGGGAACGCGGTCGCGACCGGGCTGCCGAGTGCCGCGGGATGGCGATCACCGGCGACGGCGCGGTAGCTGTCGTTGTAGAGCATGATGTGCTCCGGGCCCCACATCACGACCTTGGCTACGGGTGAGTGGAGAATATTGGCAAGCGTAACGCGGAGTTCCGGGGGCCAGGAGTCGATCGGGCCGAGCGACGTCGCGCTCCAGTCGCGCTGGCGGACGAGCAAGCCGCATTCGCCACCGCCGACCAGGATTTCCGGTGGCGCGGACGATGCGGAGTCACGGTCACGCATCTGTTCGAGCGCGGTGCGGACGATGGCGGCGACGTCGCCATGCCCTCCGTCGGTCAATTCGTCGATGTAGCTGCCGAGATCGGACGGCAGGGAAATGGTGCGCGACGAGCCAGGGGTTGTCATGCCGGACTAGTGGGTATGTGCCGCGCGCGTGTCAATGATTTGGGGTGGTGTGGGGGAGGGGGGCGTGGAGGCGTGGAGGCGTGGAGGCGGGCATCCAGCCATATCCCGGCACCACCCCAGCCCCACCCCGGCGGGGGCCGGGGCCCAATTGGGTGACGTTGCTAATGGAGCGCTTTCCCCCATTATTGCCACCTTTCCAATTGGGCCCCGGCCTTCGCCGGGGTGGTGTTGGGGTGGTGTGGGGGCGGGGCGGGGGGGGAACGACCTCCAGTATGTTTCCCCGCGAAGGCGGGGATCCAGACTGGGCTCCCGCCTTCGCGGGAGAACAAGGGGCAGGGGGCTGTCGTACGTAAGCCATCCCGGCGGGGGCCGGGGGCAATTGGGTGACGTCGCTAATGGAGCGTTGCCCCCCTATTATTGCCACCTTTCCAACTGGGCCCCGGCCTTCGCCGGGGTGGTGTTGGGGTGGTGTGGGGGCGGGAGCGGGAGTGGAAACGATCTCCAGCATGTTTCCCCGCGGAGGCGGGGGGGGCAGGGTGGGCTCCTGCCTTTGCGGGAGAACAAGGAAGGGGGCGCTGCCGTACGGAATACGGGAGCGCCCTCTGTCTTATCATCCCGAGTCGATCAGCCCTCGGTGCGCGGGAGGCCGAGCGGGTTGTCGTGCTTGACGGCCTTGGGGAGCAGCGCGTCGGGGAGGTCCTGGTAGCAGACCGGGCGCAGGAAGCGCTCGATCGCCGCCGTGCCGACCGAGGTCGTGCGCGGGTCCGAGGTGGCGGGGAAGGGGCCGCCGTGTACCATTGCTGGTGCGACTTCGACGCCCGTGGGCCAGCCGTTCGCGAGGATGCGACCGGCCTTGCGCTCGAGCACGGGCACGAGTGCCGCAGCGTCGGAATAGTCACCCTCGTCGATCTGGAGCGTGATCGTCAGCTGGCCTTCGACCTGTTCGAGGACCTGGCGGACCTCGGCCAGATCGGCGCAGCGGACGATGATCGAGGCTGCACCGAACACTTCGTGCGACAGCGCCGGGTCGGCGACGAACGCCTTGCCGGTGGTCGAGAACAAAGCCGCGCGACCGCGGTTTGCGCCCTCGGCCTCGGTGCCGCGGGCGACAGTCTCGACTGCGTCGTGACCGGCAAGCGCCGCGACGCCCTTGTCGTAGCTGGCGTAGATGCCCGGGGTCAGCATGACCTGTGGTGCAGCCTCACCCAGTGCGGCAGCGGCTGCTTCGACGAAAACATCGAGCTCAGGGCCATCGACGGCGATGACGATGCCCGGGTTCGTACAGAACTGGCCCGAACCCATCGTCAGCGAACCGACATAGGCCTTGCCGAGCGCTTCGCCGCGCGCCGCGAGGGCGGCCGGGAACAGGAGTACCGGATTGACGCTGCTCATTTCGGCATAGACCGGGATCGGCTCGGGACGGGCCGCGGCCAGTGCGACGAGCGCGAGGCCACCGCCGCGCGAACCGGTAAAGCCGACCGCCTTGATGCGTGCGTCCTTGACCAGAGCCGCGCCGAGTTCGTTCGCCGGACCCTGGACCAGCGAGAACACGCCCTCGGGCAGGCCGCACTTGGCGACCGCGGTCTGGATCGCCTTGCCGACCATCACCGACGTGCCGGGATGCGCGGGATGGCCCTTGACCACGACCGGGCAACCGGCGGCGAGTGCCGACGCGGTGTCGCCACCAGCGACCGAGAAGGCGAGCGGGAAGTTCGAGGCGCCGAACACCGCGACCGGGCCGACCGCGATGCGGCGCTGGCGCAGGTCGGGACGGGGGGCGGGTTTACGCTCGGGCTGTGCTTCGTCGATGACGACCGAGGCCCAGGTGCCCTGACGGAGGTGCTTCGCGAACAGGCGGAGCTGCCCGGTGGTACGACCGCGTTCGCCTTCGAGGCGCGGGCGGGGGAGGCCGCTCTCCTGAATAGCGCGGGCGACGAGCGGATCGTGGATCGCCTCGATCTCGTCGGCGATCGTCTCGAGGAATTTCGCGCGGGTCTCGGGGTCGGTCTCGCGGAAGGTGTCGAACGCTGCTTCGGCGAGCTTGCACGCCTCGGCGACGTCGGCCTCGCTCGATACCGCGAAGGCGGGCTCGATCTTCGCATCGGCCGACGGATCGATCGCGAGGAAGGTGACGTCGCTGTCTACGGCGCGTGCGCCGATCGGGAAGGTACCGTCCATGTCAGTTCTCCAAGTCAAATCGAGGGACGCGCAGGCCGGAACGGCAGAGCGTCGGGAAATCGTCGGCGGGGATGCGCGCGCGCAATGAAGGTCGCGCTATCATTCCTGGGCCCTTGATCCAATGTGGGGCGCATGCGGGTCATGTTCCAGACCGTAGTACCGTTCGCGGACGGCAATATGACATCGCCGCCGAGGCCCTGGGCGAGAGGACGGATCAGATCGTGTCGCACGCGTTCCTCTTCCCTTCGCCCGTTATGTTTGTGCCCAGTGTGCCTATACAGGCCCGGCCGAAGATCCGCATCATACGGCAGCGCAACTCGGTTGTCCGACTAATATTGGGAGCGATAACACGCAAGTGCGAACCCACCGGAGCCGATCTTCTCTGAGTATACGACCACGGCATTTGCGATTGCATGCTGATAATATCGCAATCACCTGCTAAAAAGCGCAGCATGAGCCTCGCCACGCGCAAGCCGCGCAACACTTCGGGCCGCAGAAGCGGCGCACCCACGATTTCCGACGTCGCGGTTCTCGCAGGCGTTTCACCGATGACCGTTTCGCGAGTCATCAACGGCGAGGCCAAGGTCCGCGAGGCGACGCGCGAGGCGGTCAACACCGCGATCGACACGTTGCGCTATGCGCCCAACCGGGCCGCGCGGAGCTTGGCCGGGGGCGGGCAGATGCGGATCGGCCTGCTCTACAGCAACCCGAGCGCGGCGTATCTGAGCGAGTTCCTGGTCGGCAGCCTGGAACAGGCGAGCCGCAGCGACGTGCAGTTGATCGTCGAGAAATGCGACATCGGCGACCACGAGATCGAGGTGGCGCGGCACATGATCGAGAGCGGGATCGACGGCGTGATCCTGCCGCCGCCGCTGTGCGATTCGCGCGCGGTGCTCGACGTGCTGACGGAGGCCGGCGTGCCGACCGTCGTCGTGGCGACCGGATCGCCGCCGGACGGGTCCGCCGCCGTGACGATCGACGATTTCGAAGCGGCGCGTGCGATGACCGAACATCTTGTGAAACTGGGCCATTCGCGGATCGGGTTCATCATCGGCAACCCGAACCAGACCGCTAGCCGCCTGCGTCACGAGGGGTATCTGGCGGCGATCGCCGATGCCGGTCTGGCGCCCGACGAGTCGCTCGTGGTCGGTGGCCTGTTCACCTATCGCTCGGGCCTCGACGGTGCGGAACAACTGCTCGATGCGAAGGACCCGCCCACCGCGATCTTCGCGAGCAACGACGACATGGCGGCGGCGAGCGTCGCGGTCGCGCACCGTCGCGGTCTCGACGTGCCAGGCGACCTGACGGTGTGCGGGTTCGACGACAGCGCGCTGGCGACGACGATCTGGCCCGAACTGACGACGATCCACCAGCCGATCGCCGACATGTCGCGCGCGGCGGTCGAGCTGCTCGTGTCGGCGATCTTCAATCGTCGCAGTGGCGGCCAGGATGCGAACGGCCATGTCGTGCTCGATTATACGCTGGTGCGTCGTCAGTCCGACGCCGCGCCGCGCCGCCGACCGCCGTCGCGCGTTCATGTGTAGCCGTACAGGCGCTTGACCGACCGACGATCGTCGCGGTAGCGCTCCCATAAGACAATAGACCGCGTTCAGGAGAGTTTGCAGTGGACCGTGTACCGGTGAAGCCGTTTCGATCGCGCGACTGGTTCGCCGATCCCGCCCGGTCGGACATGACCGCCCTCTATCTCGAACGCTTCATGAATTACGGGCTGACCCCGGCGGAGCTGCGCTCGGGCCGGCCGATCATCGGCATCGCGCAGTCGGGCAGCGACCTTTCGCCGTGCAACCGCATCCATCTCGAGCTCGCCAAGCGGACTCGGGACGGGATCCGTGATGCGGGCGGTATCGCGATGGAGTTTCCGGTCCATCCGATCTTCGAGAATTGCCGGCGGCCGACTGCGGCACTCGATCGCAACCTGGCGTATCTGGGGCTGGTCGAGACGCTGTACGGCTATCCGATCGACGCGGTCGTTCTGACCACCGGCTGCGACAAGACCACGCCGTCGGGCATCATGGCGGCGTCGACCGTCGATATTCCGGCGATCGTGCTGTCGGGCGGGCCGATGCTCGATGGGTGGCATGATGGCGAGCTGGTCGGGTCGGGCACCGTGATCTGGCGTAGCCGGCGCAAGCTGGCGGCGGGCGAGATCGACGAGGAGGAGTTCCTCAACCGCGCCACCGACAGCGCGCCGTCGGCTGGGCATTGCAATACGATGGGCACGGCGTCGACGATGAACGCGGTCGCCGAAGCTCTGGGGCTGTCGCTGACCGGGTGCGCGGCGATTCCCGCGCCGTACCGCGAGCGCGGACAGATGGCGTACGAGACCGGGCGGCGGATCGTCGAGATGGCGTATGAGGATTTGCGGCCGTCAAAGATTTTGACGCGCGAGAGCTTCCTGAACGCGATCCGTGTGGTCAGCGCGATCGGCGGGTCGAGCAACGCGCAGCCGCATATCATGGCGATGGCGCAGCATGCCGGCGTGACGCTGTATCCGGAGGACTGGTCGGATCATGGGTACGACCTGCCGTTGCTGGTGAACATGCAGCCTGCGGGGAAGTATCTCGGCGAGCGGTTCCACCGGGCGGGCGGCGTTCCCGCGGTTCTCCACGAACTGATCGCGGGCGGGAAGCTCGACACGAGTTGCCTGACCGTGACGGGGCGGTCGATCGGCGAGAACATCGCGGGGCGCGAGACGCGCGACCGCGAGATGATCAAGCCGTTCGACGCGCCGATGATGGAGCGCGCAGGCTTCCTGGTGCTCAAGGGCAATCTGTTCGATTTCGGGATCATGAAGACCTCGGTGATCTCTGCGGCGTTCCGTGCGCGCTATCTGTCGGCGCCGGGCGCGGAAGATCGGTTCGAGGCGCGGGCGATCGTGTTCGAGGGGTCGGACGATTATCACCACCGGATCAACGATCCTGCGCTCGACATCGACGAGGGCTGTATCCTCGTCATCCGCGGCGCGGGGCCGATCGGCTGGCCGGGCTCGGCGGAAGTCGTCAACATGCAGCCACCTGACGCGCTGATCCAGCGCGGCGTGCTGGCTCTGCCGACGCTGGGGGATGGACGGCAGTCTGGGACGTCGGACAGCCCTTCGATCCTGAACGTCTCGCCGGAGAGCGCGGTTGGCGGCGGGTTGTCGTGGATCCGGACGGGCGACGTGATCCGGATCGATCTGATTGCGGGCACTTGCGATGCGCTGGTCGAGCCCGATGAGATCGCGCGGCGCAAGGGCGAGGGGCTGCCCCCGGTGCCCGAGAGCAATACGCCTTGGGAAGAACTCTACCGCGAGAAGACCGGGCAGTTGGCCGAAGGCGGCGTACTGGACTTCGCGGTGAAGTATCGCGGGATTTCGGCGAAGACGCCTCGGCATAACCACTGAGGTTTGGGGGCGGGGCCTGGTGCCTCGCCTCTCGTCCATCAAGCGATCGTGATCTGGCGTAAGGCCGCCAAGGCTGAGCTTTTCGATATGCTCGCCATGGCCTGTTGCCCGTCCACCCGGCACGCGCTGGTCTCCCCATGCCGTCGATCTATGACCGCCACTCAAGTCGTGGTGGGTGTCGCCTTGGGCGCACCTCCCGGCGGGGGCCAGGGCTTAGGTGGGGAGCGTTTGCTGGCGGAGGGGGCGCGCCGTTACTTCGGCCTTGCCAACTGGGCCCCTGACTATGCCGGGGTAGTGATTTTAGGTGGTAGGCGGCTTTTGGCCCGTCCTACCGTCCTAAGGGGCTGCTGAGGTGAGCTGCCCTTATCCAGCGGACCGCGAGCCGGGGCCGCGGTCCGCCGGTTAGCATCAACCTACCATGTCTTCCAGCTCGCGGCCGCGGGTTTCCGAGACCATCTTCCAGACGAAGAAGAACGAGACGAACGCGGACAGGGCGTAGAAGCCGTAGGTCAGCGACAGGCCGAGCGAGATCGCCATCGTCGGGAAGCTCACCGAGATCGCGAAGTTGGCGAACCACTGCGCGAAGCCGGCGACTGCCAGACCCGAACCGCGGATCTGGGTCGGGAACATCTCGCCGAGCATCACCCACATGATCGGGCCCCAGCTCAGGTTGAAGAACACGACATAGGCGTTGGCCGCGATCAGCGCGATCAGGCCGTTCTGGTCGGACAGTCGCAGCGAACCGTCGACGATCGCGCCGCTGGCGAAGCAGATCGCGACGATCGTCAGCGCAACGGTCATGCCCGCAGAACCGATCAGCAGGAGCGGCTTGCGGCCGATCTTGTCGACCAGTGCGACGGTGAGCAGGCAGGCAATGATCGACAGCGAGCCCGACAGGATGTTGATGAGCAGCGAATCGCTCTCGCTGAAGCCGACCGACTGCCACAGCACCGAACCGTAGTAGAACACGATGTTGATGCCGACGAACTGCTGGAAGATCGCGAGGCCGATGCCGGTCCAGACGATCGGGCGGATCTTGCCGCTCGCCTTGTCGATCAGATCCGACAGCTTCGGGCGGTGCGCGTCGACCGACAGCGAGCCGCGGATCTCAGCGACCTTGCGCGTTGCCTCTGCGGCACCGAACAGGCGCGTGAGAACGACCTGTGCTTCGTCGTACCGGCCCTTGAGCACCAGGAAGCGCGGGCTTTCGGGGATCAGGAACAGCGTGGCGAGATACACGGCAGCCGGGATGACCTGCATCCAGAACATCCAGCGCCATGCCGGGTAATCGAGCCAGAACAACGCGGTCGACGAACCGGCGATGCGGGCTAGATACCAGTTGGCGACGAACGCGCCGGTCAGGCCGGTGATGATCATGATCTGCTGCACGCTCGAAAGCCGGCCGCGAACGTTCGCAGGGACGACTTCGGAGATGTAGACGGGGGCGAGCACGCTGGCGGCGCCGATGCCGAGGCCGCCGATGATGCGGGCGAGCACGAACATCGTCGCGGACGTTGCGGCACCTGCGCCGAGCGCGCTGATGATGAACAACACGGCGGCGATCATCATCACGTTGCGACGGCCGAGATTGTCGGCAAGCCGCCCGGCCATGAACGCGCCGACCGACGAACCGATCAGGATCGCGCCGACGGTGAAGCCGGTACCGAGCGACGACAGCGCGAAGGTGCTTTCGAGGCCTGCCTGCGTGCCGTTGATCACGCCCGAGTCATAGCCGAACATAAACCCGCCGATGGTCGCGACGATGACGATCATCGCAATCAGGGCGCGGTTCACTTGGGGCGCGGATTCTGCCGCAATAGTCATTGGTTTTCCTCTCCGTGACGGCGCTCTGACGGCGACGTTTGTCGTAAAATGGGGTTCATTACAGGGTAATCGGTTCGACCGGTACGCCGGGAACGGCGACGCGGAACGTGAACAGGTTTCCGGCCAGAGGTTGGGCCGCGAGCGCTTCGTCGTCGAGTCCCTTGGCTGCGGTCGTCGCATAGGCGGTGCGACCGTCGGGGCCACCGAGCGTGATCTTGGTGATGTTCGCGACCGGGAAGCGGACGATGTCTGTGCAGGTGCCGTCCGGCGCGAACCGGCGTGCCGCCCAACCGCCGAAGAACCCGACCCAGACGCCACCTTCGGAGTCGCAGATTGCGCCGTCGGGATGACCGTCGTCGGGGCCGATCGTCAAGAAAGGGCGGGGCTCGCCGACCGTACCGGCCGCGTCGATCGGGTAGGCGTCGATCCGCTTGCCGAGCGTATCGACCGCATAGAGCGTCCGACCGTCGGGCGAGATCGCGGGGCCATTGGTGATCGCGACAGGCGGGATGTCCGTCTTGGTCAGTTCACCGTCATGCCAGTGATAGACGTGGCCGGTGTCCTCGGACTCGGCATTGTCCATCGTCCCGAACCATACGCGGCCGGTGGGATCGCGCGCGGCATCGTTGAGGCGATTGCCGGGAGTCTCGGCGTGGACCACCGCGATCTGGTCGAAAGCGCCGGTCGCCGGATCGAACCGGTGAAGGGCACCACGGACGCCTGCGAGAAACCCGCCATCGTCCGCCGGAATGATCCAGCCGACCTGGTCTGGCGCTTCCCAGGTGTCGAGCGTTCCCGTCGCCGGATCGAACCGGTGCACGCACGGTGCCTTGATATCGACGAACCAGAGCGCTGCATCGCGCGCGATCCAGATCGGGCCCTCGCCGAGCGTCGCGCCGACATCGCAGATGCTTTCCGCCCTGATTTCGACGGGGCTCTCGACGGGAACCTCGTGGCTCATCTTAGCGCCACCCGGCATCGACGAAATAGTCGTGGCCGGTGCACATCCGTGCATCGTCCGACGCGAGGAACAGCACCAGCGCCGCGACGTCCGCGGGCTGGACGCGGGTCTTGAGGCACTGTGCGCCGATGATCTCAGCCTCGCCTTCGGGCGTGTACCATTTGAGCTGGCGCGGCGTCTCGACGTTGCCGGGGACGATCGTGTTGACGCGGATGCCGTCGCCGCCGAGATCGCGCGCCATCGCGCGAGTCATGCCCTCGATGCCGGCCTTGGCGGTCTGGTAGATAAGCAGTTCGGGCAGCGCGAGATGCCACGAGATCGAGCCGAAATTGAGGATCACGCCGCCGCCGGCGCGCTTCATCGACGGCACCACGGCCTGGCCCGTGAAGAACAGATGGCGCAGGTTGGTCGCCATCCGCTCGTCCCAATAGGCGGGCGTGATTTCCTCGATCGTGTGGCGATCATCGTTCGCGGCATTGTTGACGAGCACGTCGATCCCGCCGAGCCGATCCTCGATCGTCGCGACCGTGGCCTTCAGCGCGTCAATGTCGCGCAGGTCGAGCGGCAGAAATATCGGCGCGGTCGCGACGTCGGGCGTCAGCGTCTCGATCAGCGCCTCCGCGGCGTCCTTGGCCATGTCGACGAACGCGACATGCGCGCCCTGACGCGCGAACGCCTCGACCAGACCGGCGCCGATCCCCGATGCGCCGCCGGTAATGAGGACGCGCTTGCCCTTCAGGCTTGGATAGATCGCCGTCTGGTCGGCCATTTCGGTCTTCTGCAACACGCGTTACGCCCCTTGATTCTTGGTATGCCCGAGTAGGCCCCGGCTCGCGAGGTTCCGCATCAGGTCGCCGATCCCGTAATTCCACGGTGCCGCGTCCTTCGACGTCGTCACCGGATTGACGAGCGCGCCGAGCTTCGGGTTCGAGATCGTGACGATGTCGCCGACCGCGTGCGTGAAACCGCGACCCGGCTCGTCGCGGTCCTGCGTCGGTGCGAACAGCGTGCCGAGGAACAGCACGAAGCCGTCGGGATATTGGTGCTCGCTCATCGCCTGGCGGACGAGTTCCTCGGGATCGCGGCTGATCTGGTCCATCGAGCTGCTGCCTTCGAGGCGGTAGCCGTCAGCGCCTTCGATCGTCAGTGCGATCTGCGCGGCGCGAACGTCGTCCATGCCGAAAGTGTCGTCGAACAACCGAATGAACGGCCCGATCGAACAGGACGCGTTGTTGTCCTTGGCCTTGCCGAGCAGGAGCGCCGAACGCCCCTCGAAATCGCGCAGGTTGACGTCGTTGCCGAGCGCCGCGCCGACCGTCTTGCCGGTGCTGTCGACGACGAGCACGACTTCCGGTTCGGGGTTGTTCCAGGTGGAGTCGGAGCGGATGCCGATCTCGCCACCCCAGCCGATCGTCGACAGCGTCGGGCTCTTGGTGAAGATCTCCGCGTCGGGGCCGATCGCGACCTCGAGATATTGCGACCACATGCCGTCTTCGATCAACGCGGCCTTCAGCGCGGCGGCTTCGGGCGAGCCGGGCACGACCGAGCGGATGCTGCCGCCGACGCGCTCTTCGAGGCGGGCGCGGACTGCGGTCGCGGCCGACGCGTCGCCGCGAGCGCGCTCTTCGATCACGCGTTCGAGTGCGGACACCGCGAAGGTAACGCCCGATGCCTTGACGACGTGGAGGTCGATCGGGCTCAACAAGCGCGTCTTCGCGTCGGCTGCCGGTGAAAGTTTCAGGTCGTCGAGGGCGCCGAGGTCGGAGCCGGCAGCGGTGTCGAAATTCCCGCCAGCGATCAGATCGGCGACTGTCGGTGCGACGGCGGACATGTCATACACGCGACCACCGCGAACGATTACCGGCGTCGGGCCGTCGCCCAGGTCGACTCGGCCGAGCAATGCCGCCTGTTCCCAATCGGCGGGCAATGCCCCAGCCGATGCGAATGCGATCTCCACGATGTAATCCCCTCCAGATTTGTTAGCGGTACCGTATGCTGCGTAGCGGCAGCGTCAAGTCCCCAATCGCAACGCGGTTTCGCCGAACGGCAGCCGACCGACTTGCACGATCCGTAAAACCACGCCATTAATCTTACAAATGACATTCGCGGTCAACACAGACACGCGTGGCGGGAGACGGGGAGGGGTATGATCGATGAAACGCAACGCGACCGCCTCGGCCCCTTGATTCAGGTGGTACCGATATCACCCGCCCTCGTCCTTGAAGGACCAATAGCGCCTGTGTTCGGTCTCGGACCGGATGGCAGCGATGATGTGTCGGACGTGACGACATTCCCACGCGTAGCCCCATGGCCAGGCGTATCCCGGCACCGATCGGCGGGGGGCATTCGCTGCGGACCCGTCTTCACCAAGAAGGATTGATGATGGTTCGTATGAAACGCGCGCTCGCCGGGCTGGCGTTGTCGGCATCGATGATTGCCGGCATCGCGTCCGCGCAGACCGCTACCGAGACGCCGCGGATCGTCACCAAGGGCGGCCGTCATGCGCTGATGGTCGATGGGGCGCCGTTCCTGATGCTCGGCGCGCAGGTCAACAACAGCAGCAACTACGCGTCCGCACTGCCGCAGGTGTGGCCGATGCTCGACCGCATCCATGCGAACACGGTGGAGATCCCGATCGCCTGGCAGCAGGTCGAGGCGGTCGAGGGAAAGTTCGACCTCAGCTTCCTGCAGACGCTGCTCGACCAGGCGCGGGCGCACGACAAGCGCGTCGTGCTGCTCTGGTTCGGGACGTGGAAGAACACGTCGCCGGGCTACACGCCGGATTGGTTCAAGGCTGACAACAAGCGCTTCCCGCGAATGAAGATGAAGGACGGCACGGATCATTACGTCCATTCGCCGATGTTCCGCGCGACGCTGGAGGCGGACAAGCGCGCGTTCGTCGAGGTGATGAAGTACCTCAAGGCGCATGATCCGCAGAACACGGTGATCATGGTACAGCCGGAGAACGAGGTCGGCAGCTATCGCTCGCCGCGCGATTATGGGGCTCAGGCCAATGCGGTGTTTGCCAAGCCCGTGCCCGCCGAGCTGGCGAAGGCGTTGAAGAAGCCAGGCGGAAGCTGGACGCAGATGTTCGGGGCGCAGGCGGATCGCGCGTTCAACACCTGGCATACCGCGCGTTTCGTCGACGAGATCGCGGCGGCTGGGAAGGCGATCAAGCCGTTGCCGATGTACGTCAACGCATCGCTCGCCGGGCCGTCGAACGTGCCCGACCCGACCGGGGTGGCGAGCGGGGGGCCGCAGCAGGACGTGCTGGATATCTGGAAGGCGGCGGCGCCTGCGCTCGATTTTCAGGCGCCGGATATCTACGACCGCGATGCTGGGCACGTCGCGCTGTATCTCGATGCGTATGCGCGGCCCGACAATGCTTTGATGGTCCCCGAGATCGGCAACGCGAAGGAGTTCGCGCGGTTCTTTTGGGCGGCGCTGGGACGCGGCGCGATCGGCTATGCGCCGTTCGGCATGGATGACACCGGGTATTTCAATTACCCGCTGGGGGCGAAGGTGCTCGACGACGAGACGCTCGATGCGATCGGGCTGAAATACGGTGCGCTGGCGACGATGGCGCGTGACTGGGCGAAGATCGCGTTCGAACATCCGACCTGGGGTGCGGCCAAACCCGAAGATGGCGCGGGCCAGGCCCCGGCTCAGTCGATCACGATGGGCGATTGGACGATCGGCACGAGCTATGGCGAGTGGCAGTTCGGGCAGAAGGACTGGACCTGGATCAAGTCCGAGCCCCCCGTCTGGGCGAAGGAAGCGGTCGGCGGTGTTGCGGTCGCGCATCTGTCGCCGAACGAGTTCCTCGTGGTCGGCGATCATGTCCGGCTGAACTTCGGGACTGCCAAGGGCGGACCCAAGAACGGCTCGGTATTCCGCGTCGAGGAGGGGCGCGTGGTCGATGGGCGCTGGGTGATGAGCCGCGTGTGGAACGGCGACCAGACCGATTACGGGATCAACCTCATCACACCGGTCATCCTGAAGGTGACCATGGGCAGCTACAAATAACGAGCGCGAAGCTCGGCGATATCAAAGGGATGACGATGATGAAGGCTTTCGGTTTCGCGGTGCTGCTCGCGGGCAGCGCACTTACCCCGGCACTTGCGCAAGGACAGGTGGCCAAGGGCGGTTTCGAGAAGATCACGGGCGGGATCGGCGTTGTGCCTTCCAGCGGCCCGGCGGGCTGGGTCGAGGTGACGGTGCACGGGGACGGGATCATCCATGTCGTCGCGAGCCCGACGCGCACGACGACCGCGCCGAGCCTGATGGTGCCAACGCCGCCGGTCGCGGGTCAGTACACGGTCACGCAGCAGGGCAAGCGCGTTCTCGTCGCGACCGCGCGCGATACCGCCGAGGTCGATCTGAAGACTGGCCGCGTGCGGTTCCTCGATGCTGCGGGGAAGGTCGTGCTCGATCAGGCCGCGGCGCCTGCGTTCGTCAAGACGAGTGCAGACGGGAAGCCGTTCGTGGTCGCCTCGCAGCAGTTCAACCGCGGCACGGACGAGGGGCTGTACGGTCTCGGCCAACACCAGAACGCGCAGATGGATTACAACGGCGAGGACGTGGAACTCGCGCAGCACAACATGGACATCGCCGTCCCGTTCGTCGTCTCGACGAAGAATTACGGCCTGTTGTGGGACAATGACGGCATCACCCGCTTCGGTAATCCGCGGCCCTATTCGTTGGTCGGCACAGATAGCCTGAAGGTGACGAGCGGCGGCAAGCCGGGTTTTACGGCGCAATATTATCTCGGCGACCGGCTCGCGGTGACGCAGCAGGAAGCGTCGATCAACTACCAGTATATCAAGGATCAGGCGAAGTGGCCCGCCGCCGCCAAGGCCCAGACGGTCGCCGCGACAGGCGGGCAGAACACCGCGGGCAATGCGGTCGAGACGCAGAAGGTCGTGTGGACCGGCGACGTGACGCCGGACGTCAGCGGCGTGCACAAGTTCCAGCTCTACGGCTCGAGCTATTTCAAGGTGTTCGCGGACGGCAAGGAGGTGCTGAACCGCTGGCGCCAGAACTGGAACCCCTGGTACGCGAATTTCGACCTGCCGATGACCAAGGGCAAGCGCGTCGCGGTGCGGATCGAGTGGGAGCCCAACGCGGGGTATATCGCGCTGCTCCACAATAATCCCCTGGCGGCGCCCGATCGCCATTCGGTGTGGTTCACCAGCGATATCGCGAAGTCGGTCAATTATTGGTACGTGCCCGGCAAGGACATGGACGAGGTCGTCGCGGGCTATCGCTCGCTCACCGGCAAGGCCGTGATGATGCCGAAATGGGCGTATGGCTTCTGGCAGTCGCGCCAGCGCTACAACACGCAGGACGAGGTCGTCGACGTCGTCAAGAAGTACCGCGACCTGAAGATCCCGCTCGATAACATCGTCCAGGACTGGTTCTACTGGCCGGAGAATGCGTGGGGCAGCCACGCGTTCGACAAGGCGCGCTTCCCCGAGCCGCAGAAGATGATCGACAAGATCCACGACATGAACGCGCGCTTCATGATCTCGGTCTGGCCGAAATTCTATCCGACCACGGAGAACTACAAGGAGCTGGCGGCGAAGGGCTACACCTATCGCGGCAACCTCGATTACGGGAACAAGGACTGGGTCGGGCCGGGCTATCTGAACACCGACTACGATCCCTATGCGCCCGAAGCGCGGACGATCTACTGGCGGCAGATCAAGGACAGCCTCGCGAAGATCGGCACCGACGCATGGTGGCTCGATGCGAGCGAGCCCGATATTCATTCGAACCTGTCGATTCCCGAGCGGATCGCCACTATGGGCCCGACTGCCGCGGGACCGGCTGCGCAGTATTTCAACAGCTATCCGCTGGTGCATGTCGGCGCGGTCTATGACGGCTGGCGGCAGTTCAAGCCCGACGTCCGTCCGTTCATCCTGACGCGGTCGGGGTTCGGCGGGTTGCAGCGCGAGGGCGCCGCAGTGTGGTCGGGCGACGTCGCGAGCCGCTGGTACGATCTGCGCGCGCAGATTTCGGCGGGCGTGAACGTCTCGATGTCCGGCATCCCGAACTGGACGCACGATATCGGCGGCTTCGCGCTGGAGGATCGCTATGCGAGCAAGACGCCGACCGCGGCGAACCTCGACGAGTGGCGCGAGCTTAACCTGCGCTGGTTCCAGTTCGGCGCGTTCAGCCCGCTGTTCCGCAGCCACGGCGAGAGCCCGTACCGCGAGATCTACGAGATTTCGCCCGAGGGGTCGCCGATGCGCAACTCGATGGTCTGGTACGACCAGCTTCGCTACCGCCTGATGCCGTATATCTACACGGTCGCGGCGGACACGTGGTTCAAGGACGGCAGCATCATGCGCGGCCTCGTGATGGATTATCCGAACGATGTGCAGGCGCGGAAGGTGAACGACGAATATCTGTTCGGCGACAGCTTCCTCGTCGCGCCGGTGACCGAATATCGCGCGCGGTCTCGCTCGGTGTATCTGCCGGGCGCTACGGTCTGGTACGACTTCAACACCGGTCAGGCGTATCGCGGCGGACAGAGCGTGACCGTCGCGGCGCCGTATGAACGGATGCCGCTGTTCGTGAAGGCCGGCGCGATCGTGCCGATGGGGCCGGTCACGCAATATGTCGACCAGAAGCCCGACGCACCGCTGACGCTGGCGGTCTATCCGGGCGCGAACGGGAGCTTCGGGCTGTACGAGGATGACGGCACTAGCGAGCAGTATCGTGGCGGCGCGTATAGCCGGATCCCGGTGACGTATGACGATGCGACCGGGGTGGTGACGCTCGGGGCTCGCGAAGGGCAGGGGTATAAGGCGATGCCTGCCAGCCGGACGGTACGGGTGCGCTGGATGACGGCTGGGCGTCCGCTGGATCTTGATGGGACGGGGGATGCTTCGGTCGTTTATCGTGGGGCTGCGGTGGAGGTTAAGCGGCCGGCTCGGTGAGGGATTGGGCGGTCTCGCCTGGGACCGCCCTCCGTCTTGCAGAACGGCGGGTCTGAGGCGATTCAATTTCACTGGGCTACCGTGGGCATGATCTCTGCGTCATCCCGGCGAAAGCTAGGATCCAGAGCTACGGACGATGCGCTGTTTGGCTCTGGATCCTGGGTCGAGCCGAGGATGACGGAGTGGTGGATCGAAAGCTCAGGGCACCACCCCGGCGGAGGCTGGGGCCCAATTGAGGGACGGTGGTAACGGCGGGCATCGCTTTGTTTACTACGACCTTTCCAATTGGGCCCCGGCCTTCGCCGGGGTGGGGCGATATGGTGGTGATGGCTCCCTCGCGGTCGTCTTGGCGGGGTAGCGGTGGCAGGCTTAGGTCAGCCCGCGGCCTTCTAGCCTCAGTACGGGCACGAACCTCCCGCGCGTGTTCGACGGGATCGTCACAAGCAGGCCTCTTGCATCCTGCTTGTGCGCGATCACGCCGCCACCGAGCAGCGTAACCCGTTCGACCACGCCGCTGTTCACCGAGCGCGCCAGCGAGCCGATCGTCGCCGCGCCCTCCGGCCAGCCGAGGAAGAGCGCATACAGCGCGCCCTTGTTGGTCGTGAACCGGATGTCCTTCGCGGTGAACGGCTTCACCGTCTCGTTCTGCATGCCCGTCGGCAGGATCGTCGGACCCTCGCCATAGCGACGCCACGGGCGCGAGCCGAAGATCGCTTCGCCGTTGATCGCGACCCAGTCGGTCATGCCGTCGAGGATATGCTCGACCTCGCTGTCGATCGAGCCGTCGCCGGGTTGCGGCACCGAGAGCAGCAGGTTGCCGTTCTTCGACACGACGTCGGCCAGCCGCTGGATGACTTCCGGCGCGCTCTTGTAGCTTTTGTCGCGGAGGCGGGCGACGTTGTAGAACCAGTCGCCCAGGCACGTGTCCGTCTGCCACGGCTCGTCCCAGATATGGTCGGTGTAGCCGCGCTCGACGTCTTCGACCAAGCCGAAGCGGTGGCTCGGCTGGATCTTCTTCGCGGTGAGGACGACGTCGATCTTGCCGTGCCACTGGATCGAGCGGTTGTAATAGTCGGCGAGCGATTCCAGCCCAATCGGCCCGAACGGAAGCTCGTAATCGTCGAAATAGACCATGTCCGGCTTGTACTTGTCGATCAGGTCGGTCTGGCGGAGCAGCCATTTCGCCGCATAGCCGGGCGCGTTCTTCGGGCCGTGCTCCATCCACTGGCCGTCGTTCTTGTCGTGCCAGTCGTTCATCGCCGCGATGCTGTCGATGCCGTCGGGCGCGGCCATGTGCGCGCCGGTGTAGAGCTGCTGCGGGTCGAGGCCGTCCCACCATTTGCCCTTGCCGTCCGCCTTGCGGAGCGTGGACGCGTCGTAGCGCACGCCCTTCAGGGGGCCGGTCGGATCATAGGCGTAGCCGGTCTGGTACCAGTGCCAGGCGTGCGCGGCATGGTTCGAGACGCCGAACCTGAGGCCGGCTTTCCGCGCCGCCTTTTCCCAGATGCCTACGATGTCGCGCTTCGGGCCGACGCGGAGCGAGTTCCACGCGTGATACCGGCTGTCGTAGCAGTCGAGATTGTCGTGATGGCAGGCGAGCGACATGAAGTATTTCGCCCCGGCCTTTTTGTAGCGTTCGATCAGCGCGTCGGGATCCCAGCGGTCCGCGGTCCAGCGGTTCTGGATGTCCATCATGCCGGTCTTCGACGGATGGCCGTACGTCTTCAGGTGATGCTCGTACATCGGATGCCCCTGCATATACAGGAACCGGCCGTACCAATCGCCTTGTTCGGGCACCGATTGCGGGCCCCAATGCGACCATAGGCCGAGCTTCGCGTCGCGGAACCAGTCGGGGTAGCGGTACGCGTTCACCAACGAAGGCCAGTTGGGCTGCACCGGCCCGGCGGCCAGACCCATCGGGCTTTGCGCTACCGCTCCACGTGCCGCGCCGAGCGCCGCGATTCCGGCGAGGACCGACCGCCTGTTGAAATCCATCATTTGGTTTTCCCGCCAAGAGTTTTTGCGATCGCAGCCAGCGCCAAGGGCTTCATCACGGCATAGCCCTGCGGCGTCGGGTGGACGCCGTCGGTGGCATACCCCGGCTTCATGCCGCCGTCCGGGCCGGCGAGTGCGGCGTGGTAATCGACATAGGTGAAGCCATTCTTCGCCGCATAGCCGCGCAGCCATGCGTTAAAGGTGACGATCTGAGGCGCGGGTTTCATCGCCGGGCTCCAGGGGAAGGCGGCGGCGGGGGGCGTCGAGGCGAGGATCGCCTTGATGCCATGCGCGCGCGCGAGTTCGGCCATCGTCTCGATATTGCCCTGCACGGTCTGGATCGTCGCCGCCCCGGTGTTCCCGGCGATATCGTTGGTGCCTGCCATGATGTGAACGGCGAGCGGCTTCAGCGCGAGCACGTCGGCGCGGAAGCGGACGAGCATCTGCGGCGTAGTCTGGCCACCGATGCCACGATCGACGAGGCCATCGGTAAACAGCGTCGGATCGGCACCGATCCAATTGTCGGTGATCGAATCGCCCATGAACACGACGCGGACCTTCGCGCCGGACGTGGCGAGCGCGACGTTCTGCGCGGCATACCGGCACAGCTGGCCGAAATCGCGCGTGAGCATATGCAATTTCCATGCGTCCCAGCCCGCGCCATCCGCAGGCTTTGGATGCGCCGGACATGGATCGGCGACGATGCCGACCGGGTCGGCAGCATAGGGGTCGCCGGGCACGACCGTCTGCGCGATCCCGGCCTGCACTGACAGCGCGCCGATCAACGCAGCGCCCACGCTACCGACAAATCGTGAATTGATCATATCTGTTACCGTTTCCGACCAGGTGTTGTCTGACAATACTAAATGCGACCGAATTTAGCAGGAAGTTATACGATCGTCTGCAAGGATCGGGGTGTCGTGACGGGGGAGGCCGCGTCGATCTATCATAAATACTCTTTCAAATACCGATTTGCGTGATATGACAAATCAAGGCCGTTGGCGCTATCGCCGACTTCAAAGGTCGAAGGAGGGAACGGGCAGGGTCGAACGATCCGAGCCGTGCCATCGAAACTAGAGGCGGGAAACCGCGCGCCCGGAATGAACGTCCCGGGAAGCAATCGGCGCGATTGCGATGACGCGGCGTGCCATTCGATGTGTTGAAAGGGATTATCATGTTCATCCGTTCGCAGCGCGAGATCGCGCTTCGCCTGCTCGCCGGGTCCTCCGCCGCCGTACTCGCGTTCGGCCTGATCCCTGCTGCCTTCGCACAGGATGCGACGTCCGCGACGCCGGTCGCCGATGGCCAGGTCGCGCCAGCGGCGCAGTCGGCCAGCGGTGCGAACACGGCCCCCAGCGGCGACCAGGGGCAGGGCGTCGAGGCGGCCGCCGCACCCGGCGGCGACGATATCGTCGTGACCGGCGTGCGCGCCAGCCTTCGCAGCGCACAGGCGATCAAGCGCAATTCCGACCAGATCGTCGACTCGATCGTCGCGGAGGACATCGGCAAGCTGCCCGATCGCAACGTCGCCGAGGCGCTGCAGCGCATCTCGGGTATCCAGGTCACGCGCAACTATGGCGAAGGCAGTTCGGTCGCGATCCGCGGCCTGACGCAGGTCCGCACCGAGCTCAACGGCCGCGACATCTTCACGGCCAGCGGCACCGGTACGTCGCTGAGCCTCGAGGACATTCCTTCGGAGTTGCTCGCCGGCATCGACGTCTACAAGAACCCGTCGGCGGACCTGATCGAGGATCAGCTTAGCGGCACGATCAACCTTCGTACCCGCAAGGCGTTCGACTTCGACGGCTTCAAGATTTCGGCAGGCGTGGCGAACACGTATTACGACCTCGCGCGCAAGAGCCAGCCGACCGCGTCGGTGCTGCTCAGCGATCGCTGGAATACCGGCATTGGCGAGATCGGCGTGCTGGTCAGCGCGTCGTACCAGAAGACGGTATTCAGCCAGGACACGATCTCGACCGAGCCGTTCAACACGCTCGATCCGAACGATCCTGATGCAGCAACGCGCGCCGCGTCGATCGCTTCGCTCGCGACGCTCGGCCGTACCGGCCAGGTCACGACCTTGCCGCGCGGCACCGGCATCGGCCAGGTCAACGGTGCGCGCCGTCGCTTCGGCATCGACGCATCGCTCCAGTGGCGCCCGACCGATACGCTGGAATTCACCGGCGAGGTCTTCCGTAACGATTACAAGTTCCGCTACGACGACTTCAGCTATTTCGCGCAGCCAACCGAGGGTGTGACCAACGTCTCGCCCTTGCCCGGCGCGCCGTTCACCTTCGCTCCGAACGGCGATTTCCAGAGCGGCACGTTCCAGAACATCCGTGTCGCGGCCAATACCAGCCTCGAGAACCGTCACTCGACGACGACCGACTATTCGCTGAACGGCAAGTGGCGGCCAACCTCCAACCTGACGATCACGGCGGACGGCCAGTATGTCGATTCGAAGACCACGCGTACGCGGTCGATCGTCGGCTTGAACGGCAACAACGACGGCACGCTGTTCCAGGACATCTCGGGCGATGTACCGTCGTTCCAGATCACGACACCCACCGGTCTGACCAACGCCGCGACCTATGGCTCCGCTTTCTATCTGGACAACCTCAATCGCTCGCGCGGCAAGGACAAGACGGCGCGCCTCGACGGTGAGTATAAGTTCGACAACAGCGTGTTGCGGTCGATCAAGCTCGGCGTTCGCTATGCAGATCGCAGCAATCTCTACAGCGACACCGGCTATCGGTATACCGGGCTGAACGCCGTGCCGAGCCAACTCGAATTCGCCGATTTCAGCAAGTTCTTCCACGGCGACGCCGACTTGTTCGGCAACGCGCTGCTGTTTTCGCGCGGTATCACGCAGGATTACGACCTGACGCGCGCCACGCTGGGCATCACGACGCTGCCGAGCTATCTGCCGAGCAGCACGACGACGCAGTCGCAGAAGACCTATACGGGCTATGCCACCGCGTTCTTCAACGCCGCCGACCTGCCGGTGCCGATCGACGGCAATATCGGTCTGCGCGTCGTCCAGACCAAGCTCGCGGTCGCCGGCTTCTATCAGCAGACCGATCTGATCACGCCCCCGGGCGGGACGGCGCAGGTTACGGGACCGACGACCTTCGTCGCGGCCGGCAACAAGGACGACTATACGTCGGTCCTGCCGAGCGCGAACTTCCGGGCGCATCTGACCGAAAGGCTCCAGCTTCGCTTGGCGCTTTCGAAGAACATTTCGCGCCCGGACCTCAACCAGCTCAACCCGAGCCTCAACATCACCGAGCCTGGTCGCGCGCAGATCGCACAGCTGCAGTATACGTCGGGCGGCAATCCGAACCTGAAGCCGATGACCGCGAAGAACGTCGACGCTTCGGCCGAATGGTATTTCGCGCCGACCGGTTCACTGACCGTCGCAGGCTTCTACAAGGACATTTCCGACTATATCCAGACCGGCATTTCGAACCGGGCGGTGACGTTCACCGACGGTCTGACCGCGAACTATAGCGTCACGTCGTACAGCAACGTCTCCAACGCGAAGGTGAAGGGTGCCGAAGTCGCCTATCAGCAGTTCTTCGACTTCCTGCCAGGACCTCTTGCTGGCCTTGGCGCCCAGGCAAACTTCACCTTCGTCGACTCGCAGGCACCGAGCCCGGCGACCGAGGGTCCGGTGCGCGATCTGCCGCTGCAGGGTCTGTCCAAGTACAACTACAATTTGATCGGCATCTACGAGCTCGGCATCATCTCGGCACGCGTGGCGTATAACTGGCGCAGCAAGTATCTGGTGGCGACGTCGAGCAACGGCTCGGGCAACCTGCCGGTGTTCCAGAAGCCGTCGGGGCAGCTCGATGCGTCGATCACCGCCAACGTGACGCCGCATTTCTCGCTGACGCTGAACGCGGTCAACCTGACCAACACCGTACGCTCGACCTTTTACGGTATCACGACCCGCCCGCGTGATTCGATCATGAGCGATCGCCAGATCGCAGGGGTCGCGCGCATCACGTTCTGATTTCACCCTCTTTCAACGTCTCTCCCCGACTGGCCGGATCCCACGATCCGGCCATTTTTTTGTGTCTTGTCGGGATGCGGAAAGCGGTTGGCGCGCCCGGAGGGGTTCGAACCCCCGACCGAGGAGGTAGAAGCTCCTTGCTCTATCCAGCTGAGCTACGGGCGCGCGCTGCGGCGACGACTAGCGCGGATTGTGCGGGCTTGGAACCTCGATCATAACCGGCTCCATGGATATTGAAGGGAATGGGGAGCGGGGGCCCGAACCGGTTGCCGCGAGCGCGGTGTCGGGCGGGCAGTTTCGCTATTACGACTTCGTGATGGCGGCGTTCGTGACGATCCTGCTGCTGTCGAACGTGATCGGCGCAGGCAAGCGCGCGGTGATCGACCTGCCGTTCATCGGAGCATGGCCGTTCGGCGCGGGCATCCTGTTCTTCCCGGTCAGCTACGTGATCGGCGACGTCCTGACCGAGGTCTATGGGTACGCGCGGGCGCGGCGCTGCATCTGGGCTGGCTTCGGCGCGATGCTGTTCATGGTGTTCATGTCCGCGGTCGTCGTGGCGCTTCCGCCTGACCAGGGATGGACGGGCCAAGCCGCGTACGAATCGGTGTTCGGGCAGGTACCGCGGATCGTGTTCGCGTCGATCTGCGCGTTCTGGGTGGGGGAGTTCGCCAACAGCTTCGTGCTCGCGCGGATGAAGATCTGGACGCAGGAGCGAATGCTGTGGACGCGGACGATCGGCAGCACGGTCGTGGGGCAGGCGTTCGACAGCCTGATCTTCTATCCGCTCGCGTTTTACGGCGCGCCGGACTGGCCGGTCGAGGCGATGCTGATGGTGATGGTCAGCCAGTTTTTGCTGAAGGTGTCGTGGGAGGTGCTGCTGACGCCGCTGACCTATTTGGCGGTGGGGTGGTTGAAGCGGCGTGAGGGTGTCGATGTGTATGACCGGGGGACGGACTTTTCGCCGTTCCGGACTCGGGTTTGAGACCTGCGACCCTCATGATTCCGTTCCCGCATCCGTCCCCCCACACGTTCGTGCTGAGCGAAGTCGAAGCACATGGGTCTCAGGCCCTTCGACTTCGCTCAGGGCGAACGGCAGGGGGGGGGATGGCGAAGAGGTCGTGACGGAGCTAGGTGCTGGGTCGCTTAAGCGCTGACAGCCTCGAGCAGACCTTCGAACAGACGTCGGCCATCGGTGCCGCCGTGGGCCGCTTCGATGCGACGTTCCGGGTGCGGCATCATGCCAAGGACATTGCCCTTGTCGTTCAGCAACCCGGCGATGTTGCGCGCCGAGCCGTTGACGCTTTCTGCGTAACGGAAGGCGACGCGGCCTTCGCCTTCGAGGCGGTCGAGTGTCTCGGTATCGGCGAAGTAATTGCCGTCATGGTGCGCGACCGGGAACGAGACCCGCTCGCCGGCCTCGTAGCCGGAGGTGAAGGTCGAACTTGCCGTCTCGACCGTCAGTGCGACGTCACGGCAGACGAAGTTCAAGCCTTCGTTGCGCATCAAGGCGCCGGGGAGAAGCCCCGCTTCGGTCAAGACCTGGAAGCCGTTGCAGATGCCGAGCACGGGCAGGCCCTTGCCCGCCTGCTCGACGACCGCGCGCATGATCGGCGAGCGTGCCGCGATCGCGCCCGAGCGGAGGTAATCGCCGTACGAGAACCCACCGGGTACTGCGACCAAGCCGACGTCCGCAGGCAAGTCCGCGTCGCCGTGCCAGACCATAAGCGGCTTGACGCCAGTCACGCCCTCCAGCGCGACGGCGATGTCGCGGTCGCAGTTGGAGCCCGGAAAGACGATGACGGCGGTCTTCACGCGCGCTCGACCCGGTAATTCTCGATCACCGTGTTGGCGAGCAGCTTGCGGCACATGCCGTCGATCGTCGCGTCGTCGGTATCGTCGGCGACCTCCAACTCGATCAGCTTGCCCTGGCGAACGTCCTGCACGCCCTCGAAGCCGAGGCTCCCGAGCGCGTGGTGGATCGCCCGACCCTGCGGATCGAGCACGCCCGGCTTCAATGTCACGAAAACCTTGAGTTTCATTTACTTGCCCCGGTTCTTGCGATGCTTTTCGAGGTCGAGGACGGCGTTGTCGGCACCCTCGGGCAGCAGGCCAAGACGGCGTGCAACCTCTTGATACGCTTCGACTTCGCCGCCAAGATCGCGACGGAAGCGATCCTTGTCCATCTTCTCGTTGGTTTCCATGTCCCACAGACGGCAGCCATCGGGGCTGATCTCGTCGGCGAGGATGATCCGACCGAAGTCGTTGTCGAAGATGCGACCGAATTCGAGCTTGAAGTCGACGAGGCGGATGCCGACGCCGGCGAACAGCCCGCACAGGAAATCGTTGATGCGGATCGCGAGGTCGGCGATGTCGTGCATCTCCTCCTGGCTCGCCCAGCCGAACGCGGCGATGTGCTCGTCGGAGATCATCGGATCGCCGAGCGCATCGTCCTTGTAGTAATATTCGATGATCGTGCGGGGCAGCTTGGTGCCTTCCTCGATCCCGAGGCGCGTCGAGATCGAGCCTGCGGCGACGTTGCGCACGACGACTTCGATCGGCACGATCTCGACCTGGCGGATCAACTGCTCGCGCATGTTGAGCCGGCGGATGAAGTGCGTCGGTACGCCGATATGATCGAGCAGCGTGAAGATGTGCTCGGAAATTCGGTTGTTGAGCACGCCCTTGCCGTTGATCGTGCCCTTTTTCTGGGCATTGAACGCGGTCGCGTCATCCTTGAAATACTGGATCAGCGTGCCTGGCTCGGGACCCTCGTAGAGGATCTTGGCCTTGCCTTCGTAGATCTGGCGGCGGCGAGCCATGCGCGGTCCCCTGGAAATCGAGCGGTGAAAATCGAGCGGCCCCAGCCTACGCGATATGCACCGCGAAGCCGAGGCCGGAATAGGCCGCGCCTATAGGCGAAGGGTGCGGGGGGTGCAATCAGGCGTGATCGTTCTCTTCGCGGCGGCGGCGGCGGCGGCGGCGGACGCGATCGCGGACCGTACGCCATCCGACGTAACCGAGCCCGACAAGCAAGGCCCAAGGCGTAAGGAAGATCAGTGTGCTGAGTATGGCCGCGATGCCGATCGTGAAGGTGCTCCACGAGCCGGCAATAGCCTCACCTAGCCCGGACCTCGGACTGCCGGGATCGGCCGCGACCGCATCGTAGCTGATCTCGACCGTCGACATGGCGACGCGTCCGCGAAGTTGGCCGAGCCAGCCCTTGGCCTGATCGATCTCTTCCTGCGCCGCGGCGACGCTGCGTTCGGCCTCGACGAGTTCCGAGACCTTGCCGGTTCTCGTCCTGAGTATCTCCGTCAGGCGTTCGACCAAGAGCGTTCGCTGGCGCAGACGCGCTTCGGTATCGACGATATCCTTCGACACGTCCTCAGCCGCAATCGAGCTCGATACCGCGCGACCGCCGGCCTTGGCGACTGTGTCCTGCAATTGTTGGCCGAAGCGGCGGGCAATACTGCTCTGGAGGCGCAGTTTCAGCGTTCCGGTCGATGCCGTACCATCGCTTTTGCCGCTTTCCAACGCAAGCACTTGGCATCGCGCGGGACCGAGCCTGTCGCACAACGCGACGTGCATTTGTTCGGCTCGGCCAATCGCGTCGCCGGCCAGCCGGAACGCGTATTTATAGGAATACGCCATTTGCGGGATCGCGACCGCGATCGGTTGCGGCGCGTTCGCCGCGCTCGGTGCTTTCGCGGGTTCCTGCGCCGAGGGCTCAACGTCGTAGGTGTTCAGCTTCTGTGCCGGCGCTCCGTTTGGTGCCTTGCTACAGGCCGTGAGCGACAGGATTACCGCACCAATAACCACGTATCGCATGCCCGCTCTCCCGTTCTTCAGGATATACTATCAATGCGATCAGGATTGCGGTCAATCGAGATCAGGTGACGGCAAGTCGTGTCGAGAAGCGCGGGTCCTTCCAACTCTTACTAATAATGATCTGATGCAGCATCTCGCCCGCGCGCCACACATCTTCATGGCTCAGGTACAAGGGCGTGAGACCGAGGCGGAGGATGTCGGGGTCGCGGAAGTCGCCGATTACGCCTTGCGCGATGAGGGCCTGGGTAAGTTCATAGGCGTGCGGATGGCGGAAGCTGATGTGGCTGCCGCGTTTGGCGGGGTCTCGGGGACTGACGCAGTCAAGGCCTAGGGTGTCGCCTGCTGCTGCGAGGATGTCGAACAGTTGGGCGCTCTTGGTGGCGACGGCCTGTTGATCGACGTCGGCCCATAGGTCGAGTGCGGTTTCCAGTGCTGCAGTCGAGAGCATTGCAGGAGTACCGGCGAGCCAGCGTTTCATGCCGGGGGCGGGGCGGTAGGCATCTTCGAACGCAAACGGCGCGGCGTGGCCCATCCAGCCGGAGAGTGGGCTGGCCAGTACGTCCTGCCAGCGTTTTGCGACGTAGAGGAACGCGGGTGCGCCGGGGCCGCCATTGAGATATTTGTACGTACAACCGACGGCGAGGTCGGCGTTCGCGCCGTTGAGATCGATCGGGACGGCGCCGACGCTGTGGCTGAGGTCCCAGAGTATCAACGCGCCGGCGTCGTGCGCGCGCGCGGTCCAGGTGGCTAGGTCGAAGCAGTCGCTGGTCTTGTAGTGGACGTGGGTGAGGAGGAGGACCGCGGTGTCTTCGTCGAGCGCGGCGGCTAGGTTTTCGCGGGCGACGATCTTCAGGCGTGTGCCCGGAACGCAGGCGACTGCGCCTTCGGCAATGTGGAGGTCGGTGGGAAAGTTGCCGGCTTCGCTGACGACGGTGTGACGGTCAGGGTTGCTGCGAAGGGCGGCGACCAAGGCCTTGAAAAGATGCGTCGACGTCGTGTCGCCGATGATGACTTCGTCCGACGCGGCGCCGATCAGGGGGGCGATTTTGGCGCCGATCCGCTGGGGGGCGTCGATCCAGCCTTCGTTCCAGCTGCGGATCAGGCGGTCGCCCCATTGGCGGGTGGCGACGTCGGCGAGTGCTGCGGGCGTGGCTTTGGGAAGCGCGCCGAGCGAGTTGCCGTCGAGGTAGATCACGCCTTCGGGCAGCGTGAACTGGTCGCGGTAGCCGGCAAGCGTATCGGTCGCGTCGAGCGCGCGGGCGTCTTCGAGGGTCACTGGGTTTTTCCGAAATAGGACAGGATCAGGCGTTTGGCTTCGGCCCATGCGGGGGTTTCGGGCGCGATCAGTTCGACATGGCCGGTCGCCGGGATAGTGTGGAGCGTGGCGGTGTCACTGGCCGTCCTGGCCTTGGCGATATAGTCGGTCGCCATCACGGCGGGGATGATCCGGTCTTCGCGGCCGTTGATCAAATCCTGCTTTGCGCCGAGCGGGAGGAGGCGCGGGACCGAGGTATCGGCGTAGACGTCCGGGTGCTGCGGGGTGGGCGCGCCGACGAGTTTTGCGACGACCTCCGTGCCGCAGCCATTGTCCGCGTTGGTCGCCGTAGCTTCGAGATCGGGGAGACCGCCTAGGCTGATGACGTGGCGGACGCGCAGCGGGCGGGCAGTGTGGAGCACGCTCGATGCGGGAAGCTTCGGGCGGGCGGCGAGCCAGAGTGCCAGATGACCGCCGGCGGAGTGGCCAATCGCCAGCACGCGGCGGGTGTCGAGATTGAATTTCTTCGCGTTTGCCGCGAGTTGGTCAGCTGCCTTCGCAGCGTCCGCGAACGTGCCGGGATAGCCGCCGCCGGTCCGATCTACGCCGCGATAATCGATATTCCAGACCGCGACACCAGCGTTGCGGAGGTCGTCGGCGATCCAGTTCATCAGGCTGCGGTCGGCGATATCGGTCGTCCAGCAGCCGCCATGCACCATCACGACCACCGGGAATGGGCCCTTGGTTTTGCTCTTGGGGAGCCAGACGTCGACCTTCTGCATCTGGTCGGTGCCATAGTCGATAGTCGCGTCAGGCAACGGCTTCGGCCGCTCGGTCAAGTCGGGCCACGTCAGCAGCTTGGCCGGCGGGGGAACGGGCGTTTGCGCCATGACGGGCGTGGACATGGCGGCGAGCGCGAGAAAGGCGATGCGGATCATGGAGTTGGTGTAGCTGGCTCGATCGGCCGCGTCATGCTGGCATATCGTCCGGTCCCGGCGAGCGGGACGCGTCGTGCGTTCATGCTTTGATCGTTTCGCTCGCGCTGCTATCGCTGCACGCAATGGCCACCGATTTCAAAGATCCGTTCGACTCCATTGTCGACGCCCCCTTCGACAGCGCGCTGTCCGAGCGGTATCTCGTCTATGCCTTGTCGACGATCACCGCGCGATCGCTGCCCGACGTCCGCGACGGGATGAAGCCGGTGCATCGGCGTCTGCTGTGGGCGATGCGGCTGCTCAAGCTCGATCCGGCGCAGGGGTACAAGAAGTGCGCGCGCGTGGTCGGCGACGTTATCGGTAAGTATCATCCGCACGGCGACCAGTCGGTCTACGATGCGATGGTTCGCTTGGCGCAGTCGTTTGCGATGCGGTACCCGCTGGTCGACGGGCAAGGCAATTTCGGCAACATCGACGGCGATAACGCTGCCGCCTACCGCTATACAGAGGCGCGGCTGACGCAGGTCGCGATCGACCTGATGGACGGGCTCGACGAGGACGCAGTCGCGTATCGCCCGACCTATAACGGCGAGGATCACGAGCCCGAGCTGTTCCCGGGGCTGTTCCCGAACCTGTTGGCGAACGGCGCGAGCGGGATCGCGGTCGGTATGGCGACGAGCATTCCGCCGCACAATGCCGCCGAACTGCTGGAGGCGGCGATCGTGCTGATTGATACGCCCGATGCCGACGACGCGGCAATTCTGGAGCATGTGAAGGGGCCCGATTTCCCGACTGGCGGACTCGTCGTCGATCCGCCTGCGGTCATCCGCGAATCCTACGCGACCGGGCGTGGCGGGTTCCGCGTCCGTGCGCGCTGGGAGACCGAGCGGGAGAAGGGCGGCGGCTGGCAGCTGATCGTCACGGAGATTCCGTACGGCGTGCAGAAGGGCAAGCTGATCGAGCAGATCGCCGAGCTGATCAACGCCAAGCGCCTGCCGATCCTCGCCGACGTGCGCGATGAGTCGGATACCGAGATCCGCATCGTGCTCGAGCCGCGCAGCCGCACGGTCGATCCGCAGATCCTGATGGACGGGCTGTTCCGGCTGACCGATCTCGAGACGCGGATCAGCCTCAACCTCAACGTGCTCGACAAGGATCGCACGCCGCGCGTGATGTCGTTGCGCGAGGCGCTGGCGGCGTGGGTCGATCACCAGTTCGTCGTGCTGCGCAGGCGGACCGAGCACCGGCTGAGCAAAATTGCCGACCGGGTGGAGCTGCTCGACGGGTATCTGATCGCGTATCTGAACCTCGACCGCGTGATCGAGATCATCCGGACCGAGGACGAGCCGAAGAAGGTGATGATCGCCGAGTTCGCGCTGACCGATCGTCAGGCCGAGGCGATCCTCAACATGCGGCTGCGTTCGCTCAGGCGGCTCGAAGAGTTCGAGATCAAGACCGAGCGCGACAAGCTCGACAAGGAGCAGGCGGCGCTGTCGGCTTTGCTGGCGGATCCGAAGAAGCAGCGCGCGCGGATGAAGCGTGACATGGCGAAGATCCGCGACCGCTATGGGCTGGAGACGGTGCTCGGCAAACGGCGCACGACGATCGAGGAAGCGGCCCCGACACGCGACATTCCGCTGGAGGCGATGATCGAGCGCGAGCCGATCACCGTGATCCTGTCGCAGCGCGGCTGGATCCGGGCAATGCGCGGGCATAACGACCTGGCGAGCCCGGAAGCGCTGAAGTTCAAGGAGGGCGACGGCCCGGCGTTCGCGTTCCACGCGCAGACGACCGACAAGCTGTTGCTCGCGGCGGAGAACGGGCGGTTCTATACGCTGGCGGCGGACAAGCTGCCGGGCGGGCGCGGGTTCGGCGAACCGGTGCGGGCGATGATCGATCTCGACGGCAGCGTCGGGATCGTTGCGTTGTTGCCGGCGAGCAAGCATCCCAAGCTCTTGGTGGTGGCAACCGATGGACGCGGCTTCTCGGTGAGTTCGGCGGAGGTGATCGCCGAGACTCGCAAGGGCAAGACGGTGATGACGCCGCGGCCGGGCGCGCAGCTCAAGATCGTCCGGCCGATCGGACCGAACGATGATTATGTC
The DNA here is from genome assembly GCF_030817315.1 of Sphingomonas faeni. Classification (NCBI taxonomy): domain Bacteria; kingdom Pseudomonadati; phylum Pseudomonadota; class Alphaproteobacteria; order Sphingomonadales; family Sphingomonadaceae; genus Sphingomonas; species Sphingomonas faeni. Next base: position 1,524,499 of record NZ_JAUSZF010000001.1, on the reverse strand, counting down.
GCGGCGATCGGCGACAATCGGAAAATGCTGGTGTTCCCACTCGCCGAGCTGGTCGAGATGACGCGCGGGCAGGGGTTGCAGTTGCAGCGCTACCGCGACGGTGGACTGGCTGACGCGATCACGTTCGTCTTCGCCGATGGGCTGAGCTGGGCGATGGGCGGCGGTACCGGGCGTACGCGAACAGAATCCGATCTTGGGCCGTGGCGTGCGGCTCGTGGGGCTGCCGGCCGTATGCCGCCGACCGGTTTCCCACGCGACAATCGTTTCGGATAATGGATGAGAAAGGCCCCATTCAGGGTTTTTCAGGGCCTCTTAACGAACGCGGGGTATCGGAAGGAATGCCGTTGCCCGCCCTTGATGAGACTGCAAAGCCGATCGTGACGCGTGACTTGGTCACGCGCGGGCTCGAACTCGTGCCGATCCCCGCGGTTCACGTCATGTTGAACGCTGGACAGTTCGACCTGTTCGCGATGAACCGTGCCTATCGTCTCGCTGGGTTTGGTGTCGTTGCGGAGCGGTCGCGGATGATTACCGAGCTCGGCGATCGGATCCGGACTTTCCTCGGTTCGGAACAGACGAGGTCCGATTTCGATTGGGTCCTCGGCGACGAGACCGACCGTCGGCATTACCGCGTCACGATCGCGCGATCCGACCCCAAGTTTCGTGAGCGCTGTACGATCAGCTTCATCGATCTGACGTCGCAGGTGCAAACCGAACGCAGCCTGCGTCGCGAGATGACCACGGACAGCCTGACCGGACTGCTGAACCGCGATGGGTTTGCGGATCTTATCGAGGGTATCGAGGATCATGCGTCCAGCGCCGTGCTGGCTATCGACCTCGATCGGTTCGGTCGACTGAACTCGTGCCTGGGCTCGTCGGCCGGTGACGAGTTGCTCATCACGGTGGCGCGTCGGATCAAGGGCGCATTGCGCGCGCGCGATACGCTGGCCCGGATAGGCGGCGACCAGTTCGGTATCCTGATGTCGATCGATAAGGATCGTGAGGAAGCGCAAGCGCTTGCCGAGCGGATCCACCGGACGCTCACGACGCCGTTCCGACTGACCGGGTATGAGATCAGCGTCGAATGTTCGGTTGGCATAGCCTATGGCGCCGACGAGTCCGGCGACAGCGCCGAACTGGTTCGCCACGCGCAGTTCGCGGTGAAGCGTGCGAAGGTGAGCGGACGCGCCGAATTATACCAGTTTCAGGATTTCGCGATCGCGCGGGCGCAATTCGGCATGGAGACCGAACTGCGTCGGGCGATCGACAACGGCGAATTGCGGCTGGCGTACCAACCGATCTGCGATCTGTCGTCCGGCCGTGTCGTCTCGTTCGAAGCGTTGGCGCGCTGGACCGACCGGGACGGCCGCGAGCATTCGCCGACCAACTTCATCGCGGTCGCCGAGGAGTCCGGATTGATCGTGCCGCTTGGGCGATGGGCGATCGAAGAGGCGGCGCGGACGCTGGTGCGTTGGGATGCGGCAGCCCTGACGCCGTGCAAGATCAGGATGGCGGTAAACCTGTCGGCCATCCAGTTGCAGCGCGACGCCATCGCACCGGTGCTGCAGGCCGTGCTCGATTCGTCGGGGCTGTCCGGCGATCGCTTCACACTGGAACTGACGGAGAGTGCGATCGTCACGGACCCGGACGGGATTGCCGACACGATGCACGCGTTGAAGGCACTCGGCACGACGTTGGCGATGGACGACTTCGGGACCGGCTATTCGAACCTGGCCTATCTTCAGAAACTGCCGATCGACATCCTCAAGATCGACCGCAGCTTCGTCACCGGGATGCTAGCGGACCGCGACAAGGTGTCGATCGTCCGCGCGATCCTCAGTCTGGCACAGGCGCTGGGGATGCGGACGACGGCCGAGGGCGTCGAGACGCACGAACTCGCACAGACCCTCGCGGCGCTGGGGTGCACGTACGGGCAGGGGTATTTTTACGCGCGACCGCTGGAGGCTGATGCGGCCTATGCGATGGTCCAGTCCGGTTCCGCCCCGAGCTAAGCGGAAACCTCCGCCACCAGTGCGTCGGCGATGATCGCCACGCGCCCTGCGTCGGGAAACCCTTCGGCGATCCACTGCGTCTCGACCCTGCGGAGCATTGCCGCGACGTCGGGACCCTTGCGGAGACCCCGTTCGACCAGCGCGCCGCCCGAGAACGGGAACGCAGGCGGCGTCCAGTCCTTGATCGCGGACACGTCTTCGCCAGCGATAAGCAGACGGTCGACTGCGCCGGCCACGCCGACACGGTACGCTAATGCCAGCGGGCCTTCCGCGCCGGGCCCGGCGGTGGCGGCGATCAGGCGCTTGCGGTCGACGTTCGATAGCTTCAGCCGCGCTCCGACGGCTTCGGCGGCGGCAGGCGCGATTGTCATGGCAAGGCGACGGATCGGGTCGGGTGCGATGCCGGCGTCCGCCTCGCGTTCGGCCAGCACGCCGAGACGGGCCGCTCCCTGCGCGTCGATCTCGGGCAATACCGCGCGGAAGATGCCGCGCTCAACCATCAGCGCGACGACGGGCACGGCGTTAGTGGCGACCAGCAGCTTCAACACTTCGCTCGCGATGCGTTCGCGGGAGAGCGCCATCAGGTCGTTGGCGCGCGCGGTACAAGCGTCGAGGCCAGCTTCGTCGATCGTGGTGCCGAAGCGCGCGTGGAAGCGGAAGAAGCGGAGGATGCGCAGGTGATCCTCGGCGATCCGCTGCAACGGGTTGCCGATGAAGCGCACGCGTCGTGCCGCGAGGTCGTCGAGACCGCCGAAATAATCGAAAATCTCGCCCGTCGCCGGATCGGCGTAAAGCGCGTTCATCGTGAAGTCGCGCCGTGCCGCGTCCTCGCGCCAGTCGTCGGTATAGGCGATGATCGCGTGACGGCCGTCGGTCGAGACATCGCGCCGCAGCGTCGTCACCTCGACCGGACCCGCGGGCGTGACTGCGGTGATGGTGCCGTGCGCGAGGCCGGTCGGGACCGCCTTGATACGCGCATCCTGGAGGCGTTCGATCACCTCCTGCGGTGGCAGGCGGGTAGCGATGTCGACGTCGGCGACGTCGATTCCGAGCAACGTGTCGCGCACCGCGCCGCCGACGAAGCGCGATTCACTTTTGGTCGCGCCAAGGACCTTCGTCAGCGCTTCGAGACCGTCACGGTCGCGCCATGGCGCGTTCGGGAGGATCATGACCACCTCAGGCGCCGTGCGAGGTTGACGATCATCGCGGCGGTCGCGCCCCAGATCCGGCGCTCGTTCCAAAGGATTTCGTAATAATGTCGGTCCTGCCCCTGCCATTCGAGCGTTGCCTCGACATGGTTCGCCTCGTCGAGCAGGAAGGCCAGCGGCACTTCGAAGATGCTCGCGACCTCCGCCTCGCTGGGCGTGAAGATAAGGTCCGGCGGAATGACGCCGATCACCGGCGTCACCTGGAACCCGGTTATCGTGCGGTAGCTGTCGGCCTCGCCGATCACCGTCACGGTATCGCGTGGCAGTCCGATCTCTTCCTCGGCCTCGCGCAGGGCGGCGGTGAAGACGTCCTCGCCAGGATCGATCCGACCGCCGGGAAACGCGATCTGGCCCGGGTGGCGGCTCATCGTGTCGGTGCGCTGCGTCAGGATTACGCCGGGATCCGCACGGTCGGTCACCGCGATCAGGACCGCGGCGGGCAACAACGTCTCGGCCGCGGTGAGATCGCCGTCATGCTGGTCGCCGGTAAGGAGGATCATGTGCGACCCGGCGCCCTTCGCCAGTGCCGCGGTCAACCGGTCAGCCAAGCTCATGCAGCGGGCTCCAGCGGGAAGAAAGCCCCGTCGCTCCACACCCCGGCTGGCGTCGCATCGTCAACGATCGCCCGTTCGGCGAGTTCGTAATACACGGAGCGGACGACCAGCGCCTCCATCCCGCCGCGGACCGTGAGATAGGGGCGTGGGCCGCCATCGCCATCGGTCGCGTCCTGAACGAACCGCAGGGGATGATCCGGGCCGGCGGTGACGAGGTCGCCGGTGTTCAACCGAAAGGCGAGCTTGGAGTCCGGGCCGCTGCCTTCGGCCTTCATCTCCACCGCGACGAACGGTGCGTCCTCGACCTCGATATCGAGCTTTTCGACGGGCGTGACCAGGACGTGGCTGCCGTCGGGCTCGCGGCGCAGGATCGTCGAGAATAGTCGGACCATTGCCGGGCGGCCGATCGGCGAGCCCTGATGATACCAGGTGCCGTCGCGCGCGATCCGCATCTCGCTATCGCCGCAATGCGTCGGATTCCATTTTTCGACCGGCGGCAGTTTCGCCTCTTCGACCAGCTTGGCGATCTCGGCGAGGCTTAGCGAGGCGATGTCGGGAATGGGATCCATGGGCATGGCGGCGGACTAGGCGGGCAGGGGGCCGAGGTAAAGCGGCGCCTTATACGGATGCGGTAACCGGTACGCATTCTGCAAGGCGGGGGCCCAACATGCCGCTGGCGTCCGGCACCGCATCGCCGCGCGCGAGCAAGCGGTGGCGCTCGACCGGGCCGGGCGCGTTCCAGCGAGCGGTGCGCTCTGCCGAGAAGCCGAAGAAGCGCCCGTAATAGTCCGGGTCGCCTATCAGCATGAGTGCCGTGTCGAGGCCTTCGCCAGCAGCTGCATCGAGTGCGTGGGCCATCAGGCGGCGACCGATGCCATCACCCTGATGATCGGGGGCGACGGCGACCGGGCCGAGCATGACGAGCGGAAACATCCTGTCGTCGCCCGCCAGCGCGATCGGCCAGCACTGGATCGAGCCGACTAGCACGCTGTCCTCGACCGCGGCGAAGCTGAGCGCGGCGACCGGCTTGGCGCCGCCGCGGATCGTATAGGCGGTGCGCGTGAATCGATCGGGTCCGAAGGCGGCATCGAGCAGCATCTCGACTGCGGTCGGGTCGACGCTGGCGAGGGGGACGAGAGTGATCAACGGCATCTCCTGCCCGCATGCGCCATATTTGGGTGCGAAGGGCAGCGCGCTTTAGCCGTGGCTACGCCGAACGCAAGGATAACCGGACCGGTATCGACCTGCTCGTGCCTGCGCTGCTCGGGTCAAAGGCGTACCTTTCATCTCGCCGTACGTCTGCTAGAGGCGCGCATATGGAAGACAGTCTCCAACTCGAAGTCCACGATCTCGAAGTGCAGGTCCTGACCGGCATCTATTCGGAAGAGACGCATCTGCCGCAACCGCTGCGGATATCGCTGACCGTCGACATGGTCTGTCCGAAGCGATTCGCGCCGGATACGCCGTTGTCGGCGTCGAAGAATTATCTGGATCTGAAGAACGCTGCGACCACGGCGCTGCCGCCCGGCGTGCATTTCACCCTGATCGAAGGCGTCGCGGATCATATCTGCGAGACGCTGTTCCTGCAGGATGCGCGCGTGCTGCGGGTGATGGTGAAGATCGTCAAGCTTGCGATCGCCGAGGCCGACGAGGCGATCGGCGTGACGCTCGTCCGCCATCGCCGCTGACCGGCATGCTGCTGGAACTGGAGCCGGGCGGGAACATCGCGGCGCTGGTGCGCGGCGCGGTTGGCGAATCGCGGATCGTGCTGATCCCGGCAACGCTCGATCCGTTGACGATGGCGCAGGCGAAAGCGGCGATCGGGCCACTCGCGATCGAACTGGCGCCCGCGGTTCGCGTGAATGCGGTGGTCGCGACGGGAGGCGCCGATCCGGCTGATGTGGATGCGGCCGTCACGTTCCTCGAAAACGCACCATCGACCACCGGGCAGTTGCTCGACATCCTCGCACGCTGAGCCTGGGCGATCCTCCCCCGCAAGGGGGAGGATCGTGACGACGGCGCTTAGCTTTTGCGAGTCCGTCCGCATGGTCCCAGCGCGGCCAGGACGAACGCATAATCTTCACGCGCAATGGTCGCGTCCGCGGCTTCGAGCGATCCCGTGCTCCGTTCCGGCAAGGTCTGCGGCAAGGCACAGCTCAACCGATACCATAGCAACGTCTCCGGAGCGGGGGGCGCGGCCGATTCGTCGACGATCTCGCTCAACGCGACCGCCCAGCGCGGTTGTTCGCCGGGGCGACGCAGCACCGACAGCGATACCGGACGCTGGTCCGCGGTGGTCAGGAATATCTGTGTCTCGCCCTCGCCGGGCAGCGCGCCGGGCACGTGGAAGGCATTGCCGATTCCGGTGATGACCGGCGGGGCGTCGCTTGCGAGCGCGTCGCGTGCGATTTTCCGCGCCCGTGCGTCGGCGGTCGGCGTCCAATCCAGCTGCGCATCGGGCGCCACGAGTTGGACCTGGTTCACGGCCCCTGGGACCGGACGCGCGAAGATCAGCACGCGGGCCTTCTTGAATTTGGGCACGCGGCCGGCGGCGTCGGGCACGACGTCGAGCAGATACCCGATTCGCGGCGGAAGCCCGTCGGCGCCGCGGATTAGCGCGGTGACATCGACCTCGATATATAGTCTGACATGTCCCGGAACGAGATTCGGCGCCTCGGCGGGCTTGATCTTGGTGGTCGACCGGACGGTCGCGTCGGCGATCACTGGGGCGGACAGAACCAGGTCCGCAATGTCCGAATACCCGATGCCGCCAGCCGTATGCTGCTGCACTGCACCTGAAGAAACCCTCGCATTATCGGCAGAAACCTGCGGCGGAACCTGGGCTTGCTGGGCGTTGACGGACCCCGCGGCAAGGATGACGGATAGGGCCGAAGCCGTAACGTGAAGGAGACGATTCATGCCTTCAGGCTACGCCACGCAACCTGAACGATACAGAAATAATTCTGCCATCGTACGGTTGTACGTTTGTTGCGTCTGACAAAGCGTTTGCGTGTCGCAGAACGTGGCGATAGGACTTGGGCACTGCCCCGTGGTTATTCCGGCCAACGGCAGACGTATGTGTCGCGTACCCAGTGCGGGCCCGTGCGTACGGAGCAGGCAGATTAAGGGAGTGTCGTTTCTGAATGGCCTATACTGACCAGAAGATGTCCGGAGGCAAAATCGTCGCGATTGTGATCGTCGCGTTGATTCATGCGGCCTTGGGCTACGCTTTCGTCACGGGCCTCGCGTACCAGTACGTGAAAAAGGCCCAGGAGAAGATGACGACGTTCGACGTGGAGCCGCCGCCGCCGCCGCCTCCGCCCGACGAGCCCCCGCCGCCGCCGCCCGACCAGCCGAACCTGCCGCCGCCACCGACTACGGTCGTGACGCCGCCGCCGGTCGTGGTTACGCCGCAGCCAGCGCCCGCGCTGACGACATCGAGCATCATTCCTCGGTTCCAGCCGACGGCCCCGCCGTCGCCGCCAGCACCACCAGCACCGCCGGCTCCGCCAGCAGTGCCGCGTGTTTCGCAGGCTGCTGGTCTGAAGGGTAACCCAGGGCAGTATTTCGGCGCGGACAACTATCCGCCGTCGGCACAGCGCGAGGGTGCTCAGGGTCGCGTTTCCGCAAAGCTGACGATCGGTACGGATGGTCGCGTGACCGACTGTTCGGTGACGTCCTCCAGCGGCAATACGACGCTGGACGATGCGACCTGCCGGATCTCCAAGGCCAGGGTGCGTTTCACGCCGGCCAAGGACGAGAACGGTAACGCCGTAGCGTCGTCGTACCAGCTGAACATCAGGTGGGTCCTGCCAGAAGATTGATCCACCTACCGTCAACCGCACCAGATAAAATTCAGTCAGAGGACTAAGCGAACATGATCACCACCATTCTTGCAGCGGCAGGGCCCGCCGCAGCCGACGCCAACCCGTACGGCCTGCAAGCCGCACTCCGCGAAGGCGGTCTGATCTCGCAGACCGTGTTCGGCATCCTTGTGCTGATGTCGGTCGTGTCGTTCTACATCTTGTTCTCGAAGCTGTTCGAGCAGCAGAAGATCATCGGTCAGGGCAAGCGCGTCCGTCAGGCGTTCTGGTCTTCGAACAGCCTTCGCGAAGGTTCGGCCAAGCTCGAGAAGAACTCGGCCTACAAGCAGATCGTCGACGACGGCCTGGCTGCTCAGGAGCAGCATTCGAAGCTGACCGATCCGGTCGAGGCGCATGACTGGCTGCACGGCTCGCTGGCCCGCTCGGAAGCCGCGATCAACTCGAAGCTGGGTGGCGGTCTCGCCTTCCTCGCGACGGTCGGTTCGGTTTCGCCGTTCATCGGTCTGTTCGGTACGGTTATCGGCATCTACCGCGCACTGGTGAAGATCGGCGCATCGGGTCAGGCATCGATCGACAAGGTCGCAGGGCCGGTCGGCGAAGCACTGATCATGACCGCCCTGGGTCTGGTCGTCGCGGTTCCTGCCGTTCTGTCGTACAACTGGCTGCAGCGCCGCAACAAGTCGATCGCAGAGGACCTGTCGGCCTTCTCGAACGACGTGCTGGGCTTCCTTGCTTCGAACGGCGCCGTGCGTCCGTCGATCGCAACGGCTGCCAAGCCGGTTTCGGCCAAGCCTGCTACGACGACCACGACCGCCGGCCAGACCGGTGGCGTACCGCGCGCCAACTAAGACGCGAAAGGCGGGGCCTGCTGTCCGCAGCGGCCCCGCTTCATTGCCGCCGGCAGTTCCGGTGGCGATTAAATGGATAGGATAGTTCGCACATGGCGATGAGTGTTGGTGGCGATTCCACCGAGAGTTCGATATCGGACATCAATACGACGCCGCTGGTCGACGTCATGCTCGTGCTCCTGATCATCTTCCTGGTGACGACGACCGTCGCGGTCCAGGCGGTGCAGCTGAAGCTTCCCGAGGTTCGCTTCGATCCGACGATGACCAAGCCAGAGAACGTCTCGCTGTCGGTGACGACCAAGCCCGACGGTAGCTGTGCGGTCTATTGGGGCATGTCGCCCGTCAGTTCGACCGAACTGCTCGATCGCGCCGTGGTCAAGCTGAAGGCCGAGATCGATCGTCAGGGTGGCCCGACCGCCGCTGGTCTGGAACTGCCCGAGGCGCATATTCGCGGTGACGTGAACGCGCCCTACAAGTGCATCGGCGGCACGATCTATACGATGCAGCGCGCTGGTTTTGCCCGCGTCGGCTTCATCTCCGAACCGCCCCCCGGCGTTTCCACTGAACGCTGATGGTCGCTCGGAAGAATTTAGGAGTAGTATAGAATGGCAATGAGCGGCGGCAAAGAAGATGGCTCGCCGATGATGGAAATGAACATGACGCCGTTGATCGACGTCCTGCTCGTTCTCCTCATCATGTTCATCATCACGATCCCAATCCAGACGCATGCGGTCAAGGTCGACCTTCCGGTCAACAGCCCGAACCAGCCGCAGAACCCGGTCAATCCCGAGAAGAACAAGATCTCGATCGATCCCGCCGGTGTTATCGCGTGGAACGGTGCGCCGGTCGACGAGGTGACGCTGCGCCAGTATCTGGACCAGTCCGCCGGCATGACGCCCGAGCCCGAACTCCACTTCCAGCCTGATCCGCAGGCGCGGTACGAAGTGGTCGATCGGACGTTGGCCGTGATCAAGCGGTCCGCGATCACCAAGCTCGGTTTCATCGGCAACGAGCAGTATCGCAACGACTTCTAAGTCGCTCTGCATACAGTATCGAACGTCCAAAGGGCGGTCCTCCGGGGCCGCCCTTTTTTGTTGTGGTCGCGACGTCCGTGGAGTGGCTGAGTTGGAGCAGTGGGGAGGGCTGGGCGTATCGCGGATGAAAGTCTGCCGTCGTGCGAGCGAACTTGATCAATGTACTTGTATGACAGTCATCGAAGTGACACACCGTTGTCACAAAAATGAAACCTTCCAAAACGCGAAGGTCAGTGGAGATGGATGATGCGCAAAAGTGTCCTGTTCGTTCTCGCAACCCTCGGCGCAGCGACGCCCGCTCTGGCAGGCCAGTCGGCGACGGTCGATCGTACCGGCTACACCGCGATCGCGGCGGGTGATCTGTCCACGGCCGAGCAGCGCATTCTTGCCGAGCGGAAGATCTTTCCGCAGCGCCCCGAACTGATGCTCAATCTGGCGTCTGTGTATCGTCGGACCGGCCGGGAGTCGGAGGCACGCGCCTTGTATGCGGCGGTGCTGGACCGGCCGTCTGTGGCGATGGACCTGCCGTCGGGCACGGTGATGTCGTCGCACGATCTGGCTAGCCGTGCGCTTGCCCGGCAGGGGCAGCAACTCGCGACTCGATGAAAGCTGAGCAGGTGATCTGATACGGTCGCTTGCAGTCTTGTTCTCCGGCGGAGGCGGGAGCCCAGTTTGGGTCCCCGCCTTCGCGGGGAAACAGCACGCTCTGGGCTAAGATTGGCTACCGTTCTTAGGTATGGACCTACGGGAAACAGCTAAGAGCTACGGTACGCCTACCCATGGCCGCGTAGTAGGATAGTCCCCGGTTCCCCAGGATCTTCACCCACGAGTTGGGTTCCGTGCGCGTTCGACTTGTGTGCGATCTTACCGTTCAGCAGCTGGAAATGTCGTTTGCTGCGACAAGCCCCACCACCACCCCGGCGAAGGCCGGGGCCTAGCCGGGGAACGTGGCCAACTGAGTGGTGCGCGTCGTTACTGAGACCCTGCCAATTGGGCCCCGGCCTTCGCCGGGGAGGTGGTGTGGTGTGGAGATGGGGTGCAGCCGCATCTGTAAGTGCATGACAGCGGGTCCGGGCGCGCGCCAAGAAGGTGGTGCGGACGTGAGGATCAGCTAATCGGGACTAACGGCACTTCGCAGTGAAACCCTGTGTAGCCGCCCGCGCAAGCCTACCCTGAGCCTGAGCCTGAGCCTGAGCCTGAGCCTGAGCCTGAGCCTGAGCCTGAGCCTGAGCCTGAGCCTGAGCCTGAGCCTGAGCCTGAGCCTGAGCCTTAAGCCAAAAGCTTTAAAGCCGTGGCAGCGTCACTCCGCGCTGCCCCATATATTTACCTGCCCGGTCCGCATAACTGACCTCGCAAGGCTCGTTGCCCTTGAGGAACAGGAACTGGCACGCGCCTTCGTTCGCGTAGATCTTGGCGGGCAGCGGCGTAGTGTTGGAGAATTCCAGCGTCACGTGCCCCTCCCATTCGGGCTCCAGCGGGGTCACGTTGACGATGATCCCGCAGCGCGCATAGGTCGATTTGCCGAGGCAGATCACCAGCACGTCGCGCGGCACCCGGAAATATTCGACGGTGCGGGCGAGCGCAAAGCTGTTCGGCGGGATGATGCAGACGTCGGTCTTGCGGTCGACGAAGCTGTTCGCGGCGAAGTCCTTCGGGTCGACGATCGCGCTGTCGACATTGGTGAAGATCTTGAACTCGTCGGCGACGCGCGCGTCGTAGCCATAGGACGACAACCCGTACGAGATGCAGCCGTCGCGGCGCTGCGCTTCGTGGAACGGTTCGATCATCGCATCGCCCAGCGCGCGCTCGCGGATCCAGCGGTCGGACATCACGGACATGGCAACTCCCTTTTCGCGAGCGGCTTTCGCGCGGATGCCGCCCGACGGCAAGGGGGACGAGCGGAATCGCGTTCGATCCCGAACCCGTCCTGCTTCTCGCGCCGTTCGCCCGCACGGTGCGTTGGCTATTGATGCGTCAGGGCGGTGGCGTCACATTGGCCCATCACGATCGCCGCGATCATGACTGTGCCGTCGGTGCTGGCCCGATGGCTATGAGGGAATCTGGCTTGAAGTTCATCGAGACCCCGTCACCCAATTTCGACGATCGTTCGCTCCCCATCACGATGATCGTGCTGCACTATACCGGGATGCAGGACGGCGCGTCGGCGATCGCCCGGTTGCGCGATCCGGAGGCGAAGGTGTCCTCGCATTACCTGGTCGAGGAGGACGGCACGGTCCTGCGGATGGTCGCCGAGGACAAGCGCGCCTGGCATGCCGGCAAGTCGCACTGGCGCGACGTCGACGACGTGAACTCGGCGAGCATCGGTATCGAGATCGTCAATCCGGGCCATGAGTTCGGCTATCGTCCGTTCCCGCTCGAGCAGATTGCGTCGGTCGTGCAGCTGGTCGCCGAGATCAAGGATCGCCACGAGATCACGCGCGGCAACATCGTCGGCCACTCCGATATCGCACCGCTGCGCAAGCGCGATCCGGGCGAGCTGTTCCCGTGGCACGAATTGGCGAAGCGGCGGTTGGCGTTACCCCGGCCGACCAAGAATCTGATGGACCCCGGCTGGACCGAGGGTGGATTCTGCCTCGCGCTCGAACGCTTCGGGTATGACGTTGAGAACCGGATGGCGGCCACGATGGCGTTCCAGCGGCGGTTCCGGCCGGAACTGGTCGATGGCGAGGTCGATGCGGAGTGTCGCTGCATATTGCTGGCGTTGTTGTTGCCCAAGCCGATGGGGGGTGACTGACCTCTTTCCCCCCTCCCTGGAAGGGAGGGGTTGGGGGTGGGTCGGTTTCCGTATCACGGGACGGTCGCGACCAAAGCTGGCCTACCCACCCCCAGCCCCTCCCTTTCATGGAGGGGAGCGCGTTGCGGTTGGAAAAGCGCGCTCGTTAAAAACGGTGGTGCATCTCACCCACCCACGCTAGGGCTCACCCCGCCAGAGGGTCGGGCGGCCGCGGGGATGTTGTAATGGCATCCGCGAGGAAAGTCCGGGCTCCGCGAAACGACGGTGCCGGGTAACGCCCGGCGAGGGTGACCTTAGGGAAAGTGCCACAGAGAGCAGACGGCCAACCCTCGGCGCAAGTCGGGGCGGTCAGAGTGAAAGGGTGCGGTAAGAGCGCACCGCGCGCCTGGTAACAGGGGCGGCACGGCAAACCCCACCGGGAGCAAGATCGAATAGGGGTGGCACATGGGCTTCGTTTCAGCTCGTCACCCGGGTTGATTGCTTGAGGCGGCGGGCAACCGTCGTCCTAGAGGAATGGTCGCCTAACTTCCGTATCGAAGGATCGGAAATGGACAGAACCCGGCTTACAGACCCTCTGGCATCCTTCTCCGAACCATTGCAAGTTGCACGCAAACGAGGCGTGGGGTTGCGACGTGGGGGATGTGATGCGTTTCAAGAAGACGGCGCTGTCGAGCGCGGGCGCTCTGGCGATGGCGACCGGGCTGGTGCCCGTGGGTGCCCAAACGCCGCCGTCCACGCCGCCAGCGACGACGACGATCCAGCAGGACTTCGACGCTGCAACGGCGCTGGACGCCAAGCCCGATCGCGCGGCGTCGCTGGCGGCCTGGGAAAAGCTGGAAGCACGGACGAAGCCTGGGTCGCGCAGCCGCGGCATCGTGCTGGTGCGCAAGGCACCGACGCTGTTCGCGCTGAACCGCGCCGACGAGTCGGTGAAGGCTGCGCGGGCTGGGCTCGCGCTGCTTCCGGCGGACGATGCCAGTCTTGCGGAGGATCGGACGCGCGCCTTTCTCGTCCTGGGTCAGGTTGCCACCGATACGCTCGATTATGCGGGCGCCGTGACCGCGCTCCAGCAGGCGGAGGCGAGTGCGGTCAGTACCGCCGACAAGCTGGGCGCGATGCTGTCGCTGGTGACCGCGCAGATCTTCATCGATCCTACGGCCGCGGCGGCGACCTTGGCGCGGAGCGACGCGTTGGCCGGTACGGTAGAGCTCGAGAAGAGCGTAGCCGCACGTTTCGCGCGCGAGCGGACCCTGCTGAAGCTCAATACCGGTGATATCGCCGGCGCCCGTGCCAGTGCGCTGCAGGCGATCAAGCTGCTGGGCGGGCTCGAAACAAACAAGGTCGATATCATGGACGCCTCGGCCCGGTCGGATGCCGCTATCGCGTTCCTGCTGGGTGGCAACGCCGACGAGGCGCGGCGGTACATGGCCTATACCGGTGCAGGGCGCATGGTGAAGGGATCGTTCGATCCCGCCGCCGAAATGCGCTCGCCGGACTGTGGCGGCGATGCCGGTCTCAGGCCGCAGGACGTCGCGGTGGTCGAGTTCAACATCGCATCCGACGGCACCATCGACCAGGCGGTGCCGATCTATGCGGCGGGTGGCGGGCAGGTCGCGCTGGAGTTTGTGCGTGCGGTGAAGGGTTGGTCATGGCCTGCCGAAAAGGTCCAGGCGATCCCCGCTTTTTTTCGCTATCACGTGCGGGTCGAGATGCGCTGTTCGACCGCGTTCGAGCGGCCGTCGATCGACGACGGACTCGACGGAGTCCTGGAGCAATGGCTATCCAGCAAGGGCGTCGCGGTTGCTCCCGAACCGACCGGGTCCAAGGCGGCTGCGCTGGCTGGACAGCGTGCCGAACTCGCATCGGCGCTGGCGCAGTCGCCTAATGGTCTGCGTACGCTCGCCGCGATCTATCGCCTGACGAACAATCCTACCGTAGCGCGGGAGGAGCGTGCCGCCTTGTCTGCGCGCGGTCTGGCGATCGCGGTCGCCAACGATGCGCCGCCGAGTGCGCGACTGACTTTCGACCTCGCGGGGCGCATTGACGCGGTCACCGACATCTGGAGGTCGGGGGTATTTCAGCGAACGCTGATGCCGATGCTGTCGGAGCCCGTCTATGCGAACGATCCCCAGGCCCGGGCGGCAATCCGGCTGATGATGGTCGATGGCGCTGTGGCGCGGACGCGAAAGTCCGAAAAGAACGACACGGCGATCGTGACGCTCAGACAGGTGGCGGACGACAAGGCGTTACGGCCGAACGACCCGCTGCGTGTCGGTGCGCTGATCCGGATCGCGTCGATCGAGGAACGCAACGGCCAGATCGATGCCGCGCGCGCGACGTTCGCGTCCAGCGGCCTGACGGCGAACCAGTGTGCGATCATGGATGCACCGCCCAAGGTCGTATCCATGCCGGGATCGGAAGCGTTTCCGATGGAAGCCCAGCGATGGGGATTCGAAGGCTGGACCCAGGTTCAGTTCGACATCGGCGCGGACGGCAACGTCATCAACCAGCGCGCGCTGCTGAGTTATCCGCCCTTCATCTTCTCGGAAGCGGGCACCAAGTTCTTCACCAAGACGAAATACGCAAAAACCTACCGGCCCGACGGTGGGCTTGGGTGTGGCGCCACGACCAACCGCATCAAGTTCCTGTTGCCGGGATAACCATGACCACATCTATCGTTTGGGCGAACGATAGATGTCGTCCTCGTTACACCAGTACCTTGTCCGGCCGTCCGACCTCTTCCAGCACGGTCTTTGAATCGATTTCCATCATCGGTTTGATCAGCCCGTCGCGGATGTCGTAGACCCAGCCGTGCAGCAGCACTTCCTGGCCACGCGCGAACGCACCCTGGATCGTCTTGGTGCGCGCGAGGCGGATCAACTGGTCGCGGACATTGACCTCGACCAGCCGGTTGACCTTTTGCTCGCGGTCGGGCTGCGCGTCGATCTCGTCTGCATGGTCGTGCAGCACGCCGCGCGCGGTCGAGAGCCAGTCGTCGACCGGGCCCGTGGTGCCGCCATCGAGCGTCGCGCGGATGCCGCCGCACGCATAATGGCCGCAGATGATGATGTGGCGGACACCGAGCACGTCGACCGCATATTGCAGCACCGACATCAGGTTCATGTCGTCGTCGTTGACGAGGTTGGCGATGTTGCGGTGGATGAACATGTTGCCCGGCGGCGTCATCGTCATCTGTTCCGGGCTGACGCGGCTGTCGGAGCAGCCGATCCATAGGAACTCCGGGTTCTGCCCGACCAGCTGGCGCTGGAAGAAGTCGGCGCTTTCCTCGATGATCTCGGCCGACCACGCCTTATTGGCGAGCAGGAGCTGCTTGTATTGCCTCATGCGAAACGGACCTCGGTCTGGGGGGCGTTGATCAGCTTCACCGTGCGGAGCGCCAGATCGCCGCGGATCAGCACGGTGATGCCGCGGTATTGCGCGCCCTTGATGAACGCGTTGATGATGTCGACGTTGTCGAGATCGACATAGCTGGTCGACGAGAGATCGATCAGCAGGTTCGCGTTGTCCGGCACGCGATCGAGCGACTTCTGCAGTTCGTATTTATGGATGAAATACAGGTTGCGGCGGGCCCGGACGAGGCAGTCCTCGTCGTCGCAGGCGAAGGTGATCGCGGTGCGGAAGTTGCGCGCGACGACGAACACGAAGCCGACGGCGAGGCCGATGACGATGCCTTCGAGAAGGTCGGTGAACAGGATCGCACCGACCGTCACGACGAAGGGGATGAACTGCGTCCAGCCCTGCTTGAAGCGCTCGGTATAGAGCTTGGGCTTGGTCAGCTTGTAGCCGGTCGCGATCAGCACTGCGGCGAGCGCCGAGAGCGGGATCAGGTTCAGAACCGCGGGGATCAGCGCGACGCTGACCAGCAGCCAAAAGCCGTGGAGCACCGTCGAAAGCTTGCTCTCGGCCTTCGCGTCGACGTTCGCCGACGAGCGGACGATCACCGACGTGACCGGCAGGCCGCCGATCAGGCCGGACAGGATGTTGCCGCCGCCCTGCGCCATCAGCTCCCAGTTCTTGTCCGTCGAGCGACGACGCGGGTCGATCTCGTCGACCGCCTTGACGCTCAGCAGCGATTCTAGGCTGGCGACGATTGCGAGCGTGACCGCGCTGCTCCAGACGATCCCCATCGTGATCCCGGAAAAGTCGGGGAAGGTGAACAGCGATGGGAATTGCGACAACGTCTGCGTGATCGGGACCTGGACGAGGTGCGTCTCCTGCAGCTGCCAATCGGGCTTCACGGCACCCAGCAGCATGTTGCCGAAGATGCCGATCAGCACGACGACCAGCGGGCCGGGAACGAAGCGGAGCGGCCCGTTCTTGGGTTTTGCGCCATCCCACCAGAACAGGAAGGCGAGGCTGACGCCGGCGATCAGGATCGCGCCCGGTGTAACCGCCGCGCTGAGGCTCTCGGTGATCCGCGAGAAGGTGTTGATGCCGTTCGCGGTCGAGAACTCGAAAATACCCTCGGCCTCGCGGTCGAAACCAACGGCGTGCGGGATCTGCTTGAGGATCAGGATCAGGCCGATCGCCGCGAGCATGCCGGTGATGACCGACGACGGCACGAACTCGCTGAGGATACCCGCACGCGTGAGCGAGAAACAGATCTGGAGAACGCCTGAGAGCACGACCGCCATCAGGAACATCTGGTAGCTCGGCATGCTCTCGATCGCAGTGAGAACGATGACCGTCAGCCCGGCCGCGGGGCCGCTGACCGACAAAGGCGACTTGGAGAACAGACCGACGGCTATGCCGCCAACGATACCGGAGATGATGCCCGCGAACAGCGGCGCGCCGGACGCCAATGCGACACCGAGACAGAGGGGAAGCGCGACGAGCGCGACGACGATGGAGGCGGGAAGATCCGCGCGCCATGTGGTAAGCTTTGGAATGAGAGTCGGCACCAGGGCTCCTGTCGCTGAGGTGTCGGCTGGGAATACGTCCGCACCGGACGCATCTATCCATGCCACATGACAAATAGTTCATGTTCATTAATCGATGAACGGGTGCTGACTCAAGGTGGAAGATCGCAACGCGGAATATAGTTGGGTCGGTGAGTTTCGGTCCTCTTCGAAGCCCATGGTTGCGTTGTCGGTGGGGACGCCTATCTCGGGCCGCTATGGCTCGAAGCACTACACGTTCGTCCGACTGGGGTTTTCCGCGCTGGCGCGCTTACGGCGCGAGCACCGAAGCGGTGACCGTTCGGCTGTGCGATCGGCATGGCTGCAACGAGCCCGGCAACTGCCCGGCACCGAAATCGCCCAACAGCCCGGACCGCTGGTATTTCTGCATGAACCACGCGGGCGAATACAACCGCGGCTGGAATTACTTCGAGGGGTTGAGCGCAGAGGAAGCCGCCGAGCGCGAGGCCGCCGAGACGCGAACCGCGGACGGCTATACGGATCCGAAGCACTATGCTTGGGCTGGTTCGGGCGACGGCAGCCGCTCGCGTGACGAGATGCGCGCGCTGGAGGTACTGGACCTGGAACCCGATGCGACGTTCGAGGACGTGCGCGCGGCATGGCGGCGGATGGCGAAGGCGAACCATCCAGATGTCCGGCCGGACGACAAGGACGCGGCGAAGCGGTTCCAGGGCGTGCAGGCAGCGTATGAGGTATTGAAGGCGGCCGAAGATCAGCGGACCTGGAAGCCGGCGTGATCCGGGTACTCGCCAGTCGCTGGCAGGGTAGCGTTCTGGTTTGCGGCAAGTGTTCGAAGAAGCTCGGTGGCGGGTTCGGCGATAAGGGGCGGACGCCGCTGGTCAAACTGTTGCGTCAGGCGCTGGGGGTGAAAAAGGGTCGCAAGGCGGACCGCGGCGTCGTTGAGGTGAAGTGCCTCGGGGTGTGTCCGAAGAACGCTGTGGTGATGGTGGACGGGGCTCGACCGGACCGGTGGATGCTCGTGCCGGCTCGGGTTGACGTTGACGATGTCCTGGAGGCGCTGTCTCATTTGGAGCGAGCGGCTCTACCGCCTGTGTCCTCACCCTCGCCGCCTTCGGCTTCTCTCCCTCTCCCCTGAGGGGAGAGGGAAGGGGCCCGCGGCCACTTGCCGTGTGGGAAGGGTGAGGGCACGTTATTTCTCGTACCGCTCCGCCGTCTCCCGGATCAACGCGATCATGTTCGGGATCCCTTGAGTCCGGTTCGAACTCAACTGCTTGCTCAGGTCGAACGGCGCGAGTTCCGCCTTGATGTCGGTCGCGACAATCGCGCTGGGCGCCTGATCCTGTACCGTCAGCAGTACCAGCGCGATGATCCCCTTGGTGATCGCCGCATTCGAGTCGGCCAGGAAGTGGAGCCGACCGTCGTCGGTCGTAGTCGGATACACCCACACCGACGCCGAACACCCTCGCACCAACGTCGCATCGGTCTTGAGCGCATCCGGCATCGGCTCGAGTTCTTTGCCGAGGTCGATCAGCAGGCGGTAGCGGTCGTCGGGTTCGAGGAAGTCGTATTCCTCGCGGATGTCGGTGAGGGTGGCCATGTGGCTGTGGGTAGCGGTTCGCTCGTAGCGCTTCAACACCGGGGGCAAACCAGAGAGCATATCGTTGGACATCACCACCCCGGCGAAGGCCGGGGCCCAGTTGGGGGACGGCTATGGCAAGGCCTAGCTCGCTGTTATTACAACCTTTCCAACTGGGCCCCGGCCTCCGCCGGGGTGGTCCACGGCTTCCGAAGAGACCCTATAGATCCACCCCGGCGGCGATCGCTTCGAGCTTTTTGATGCGCTCCTTCAGGTCCGCGATCTCGATCCGCGATCCGGTCGACACCGCCACCGGCATGCGACCGTCCTGCATCTGGTCCAGTTCCATCCGCCGCAGCGAGAGCCAGCCGCGCCATCCGGCCAATCCGCCCCCGACGATCATCGCCAGCCCTACAAGGCTCGCCAGCGCCAGGATGATGTAGACGTTAGGTTCGATCATGTCCGCCTCCTCTAGCGGTCGCGGAGCCGTTCGATCTCTCGGTCGAGATCGACGCTCTTGTGGTTGTCGGTGATCACGCGCTCCAGGACCTGGATGCGCTCCTTCATCTGCTGCACTTCGTCGCGCAGCCGAAGGGCGTCGATGCTGTCGACCGGATTCTGCGGGATATTTTCCATCGCGCGGTAACGGGCAGTCAGGACCCTGGCGACCATCACGATCAGGACGATGCAGACGACCATGGAAAAGGGATTCATCGGTATCTCTCCAACGTCGTGGGCTTAGCGGTGGCGAAGCGCTTCGATTTCACGAGCGGTGCGCTCGGCGGGATCGGTGGCGATGCGTTCGAGGACCGCGATCCGCTCCTCGAGACGGAAAACCTGGCCGGTGAGGCGCTCGTTCTCGCTGCTGAGCAGTTCGACTTTTCGTTCGCTTGCCGGGTCCTGCTTGTGCCCACCTCCCCAGTTCATCGAGTTGCCCCAGTCGTCGCTCGGCGGATAGCCGTGCTTGGTACGGATCCAGTTGTTCGCGATCCAGCCGATGGTCGTGATGGCGATGATCGCGATCACGAGCCCAGGTCCACCCCAATTCATCGTCATTCTCCCTGTTGACGCCGCGTCTCAGCGCAGGCTGTCGATCTCTGCCGCGAGGCTGGTGCTGTTGCGGCTGGTATAATGCGTCTCGATGTCGGCGAGGCGGCGGTCGATGTCGCGGAACTTGCTCCGGACCTCGGCGGTCGAGCGCTTCGGGTTCGACCGCACTCCCTGCCAGAACTTCGCGTCGTCGGGCGTCTCGTACAGCCCGATCGGCTTGGCATGCCCCATCCAGGCGACCAGCCAATAGGCAAGCAGCGTCCAGGGAAAGCCGCCGGCGAGCGTGAGCACGACCATCGCGACGCGGACGAAGAGCACGTCGATCCCGGTATAATCGGAGATCCCGGCGCAGACGCCCTTCCACTTGGCATTCTGCTTATCGAGGTAAAACTGGGTGCGGCTGCCGGACATTTCAGTTCCTCCGATCAGAAGTGCGGTCGGATTGCTGGTCCGACAGATACGGCGATTGCGTGGTGCCGAGGCCCGGCTTCCAGTCCGGATTGTCGGCGGCGATGATCCGTTCGACGGTCATCACGCGGTCTTCGAGGCGGCGGGCGAGCATCTGCATCTCGTCGAGCAGCTTCTCGTCTTCCTCGGTGATCCGCGGCGCCTGCTTCCACTTGGTAATGTAGTGCAGGATCACCCACGGCAGCCCGATGAACAATACCGCGCAGACGAGAACGGGGGTCAGGTCATCCATCTCAATCGTCCTTCTTCATGCGCGCTTTCAGCGCGGCGAGCTGGGCGTTGACCTTGTCGTCGCTGCGCAGCTCGGCGATTTCCTCCTCGAGCGTCTTGACGACCCCGAGCCCCATCGCGTCCGCGCGGCCCTCGGCCTCGTCGACGCGGCGGTCGAGGATCTCGAAGCGGCTGAACGCCTCGTGCGTCTTCGGACCGTTGTACATTTCCCGAAGCCGGGTGCGGTTGTTCGCGCTTTCGAGCCGAGTCTGCACCGCGTTCTGCTTGGTGCGCGCCTCGCGGAGCTTGGTCTGGAGCTTGGCGATGTCCTCTTCCGACGCCCGAAGCGCATCGTCGAGTACGCCGACTTCGGCCTTGAGCTGCTCGGCCATGTCGAACGCCTTTTGCCGTTCGACCAGGGCAGCCTTGGCGAGGTCCTCGCGGTCCTTGCTCAGCGCCAGTTCGGCCTTCTCGGTCCAGTTGTCCTGAAGCTGCTCCAGCTTCGAGATATGGCGGCGCATCTCCTTCTGGTCGGCGATGGTGCGCGCGGCGGAGGCGCGGACCTCGACCAGCGTCTCCTCCATCTCGAGGATGATCATGCGGATCATCTTCGACGGGTCTTCGGCCTTCTCGATAAGATCGGCGAAGTTGGCGGCGACGATGTCGCGGGTGCGGGAAAAGATGCCCATGTAAATCCTACTCCAGGGGTCGGCCCGAGGCTCTCGGGGAGCCGTCGGGGTCTTATGCCACGATCGAGGTATGTACCGCGATAGGCGTTGCGTTGTTTGCGATGGCGGGACCGACCGCACCGAGGACGCAGGTTGCGCTGACGACGATGGTGCAGAGGGTGGCGACGACGGTGCGGGCGATGTTGGTGTTGAACATGGTGGGTCCCCTTTAAGACTGGTTGGTTCCGCTATTCGGCGGGTTGCCTCAAGCATTGCATCTGTCGTGCCAGTTTCGAAAATGGCCGAATTGCAGGGGTTTGCGCGATTTTGGGTGTTCGGGCGTTGGCGTAAGCTTGCCAAGAGTTGGGAATTCGCGCCACATCTTCGTCATGGAGCGAACGACACAGGTCATCGGCGAGTCCGGCACGTTCATGGCAGCGCTCGAACGTGCGTCTCGGGCGGCAGCTTTGGACCGCCCGGTGCTGGTGATCGGCGAGCGTGGGACGGGCAAGGAACTGGTCGCCGAGCGCCTGCATCGCCTGTCGCCGCGGTGGGACCAGCCTTTGGTCATCATGAACTGCGCGGCGTTGCCCGAGACGCTGATCGAGGCGGAATTGTTCGGGCATGAGGCGGGCGCGTTCACCGGTGCGACCAAGGCGCGGGTAGGGCGGTTCGAGGAGGCCGATGGGGGGACGTTGTTCCTCGACGAGCTGGGCACGCTGTCGATGGCGGCGCAGGACCGGTTGCTGCGCGCGGTCGAATATGGCGAGATCACCCGGATCGGCTCGTCGCGGCCGATGCGCGTCGACGTGCGGATCGTGGCGGCGACCAACGAGCATCTGCCCGACAAGGTCGACCGGCATGAGTTTCGCGCCGATCTGCTCGACCGGTTGTCGTTCGAGGTCGTGACGTTGCCGCCGTTGCGCGCGCGGACCGGCGACGTGGTCGTCCTTGCCGAGCATTTTGGCCGGCGGATGGCGTCGGAGCTAGGGCGCGAACGCTGGGAGGGGTTCGGCCCGGCGGCGATGGACGCGCTGATCGCGTATCGCTGGCCGGGGAACGTGCGTGAGTTGCGCAACGTCGTCGAGCGCGCGGTGTATCGATGGGAACAGGCCGGGCCGATCGATGCGATCGAGATCGACCCGTTCCAGTCGCCGCATCGCCCCGGCGCTTCAGCTGCGGCGAAACCCATGGTGGTGACCCCACGTGCTGCCGAGGCGGACGAAGGCGAGGACCCGGTGGTCGCGTGCGAGGAAGGCCCTTCCGACTTCAAGTCTCGCGTATCCCGGTTCGAACGCGACCTGTTGTCACGCGCCCTGGCGGAACACCGCTTCAACCAGCGCGCCACCGCCGAAGCGCTAGGCCTGAGCTACGACCAACTCCGCCACGCTCTTAAACGTCACGACCTGCTCAACGCGGGAGCTTAACCCCAACGTCCGTCATCCTGACGAAAGTCAGGATCCAGAGCCAAGCAGCACGGCGTTCGTTACTCTGGATCCTGACTTTCGTCAGGATGACGGGCGGGGGTCAGGCGCTCTTCCCCACCAGCCCCGCCAGCTTCTTCAACTTCGGTGCGACCATCGGCACGGTCAGCATCGTGCTCGCGAGCGCCATCAGAAGTAGTGCGGTGAAGGTCTCGTTGGTGATGATCTTCTTATCCAGCAGGATGTTGACGAAGATGATCATTATCAGCGCCTTGGTCTGGAGCAGCCAGCCGATCGCCGAGGCCTCGCCCGGCCGCCATTTCAGGATCCGCCCGGCGGCGTGAACCCCTGCGAGCTTGCCGCCGACCGACGCGACCAGCAGCAACGCCGCCGCGCCGAACACGGCATAGCCGCCAACCGCCCACTGTGTCTTCAGGCCCGTCGACAGGAAGAACACCGGCATTACCGCGAGCAGCACGAAGTGGCGGAACTGGTCCATCTTCGCCGTCGTGAACCACTTGGCGTCGAGCACCGCGCCCGACAGGAATGCGCCGACCATGAAGTGCAGCCCCGCCCAGTCCGCCGCGAACCCGCAACCCGCAAGCCAGATTAGGCTGACATACCAGCGGTCGCTCTCCTCGATCATCCCCATCAGCTTGCGCACCAGCATTGTGGCGACCGCGAACCCGACCAGAAAGCCGCCCTGCCGACCGACGCGCTCCCAATCGAGCAAGATCAGCGCGAGTACGCCCCAGATCGCGATGTCGTCGAGGCTGGCATAGCGCAGGATACGCTGGCCAATTGGTTCGCGCAGGATCTCGAGCTTTTCGAGGAACAGCACGAGGATGGGAAGAGCGGTGACCGCGCAGGCCATGCCGATGCCGAGCACCACTTGCCACGTCGCGCCGTCCGGCCCGCGCCAGCCGGGGTAACGCAGCATCAGCGCCGCAGCGATGCTGCCGGTGATCAGCGGCACCGCGAGCGCGAGCCCTGCGGTCACACCGGTCTCCCCCCGCCGCTTCCACGCCTCGCCGATATCGAGTTCGATGCCGGCGACCCACACGAACATCATCACCGCCCACCAGGCGATGCCGTTCAGCGAACCCATCGTCGCGGGCGTGAAGATCGTCGCGTAATAATCGGGATACGCCGCGCCGAGCACACCCGGCCCGAGCAGGATGCCGCCGAAGATCTGCACTACCACCAGCGGCGCCCAGTAATCGGTTCGCCCCAGTCGCCACACCAGATACGGCGCGGTGAAAATGATAAGTATCGCGAGGAGGAAAACCTCCGTCGGCGTCATGGCGTGCATCTGGATCCCCCGGCACCGATCGGTTCCCCCCGCCGGCTTCGTTACGGGTGCGACAGTATTCGGGGGAAGCGGGCGCGGCAACCTATCGATGTCCCAATCGGCCCGTCTCGGTTCATTCTGTCCGCTGCGTCATATCGAGACAGGCGTCGAAATGGGTGGGGGGCGACTGGCCGAAGCGCGCCGTTCCAGGCGATCACGCAACGAACGTCGCTGGCGAGCCATTGTCGCGGAAAAAGGAGGGTTTTCAGGTGAAACGAACGTTGCTGGCGCTCGCGCTGTTCGCCGCTCCCGCGTTCGCGCAAGGGGCTGCGCCATTCACGGTCGACGGTCAGGGGTTCGCGACGTTGCAAGAGGCCGTGTCGTCGATCCGCATGGGCACCGCGACGATCCTGATCGCGCCCGGCACATACCGGCAATGCGCGGTGCAGGCCGCGGTCGCATCACCTTCAAGGCGGTCAAGCCGGGCACCGCTATATTCGAGATGGTGGCGTGCGAGGATAAGGCGGCGCTGGTACTGCGGGGGCAAGGCTCGGTCGTCGATGGCCTCGTCTTCCGCGGCTACCGCGTGTCGGGCGGCAACGGCGCGGGGATTCGCAGCGAGATGGGCAACCTGACCGTCACGAACGCGATGTTCCTCGACAGCCAGGAGGTCATTCTCGGATGAGAACCGACCTCGAAGAAGATCACGATCGATCATTCGACGTTCGCAGGGGCTAGGCCAGTGCGGCGAGTCCCCCGGCTGTTCGCACGCGATCTACCTCGCGAACATGGGCAGCGTGACGATCATCAATTCGCGGTTCGAGCGTGGGACGGGCGGGCACTACGTCAAGCTGCGCGTGCCGACCGTGTCGATCACCGACAACAGCTTCGACGATACCGCCGGGCGCAGGACGAACTACATGATCGACCTTCCCGAAGGCGCGACCGGCCTCATTGCGCGCAACACGTTCGTGCGGGGGCGGAACAAGGAGAACCACATCGGGCTGATCGTGGTCGCAGCGGAGGCGAAGACGTACCGTTCGACCGGGTTGCGGGTGGAGGGGAACGATGCGCGGTTGTCTACTGGGGATAGCAGCAGCCCGGCTTTCCTGGCGGATTATAGCCATGACAAGCTGGCACTTGGCACGAACCGCCTAGGAGCGGGGTTGCGGCCGTTCGAGACGCGGTAAGCGCTCGGACCTTCGCCGACCCCTCTCCGTCATCCTGACGAAAGTCAGGATTCAGGGTAACGGGCGCCGCCCTTTGTGGCTCTGGATCCTGACTTTCGTCAGGATGACGGGGAGAGGGCAGGATGACGGGCAAGGGGGAAGGCGCCATGCCAGCCTCAAAGTATGTTCTTCCGCGAAGGCGGGAGCCAGATTGGACTCCCGCCTTCGCGGGAGAACACACCAAGGCGAGCAAGACCTTGCTCAGCTCGGACACGTGCTCGCTGCACCCGGATCGAGATCGAGGCACCGCCCGTCCAGCCCCTTCACCGGCAACCCGATCGTCGCGGCCAAGGTCGGCACGATATCCACCGTCTCCACCGACAGGGGCTGCTCGAACCCCGTCATACCCTTGCGCCAGAACAGGATCGGCACCCGGCGATCGTAATCCCATGGTGAGCCATGCGTCTCGACATAGCCGCTCGCCGGCGACACGATCGTCGTCACGCGCGGCTTGAGCAGCACCACCAACTGCCCCGAGCGCTCCGGATCGAACGACGCACGGGCCCGCTCGATCAGCGTCCAGGTCTCGGGCGGAGACTTGGCCATCGGCGTCGCCATGATCTCGGCGGCGGAGTACGCCCCCGCGATCTGCGGCAGCGCGCGATACCGGCGCAGCGCTTCTCCGAGCACCTTCGCGCGCGTCTTCTCCGGCAGCGAATCATCGATATAGACGTCGCCCTCGGTGCCGAGCAGCACGCTCCTCGACAGCCCCATGTCCTTGGCGATCGCCGTGCCGACCTGCTTGGCCAGCACGTTCTCGTCCATGTGCGCCTCCATCGGCATCGCCCGCTGCTGTTGCCGCTCGGTCGCGTCGTGCGCGCCGTGATCGGCGGTCAGCACGACCTCGTAATCGACCCCGGTCTCGTCCATCACGTCAAGGAAATCGCCCAGCGTCTTGTCGAGCTGCGCCATCTGAATGCACATCTCGGTGCCCTGCGTGCCGTAGGTATGGCCGATATAATCGGTCGCCGACGCGCCGATATCGATGATGTCGGTCTGCGGCCCCTTGCCGAGCTTCATGTCCTGCACCAGCGCCGCCGCCATCGCGAACACCGCGGCATCCGACGCCGGCGACACGCGGAAGCCCTTCGCATCGCCCGACTCGCGCTCGAAGCGGCCCTGGCCGTAGGTCTTGCCCGCGATCACGATCGGATGGTTCACGCCCGCGCAATAGCCGGGCAGCGGCAACGCCGCCTGCGGCTTGGCGATCAGCGCGGCGACGGCGTCGCGCGTACGCTGCACGGCCGGCGGCACCGCGCGGTCGGCGTAGGAGACGTACGTCTTGCCGTCCCACCACCAGAGCTCGTCGACCTTGTGGCCGCCCATCATCACCGCCGCGCGATCCTTGCCCGCGACCGACACCGAGCGCGTCCGCGGATCGCGCGCCTTCATCATCTCGCCGAGCGTCGGCACCTTCAGATGCATGTCCGACACGGTGTAGCTGTCGTGCGTGCTCCCCGTGACGCGCTCGTCCTCCGAGCAATAGACGATCTTGTCGGGCCGCCCGGCGCGCTGATCGACCCAGTTGTTGGCGATGATCCCGGTATGCGCGGGCCGCATGCCGGTCAGGATCGTCGAGTGACCAGGGCACGTCTCGGTCGCGGCATGGCTCTGATACCCGCTCGGAAACACCGCGCCGTTCAGCAGCCGGGTGAAGCCGCCGGTGTAATGGTTGCGATATTGCTGGAACAGGTCGGCGGCGAACTGGTCGACCGAGATCGCAACGATCAGTTTCGGCGGGGTGGCGGGAGCCGCCGCCGGCGTTGGCGGCGCGGGTATCGGTGAGGTCTGGGCGGAGACCGAAGCGGCCGAAGTCAGCAGGAGCGCGGCGATAAGTGCTTTCACGAACAGTCCTTTAGCCAGCGACGACCATCGAGCGAGGCCGTCGCTTTGAAGTGCAATACGACAAGGTCACCGCTATGGCTTTGTGCGATGAACGAAACAAGGATGGCCATGCGCGGATTACGTTGCGTCCTGATGACGGTCTTGCTGGCCGTCTGCGGGCTGGCGA
Source organism: Sphingomonas faeni (assembly GCF_030817315.1). NCBI lineage: Bacteria > Pseudomonadati > Pseudomonadota > Alphaproteobacteria > Sphingomonadales > Sphingomonadaceae > Sphingomonas > Sphingomonas faeni. The sequence continues at coordinate 1,497,436 of NZ_JAUSZF010000001.1, read as the reverse complement.
GCGGCCCTGCGCTAGCGGAATCGCTGAACGGTTCCAGCCAGCATCTGATGATGAAGCTGGTTGCCGAAAGCGATCACCCCAGGGCCGGCGCTCCGCTGACGATCGCGCTGGCGACAACGCCGGAGGCCGGCTGGCATGGCTATTGGCAGAATCCCGGCGATGCCGGCTTTCCGGCGACGTTCGACTGGACGCTGCCTGCGGGCGCGAAGGCGGGCGAGCCCGAATGGCCTGTGCCGACGACGCTGCTGATCGCGGGGCTGATGAACTACGTCTACGAGGCGCCCTATGCGCCGCTCGTGACGATCCAGGTCCCGGCGGGGCTGGCGGCGGGGACGAAATTCCCGATCCGCCTGAAGACGAGCTACCTCGTCTGCTCCGCGACGATCTGCGTGCCGGAGGAGAAGGCGTTGTCGCTCGACCTCACGATCGGTGACGGTGCGCCATCGCAGGCGCCATTGAAGTCGGGGGCGTTCGCGGGCTGGCGGCAGGCTATCCCCAAGCCGCTCGACGCGGGCGCTACCTATGCGGCGGGCAACGGGACGATGCGGATCGCCATCCCGTTCCCCGCGGGCGCGAAGGCCGACAAGGCATATTTCTTCCCCGTCACGACCGGCGCGATCGAGAACGGTGCGGCGCAGACTGTCACGCGCGACGGCGACCGGCTGACGATCAGCACCAAAATCGCGGCGAATGCCAAGACCGGCGGCCCCATCGAAGGCGTGTTGCGGATCGGGGATGGGCAGGGGCTCGGCGTCAAGGCGACGCCCGGCGCGGTCGGCGATGCGGCCGGCAGCGGCTCGACCGGCGCGAGCGGCGAAAGCATCTGGCTGACAGCGCTGATCGCCTTCGCCGGCGCAGTGCTCGGCGGCCTGATCCTCAACATCATGCCGTGCGTGTTCCCGATCCTCAGCCTCAAGGCGCTCAGCCTCGCGCGCGGTGGCGCCAGCGAGAAGGACGCGCGCGGCGAGGCCTTGGCCTATACCGCGGGCGTCGTGCTGGTCTGCCTCGGCCTCGGCGCGGCGATCCTTGCCCTGCGCGCAGGTGGCTCGGCCGTCGGCTGGGCGTTCCAGTTGCAGCACCCCGGCGCGATCGTCGCATTGCTGCTGCTGAGCACCGCGATCGCGTTCAATCTCGCCGGACTGTTCGAGGTGCCGACGCCGCGCTTTGCCGGCGAGAGCGGCGCGAGTGGGGCGTTCGCGACCGGCGCACTGGCGGCGTTCATCGCGACGCCGTGCACCGGGCCGTTCATGGGCGCGGCACTCGGCGCGGCGCTCGTGCTCCCCTGGCCGGCGGCGCTCGCTGTGTTCGGCGGGCTCGGATTGGGGCTGTCGCTCCCCTTCCTTGCGATCGGGTTCATTCCGTCGTGGCGGCGGTGGCTGCCCAAGCCCGGCGTCTGGATGGAGACGTTCCGCCACATCCTGTCGGTGCCGATGTTCCTCACCGCGATCGCACTCGGCTGGGTGCTCGGGCGTCAGACCGGCGTGGACACGCTGACGCTGGCGCTGGTCGCGGTACTGACGGTCGGCGCAGTCCTCTGGATCGGCGGCTCGCGCCAGCGCAAGGGCAAGTCGTTCGGCGTGGTCGCGCAGGTCCTGTTGCTCGTCGTGTTCCTCGGCAGCGCCGTGCTGATCTCACGCGCGCCGCCGGTCGCCGCCAAGAGTGCCACTACCGGCGACGAAGCGTTCACCGAGGCCAAGCTTGCCTCGCTGCGCGCCGAGAAGCGCCCGGTGTTCGTGTACTTCACCGCCGACTGGTGCCTGACGTGCAAGGTCAACGAGAAGGCGGCAATCGACACGACCGGTGTCCGTGATGCGTTCGCCAAGCACAAGGTCGCGGCCTTGATCGGCGACTGGACCGACGGCGACCCGGTGATGGGCCGCTTTATTCAGGCCCACAACCGTGCCGGTGTGCCACTGTACCTGTATTACGCGCCGGGCGCTGCCGAACCCACCGTCCTCCCGCAGGTCCTGACACCTGGACTACTAGAAGGCCTGGGGGCTTAAGAGGATTCCCCTCCCTGGAAGGGAGGGGCTAGGGGTGGGTCGGCCCATTGGCTGACGTCGCACTAACCCCGAGCCGACCCACCCCCAGCCCCTCCCTTCCAGGGAGGGGAGCAGGTCAGTTAGTCATATTCTTGACTTGTGCAGCGCAGCGAAGCGTTGCAGCATGGAACCGCAACGCTTGATGGGGAATTGATCGTTCCGATGGGGAAACAAGCGTTCGACGAGATCATGGGGACACCGGGCGACACGACCGCCCGGCCCGAACTGGCGGCTCTCGGCAAGTGGATCGAGGATACGCCCGACGCCGAGCTGCGCCGCCGTCAGGAAGCCGCCGAGACGACGTTCCGTCAGCTTGGCATTACCTTCGCAGTCTACGGCGAAAACGAAGCGGCTGAGCGGATCATCCCGTTCGACATCGTCCCACGCGTATTTCTCCACGACGAATGGACGCGGCTGTCCGACGGGCTGGTGCAGCGGGTCGAGGCGATCAACGCATTTCTCGATGATATCTACGGTGAACGGCGTATCCTGAAGGAGGGCATCCTTCCCGAGGATCTCGTGCTCGGCAACGCGCAGTTCCGGCCCGAAATCGCCGGTATTCGCCCCCCGCACGGCGTCTGGGCGCATATCTGCGGGATCGATCTGGTCCGCACCGGCCCCGACGATTTCTTCGTGCTCGAGGACAATGCGCGTACGCCCTCGGGCGTCAGCTACATGCTCGAAAACCGCGAGGCTATGCTCCGGCTGTGTCCTGAACTCTTCCGCGAATTCCGCGTCGCGGCGGTCGACAGCTATCCCGACCTCCTTCTCGAGACGATGAAGTCGGTCGCGCCGCATGGCACGGGCTCGAACCCGACGTGCGTATTGCTGACCCCCGGCCACTACAATTCCGCCTATTACGAACACAGCTTCCTCGCGGACTCGATGGGCATCGAACTCGTCGAAGCGGCCGATCTGGTGGTCGACGACGATGTCGTCTGGATGCGGACGATCGCGGGCCGTGTGAAGGTCGACGTGATCTATCGACGGATCGACGACGATTATCTCGATCCGCTCGTTTTTCGCCCCGATTCCGCGCTCGGCGTGCCCGGGCTTATCGCTGCCTATGCCGCCGGCAACGTCGCGATCATGAATGCGCCGGGCAACGGCATCGCTGACGACAAGGCGATCTACAGCTACATGCCCGACATCGTGAAGTTCTACTCGGGCGGCGAATGCAAGCTGCGCAACGTCGAAACCTGGCGCTGCCGCGAACCCCAGGCGCTGAAGTACGTCCTCGACAATCTCGAAGACGTCGTCGTCAAGCTGGTCGACGGATCGGGCGGTTACGGCATGCTTGTAGGCCCGACCGCGTCGAAGCAGGAGATCGAGGACTTCCGCGCGGCGCTGATCGCAGAGCCGCATCGCTACATCGCGCAACCGACGCTCGCTTTGTCGACCGTCCCGACTATGGCGAAAGGCGGCCTCAGCCCACGTCACGTCGACTTCCGCCCGTTCGTGCTGAGCGGCTCGAAGGGCGTACAGGTCGTCCCCGGCGGCCTTACCCGCGTCGCGCTCAAGGAAGGATCGTTGGTGGTCAATTCGAGCCAGGGCGGCGGTACGAAGGACAGTTTTGTCCTGATGGCGGACCAATCGCAGCGGATGAACGCTGGCGGTATGTCGCAGACGATGGGCGGGATGACGCAGACTTCGGGCGCGCAGACCTCCGGGGGGAATTCCTGATGCTGTCGCGCACGGCATCCTCGCTCTACTGGCTCGGCCGCTATTTCGAGCGCGCCGACTTTATCGCCCGACTGGTCGAAGCTACCGTCCGCCTCGACGTGCTTTCCTCGCAACCCTCGGGCGATGCCGCCTGGGCATCTGCCTTAGCCGTTACCGAGACCGACGAGGCCTTCGCTGCGACCGGCGTGGGGATCGGCCAACGCGACGTCGTTCGGTTCCTGACGCTCGATTCGAGCCATCCGGGTTCGATCGTCCGGTGTCTCGACATGGCGCGCAACAATGCCAAAGCGGTCCGTACCGCTCTGACTCGTGAGGCCTGGACCGCGATAAACCGCGCGTGGCTGCTGTTCGAGAACCGTGCCACGCCGGGCAGCACGACCTCGCAGCTGAACCTCGTCGAGGCGGTCAAGAACGAGACGCGCGGGTTCGAGGGTGCGGTCCACCGCATGCTCCGCAACCAGACGACGTGGTTCATTCGACTTGGGCAGGCAGTCGAGCGCGCTGACAACACCGCGCGGTTGCTCGACGTCAAATACCATATCCTGTTGCCCGAGGGCGAGCGGCTTGGCGGCGCGATCGATCGCGACCAGTGGACGACGATCCTCCAGACAGTGTCCGCGGTCACCGCCTATCGCTGGCTATACAATGACGGGCTTCGTCCTGCCGACGTCATCGACCTGCTACTGGCACGGTCCGAACTGCCGCGCAGTCTGGCCGCGTCGGTTGAGGAGACGGTCGACGTGCTCAACCTGCTCGCCAAGCGGACGGGAAACCATGGCGAGGCCGATCGCATGGCGCGGATGCGCGCGTCGCGGATGGCGAAGACGCGATCGGGCGAGGTTATCGCCTCCGGGCTGCACCAGTATCTGCAGGCGTTCATCGCCGAGAACGCGCTGCTGCACGGTGCGATCGGCCGTCAGTTCAAGTTCCTCTGATGCGGTTGTCGATCGATCATCACACGATCTACCGCTTCGCGCAGCCGCAAGGCCGGCTTGTGCAGATGCTCCGGCTCACGCCCGAGAACACGCACGACCAAACGGTTGCGTCGTGGCGGATCGACGTCGATTGCGACGCGCGGTTGCGACCGGGGCGGGACGGTTTCGGCAATGCCGTGACGATGTTGTACGCCGAGGGGCCCGTCGAAGGGATTGAGATTACGGTGAAGGGCGAGGTGCTGACCAGCCATTCGGATGGCGTCCTGCACGGGGTGCACGAGACTCTTCCGCCCGCACTGTTCCTCCGGTCCACCGAGGCGACTGCTCCCGACACGGCCATTGCCAAGTTCGCGGTCAATGCTGCCGCGGGCGCCCGCGATCGGATCGGCGCGCTACACCGCTTGAACCGTGCGTTTCACAAGCGGTTCGTCTTCGACGCCGGACGTCCCGAGCCGGGTCGAACGGCAGCCGCCGCTTTCCGCATGGAGAGCGCCACGCCGCGCGACATGGCACACATGTTCGCCGTCGCCGCGCGGTCGCTCGGCGCGCCGGCGCGGTACGTGTCGGGCTATCACCATAACGATCACGAAGTCGTACATCTGCCTACCCCGCACGGCTGGGCCGAAGCGTTCGTCGACGAGCTCGGCTGGGTCGGGTTCGATCCGTGCACGGGCATGTCGCCGGAAGAGCATTACGTCCGCGTGGCGATGGCGCTCGACGCGGCTGGGGCTGCGCCGATAGCGGGTTCGCGATTGGGCGAGGGCGGCGAGGAGCTCGACGTCGACGTGGTGGTCCAGCGCGAGGACTAAGCCTGTGTCCCCGCGAAGGCGGGGGCCCAGACTCCTGCTTTCGCTGGAGAACGTGAGAAGCGGAATGCGAAAAGGCCCCCCCGGCGAAGACCGGGGCCCAATTGGCAAGGTGTTCGTAACGAAGTGGTGCGCGCGATTAGCAGCGTTTTCCAATTGGACCCCGGCCTTCGCCGGGGGGTGGCTTTTAAAGTGCTGGCTAGCCACCCAACCTTCAGCATCGACAACTCAAACCAAAACCGCAACCCTCGCAGGTGCCGGCACGAGATCCGCATCCTCCAGCCGCCGCCACCCCGCCGGTCCTAAGACCTCCAGCGGCCGATACCGCGTCTTGTACTCCATCCGCGGCGAGCCCTTCACCCAGTATCCAAGATACACATACGGCAGCCCGGCATCTCTCGCGCGCAGGATGTGGTCCATGATGATGAAGTTGCCGAACCCGGGCCAGCGTGCGTCGTCGGCGGCAAAGAAGCTGTAAACCATCGACAGCCCGTCCGCCTGCCGATCGGTCAGGCAGGCGCCGATCAACGCGCCCGGCACGCCGTCGACGCCCGGTTCGCGGTACTCGACGATCACAGAATTGACCGGCGAATGCTCGACCATGTCGGCGTAATCGTCCTCGTCCATCCCCGCCATGCCGCCACCGGGATGACGCGTACCCAGATAGCGGCGGAGCAACTGGAACTGTTCGTCGGTTGCCCATGTCCTGCACGCGGTCACCTCGATATCGCCGAGCCGCTTCAGCAATTTGCGCTGCGTCGCGTTGGGCACGAACTCATCGGTCACCACGCGCACAGAGACGCACGCCGTGCATCCTGTGCAGGACGGGCGATACGCCACGCCTTGACTGCGACGAAAGCCGATCCGCCCGAGTGCATCGTTCAGTTCGTTCGCATGCGGACCGGTCAGCTCGGTGAACACCTTGCGCTCCTGCCGATCCGGCAGATACGGGCACGGCGCAGGGCTGGTGACGAAAAAGCGCGGGAAACGAAAGGGCGCGGTCACCGAGCGGAAAGTCCTTCAGGCAGGCGCGATCAGCCGCGTCGCCTCGTATATGGCTGCCCCGCGCAAACGTTCAATCGGTTTGCCACGAATGTCGGTGAACGCGGTAAATCACCGTATCAGAATGGGATTATGCCAGCTCAACGGTCGATGTCTCATACCCGCCAGCGCGCAATGCTCCCACCAGCCGGTCGAGATGCGCGCGGTCGCGAAGTTCGCATTCGATGTCGGTGATCAGGCCCTTCGCCGGCAACGTCGTGAAGACCCGCTGGTGATAGATCTCGATGATGTTGACGCGTTCCTGGTCGAAGATCCGCGCGACGTGGAATAGCGCACCCGGCTTGTCCTGCAACCGGATCCGCAATCGCGCGAGGCGTCCCGAACGCGCCAGATCGCGCAACAGCACGTTGGCGAGCAGCCGCGTATCGATATTGCCGCCGCACAGAACGATGCCCACGGTCTTCCCGGCAAACCGCTCGGGGTGCGACAGCAGCGCAGCAAGCCCGGCAGCCCCCGCGCCCTCGACCACGGTCTTCTCTATCTGGAGCAGCAAGCTGACCGATTCCTCAAGGCTCCGCTCGCTGACGAGGACGATCTCGTCGACCAGTTCGGCGACGATCTTTGAGGTGATCGCGCCCGGTTCCTTGACCGCGATGCCCTCGGCTAGCGTATCTCCAGCGCAGGCCATGTCGGTGCCGTTGATCCGGTTGTACATCGACGGGAACAGCTCGGCCTGCACGCCGACGACCTCGATCGGGTGACCACCTGGCGCTTCGCTCAAAGCCCGCGCGACCGTCGACATGCCCGAGATCAGCCCGCCACCGCCGATCGGAATGACTAGCGTATCGAGTTGCGGCACGTCTTCTAGCATCTCGATCGCGACGGTGCCTTGGCCCGCGATAACGCGTGGGTCGTCGAACGGGTGGACGAAGGTAAAGCCACACTCGCCCTCCAGGATGCGGGCATGCGCATAAGCCGCGTCGAACGTCTCGCCGTGCAGCACGACGTTGGCGCCATGGCCTTCGGTCTGCATGACCTTCACGGTGGGCGTGTTGGTCGGCATCACGATCGTCGTCGGGATGCCAAGCCGGTTGGCGTGATAGGCGAGGCCCTGCGCATGATTGCCCGCAGACGCCGCGATGACGCCCTGGGCGCGCGCTTCGGCCGACAGCTGCAACAGCGTGTTGAGCGCGCCGCGCTCCTTGTACGCCGCTGTGAACTGGAGGTTCTCGAACTTCAGATACACCGTCGCGCCGGTCATCTTGCTCAGCGTCTTGCTGATCAGCGTCGGCGTGCGGACGATCGAGTCGCGGATCCGGTCGTGCGCGACGCGGACGTCGTCGATCGAGACGGGGAGAGTGGGTGCCGCTACGGCAGCGTCGGTAGCCATGCCCGACCCGCTAGACCATCTGGCGCGCATGGGAAACACCGCTTATGCGCGGAGGCTATGGCAAAACTGGCATTCATCGGAACCGGCGTCATGGGCGCGCCGATGGCGGGACACCTCGCCGCGGCAGGGCACGACGTCACTGTCTATAATCGGACTCAGGCCAAGGCGTTGGCATGGGCCGATAAATATGGCGGCACGGTCGCCGACACGCCGGCCGCCGCTGCGAAGGACGCTGACGCGGTGTTCGCCTGCGTCGGTAACGACGACGATCTTGCCGCTGTCACGTTAGGCGACGATGGCGTGTTCGCGACGATGCGCGACGACGCGGTGTTCGTCGATCACACCACGGTCTCCGCCTCGATCGCACGGCGGCTGGCCGGCGAGCGTGCGCTGGTAGTCGACGCGCCCGTATCGGGCGGTCAGGCCGGCGCGGAGAACGGCAAGCTCTCGATCATGTGCGGCGGCTCGGCCGAGGCGATGGCTAAGGCCGCACCCTTTATGCAGGCCTATGCGGCGCGGATCGTCCATGTCGGTGAAGCCGGCGCGGGCCAGACCACCAAGATGTGCAACCAGATCGCGATCGCCGGCGTGATCCAGGGCGTCGCCGAATCGCTGCGGTTCGCGCAAAACTCCGGGCTCGATCTCGACAAGGTATTCGAAGCGATCTCGGGCGGCGCGGCGCAAAGCTGGCAGATGGTCAATCGCTGGCCGACGATGGCGAAGGACGAGTTCGACTTCGGCTTCGCGGTCGATTGGATGCGCAAGGATCTTGGGCTCGCCCTCGACGAGGCGCGGCGCAACGGCGCGGTGCTGCCGGTCGCGGCACTGGTCGATCAGTTCTACGCGGATGTGCAGGCTATGGGTGGCGCTCGGCAGGACACGAGCGCGCTGGTACGGAGATTGCCGAAGTGACCCCTCCCAAGATTTCGACATCGCCCCCCTCGCTGAAAGGGAGGGGGGCGATGTTAGCGCTGTCGGCGATGCTCCTCCCGACCCCTGCGCTCGCCGACGGGATCGTCGACAACGTCAACGGCGTGACCATCGCTGATGGCGGCCGCGTCATTCACTTCAAGGCGATCCTGATCGACAAGGACGGTCGCGTGACGCGGCTCGTACCGCCCGGCGAAGAGCCGCCCAAGCTCAGTCGCAAGGAACTCAAAAAGAACGCCGGCAAGCCGCTCTACGACTGGCGCGTCGACATGCGCGGCAAGACGATTCTGCCCGGCTTCGTCGACGCGCATGGTCATGTCCTCGAGATGGGCTTCGGGGCGCTGTCGCTCGACCTCTCGATGACCAAGTCGCTCGAAGAGGCGAAATCCCGCATCGCCGCGTACATCGCGGGTAATCCCGATCGAAAGTGGGTTCTGGGCCGCGGCTGGAACCAGGAGGCCTGGGGCCTCGGCCGTTTCCCGACCGCTGCCGATCTCGAATCCGTGTCCGGCGGGCATCCGATCTGGCTGTCGCGCGCGGATGGCCATGCGAGCTGGGCGAACCGCGAGGCCATGCGCGAGGCCGGCATCACCGGGTCGACCGTATCGCCGGCCGGCGGACGCATCGAGAAGACAAATGGTGCGCCTGCTGGCGTGTTCGTCGACGGCGCGCAGGCGTTGATCGAGAAGGTCGTGCCGCAGCCGCTGCCTAAGGAGCGCGATGCCGCATTCCTCACCGCGCAACGAATCCTGCTCGGCTACGGCGTTACTGCGGTGGCGGACATGGGCACGACGCTCGACGACTGGCTGACCTATCGGCGGATGGCGGATATCGGCGGGTTGCGCGTCCGGATCATGAGCTATGCGATGGGTGTCGAGACCGCGAGCCGGATCGGCGGCAAGGGGCCGACGCCGTGGCTGTATAACGACCGCCTGAGGATGGGCGGCGTGAAGCTCTACGCCGACGGTGCGCTGGGCTCGCGCGGCGCGTGGTTGTTGAAGCCCTATGCCGATGCGCCCGGCCAGTCGGGGATCGGCTTCCTTACCGATGATCAGCTGCAGAACCAGATGAGCCGCGCGGCGATGGACGGGTTCCAGGTCGCGGTCCATGCGATCGGCGACAAGGCCAACCAGATGGTGCTGGACGCGATCCAGGTCGAGAGCGAGACCTATACCGGCGACCGTCGCTGGCGGATCGAGCATGCTCAGGTCATCGATCCGGCCGACCTCCCGCGCTTCGGCAAGTTCGGCACGATCGCGTCTATGCAGCCCACGCATGAAACCAGCGACCGGACGATGGCCGAGGCGAGGCTGGGGCCTAACCGGCTGACGGGTGCCTATGCGTGGAAATCGATGCTGACCAATGGCGCCAAGCTCGCGTTCGGGACCGATTTCCCGGTCGAGAAGCCCGATCCGTTCGCGACCTGGACCGCGGCGTTCACGCGGCAGGATGCCGACGGGCAACCGCAGGGCGGATGGCAGCCGCAGGAACTCGTCACGCGCGAACAGGCGTGGTGGGCGATGACCGGTGCTGCGGCCTATGCCGGGTTTGCGGAGAAGCAGTTCGGTGCGCTCGCGCCGGGCCAGCGCGCGGACTTCATCGTCGTCGACCGCGACCCGACGATGGCCTCACCGACCGACCTGCGCGCGACCAAGGTCGACGAGACGTGGATCGGCGGTGAGAAGGTCTGGACGCGCAAGTAACCTCAACGACTTACGGGGGTTACTAGCGCATCCGGATCAGCCCCTCCTGCGCGACGCTGGCAACCAGTCGGCCGTCGCGGGAGAAAATGCGCCCGCGGTTGAAGCCGCGGGCATGACCCGACCACGGGCTGTCGCACGCGTAGAGTAGCCAGTCGTCGGCGCGGAAATCCTCGTGCAGCCAGAGCGAATGGTCGAGGCTGGCGGTCTGCAAGCCAGGCGTGATCCAGTTCTTGCCATGCGGCAGAAGGGCCGTACCGAGCAGCGCCATGTCCGAGGCATAGGCGAGGATCGCGCGGTGCATCGCCGGATCGTCGCCAATCGGCGCGACCAGGCGGAACCAGTTGGCGTAGTTCGGCTCCTGCGGGGCGGGCTCGATCCAGTTGCGGGGGTTGACCGGCCGCACCTCGATCGGCCGCCAGCGCAGCATGTGCGCGCGGAATTTCTCGGGGATGCCGTCGATGTTCTCCAGCCGCAGGTCGCGGTCCGAGCGGAGGGTTTCGGGCGCCGGCACGTCGGGCATCGCGTCCTGGTGGTGCAGGCCCTCCTCGGGCATCTGGAACGACGCCGCCATGTTGAGGATCGGCTGTCCCTTCTGCATCGCGATCACGCGCCGCGTTGCGAAGCTACGCCCCTCGAAATCGCGCACTACGCGGTAGACGATCGGATAGTCCTCGTTCCCCGGCCGCATGAAATACGCGTGCAGCGAATGCGCCGCCTTTGGGCCGTCGGTGGAGCGTTGCGCGGCTTGCAGCGCTTGCGCGATCACCTGCCCCCCGAACACGCGACCGACCCCGCCGGGCTGGCGCTTGCCGACATAGAGATCGGTATCGACCTCCTCGATCTCAAGCAGGTCGACGAGACCTTGGGCGAGCGCTTCCGGTGAGGTATCGGCGATATCAGTCGTCATGTGGAATCTTCACCTTTGTTCCCCGGCGGAGGCCGGGGCCCAGTTGGGAAGGTCGCAATAACGGAGGATCATGGTAACCGGCAAGGTTCGCCCAACTGGGCCCCGGCCTCCGCCGGGGAACGGGCTTTACAGTACTCGGCCTTTCAAAACGCCGCTGTTCAATACCCCGCCGCGATCGCCAGCCGATCGGCGTGGAAGTTCGCATCCCCAAACATCTCGGCCAGCACCCGCGCGCGCTTCATGTAGAAGCCGATGTCGTATTCGTCGGTCATGCCGATGCCTCCGTGCATCTGGATGCCCTCCTGCACGCTGAGCGTCGTCGCCAGCGTCGTCATCGCCTTGGCCACCGACACCGCCTCGTCCGCCCGCTCGCTGCCTTGGTCTAGCAACTGCTGCGCCTTCAGCACGGCGGCCCGCGCCACCTCCATTTCCGAATACAGATGCGCGGCACGGTGCTGGAGCGCCTGGAAGCTGCCGATCAGCGTCCCGAACTGCTTGCGCTGTTTCATGTAGCCGACCGTCATGTTCATCGCCCCGCCGCCGACGCCGAGCAATTCTGCGGACGCACCGGTGCGACCTGCGCGCAAAAGGCGATCGAGCGGCGTACGGCCGGCATCGACCTCGCCGATCACCGCGTCCGCATCGACTTCGACGCCCTCGAACTCTAGCCGTGCGGCCAAGCTAGAGTCCGCGAGGCGTTCGGCGTTTGCAGTCAGTCCTGCGGTATCCTTCGGCACCGCGAACAATGTGATACCGTCCGTGTCGTTATCCGACCCTCCGGTACGCGCGGCAACGATGATCAGATCGGCGGTGTGGCCATGCGTGACGAACCGCTTGGCGCCGGTCAGCTTGAACCCGTTGCCCGAGCGTTCGGCCTTCATCGCGACGGTGTCCCGGTGCTTGGCGCCCTCGTCGATCGCGAGCGCCGCGACGGTCTCGCCCGCGATGATGCCCGGAAACCAGCGCTCGGCTTGCCCGGTACCCTTGAGGGCCTCGACCGCCGCGACCGCAGTGGACAGGAACGGGGAGGGCGACAGATTGCGCCCGATCTCCTCCAGCACCACGCCCGCCTCGACATGGCCGAGCCCGAGTCCGCCCTGGTCCTCGCCGACAAGGATGCCGGTAAAGCCCATCTCCGCGAACTGCTTCCACAGGTCGCGCGAGAAGCCTGTCTTGTCGTCCGCATCTCGCAGCGCGCGCATGTGGCTGACCGGCGCGTGTTCGGCGACGAAATCGCGAATGGTGTCCTGAAGGGCGGTCTGGTCGTCGTCTAGATACAGTGGCATTTCTTCGTCCTTCTACTCCCTCGCCCCGTCGGGGAGAGGGTCGGGGTGAGGGGCTGTTGGGTCGGATCGTCCGAGCCTCACCGCCCCTCACCCGCCTGCGCTTCGCTGCGGCACCCTCTCCCCGAAGGGGCGAGGGATAGGTTTACGCCGGCAATTCCAGGATCCGCTTGGCGATGATGTTGAGCTGGATCTCGCTGGTCCCGCCCTCGATTGAGTTTGCCTTGGTCCGCAGCCACGACCGCGGGATCGCGCCGCCGCGCGACCGCTCGCTGTCCCATTCGAGCGCGTCCGACCCGCCCGCTGCCATCATCAATTCGTACCGCGACTTGTTCAGTTCGGTGCCGTAATATTTCATCATGCTCGGCTGCGCCGGATGCGCCTTCCCCGCCTTTAGTTCGTCGATGAAGCGTTCGGACATCGCCCCGAACGCCTTCGCGCGCACCTCGAACATCGCAATCGACGCGCGCAACAATGGATCGGCCAGCCGCCCGTCATGCCCGAGCCCAACGGTCGCGATCGCCCCGTCGATCAGCGGATTACCGCCACTCGACGCCAGCCCCATCCCCGAGATCATCTCGCGCTCATGCCCGAGCAGGTATTTCGCGACGTCCCAGCCCTTGTTCTCTTCATAAACGCGGTTGACCTTCGGCACCTTCACATTGTCGAAGAACGTCTCGCAGAACGGTGAATTGCCACTGATCAGCAAGATCGGCTTGGTCGACACGCCGGGCGAGGCCATGTCGAACAGCACGAAGCTGATCCCGCCCTGCTTCGACGTCTTGTCGGTGCGCACGAGGCAGAAGATCCAGTCGGCCTTGTCGGCATAGGACGTCCATACCTTTTGCCCGTTGACGAGATAATGGTCGCTCTTGTCCTCGGCAGACGTCGCCAGCCCGGCCAGGTCGGAGCCCGCATTCGGCTCGGAATAGCCTTGGCACCAGCGGATTTCGCCGCGCGCGATCTTAGTCAGGTGATCGAGCTTCTGCTCCTCGGTGCCGTACTTCAAGAGCGCCGGCCCGAGCATCGAGATCCCAAACGAATTGAGCGGGTTGCGCGCCTTTATTGCTGCCATCTCTTCGCGGAGGATCTTAGTCTCGGCGGGCGAGAGTCCGCCGCCGCCATACGCCTTGGGCCAGTCCGGCACGGTCCAGCCTTTGGCGGCCATCTTGTCGAGCCACTCCTTCTGCGCAGGAGACGAAGGCTTGAACTGACGTCCGCCCCAGCAGACGTCGTCCTCCGAGCGCACCGGCTTGCGCATCTCGGGCGGGCAGTTCTCCGCGAGCCACGCGCGGGTTTCGGTACGGAAGGTGTCAAGGTCGGTCATATCGGTCCTTTCTCCCTCTCCCCTGCGGGGAGAGGGTCGGGGTGAGGGGCTGTAAGGGAGGGTAGCGTTCGCGGCGCCCCTCACCCCAGCCCTATCCCCGCAGGGGAGATGGGGCGGAAGTTACTTGATCTTACCGCCGGTTGCGGCTGCATCCTTCAACGACTTGGCAACGGTGAACCCGTATTTCTCGAGTCCCGTCACCACCTTCGGCAAGCCCTCGGACTGCGCCCAGAACATCGGTCCGCCGCGGTAGACCGGCCAGCCGTATCCGTAGATCCAGACCACATCGACGTCCGCCGCGCGCTGCGCCTTGCCCTCTTCGAGGATCAGCGCGCCTTCGTTGACCATCGTGTAGAGCGTCCGCACGACGATCTCCTCGTCGCTGATGTCGCGCGGCGTCACGCCCGACTTCTTGCGGAAGTCGTCGATGATCTCGGCGACCCGCGCAGAGTTCGACGGCGTCCGCTTCTCGTCGTAATCGTAGAAGCCCGCCTTGGTCTTCTGGCCCCAGCGGTTTTCCGCCGCCAGCGCATCGCGGATGTTCTCGATCCGGCTCGGGTCGCGGTGCCAGCCGATGTCGACGCCGGCGAGGTCGCTCATCTGGAACGGGCCCATCGGCATCCCGAACGCGACATGGACCTTGTCGATCTGCTCCGGGCTCGCGCCTTCAAGCAGCAGCTTGGTCGCCTCGACCTGCCGCGGCATCAGCATGCGGTTGCCGATGAAGCCGTAGGTGACGCCCGCCACCACGGCGACCTTCTTGATCTTTTTCGCGAGCGCCATGACGGTCGCGAGCACGTCGTCCGCGGTCTTGTCGCCGCGCACTACCTCGAGCAATTTCATCACGTTGGCGGGTGAGAAGAAGTGCATCCCGACGACGTCCTCGGGCCGCTTCGTGCACGCCGCGATCTCGTCGATGTTCAAATACGAGGTGTTCGACGCTAGGATCGCGCCGGGCTTTGCGATCGCGTCGAGCTTGGTGAATATCTCCTTCTTCACCTCCATCGTCTCGTACACCGCCTCGATGATCAGGTCGCATTCGGCGAGATCGGCGAAGTCGAGCGTCGGCTTCAGCGCGCCCATCGCCTGCTCGACCTGCTCGGGCTTCATCCGGCCCTTGGCGGCGGTCGCCTCGTAATTCTTCCGCACGA
The DNA here is from genome assembly GCF_030817315.1 of Sphingomonas faeni. Classification (NCBI taxonomy): domain Bacteria; kingdom Pseudomonadati; phylum Pseudomonadota; class Alphaproteobacteria; order Sphingomonadales; family Sphingomonadaceae; genus Sphingomonas; species Sphingomonas faeni. The sequence continues at coordinate 1,482,277 of NZ_JAUSZF010000001.1, read as the reverse complement.
CGCCGGTGCCGCGGTCGAGCGCGTCCTGCTGCATCTCGACGATCGTCACGGGGATGCCCGCGGACAGGAAGTTCATCGAGATGCCGCCGCCCATCGTGCCCGCGCCGATCACGCCGACGCGCTTGATCTCGCGCAGCTTGGTGTCCCCGGGGACGTCGTCGATCTTCGCGGCCTGGCGCTCGGCGAAGAAGATGTGGCGTTGTGCTGCCGACTGCACGCCGGTCATCAGCTTCATGAATTCCTGGCGCTCGAACGCTATGCCCTCTTCGAAGCTGGAGCCGTCGGCGGCCTTCTCGACGCAAGCGATGTTCGCAGCAGGCGCGTCGAAGTTGCGAAAACGGCGCGCATTCTCCTTCTTGAACGCAGCGACCGCGTCGGGATCGGCCTGCGCCGTCTTCTCGGACGCGCGGGGCAGCGGGCGCTTGGTCGCGATCTCACGGGCGAACGCGATGGCATCGGCTTCGAGTGTATCCTCACCGACGATCTTGTCGATCAGGCCGGCGTCGAGCGCCTTCTTGGCCGAGATCGGATCGCCCTTCGCGGTCATCTCCAGCGCGAGCTTCACGCCGGCGATGCGCGGGATACGCTGCGTGCCACCCGCGCCGGGGAGCAGGCCGAGCTTCACCTCGGGCGTGCCGATCTTGGCCGACGGGACGGCGACGCGGTAGTGGCAGCCGAGCGTGACTTCGCAGCCGCCGCCGAGCGCGGTGCCGTGGATCGCCGCGACGACGGGCTTCGACGACGCCTCGATCATGTCGACGACGGTGGGCAGGCCGGGCTCGACCATCTCCTTGCCGAACTCGGTGATGTCGGCGCCCGCGAAGAACGTGCGGCCGTCGCAGCGGATCACCATCGCGGTGATGCTGTCGTCCTTCACGCCTTCCTTGATCGCCGCTTCGAGGCCCTGGCGGACCGCGGCACCGAGCGCGTTGACGGGTGGGTTGTTCGAGATGATGACGAGCACGTCGTCATGGCGTTCGGTGCGGATCGGGCTGGTCATTCTAGTCTCCTGGTGCCGGCTCCGTGATCCCGGCGAACGCCGGGACCAGAGCCAAAATGTTTGTGCGTGCGGCCCTGGGGCCCGGCGTCCGCCGGGATCATGGCCGTTCGGGGATCAGGTCATCGCGGCGTAGATCATCGTCTTCAGCTCGCGACGGATGGGATAGACACTGCTTGGCGACAGCTGCGTCATGAACACCATCGACAGCCGCTCGACCGGGTCGACGAAGAACGCGGTCGAGAACATCCCGCCCCAGTAAAACTCGCCCTTCGACCCCGGCACCATCGTCTTCGCGACGTCGTCGGTGATCGCGAACCCGAGCCCGAACCCGGTGCCGGCGTTCGACGCCTCGCTGAACAGCGACTTCGACATCGTCGCGAGATCGGATTTTCCGGGCAGGTGGTTCTGCGTCATCAGGTCGAGCGTTTTCCGCCCGAGGATGCGCGCGCCGTCGAGTTCGCCACCATTGAGCAGCATGGTGTTGAACCGATGGTAATCGAGCGCGGTCGAGACGAGCCCGCCGCCGCCGGATAGGAGCTTCGGCGCGCGGCTCCAGGCACTCTCGGCACCGCGATCGTACATCACGCGGCCCTTGCCGGCGACGAGCGTGTAGCAGTCGGTCAGGCGGTCGAGCTTGTCGGCCGGAACCTGGAAGAAGGTGTCGTCCATCTTCAGCGGTGCGAAGATGCGCTCCTTGAAGAACTGGTCGAGCGGCAAGCCCGACACCCGCTGCACGACCGCACCGAGCACGTCGGTCGCGACCGAATAATTCCACGCGGTACCAGGCGAGAATTCGAGCGGGATCTTCGCCAATGCGCCGATGAACCCGTCTAGATCATGGCCGCCGTGCCAGCTCTCGATCTTGCCCTCGCGGTAGGCGGCATCGACGTTCGAACGGTTCTGGAAGCTGTAAGTCAGCCCTGACGTGTGCCGCAGCAGGTCGACCATCCGCATCGGCTCGGCGGTCGGCTTGGTCACGAACGGAACGCGGCCGCCGCCGCCATCATAGACGCCGATATCCTTGAACTCGGGCAGGACGTGATGGACCGGCGTATCGACCGCGACGAGACCCTGTTCGACGAGCATCATGAACGCGACCGAGGTGATCGGCTTGGTCATCGATGCGATCCGGAACAGCGATCCTTCGTCGATCGCGTTGCCGCCTTCGCGCGCCGCGCCTGCGTTCGAGAAGTGGATGATTTCGCCGTCGCGCGCGATCAACAGTTGCGCGTTCGGGAGCTTGCCCGAATCGATGTAGCGCGCCTGGATCAACGTATCGATCGCCGCCAACCGGCTCGCATCGAAGCCATGCGTCGCGGGCTTGGCGATTTTCATGATTCGACCGTTCCCGCCATCATCCGCTCCATACCCCTAGTTCGAACTTGTTGCCTCTATTGCCTTGAGTGCGGCAGGAATCAACTATAACCTGTCTTCGAACAGGCGATAAGCCAAACCCGAAATTCAACTCTGGAGTCAACCGGTCTTGGCAAGCGAACCGATCATCGCACTCGATCCCTCCTGGCCGGCGATGTCGCTCGCCGATGCCGAGCGAATGCTGACCGCGCCCGGCGCGAAATTCGAGATGGAAACGATCACGATCGACGGCATCGCGACGCGCATCTGGAAGAACGCACCGCCGTCGTTGCGCTGGCTGGCCGAGGCGGCGCGCGCGCATGGCGAGCGGGTGTTCACCGCGTATGAGGATGAGCGCGTTACCTATGGGGCGAATTTCCGCGCGATCGCGGTACTGGCGCAGCGGTTGCGCGAGATGCGGATCGGTCCCGGCGACCGCGTCGCGCTGGCAATGCGCAACCTGCCCGAATGGCCGGTCGCGTTCTTCGCAGGTGCGAGCATCGGCGCGATCATGGTGCCGCTCAACGCATGGTGGACCGGCGCGGAGATGGAATACGGTCTCGCCGATTCGGGTGCGCGCGTGCTGATCACCGACGACGAGCGGCACCACCGGCTGGAAGCGGCCTATGCGACGCTGCCAGCGCTGGAGCACGTGTTCGTCGCGCGCGCCGCGGAGCCGCTGACGGGGATCGTCACGCGGCTGGAGGATGTGATCGGCACGCCGCACGACTGGGCGGCGCTACCCGATGTCGGTCTGCCAGAGGCGACGATCGCGCCCGACGACGATGCGACGATCTTCTACACCAGCGGCACGACCGGCGCGCCTAAGGGGGCGCTCGGCACGCACCGCAACATGATGTCGAACATCCTGTCGGGCGGCTATTCGTCGGCGCGCTCATTCCTGCGCCGCGGCGAGGCACTACCTGAGCCGACGCCGCGGGTGACGCTGACGGTGATCCCGCTGTTCCATGTCACCGCCTGCTCGGCGGGCATGATGGGCGTGATCGCGACCGGCAGCACGATGATCTTCATGCGGAAATGGGACACGATCCGGGCGATGGAGATCATCGAGCGCGAGAAGGTCAACGTCACCGGCGGCGTGCCGACGATCGCGTGGCAGCTGCTCGAGCATCCCGATCGCGCGAAATACGATCTCTCGTCGCTCGAATCGATCGCCTATGGCGGCGCGCCCGCCGCGCCCGAGCTGGTGAAGCGCATCCATGCCGAGTTCGGCGCGATGCCCGGCAATGGCTGGGGCATGACCGAGACGATGGCGACCGTCACGCATCACGGGGCTGAGGATTACCTAAACCGCCCGACGAGCGCGGGGCCACCGGTCGCCGCCGCCGACCTGAAGATCATGGCGGACGACGGCGTGACCGAAATGCCTCTTGGGGAAGTCGGCGAACTCTGGGCGCGCGGGCCGATGATCGTGAAGGGATACTGGAACAAGCCCGACGCGACCGCAGCGACCTTCGTCGACGGCTGGGTGCGGACAGGCGACCTCGCGCGGCTCGACGAGGAGGGGTTCTGCTACATCGTCGACCGTGCCAAGGACATGATCATCCGCGGCGGCGAAAACATCTATTCGAGCGAGGTCGAGAACGTCCTCTACGCGCACCCTGCGGTGACCGACGCGGCGCTGATCGGCATCCCGCACCGGATTCTGGGCGAGGAGCCGGCGGCGGTGGTTCACCTCGCGCCGGGTGCGACGGCGACAGAGGCCGAGTTGCAGGGCTGGGTCCGGCAGCATCTGGCGGCGTTCAAGACGCCGGTGGCGGTGCGCTTCGTGCATGAGACGTTGCCGCGGAATGCAAACGGGAAGATTTTGAAGAAGGATCTTCAGGTGTTGTTCGAGGATCGGGTCGGGGTGACGGCGTAGGTCTAATCGCTGGCAAATCTCCGTCATCCTGACGAAAGTCAGGACCCAGGGTAACGGAGGGCAGCGATTTTTGGCTCTGGATGCTGACTTTCGTCAGGATGACGAAGAGCGGGGGTCTCGGGATCAAGGCATGATCAGACATAACGCGGTCTTTTCGAGGAATTCCATCACGCTGGCACCGCGCGCCGCTTGAATGCCGACCGCGATTACGGGATGGGGGTGGCAAAGGAATTGCCATGACGGACGCCATGACGGGCGAGGGACTTCGCCAGGAACCGCACCAGCCACAGGGCGAGGGCGGCGCCGTTGCGGAAGGTCCGCCGGCGGAGAGTGCGTTCGGGTTGCCGATTGCGGTCGGGGTCGAGGATGCGATGCGGATCGCGCAGCGTCGCGACCGGTTGCTCGCGGCGCTGACGCTGACCGCCGGGGTCGGGCTGATCCTCGCCATTCCGTTCGCGCTCAAATCCGGCGCGGAGTTCTTCCTGCCGCTCACGATCGCGCTTGTCATTTCCGTCGCGCTCGTGCCGGTGCTGGAGTGGCTTGAGCGGCGCCATGTGCCGTCGCCGCTCGCCGCGATCCTGTGCATCCTCGTTTTCCTGATCGCCGCGAACATCGCGATCGCCGCGATCCTCGTGCCGGCGACCGATTTCTTCCGGCTGTTGCCGACGCGGCTCGACCGGATCCAGAGCAATCTCGCGCCGCTGCTCGATCTCTATTCGAGCCTCGAGAAATACGTGAACAAGACGCTGCGGCAGGTCGCGTCGACGCCGATCAAGCAGCCGGCGACCGCAGGCGTCGCCGCGCCGGGATCGATCCTCGAACTCGCCGCTACGTCGGCGCCGGCGGTCATCGTCCAGTTCCTGTTCGGGGTGCTGATCGTGTTCTTCTTCCTGTCGGGCTGGACGCGGATGCGGCGGCAGACGATCACCGGCCGGACCAGCTTCGATGGCGCGATGGCGACGGCGCGCGTGATCCAGGACATCGTCGACGATGTGTCGGCGTATCTCGGCACGATCACGCTGATCAACATCGTCCTCGGGATCGTCACCGGGGTGGCGCTTTGGTTCATCGGCATGCCCTATCCGGCGATGTGGGGCGGGATCGTCGCGCTGCTCAATTACATTCCATATTTCGGGCCTGTGATCGGCGCGTTCCTGCTCGCGCTGGGCGGGCTGATGACGTTTTCCGACATCTGGATGGCGATGCTGCCGCCAGCGCTCATGTACGGGCTGCATCTGGTCGAGGCGAACGCGATCACGCCGTTCGTCGTCGGCCACCGGCTGACGATCAGCCCGCTGCTGATCCTGATCTCGCTGAGCTTCTGGGGATGGGTGTGGGGCACGTCCGGCGCATTGCTGGCGGTGCCGCTGCTGATCATCATCCAGACGGTCGTGAAGGCCGCTGGCAAGCCCGATATCGCCGGCTTCCTGTTCGAACACGGCACGCTAGTGCAGCCCAAAGCCGGGCGAAATCGCCGTCGCGGCGATCCGCCCGAGGCACAACGTGAAACTGGCGGATAATTTGGGTTGACGGTATCCGAACCCTCGCCTAGTTGCCGCCTCCACGCTGTTTCAGCGGGTGTAGCTCAGTTGGTTAGAGCGCCGGCCTGTCACGCCGGAGGTCGCGGGTTCGAGTCCCGTCACTCGCGCCATCGTTTGCCCTGACTGGGTAGATGGTTTGAGATTGTGTTAAGGTTTTGACGAGCCTTCCGCTGCGTCCTTCGGGACGCTAGGGTTCGTCAATGGGAATGCGGGTGTAGCTCAGTTGGTTAGAGCGCCGGCCTGTCACGCCGGAGGTCGCGGGTTCGAGTCCCGTCACTCGCGCCACCCTGATGGGGTGGCCGAGATCCTTCAAAAAATTTTCAAGATACTAACACCTGCTGTTCCCTCGCGAACGCGGGGGTCCAGGAGTTGGGTACGCTGCCGGTATTTTAGCTGGGCCCCCGCGTCCGCGGGGGAGCAGGTCTTGTCGCGATAGCGCCTACCGCTCGATTTCCATCCAGCGCAGCACAGGCTTCAGCGGTGCGATCCAGATCAGGCCGGTGAACACGTAGAACACCAGTTGAGCCAACCAGTGCCAGCTACCGACGATGTTCGAAAAGCTGACGATCGCCACACACCACACCAGGATCAGGAGCAGGATGCCGAGCATCCCGACGGGTTTGCGCCAGGTTGGCGTCATGGCGTGATCCATTCGAGTTCGGTGGCGATGGCGTGGAGCGGGACGTCCCACGGGTCTGGGGTCAGGCTATCGACCTGCTGCACCGACAGCGCAATGCCGACGCGCCAGGCATTCGGGTGCGCGAGGAAGGCGCGGTCGTAATAGCCGGCGCCCTGGCCGATTCGGTTGCCGCCACGATCGAAGCCGACCAGTGGCGTCAGGATGATGTCGGGTTCCAACTCAGCCGCGTCCTCGGCGGGCTGGTGCAGTCCGAACGGTCCGGCGATCAGCACCGCCTCGGTTTCCCACGACAGGAAGCGCATCGGCAGCGACCGGCGGACGACATGGGGCAGGGCGATGACGCATCCGGCGTCGACCGCAGCGCGGGCGAATGGCGACGGATCGGCCTCGCCACCGAACGGGACATAGGATGCGACCGTCAGTCCGGGTTTCAACCGCGCCAGAAACGTGGACGGCACGGGAATTTCGACGGGCGGGCGCGCTTCGCGGGCGGCGCGCAACGAGGCTCTCAGCGCGCTCTTGCCGGTCATGCGCAGGGAACCTCGCAATGGGATGGGGGTGGGGTGGCGGGCCCACCATGGCCGTGTGCCGGGTTATCCACTGACGCACGGTACGTCAGGTGGGGACCATATGCTTCGGACCAGGATCCTAACAGGGACAGCCCCCTATGGATGATGAATAGCCTCAGGGATAATAAAGGCTCGTACCGGGCAGAACCCGCCAGGCCCAATCTAGGCGCTCGGCGGGCTCAGCTCAAGGGCTTCCGCGAGTCCTTCGAGACGATCCGCGATTCGGGTGAGCGCGATCTCGCTGACCGCCGAGCCTTCGGGCGGACGATGAGCGGCTTCGTCGAGGTCGTCGGCGAGCATCAGCGCCACGAACAGCATCGCACGTTCGGCGCTGAGACCGCCTGCGGCACGGTCCGCGGTCGGCCAGCGCTCGGCGAGCATCGCACCCAGCAGGCGGACACGCGACTCTTCGCCGTCGCGGCAGGCAACGGCGTGCGGCCGGCCGCCGATATCGAGCATGACCTGTGCCATCAGTTGGGACTCCCGCGGGTGATCACATCGTCGAGCGCCGCGACGGCTTCGGCCATCCGTGCTTTCAACGCGGCATGACGTTTGGCAAGGGCATCCCCACTGCGCGCGCGAGCGGTGATCGCGGCTTCGATCCGCGCGATCGCTGCGTCGATCCGGTTCACCGCCGCATTGTCCGGGGTCGTCTCTGAAGTCGTGTCTGGAGTATCTGGCATGATGGTCGAGATAGCATGGCCGGAACACGCGGCAAGCCGGTTTCGCCCCTGCGGTCGGCGATCCACGGTGTTGACAGGGCGCCCCACCGCCCCGCAAAGGCATCGCGCCCGGAACGGACTCGCGGGCGTAGCGGAGATACAGCAATGACGGTCAAGGTTGCGATCAACGGTTTCGGGCGCATCGGCCGTCTCGTCGCCCGCGCAGTACTCGAACAGTCGAACGGCGCCCTCGAACTCGTCGCGATCAACGATCTCGGCGATGCGAAGTCGAACGCGTGGCTGTTCAAGCGCGATAGCGTCCACGGCAAATATCCGGGTGAGGTCTCGGCCGAGGGCAACGAACTGATCGTCGACGGCAAGCGCATCCGCGTCACCGCCGAGCGTGACCCTGCCAACCTGCCGCACGCCGAGTTGGGCGTCGACATCGTCCTCGAATGTACCGGCTTCTTCACCGACAAGGCGAGCTGCCAGAAGCATCTCGATGCGGGCGCGAAGAGGGTGCTGATCTCGGCGCCGGGCAAGGGCGTCGACCTGACCGTCGTCTACGGCGTCAACCACGACAAGCTGACCGCCGAGCACACGATCGTCTCGAACGCGTCGTGCACCACCAACTGCCTCGCGCCCGTCGCCAAGGTGCTGAACGATGCGATCGGCATCGAGCGCGGCCTGATGACGACGATCCACGCCTATACCAACGACCAGAAGATCCTCGACCAGATCCACCCGGACCTGCGTCGCGCGCGCGCTGCGGCGATGTCGATGATTCCGACTACCACCGGCGCCGCTCGTGCGGTTGCCGAAGTGCTGCCGGAGCTGAAGGGCAAGCTCGACGGGTCGGCGATCCGCGTGCCGGTGCCGGACGTTTCACTGATCGACCTGACCTTCACGCCATCGCGCGACACGACGCGTGAAGAGGTGAATGCGGTGCTGAAGGCAGCGTCCGAAAGCGGCCCGCTGGTCGGCGTGCTCGACTGGTCGGACGAGCCCTTGGTCTCTATCGATCTGCAGCATACGCCGGCTTCGTCGACGATCGACAGTCTGGAGACTGCGGTGATCGACGGCAAGCTGGTTCGTGTCGTCAGCTGGTACGATAACGAATGGGGTTTTTCGAACCGTATGGTCGATACCGCCACGGCGATGGCAAAGTTTATCTAAGGTAGACGGACGCTGCGTTTCATTCCTCCAGTCCGTCATTCCAGCGTAAGCCGGGATGACGGTGCGATGGCAGTTGGCACGATCGCCGGGATCGCCCGTCACGCTCGCGCAAAGGCCCCGATGGAGGTAATCGACCATGTCGAGATCACCATCGAGGCTGGTCTGCACGGCGACTTCCGCGGCTATGTGAAGCCCGGCGGCAGGGGACGGCGTCAGGTCACGCTGCTCGAACGCGGCGACTGGGCGGCGGCGATGGCGGAGGTGGGTCACGATATTCCGTGGTACCAACGCCGCGCGAACCTGCTGGTCGACGGCTTCGACCTACCCCAGATACCCGGCACCCGTCTTCGCATCGGTGCTGACGTCGTGCTGGAGGTGACGCGCCACACCGATCCGTGCGAACGCATGGAGGCACTGGCGCCAGGATTGTTCGCCGCGCTGACGCCCGACTGGCGCGGCGGGGCGTGTACCCGAGTTTTGATGGGCGGCATCGTCGCCGTCGGTGATGAGATCAGGATCGAAGAACCATGACCAAGCCATTCAAGACGCTAGATGATATGGGCGATATTCGGGGCAAGCGCGTGCTCGTCCGCGAAGACCTGAACGTACCGATGGCCGAGGGCCATGTCACCGACGACACGCGCCTGCGCGCGACCGTCGCCACGGTTGGCGAACTCGCCGACAAGGGCGCGATCGTCCTCGTCTTCGCGCATTTCGGCCGTCCCAAAGGTGTGCCGAGCCCGGACTTCTCGCTGTCGCAGGTCGTGAAGCCGTATAGCGACGTGCTCGGTCGCGAGGTCCGCTACGTCGACTGGGAGGGCGCGGATGATGCCGTCGCCATGCTCGAACCCGGCGACATCGCGGTGCTGGAGAACACGCGGTTTTTCGGCGGTGAAGAGAAGAACGACCCGGCGGTGGTCCAGCGTTTCGCTCGCCTCGGCGACCTGTACGTCAACGACGCCTTCTCCGCCGCACATCGCGCACACGCCTCGACCGAGGGGCTGGCCCACGTTCTCCCGGCCTATGCGGGCCGCGCGATGGAAGCCGAACTCGACGCGCTGCAGAAGGCGCTCGGCGCGCCCGAGCATCCAGTCGCGGCGGTCGTCGGAGGCGCCAAGGTTTCGTCGAAGCTAGACGTGCTGCGTCACCTCGTTACCAAGGTGGATCACCTGATCATCGGTGGCGGTATGGCCAACACCTTCCTCGCAGCGCGCGGCGTCGATGTGGGCAAAAGCCTTTGCGAGCATGAGCTTGCGAGCGTTTGCGAACAGATCATGGAAGCCGCGGACAAGGCGAACTGCACGGTCCACCTGCCGTACGACGTGGTGGTCGCCAAGGAGTTCAAGCCGAACCCCGCCACCCGCACCGTCAACGTTCACGAAGTCGCCGCCGACGAGATGATCCTCGACGTCGGCCCCGCCGCGGTCGAATCGCTCGGCGATGTCCTCAAGAACTGCCGCACCTTGGTGTGGAACGGTCCGCTCGGCGCGTTCGAGACGCCGCCGTTCGACAAGGCCACCGTCGCGCTCGCAAAGACCGCCGCGGCACTCACCGAAGGCGGATCGCTGGTCTCGGTCGCGGGCGGCGGCGATACGGTCGCGGCGCTCAACCACGCCGGTGTTGCGGAAGCCTTCACCTTCGTCTCGACCGCAGGCGGCGCGTTCCTGGAATGGATGGAAGGCAAGGACCTTCCGGGCGTCGCGGCGCTGACGCGTTAAGGCGATGGTTCCCGCAGCATCGGGACCAGCAGAGTATTGAGGTAGCTCGAACGCGCCGGCTTTAGCATAGCGAACGATGCTGGCGCGATCGACGATGTAGTTGGTGGGGAGGGCGCCCATCACCGCGAACGGCCCCTTGATCCGGCGTGCGGACGGGATCGCCATCGCCGCGAACAGCGGCTTCAGTTTGGATTCGGGCATCGAATCCTCCGTCGCCACAGCGAAAACCCGCAGGCCATTGCCCTTGCGAAGTCGATAATAGCTGTCGAGCAGCGGGAGTTACGCCTTGCAGGGGCAGCACCACGTCGCCCAAAAGTTCAGGACGACGACTTGTCCGCGCAGGTCGGCACTACGCACTTGATCCCGTCGATCAACGTCAGCTCGTAGGCGGCGCTTGCTCACCGGTCTTCACGGTGGCCGGCGCTGCGGACGCGGCCATGATAACCGCGCATGCGATGATGCTCCGCCAAACCCTCATTGCCCCGTCCCTTGTAGTGACGGTGTCGGCGTGGAAGATCCAACGTCAATCGCTGCCTTCACCGCCCCGGCAGGGGTTGATCCGTAATCCTTCCAAGCCTATGTTTAACATGTTAAACGGAGACTCGAATGCTCGGCGTCAGGCTAGATAGCGAACTCGAAGTTCGACTCGCGGCGGTTGCGCGCACCCAAGGGCGCAACAAGAGCGATATCGCACGTGAGGCGGTACGCCGCTACGTCGAACGGCATGACGAGGCGTTCCTGGCTGAGGCCAAGCGGCAGTCGCTCGCTGCTGCCTTGCAGGACAGTCGGGTACAGGATGAAGACTGGGATCTGTTGTTCGCGGCGCCCCTTTCATGAAATTCGCGCGCGGCATGATCGTGGTTGGGGCGGGCAAGGGTGACTTTCCGCGAAAACCGCGCCCTTTTCTCGTCGTCCAGTCTGACCTCTTCGCGGATCACGCGACGATTTCGCTGTGCCCGCTGACAAGTGTCATCAGCGGGACGAATCTGTTTCGCGTTTCGCTCGAGGCTTCTCCCGAGACCGGCCTTCTTCGCGACAGCGAGATCCAGGTCGACAAGCTTAATACGTTCGACCGCAACGCGATCGTAAAAATCATCGGTACGATCCCTATCACCACCATGACCCGGGTCGACGACGCGCTGCGCCGCTGGCTCGAACTCTAAGACAGGATTTTAGCATGACCTCGACGATCACTCCGCAAGTCAAAACCATTCTCGACAAGTACGAGGCCACCAGCTCGGCGGTAAAGGCGAACCTCGCGCGCATCCTGATGCAGGGCAAGCTCGGCGGCACCGGCAAGCTGGTGATCCTGCCAGTCGATCAGGGCTTCGAGCATGGCCCGGCGCGCAGCTTCTCGGTCAATCCGGCCGCGTACGACCCGCACTACCATTATCAGCTCGCGATCGACGCCGGGCTCAGCGCCTATGCGGCCCCGCTCGGCATGCTCGAAGCAGGTGCGGATACGTTCGCCGGGCAGATCCCGACGATCTTGAAGTGCAACAGTTCGAACAGCTGGGCGACCTCCATCGACCAGGCGGTGACCGCCACCGTGTCCGACGCGGTGCGGCTCGGCTCCGCGGCGATCGGCTTCACGATCTATCCGGGTGCTGACCAGTTCTTCGACCTGGTCGAGGAAATCCGCGAGCTGAGCGAAGAGGCTAAGTCGGTAGGCATCGCGACGGTAATCTGGTCGTACCCGCGCGGTGGCGAGCTGACCAAGGATGGCGAACTCGCTTTGGATGTCGGCGCCTATGCCGCGCACATCGCGGCGCTGCTCGGCGCGCACATCATCAAGACCAAGCTGCCGACCGCGCACATCGAGCAGAAGGAAGCCAAGCCGCTTTACGCGAACACCGACTGGTCGAAGCAGTCGGACCGCGTGAAGCATGTCGTCCAGTCAAGCTTTGCCGGGCGTCGAATCAACGTCTTCTCGGGTGGCGCGTCTAAGGGCGAGGACGCGATCTTCCAGGATGCGCGCGACATCCGTGACGGCGGCGGCAACGGCTCGATCATCGGCCGCAACACCTTCCAGCGTCCCCGCGACGAGGCGCTGGCGATGCTCGACCGGATCATCCGGATCTACAAGAACGAGGAATAAGCTGCGTCTTGCCGCCACGTCATCCCGGTTATGCGCTGGGGTGACGTGGCGGGCATCAGCGGCTAGGGGGCGGACATGACCGAATTCGAAGATCCGCTGGGCCCGCTCGATCCCAATTTCGCCGAGAATTTCCGCCGCGACATGCGGCGGCAGGCTTGCCAGCTTTACCTGGTGTCGCCGTTGGATGTCGGTGGAGACTTTCCCGAACGGCTGGCCCGGGCACTCGACGCCGGGCCGGTTGCCGCGTTCCAGTTCCGCGTGAAGGATATCGACCAGCACGCCGCCGCAGCGCTGGGCGAGCCATTGCGTGCGATATGTGCCGAGCGCGATGTCGCGTTCATCGTCAACGACGATATCGGGTTGGCGAAAAGGCTCGATGCCGACGGCGTGCATCTCGGCCAGGACGATGGCGATCCGCGCGAGGCGCGCGCGCAGCTCGGACCCAATGCACAGATCGGCGTGAGCTGCCATGGCAGCCGCCATCTCGCGATGGAAGCAGGCGAGGGCGGGGCGGATTACGTCGCATTCGGGGCGTTCTATCCAACCACGACGAAGGTTGCGACGCATACTGCGGAGCCGGTGATCCTGTCCTGGTGGTCGACCCTGTTCGAGATGCCCTGCGTTGCGATCGGCGGCATCACGCCGGAAAACGCTGCCCCGCTGGTCGCTGCCGGTGCCGACTTCATCGCCGTCTCAGGCGCGGTTTGGGGTGGCGACGAGGTCGCCGCGATTAAGGCGTTCGGCGAGGTTCTCGCCAAGCGCTAAGGCGGCGACACCCCTTGTAATCCTGACGGAAGTCAGGACCCAGGGTACCGAAACGCTGTTCTGCTTGGCTCTGGGTCCTGACTTTCGTCAGGATGACGGGCGGTGCCGCGGTTGTTTTCTAGAGCGGAAACAACCGTCGCCCCCGACCGTTTGATGCAGAAGCGTAACGGTTTGGGATGACGGGCATGACGGCATTTGTGACGAAAGCTTCGGTTCTGGCGGCTTGCCTGCTCGGAGCGGCATCAGCAGTGGCGCAGACGCCGCCGACCAAGCCGGTGCCGATCGACCGCAACATTCTCCACGTGCAGGTGATCCTCGATCATCTCGGCTTCGGGCCAGGCGTGCTCGACGGTCGCGGAGGCCAGTCGCTCGTCGCGGCGCTGAAGGGATTTCAGGAAGCCCAGGGCCTGCCGATCACCGGCAAGTCCGATGCGCGAACGTTGCAGGCGCTGTATCCGTATCGCGCCGCGCGACCGACCGTGGCGATCGCGCTGACGCCCGAGATGCTGGCCGGGCCGTTCGTCAATCCATTGCCCAAGGATCCCGCCAAGCAGGCCGAACTCCAGACCCTTGGCTATCGTACCGTGATGGAGAAGCTCGGCGAGATGTTCCACACGACTCCCGCCGTGATCATGGCGCTGAACTCGCCGAGCACGAAGCTCTCGCCCGGCACAAAGGTCGTGTTCCCGAACGCCTTGCCGACATCGCGCGCTTACGACGCCAAGTACCGGCCCGATTGGGTCGCGACCCTCAACATGCTGAACGTCGATGCGAAGCAACCGCAGGCGGATCATGTCGTCGTCGACAAGTCCGACGGCGTGCTCCGCGTGCTCGACGCGAACGACAAGCTGATCGCGCAGTTTTCCGCGACTATGGGGTCGAGCCACGATCCGCTGCCGCTCGGGAGGTGGACGATAAAGGGCTCCGACTACAATCCGAAGTTTCATTTCAACCCTGCGCTGTTCTGGGATGCCAAGAAGGGGCAGCAGAAGGAAATGCTGCCGCCGGGTCCGAACGGTCCGGTCGGGGTCGTCTGGATGGATTTGTCGAAGGATCATTACGGCATTCACGGCACGCCGAACCCGGAGACGATCGGGCGCGCGGAGAGCCATGGCTGCATCCGCCTGACCAACTGGGATGCGGCGCGGCTGTCGATGATGATCAAGCCGGGGACCAAGGCCGTCTTCCAGGCGTAATGCGATGACGCGCACGTTCTGGATCATTCTCGGGTTGATCGTCGTCGTCGCAGCCACGTTCGCCTCGATGCTGTCGTTCGGCAGCAGCGGTAGCGGCGTCGAGCGGAGGGTGCCGTGGCGCGAGTCTGCGCCATCCGTCGAGGTCGCCGCCGTTTCCGTGACGCCCCGGGCTCTGGCCGTTCCGGTCGCCGGTGTTCCGCGGAAGGCGATCGCGGATAGCTGGAACGATGCGCGGGGCGGCGGCCTTCGCGGCCATCGTGGGGCGGACATCATGGCGGCGGGTGGCACGCCGGTCGTCGCCGCCGCGCCGGGCCGGATTGAGAAGCTGTTCCAGAGCGGCCTGGGCGGGATTACGGTCTACGTACGTTCGCCCGATCGGCGCTGGACCTATTACTACGCGCACCTTGCCGGGTACGCGGACGGCATTCGCGAAGGCATGGCGGTTAGGGCGGGCGATACGCTCGGCTATGTCGGTGATACCGGCGACGCTGGGGCGGGCAATTACCACCTGCATTTCGGGCTGACCAAGATGCAGCCGGGCGAGCGCTGGTACCAGGGCGAGAACGTGAACCCGTACCCGCTGCTTGCCGGACGCGAGCGCGCCCGCTAAAGCCCGCCGCTTCGGGTTTCCGCAGAGCCAGGCCTCAAGGCCAGGCTTCGTGGACGGCCCCTAGCTCTTTCCAGCAGGAATCGGTCATGAAGATCAACGCGGTCGAGATTCGTCCCGGCAACATCCTCGAATATGAGGGCGGCATCTGGCGCGCCGTCAAGATTCAGCACACTCAGCCTGGCAAGGGCGGTGCTTATATGCAGGTCGAGATGAAGAACCTCATCGACGGCCGCAAGAACAACACCCGTTTCCGCTCCGCCGAGAGCGTCGAGAAGGTGCGGCTCGAGACCGTCGACTTCCAGTTCCTGTTCCGCGAAGGCGACATGCTCACCTTCATGGACAAGATCAATTACGAGCAGATTTCGCTCGACGCGGACATCCTGGGCGACGCCGCGGCGTTCCTGCAGGACGGCATGGACGTCGTGATGGAGCTCTGGGAAGAGCGGCCGATATCGGTCCAGCTACCCGACACGATCGAGGCGTTGATCGTCGAGGCGGATGCCGTCGTGAAGGGGCAGACCGCGTCGTCGAGCTACAAGCCCGCGGTGCTGGAGAACGGCGTCCGCGTGATGGTCCCGCCGCATATCGGCGCGGGTACGCGGATCGTCGTCGATGTGTACGAGCAGACTTACGTAAGGCGCGCAGACTAAAATCTGCTCCCCCTCCCGCAAGCGGGAGGGGGCCGGGGGGTGGGCGCCCGCCCTCCACATCGCGCAACGATAATGGCGCGATTACCTAGATGTTGCGCGACGACGATAGCGCGAGCCCACCCCCGGCCCCTCCCGCATGCGGGAGGGGGGAGTTAAATTAAAATGCCCAGCCATTCCGGCATCATGACCGTCATCGAGCGCGCCGCCCGCAAGGCCGCGCCGCGCCTGCGTCGCGACTTCAACGAGGTCCAGCAGCTCCAGGTGAGCCGCAAGGGTCCGGCCGACTTCGTCAGCCAAGCCGACCAGCGCGCCGAGCAGACGATCTTCGAAGAGCTCAGCCACGCCCGTCCCGATTGGGGCATGCTCATGGAGGAGCGCGGCGAGGTCGAGGGCGACCCGAACAAACCGCGCTTCATCGTCGATCCGCTCGATGGGACGTCGAACTTCCTCCACGGCATCCCGCATTTCTGCATCTCGATCGCGGTCGAGGAGCCGATGCCGAACGGCAAGCGCGAAGTTACGACTGCTCTGGTATACCAGCCGCTGACCGACGAGAGCTTCTGGGCCGAGAAGGGCCGGGGGGCATGGCTCACCGACCAGCGCCTGCGCGTGTCGTCGCGGCGCGATCTGTCCGAATCGCTGATCGCAACGGGGATTCCATTCCTGGGGCATGGCGACTTCGCGCAGTGGAGCCGAATTTTCGGTGCGGTTGCGCCCGAGGTTGCGGGAATTCGTCGCCTAGGCGCTGCGGCGCTCGATCTGGCATGGCTTGCAGCCGGGCGTTTCGACGGCTTCTGGGAATCGAACCTGAAGCCTTGGGACGTCGCGGCCGGCATGCTACTGGTGAAGGAGGCCGGCGGTTTCGTTACCGACTTCCGTGGTGGCGATCGTGCGATGGAGCGCAACGAGTTCCTGGCGGCGAACGATGCGCTGCATTCGCGGCTGCATAAGCTGGTGGCCGGCGCGCTACGCTAAGGCCGACGGGTCGTAACGAGTTTTAAGGCGGACCGGCTTCTTTTCCGTCATCCTGACGAAAGTCAGGATCCAGAGCCACGAAAGTTTCCGTTTGGAACCCTGGATCCTGACTTTCGTCAGGATGACGGGCAGTGGGGGCGTCAATCCGCTTGGAGCAACGGTAGTATGTTTCCCCGCGAAGGCGAGGATCCAGACTGGGCTCCCGCCTTCGCGGGAGAACAAGGAAGAGAGGGTTGTCATTCGGACGCGGCCTCATCGTTCCTACAGGGGGGCACGCACCCAAACGTCCGAGGTGACGGATCAAGATCGGGGACGAAGCCGTCATCGCCGACCGCCGCCTGCGCTCGCGCATCAAGTAACGCATGTTTACCGCCACCCCGTCTCCCTGTTGCGAGTGATTCTCACACCCTCCTAGCCTTGCCCCGGACCCCCCATCGGCCTAAAGCGGCCCCGTTCCGTTCGCACTTGCGAGAAGCAATTTGGTCGACCTGTCGCACTATCTTCCGATCCTCCTGTTCCTCGGGGTCGCTATCGCATTGTCGAGCACGTTCGTGTTCCTGCCGATGGCCGTTTCGCGTCTCACGGGGTCGCACAAGCCTACGCCCGAGAAGCTCAGCGAATACGAGTGCGGCTTCCCCGCATTCGAGGATCCGCGCAGCCAGTTCGACGTACGTTTCTACCTGATCGCCATCCTCTTCATCATCTTCGATCTTGAGGCCGCGTTCCTGTATCCCTGGGCCGTCTCGGTCTTCACGCTCGGCTGGACCGCGTGGATTTCGATGATGATCTTTATCGGCGAATTGGCCCTTGGCCTCGTCTACGCATGGAAGAAGGGAGCACTCGATTGGGAGTAGAGCTTCAGCCCGCACTCGGTGCCTCCAGCTCGCTGGTGCCGCCCGATCAGGGCTTTTTCGACGGATTGAACGGTGAGCTGACGGACAAGGGTTTCCTCGTCACGTCGACCGAGGAGCTGTTCCAGTGGGCGCGTACCGGCTCGCTGTGGTGGATGACGTTCGGGCTCGCCTGCTGCGCGGTCGAGATGATCCACGTCAACATGCCGCGCTATGATCTCGAGCGCTTCGGCGCTGCACCGCGCGCGTCCCCGCGCCAGTCGGACGTGATGATCGTCGCCGGCACGCTGTGCAACAAGATGGCGCCTGCGCTGCGCAAGGTCTATGACCAGATGTCGGAGCCGAAGTACGTGATCTCGATGGGATCGTGTGCGAACGGCGGCGGCTATTATCACTACAGCTACAGCGTCGTGCGTGGTTGCGACCGGATCGTGCCGGTGGACATCTACGTCCCCGGGTGCCCGCCGACGGCTGAGGCGTTGTTGTACGGTATCATGCAGTTGCAGCGGAAGATCCGGCGGTCCGGGAGCATTGAGCGTTGAGGGCTCCCGCACCCGCTTATGCGTCGAACGACGGCGTGATCGACACGGCGCGCGCTGCGCTTGGCGGCATGCTGCTCGACGCGGTCGATCATGTCGGCGAAGTCGCGCTGCACGTTCGTCGCGAGGACCTTTACGACGCGATGATCGCGCTGCGCGACACGCCGGGGCTTGCCTATCAGCAGCTCATGGAGATCGCCGGCGTCGACTATCCGGATCGGCCTGAGCGGTTCGAGGTCGTCTATTGCATGCTGTCGCTCACGCGGAACCACCGTTTGCGCGTGCATGTCGCGACCGACGAGGAAAAGCCGGTGCCGTCGGTGACGGGCATCTGGCCGGTCGCCGGCTGGCTCGAGCGCGAAGTGTACGACATGTACGGCGTGCTCTTCAGCGGCAATCCGGACCTGCGGCGCATCCTGACCGATTACGGCTTCCGTGGTCATCCGCAGCGCAAGGACTTCCCGCTGACCGGGTATGTCGAGCTGCGCTATTCGGAAGAGTCGAAGCGCGTGGTGTACGAGCCCGTGCAGCTCGCGCAGGACTTCCGGACGTTCGATTTCATGAGCCCGTGGGAAGGTGCCGAGTACGTGCTTCCCGGCGACGAGAAGGGCGCGCTGCCCGAGGCCAAGGGCGCACCTACGCCACTCAAGGCCGACACGATCGTCAAGGCGGATGCGGCGCAGAGCGCGACCAAGGCGCCGGACGCACCGAGCGAGTCCTATGCCAAGAAGGACGCGCAGGGGACGGCGCAAACCGGTTCGGGTGACGCCAATGCTGGCAACCAAAAGCAGGACAAGCCCGTGGAGTCGGATGTCATCCCGACCAAGGGCGGAGGACAGAACCAGTGAGGCTGTACGTAGAGGAGGTTCTGGGCGAGGCTGACGCTTCCGATCCGACGACCGGCGACGTCACGATCCAGAACTACACGATCAATTTCGGTCCGCAGCATCCGGCGGCGCACGGCGTGTTGCGCCTCGTCATGGAGCTCGATGGCGAGATCGTCGAGCGCGTCGATCCGCATGTCGGCCTGCTTCACCGCGGCACCGAGAAGCTGATCGAGTACAAGACCTACACGCAGGCGCTGCCGTATTTCGACCGGCTCGATTACTGCTCGCCGCTGTGCATGGAGCATAGCTGGGTGCTGGCGGTCGAGAAGCTGCTCGACCTCGAAGTGCCGGAGCGCGCGCAGTATCTGCGGGTGTTCTTCGCCGAGCTGACGCGCATTTCGAACCACATGCTCAACCTCGGGTCGCACGTCATGGACGTCGGTGCGATGACGCCGAACCTGTGGTTGTTCGAGATCCGCGAAGACTGCATGAACTTCTTCGAGCGCGTGAGCGGCGCGCGCATGCATTCGAACTATTTCCGTCCGGGTGGCGTGCATCAGGATGCACCGTTGAAGCTGCTCGCCGATATCGGCGACTGGCTCGACACGCGCCTGCCGCGGCTGTTCGAGGATGCGATCTCGCTTGTCGCGGACAACCGCATCTTCAAGCAGCGCAACGTCGACATCGCCGTGGTCAGCCGCGACGACGCGATCAAATGGGGCTTTTCCGGCCCGATGATCCGCGGTTCGGGCATTGCTTGGGATTTGCGCAAGTCGCAGCCTTATGACGTGTACGCCAAGATGGACTTCGACGTGCCGGTCGGCACGCGCGGCGATTGCTATGACCGGTTCATGGTGCGCGTCGAGGAAGTGCGTCAGTCGGCACGGATCATGAAGCAGTGCCTGCGCGATATGCCCGAGGGGCCGATTGCGTCGCTCGATCGCAAGGTCGTGCCGCCCAAGCGCGCCGAGATGAAGCAGTCGATGGAAGCGCTGATCCATCACTTCAAGCTCTATACCGAGGGCTTCCACGTGCCCGCCGGCGACGTCTATGTTGCCACTGAAAGCCCCAAAGGCGAGTTCGGCGTGTATCTGGTCGCCGATGGCTCGAACAAGCCGTACCGCTGCAAGATCCGCCCGACCGCGTTCTCGCATCTGCAAGCCATGGACTTCATGGCGAAGGGCCACATGCTGGCGGATACGACCGCGATCCTCGGCGCGATGGATATCGTGTTCGGCGAGTGCGACCGATGACCACCGCACAGAACGGCGCAGTGACCAACGAGCTGATCTATTCGGTTCTGCAGAAGATGCAGGGCGATATGTCCGAGATGAAATTCGACGTCCGCGATCTCAAGACGCGGATGACGATGGTCGAGGAGCATCTCGGCAGTTCGATCATCGCGATTTCCGGCGTCAATTCGCGGCTCGATCGGCTGTCTGATCGGGTCGAGCGGATCGAACGTCGCCTAGAACTTACGGATCACGGCTGATGGCTGAAGCACCAAAAATTCCCGACGAGGCCGAGACCCGCGCACGCTGGGGTTCGTTCGCGTGGAC